>CAIUWR010000022.1 GCA_903902915.1 uncultured Hyphomicrobiales bacterium | reverse complement strand
ACATGACACTGGAAACCATTGCCCCGTTGAGCCATACTCCCCTCGTCGGGCTGCCCGCCGTGGCGACCTGACCAACCCGGCACAAACCGGCGAAGGCGCTGAACAAGCCGAGCTTGTTACACCACGCCAGGGGACACGACCCTTCCGCGCGCAATGGCGTTGCCCACGCCGAGCTGTTTCATGACGCTGCGCTGCACTTCCGCAATCGTGACTTTCAGCATCACCTGATCGCGGCCCCGCAGTGTGATCGAGTTGACCACGCGCCCGACAGTCTGGCCATCGCCATTCTGCCCAAGAAATCCTCTGGCGATATCCTCCGCCATCTGGGCTTCTGCGGCCGAATCCGCCACGCCGCCCAGGATAATCGTGTTTTCAATCGTCTTTACCGAGAAGGACGATTTGGGCATCGCAGTGCTGAGAATTTGTTCGAGCTCACTGATGTCCCGCCCCACGGAGACTTGCAGTTCGGAAATTCTCGCGCCTTGTGCGTCCAGCGTATAGATGGACGTCTGACCTGCCGCCGAGGCGATGAGGTAGAGCTTGCGGGCGGACCGCACGATGGCGCCGACGACTTTGGGATCGCCGACGAGGACCTCGGCGGCGTCGCGCGGCAAGTCCACGATCATCGACTTGCCAACACCAAGGTGGATGGTGGTTTTGGATTCGCCAGTTTGTTGCGCGGCTTGCGTGATCGGCCGCTGCTGCTCCGCAGCTTCACCGGCCGTGAAGGCGCCGGAAAGACATACGCCCAGGATAGCGGAGCCAATCGCGCCGGTTAAATGCTTCGTTGTGATTTGCATGGAGCCGCTCCGGGTATTTACGTTGATGGTCTTGAGCGTTCAACGCTTGATGAGTTCGCTTTCAATGCCGAATCGAATGACTGACAGGCTTTTCTCTTGACCCGAAAGCGTCGCCTTCCCGGAATCCAGCAAACTCCGCAAGACGAGAGATACGCCTCCGCCAAGCTGCGCGACGGCAATGTCCTGCGCTTGCTCAGGAGTGACCTCCAGGGTGACGTTGGGGCCCTGCATTGTGTGGTCGCCGCCCGTCAGTTCTTGATAGTTGCGTCCGATGGCCAGAACGGTGATATCGGACGCGATGATGTCCGCCCGTATTGACTCGCCGACGCGGCCGGCGCGCATAACGTCTACATGATCATTTGGCAGGATGAAGCCGCCCGCATTGCTGGTGCCTTGGGCGTCGATCGGAATCGACACGGCCCTCATGCCGCCAGGCAGGACGGCGGAAATGAAGCCCGCGTTCGACGGCTTCACGAGTTTTTCGCGCCGGACCGGCTCTCCGTCCATCATTCCAGTGCGGGCGATGGATCCCTTCAGGGACAGAATGGCCGAGGGGTCGATCGATTTGGTGATCATGACTGGGCTGATCGCTGAGTAGGGCCAGGGAACCCACCGCAGATCCAGATCAGAGATGATCGTTCCTATAGGAACATCGCGCGCCGCAGTCAGAACCTCTTCCGTTTCGATCTTCGGCAACTCCACCTCAACGGCGGGTGGCGGCGGAGCCGGGTCGCCTGAAAAAAACAGATAAAACACGCCAGCGACGACTGCGATAGCGACTCCGATCAGGGCCAGACGCATGGGGTTCATGTTCGAAATCCGATAATTAACCAACAATCAGGCTTCACTAATGATTCAAATGTATCAAATTATGGTTAACGCGCGGAAGGTTTGTCGAAGGCTTCAGCCACCGAGGGCGCCGATCCATATGGCGGTTTGCGGATAAACGATGATTCCCCCCAAGCCGAGAGCGACACCGAAAGGCACCCCCCCTTTGGGCTTATGAAGGCGTACGATCCAGGGTTGTCGTTCCAGCATCAGCGGCAGTGGAAATTGCCTTGCCGATAGGAGAAAAAGCGCGAGCAGTCCGCCCAAAAACGACGCAGTGACCAGGTAGTCAAACACAAAGCCCCAGCCCATCCAGATAGCGCTGGCCGCAGCGAGCTTGGCGTCACCCCCTCCGATTTTGCCCCATGCGAACAACGCGAATGTGATGACAAGAATAAACAAGCCACAGGCGTAGTGAAGCCCGATCAACGATAGTGGCAAGCCGCAACATAAAGAAAGCGGGAGGAACGCGACGACAAGAGCGATGGAAATATTGTTCGAGATTTGCATGGTGAACAGATCCATGCAACCGGCAAGGATCATTAAAAATGGAAACACGAGAACGGCCGCGTCCAGCATGGCTTATCATCCTGCAAAAAATTTGAAAAATAGGTCTTCAAACGTAAGCGGTAAATTCCGCTTCCCGTGATACAAAAAACGGCCCCCGGAGGGGCCGTTCGCTTGTGTGGACCGCCTTACTTGACGTTGGCGGCGATCTTGTTGAACACGGCGGCGAGGTTGTTGCCGACGCTGGTGGCGGCGGCGATCATGACGACCGAGATCAGGGAGGCGAGGAGAGCGTATTCGATCGCCGTCGCGCCGGATTCATCGTTGGAAAAGCGTGCAATAAGGTTTTTCATGAACTCAGCTCCTACTGGGACAGGCTCCGGTCAGCCGAGAATGGTGCACAGCGACCGACCGATTCATTCATACATCAACATGAAAATCGACTCTAATGTTAAGTTTATGTTCGAGCCTCTTTTTTTAAAAGGCTTTGCGTCTCTCCGACGCCGTCTGGCACTACAGATCAAGCTGTTCGAAATTTGGCGGCCGTTTCGCCGACGGCGTTCAACAATCTGGCGAGACCAGGCCCCGCCTTACTTGACGTTGGCGGCGATCTTGTTGAACACGGCTGCGAGGTTGTTGCCGACGCTGGTGGCGGCGGCGATCATGACAACAGAAATCAGGGAGGCGAGGAGAGCATATTCGATCGCCGTTGCGCCTGATTCATCGACAGAAAATCGTGCAATAAGATTTTTCATGGACATAGATTCTGTTGAGCTAGGCTCCAGTCGGCCACCAGAGGTCGGTTGTCGTCCGGACAATTTTTTATACAGGACGGCCAGCATTGAGTGCATTGCGAAGCTCATGTAAAAATTCGAATTTCAGGCCATTCGAATTTTCCCAAAGGATCTAAGAGTCAGCCATTTCGCCCCGGTTCCATCGTCGCCATTCAACGAACCGGAGCGACTTGGGCGGAACCTACTTGACGTTGGCGGCGATCTTGTTGAAGACGGCGGCCAGATTGTTGCCGACGCTGGTGGCTGCGGCGATCATGACGACCGAGATTAGGGAGGCGAGAAGGGCGTATTCGATGGCGGTCGCGCCCGATTCATCGACGGAAAAGCGTGCAATCAGAGTTTTCATAAAATCGTTCCTCTCAGACTTCGTTTCGGTCAGCTTTAAAAATCAACGCTGACGCAATTGTTTGATACTGCGGCTTAAAACGGCAGTCAACAAAAAAGTTCATGTTGAAACTTTTTTTGAGACACGGTGCAGCCGTCGTTCCGGCGGCGCCCCGCATGCCGATTTCACCGATCATCGACCCCATTCTTTGTAACGGCCTGATCAGAACGCTCCCTATTTCAGAGTTCCTTCATCATTGCCGTGTAAGCATTGTTACAGCACTCTTAATCGCGGGTTCGTCCAATGCCGCCACTTTGCAAGAACGCCTTTTTCTCAGCGGCCGCCCTTCTCGTCGCCCTCGTGGCGATCGCTCCGGCAGCCTCCGCCGCCGACCTTATCGAGGTCTATCTTGATCAGGCCAAGATCATGCAATTGCCGGAAAAGACGGCCTCGATCATCATCGGCAATCCGCAGGTCGTCGATGTGGCCATGCTCAAGGGCAATCGGAAGGTCGTGTTGACAGGAAAGGGGTTTGGCGAAACCAACCTCATTGCGATCGACAAAAATGGCGAAGCCCTGGTCGAGGCGGTGGTGAAGGTCGCCGCGGCCGAGAAGAACCTCATTGTCCAGCGTGGCCTCGATCGCGAATCCTATCATTGCAATCCGCGCTGCCAGCCCACCGTCGCGCTCGGCGACGCCACACGGTTCATGGGCGAGGCCTCAGCGCAGGTCTCAGGCCGCACCATTGCGGCGACGGGCGCAGCCCGGTGATCCCGAAAGGCGAGACCGGACCCCGCATCAAATAGTCTGATTATAGGCCCCGACCTCGGGGTGCTCGCGCAGCACGTCGTCAACCGCCTTGAACATCTCGCGCATCCGCGCTTCCGAGACGGGGCTCTCCACGACCACCACCAGCTCCGGCTTGTTGGAGGAGGCGCGCACGAGGCCCCAGGTGCCATCCTGCGCCGTGATGCGCACGCCATTCACCGTCACGAGGTCGCGGATCGGCTGGCCGGTGATGAGGTCGCCGCGCGCCTGCATGTCCTCGAAGCGTTTCACCACCTTGTCGACGATCCCATATTTCACTTCGTCGTCGCAATGCGGCGCCATGGTGGGCGAGCCCCAGGTCTTGGGCAGGGCGCGATAGAGGTCGGCCATGGACTTGCCGGGGTTGCGATCCAGCATTTCGATGACGTGGATGGCGGTGAGGATTCCGTCGTCATAGCCGCGCCCGATGGGGGTGTTGAAGAAGAAATGGCCTGACTTTTCAAAGCCCGCCAGAGCCTTCAAATCGGTGACGCGGCGCTTGATGTAAGAGTGGCCGGTCTTCCAGTAATCCGCCTTGACGCCGCGCGCGATCAATTCGGGATCGGTGGCGAAGAGGCCGGTGGATTTCACATCGACGACGAAGGTCGCGCCCGGATGCAGCTTGGAGAGATCGCGCGCGAGCATGACGCCGATCTTGTCAGCGAAGATCTCCTCGCCTTCATTGTCGACCACGCCGCAGCGGTCGCCGTCGCCGTCGAAGCCAAGGCCAATGTCGGCGCCGACTTCGCGCACCTTTTCCGCCATGGCGTGCAGCATTTCCATGTCTTCGGGATTGGGGTTGTAGCGCGGGAAGCTGTGATCCAGCTCCACGTCGAGCGGAATCACCTCGCAGCCCAGACGCTCCAGCACTTCGGGGGCGAAGGCGCCCGCCGTGCCATTGCCGCAGGCCGCGACGACCTTCAGCTTGCGCGAGATGCGCGGCCGCTTGATCAGATCCTCGATATAGCGGGCGCGGAATCCATCGACATAGTGATAGGAGCCGCCCTCCGCATAGGTGAAATGACCGCCGAGCACGATGTCGCGCAGGCGACCCATCTCGTCCGGCCCGAAGGTCACGGGACGCTGGGCGCCCATCTTCACGCCGGTCCAGCCATTGTCGTTGTGGGAAGCGGTGACCATGGCCACCGCAGGCACGTCGAGATCGAACTGGGCGAAATAGGCCATGGGCGACAGAGCCAGCCCGATGTCATGCACCTTGACGCCCGCCGACATCAGGCCGGTGATGAGGGCGTATTTGATGGAGGAGGAATAGCCGCGATAGTCATGTCCGGTGACGAGTTCTGGCTTGACGCCCATCTCGCGCAGCAGGGCGCCCAGGCCCATGCCCAGAGCCTGTATGCCCATCAGGTTGATTTCCTTCCCGAAAAGCCAACGCGCATCATATTCCCGAAAGCCCGTCGCCTTGACCATGGGCTGGGTTTCATAGGCGTAGGTGTTGGGGAAGAGCTGCGGAACGGGCTTGGGAAACATGGGAACCTCAAAAATGCGCAGGCGCGATCTGCGACTGAGTCGCCACTTATATCATTCGCACTCCAAGGCGAAACAACGGCGGAGCGGGCAAAATTTCATGCTTGCGCAACGGCAGGGGTGAATCAGGGCCGCAGGCGCAGCTTTTTCAAGGCATAAAGCTGTTCCAGCGCTTCGCGCGGGCTCAGTTCATCGGGCGAAATGGCGTCCAGCGCCTCGCCCAGAAGATCGCGCGCGGGCTCGGGCTCCGGCGCGCGGGGCGCTGCGGCCGCGAAAAGCGGCAGATCGTCGATCAGCCGTTGCACCGGCGCTTGACGCTCGGAAGCTTCCAATTCGGCCAGAATGACGCCCGCCCGCGCCACCACCGGCTGCGGCAGGCCCGCCAGCCTGGCCACCTGAATGCCATAGGAGCGGTCAGCCGCCCCCGCCACGACCTCATGCAGGAAGATCACCTCGCCCTTCCAGTCCGACACGCGCATGGTCAGATTCATCAGGCGGGACAGCTTTTTGGTGAGTTGGGTCAGCTCATGGAAATGGGTCGCGAAGAGCGCGCGCGAGCGATTGGTCTGATGCAGATGCTCGATGGAGGCCCAGGCGATGGAGAGCCCGTCGAAGGTCGCGGTGCCACGCCCGATCTCGTCCAGAATCACCAATGAGCGCTCGGTCGCCTGATTGAGGATGGCGGCGGTCTCCACCATCTCGACCATAAAGGTCGAGCGGCCCCGCGCCAGATCATCCGCCGCGCCCACGCGCGAGAAGAGACGATCCACCACCCCGATGCGCGCCGCTTTCGCGGGGACGAAGGCGCCCATCTGGGCGAGGATCACGATCAGGGCGTTCTGCCGCAGATAGGTCGATTTGCCCGCCATGTTGGGGCCGGTGATGACGGCGATCCGCCCCGCCCCGCTGGCGGCGGGGGCGCTGAGGTCGCAATCGTTCGCCACAAAGCCCTCGCCCCGCAGCCCCAACGCGGCCTCCACCACCGGATGGCGCCCGGCTTCGATCTCGAAGCGCAGGGTGGCGTCCACCTCCGGCCGCACCCAGTTGCGGCGGCTCGCGAGTTCCGCCAGCGCAGCGGACACGTCGATGACCGCCAGCGCCTCCGAGGCCGCCTTCAGGGCGGGCGCCTGCGCTTCGATCATCGCGCAGAGTTCGTCGAAAATGCGCAATTCCAGCGCCAGCGCCCGGTCGGCGGCCGAGGCGATCTTTGCTTCGAGCTCGGAGAGCGCCACGGTGGAGAACCGCATGGCGTCCGCCATGGTCTGACGATGGATGAAGGTGGCGTTGAGAGGCTCGCGCAGAAAGGTCTCGCCGAGCGCTTGCGGAACCTCCAGAAACCAGCCCAGAAAATTATTGTGCTTGATGCGCAGCTGCTTGGCGCCAGCAAGTTCGCAATACTCCGCCTGAAGCGAGGCGATGACCCTGCGGCTCTCGTCGCGCAGCCCGCGCGTCTCGTCGAGGGTGGGGTCGCAGCCCGCCCGCACGAAGCCGCCGTCGCGGCGGTTGAGGGGGAGCTCATCGGCCAGGGTCGTCGCCAGACGCGCGGCGAAGGCGCGATCAATGGCGGCGACGGCCGCAGCCGCCTGAGCGATTTCCGCAGGTAAGTCGGCGCCGCCAAGCCGCGCGGCAACCTGGGCCGCGGCGGCGGCGCCTTGACCCAGCGCCGCAAGGTCGCGCGGCCCGCCCCGTTGCAGGGCGATGCGGGCCAGCGCGCGCGGAATGTCGGGCGCGGCCTCCAGCAGGCGGCGCACATCGGCCCGCAGGGCCGGATCGTTCAGAAAGAGCGAGACCGCGTCTTGTCGCTCGCCGATCAAGGCCGCGTCTGTCAAAGGCCCCGCGAGACGCTCCGCCAGCAGACGCCCGCCCGCCGAACTGGAGGTCATGTCGATGGCGGCGAGGAGCGAACCGTCGCGCGCGCCGCCAAGGGTGCGCACCAGTTCGAGATTGGCCCGCGTCGCCGCGTCGATTTCGAGAATGGCGCCGCGCTGGGCGCGGGTGGGGCGGCCCAGCGGAGGCCTGGCGCCCAATTGGGTGCGCTCGACATAGCGGATGAGGGCGGCGGCGGCGGCTGTTTCAGCCCGCGTGAAGGCGCCGAAACCGTCCAGCGTCGCCACCCCATACCATTCGCACAGCACCCGCTCCGCATCCCCCGCCTCGCGGGCGGTGGGGGTGACGGGAATGCGCCAATCGGCGAAGAATTGCTCGAGCACCGGCTCCCGGCACAGCGCCTCGCCCGCCACGATCTCGCGCGGATCAAAGCGCGCCACTTCGGCGCCAAGGCTCGCCTGCGGACATTCCAGAAGCGTGAAGGCGCCCGTGGAGATATCGGCCGCGGCGAGGCCATAGACCCAATCGTCCTGCGCGCCGCGCACCCGCGCCAGAGCCATCAAAATATTGGCGCGAGAGGGTTCCAGCAGCCGATCCTCGGTGATGGTGCCCGGCGTCACCAGCCGCACCACATCGCGCCGCACCACGGATTTCGGCCCGCGCTTCTTGGCTTCGGCGGGATCCTCCAGCTGTTCGCAGACGGCGACCCGGTGGCCAAGGCCGATCAGACGGTGCAGATAATCGTCGGACCGCTCGATGGGCACGCCGCACATGGGAATGTCTTCCCCCAGATGCTTGCCCCGCTTGGTGAGCACGATGCCCAGAGCCCGGCTCGCCACTTCCGCGTCATGGAAGAACAGCTCGTAGAAATCCCCCATGCGGTAGAAGAGCAGGGAGTCCGGATTGGCGGCCTTGATCTCGACATACTGCGCCATCATGGGCGTCAGACGCTGCGCCTCGGCTTCTGCGGTTTTCGGCGGGGGGAGCTGCTGGGTCATGGGCGGACCCTAGCAAGGGCGGAGCCTGCGCGCACCCGCCGCAGCCGCGGACATTGGGGAAAAAGTTGGCCATGACGCGCTCATTTGCCAGGCTCGACCTAAAAAAGGCCATTGGAACCCGCGCCCATGGCCGCTAAGGTCGGGCTAGCCTCATCCGCCAAGCCCGCAGGATCACCGGACCAATGGTCGACCAACCCACCAAACGCCCGAAGCGCCCCACCATCACCGATCAGGAAGCGCTCCAGTTCCATACGCGCGGCCGACCCGGCAAGATCGAGATCGTGGCGTCCAAGCCCATGGCGACCCAGCGCGACCTGTCCCTGGCCTATTCGCCCGGCGTCGCGGTGCCCGTTCTGGCCATCGCCAAGGATCCCGCCGCAGCCTATGATTATACGATCAAGGGCAACCTCGTGGCGGTGATCTCCAATGGCACGGCCATTCTGGGTCTCGGCAATCTGGGCGCGCTGGCCTCCAAGCCGGTGATGGAGGGCAAGGCGGTTCTGTTCAAGCGCTTCGCCGACATCGACTCCATCGACCTCGAGGTCGACACCGAGGATCCCGATCAGTTCATCAATGCGGTGCGCTATCTGGGGCCGAGCTTCGGCGGCATCAACCTTGAAGACATCAAGGCCCCCGAGTGTTTCATCATCGAGCAGCGTCTGCGCGAATTGATGGATATCCCGGTTTTCCACGACGACCAGCACGGCACCGCCATCATCGCGGCCGCGGGCATCCTCAACGCGATCAAGCTCACCGGCCGCGACATCAAGCACACGCGTCTTGTGTGCAATGGCGCCGGGGCTGCGGGCATCGCCTGTCTCGACCTCATCAAGGCCATGGGCTTCGCGCCCGAGAACGTGATGCTCTGCGACACCAAGGGCGTGATCTTCAAGGGCCGCACCGAGGGCATGAACCAGTGGAAGTCCGCCCATGCCTGCGTCACCGACCGGCGCACGCTGGCCGAAGCGCTTGATGGCGCGGACGTGTTCTTCGGCCTTTCGGTCAAGGGCGCGCTGACCCCCGAGATGGTCAGGTCCATGGCGCCGAACCCGATCATTTTCGCCATGGCCAATCCTGATCCGGAGATCACGCCGGAGGAGGCCCATGCGGTGCGCGACGATTGCATCGTGGCGACGGGGCGCTCGGATTATCCCAATCAGGTCAACAATGTCCTGGGCTTCCCCTATATTTTCCGGGGCGCGCTGGATGTGCGCGCCACCACCATCAACATGGAAATGAAGGTCGCCGCCGCCAATGCTCTGGCGATGCTGGCGCGCGAAGATGTGCCCGACGAGGTCGCCTCCGCCTATGACGGCGCGCGCCCGCGGTTCGGTCGCGAATATATCATTCCCGCCCCCTTTGATCCTCGCCTCATCCGCGTGGTTCCCGCCGCCGTGGCGAAAGCCGCCATGGAGACGGGCGTCGCCCGCAAGCCGATCGAGGACATGGACGTCTATCAGGCGAGCCTGTCGGCGCGGCGCGATCCGGTGGCCGGCGCCTTGCAGCGCATCTTCGAGCGGGTGCGCCGCTATCCCAAGCGCGTCGTCTTCGCCGAGGGCGAAGAAGAGCAGGTGATGCGCGCCGCCGTGTCCTTCGTGAATCAGGGCCTTGGCACCGCCATCCTCGTGGGCCGCGAAGAGCGCATCAAGCAAACCGCCGAGCGTGCGGGCGTGGACATCAGCGACAAGAACATCGAGATCCACAACGCGCGCCTGTCCAGCCGCAACGACATCTATTCGCAGTTCCTCTATGAGCGCCTGCAGCGCAAGGGCTATCTCATGCGAGATTGCCAGCGCCTCATCAATAACGACCGCAATTCCTTCGCCGCCGCCATGGTGGCGCAGGGCGATGCGGACGCCATGGTGACGGGCGTGACGCGCAACTTCTCCATCGCGCTGGAAGAGGTGCGTCGCCTGATCGATCCGCGTCCCGGCCACAGGGTGATCGGCGTTTCGCTCATCCTGTCGCGCGGGCGCCCCGTGCTGGTGGCCGACACCGCCATCACTGAAATGCCCAACGCCGAAGAGTTGGCGCAGATCGCCATCGAGGCGGCGGGCGTGGCGCGGCGGCTCGGCTATGAGCCGCGCGTGGCGATGCTGGCCTTCGCCACCTTCGGCCACCCGACCGGCGAGCGCGCCGAGCGGGTGCAGGGCGCGGTGCGCATCCTCGACGCACAGCGCGTCGATTTCGAATATGACGGCGAGATGGCGGCGGACGTGGCTCTCAACAAGGAGCTGATGGCCGCCTATCCCTTCTGCCGCCTGTCGGACACGGCCAATGTGCTCGTCATGCCCGCCTTCCACTCGGCCGCCATCAGCACCAAGATGTTGCAGGAGCTGGGCGGGGCGACCGTGATGGGCCCGCTGATCGTGGGCCTCGACAAGCCTGTGCAGATCGTCCAGTTGGGCGCCAAGGATACGGACATCGTCAACATGGCGGCGCTCGCCGCCTTCAACATTGGCGGCTGAACCCATGGGTCCGGGTTAAGCCCGGATCCGTCGTTCACTTCAGGGCAAGCCAACAGGGCAAGGACCAAGCGTCATGCATATCGCGATGATCGGATCAGGCTATGTGGGCCTGGTGTCCGGCGCGTGTTTCGCCGACTTCGGCCATGTGGTCACCTGCGTCGACAAGGACGCGGGCAAGATCGCGGCGCTGCAACGGGGCGAAATTCCGATCTTCGAGCCGGGACTGGCCGAGATCGTCGCCACCAACATGCGCCAGGAACGCCTGTTCTTCACCACCGATCTCGCGCCTGCGGTGCGGGACGCCGACGCGGTGTTCATCGCGGTGGGCACGCCCTCACGGCGCGGCGACGGCCATGCGGACCTGACCTATGTCTTCGAGGCGGCGAAGGAGATCGCGGCCTCCCTTGACGGTTTCACCGTCGTCGTCACCAAATCCACCGTGCCGGTGGGCACCGGCGACGAGGTGGAGCGCATTTTGCGTGAGAGCGCGCCTGGTTGCGACGCCGCCGTCGTCTCCAATCCCGAGTTCCTGCGCGAGGGCGCGGCGATCAGCGATTTCAAGCGGCCCGACCGCATTGTGATCGGCATCGAGGACGAGCGCGCGCGCGCGGTGATGGCGGAAGTCTATCGGCCGCTCTACCTCAACCAGCCGCCGATTCTCTTCACCTCCCGGCGCACAGCTGAACTCACCAAATATGCAGCCAACGCCTTTCTGGCGACCAAGATCACCTTCATCAACGAGATCGCGGATCTGTGCGAACGCACCGGCGCCAATGTGCAGGACGTGGCGCGCGGCATCGGCCTCGACAATCGCATCGGCGGCAAATTCCTGCATGCGGGTCCGGGCTATGGCGGCTCCTGCTTTCCCAAGGACACGCTGGCGCTGATCAAGACCGGGCAGGACATGGGCGCGCCCATCCGCATCGTCGAGACGGTCGCCGCCGTCAATGCGCAGCGCAAGCGCGCCATGGCGGGCAAGGTGCTGGAGGCTTGCGGCGGTTCGGTCGCCGGCAAGCGGATCGCCCTGCTGGGTCTCGCCTTCAAGCCCAATACGGACGATATGCGCGACGCGCCCTCGATCGACATCGTGGCGGCGCTGGAGGAGGCGGGCGCCCATATCGCGGCCTATGATCCCGAGAGCATGGCGCAGGCGCGCCCCCTCATGGAAAAGGTGATCTTCTGCAAGGATCCCTATGAATGCGTGCAAGGCGCGCAGGCTCTGGTGATCGTCACCGAATGGGACGCGTTCCGCGCGCTCGACATGAAGCGGGTCAAGGCCGCGCTCGCCGCGCCCGTGGTCGTCGATCTGCGCAACATCTACCGGCCCGAGGAAATGCGGCGGCTGGGCTTCACTTATGCGAGCGTCGGGCGGGCCTGACGGTTGCCCGAACAAGCGCTTCCTGCCATCCCTGCGCCATGAGGCCTCTCGCCCCCCTGCCGATCGACGCCGTCACCGGCGATCTCACCCGCTGTTTGCAGCGGGAGACTCGCGCCGTGCTGGTGGCGCCGCCGGGCGCGGGCAAGACGACCCGCGTTCCGCTGGCGCTGCTGGACGAGCCATGGACGCAGGGCCAGCGGCTCATCGTGCTGGAGCCGCGCCGTCTCGCCGCCCGCGCCGCCGCCCAGCGCATGGCCGACACGCTTGAGGATTCGCTAGGCGGGGTCGTGGGTCTGCGGGTGCGCATGCAGTCGCGCGTCTCCGGCCGCACCCGTATCGAAGTGGTGACCGAGGGCGTCTTCGCCCGGATGATTCTGGACGATCCCGGCCTTGAGGGCGTCGCGGCGGTGCTGTTCGACGAATTCCACGAGCGCTCGCTCGACGCCGACATGGGTCTGGCGCTGGCGCTCGACGCGCAGGCGGGCCTGCGGGAGGATCTGCGCATCCTCGTCATGTCCGCCACCCTCGACGGCGCCCGCGTCAGCCGGCTGATGGGTGAGTGCACGGTGATCGAATCGCAGGGCCGCGCCTTCCCTGTCGAGACCCGCCACGCCCCGCGCGATCCGCGCGCGCGGCTGGAGGAGGAGGTGGGCAAGGTGGTGCTGCGCGCGCTGGCGGAGGAGCCCGGCTCCCTGCTGGTCTTTCTGCCCGGTCAGGGCGAAATCCTGCGCACGGCGGAGCTTTTGCGCGAGCGGATCAAAAACCCCGCCGTGGACGTCGCCCCCCTCTTCGGGGCCATGGACCGGGAGGCGCAGGACCGGGCGGTGCAGCCCGCCGAAAAGGGGCGGCGCAAGGTGGTGCTGGCCACCTCCATCGCCGAGACCTCGCTGACCATCGAGGGCGTGCGGGTGGTGATCGATTCGGGGCTGGCGCGGGTGCAACGCTACGAGCCCGACCTTGGTCTCAGCCGGTTGGAGACGGTGCGCGTCTCGCGCGCCGCCGCCGACCAGCGCCGGGGCCGCGCAGGCCGCACCGAGCCGGGCGTCTGCTACCGTCTGTGGGAAGAGGCCTCGACCGGGGCCATGGAGCCCTATGCCACGCCCGAAATCCTCTCCGCCGATCTCTCCGGGCTGGTGCTGGATCTGGCCGCCTGGGGCGCGCGCGATCCAGCGAGCCTCACCTGGCTTGACGCGCCCCCCGCGCCCGCCGTCAAGGAGGCTCGCGCCCTGCTGCGCGATCTCGGGGCCCTCGATCACGAAGGCGCCATCACGGAGGAAGGCCGCGCCATTCGCGCCCTGCCGCTGCCGCCCCGCCTCGCCCGCATGGTGGTGGACGCGGCCCGCGCTGGCGAGGCGGCGCTGGCGGCGCAGATCGCCCTTGTGCTGGTGGAGCGCGGCCTTGGCGGTGACGGCGCCGACATCGCCGACCGGGTGCAGCGCCTGCGCGCCGACCGCTCGCGCCGGGCGGAGGATGGGCGCCGACTGGCGGGCGGCTGGGAACAGGCCGCGCGCAAGGCGACCGGCGAGGCGCCGCCGGTGGGGAGCGATCTTTCCGATTGCGGGCGGCTCATGACTTTGGCCTGGCCCGACCGCATCGCCAAGGCGCGCGGCAAGCCGGGCGAATTTCTCATGGCCAATGGCCGCGCCGCTTTCGTGGAGCCGCACGACCGGCTGGCGCGCGAGCCCTGGCTCGCCATCGCCGAAGTGACGGGGCGCGCCGCCGCCGCGCGCATCCTCTCCGCCGCCGCTTTGAGCGCGGCTGATCTGGAGGCGGTCGCGGGGGCCCGGCTCGTGACGCAGGAGGCCACCACCTTCGACCGCTCCGCAGCCGCCCTGCGCACGCGGCGCACCCAGCGTCTGGGCGCGATCACCCTCAGCGAACAGACGCGCCCGACGCCCGCGAATGCGGAAAGCGCCGCTGAACTGGCCCGGGGCGTGGCGGCGCTGGGTCTGGAGCGACTGGCCTGGACCAAGGCGCAAGTGCAATTGCGCGACCGCGTGATGTTCCTGCGCCGCACCAAGATCGAGGACTGGCCGGACCTTTCCCTTGAGGCGCTGGCGAAGGAGCCTGAAACATGGCTCGCGCCCTTCATCGAGGGCCGCACGAGCCTCGCCGCCATCACGCCCGACGATCTGGACGCGGCGTTGGACGCGCTGCTCCCGTGGGATCTCAAGCGCAAGCTCGACGCCGAGGCGCCCACCCATTTCGAGGCGCCCACCGGCAGCCGCGTGGCGGTGGATTATGAGGCCGAAGGCGGGCCGGTGCTGGCGATCCGCGTGCAGGAGCTGTTCGGCCTCGCCACCCACCCTTCCTTGGCGCAGGGGCGCGCGCCGCTGACCCTGCATCTGCTCTCCCCCGCCCACCGCCCGATCCAGATCACCCGCGATCTCCCCGGTTTCTGGAAAGGCTCCTGGGCCGCCGTGAAGGCCGACATGAAGGGCCGCTATCCCCGCCATCCCTGGCCGGACGATCCCGCCGCGGCGGCGCCCACCACCCGCGCCAAGCCGCGCGGAACCTGAGCCACTGGCGCCAAAGGGCGGCCTGCGTTACGATTTTCGCCGACCAATGGGCGCCCGAGTCGCCCGGAAATTTCGAGGGAGAAACCCCATGTTCCGCACGATGGCGCGGCTCGCTGCCGCAAGCCTGATCGCCGCGACCGGCCTCACAGGCGCCGCGCGCGCGCAATCGGAAAATTTCGACAAGCCCGTCACCATTTATGTTGCGGGCACGGCTGGCGGGGGCATCGACCTTCTGGCCCGGGCGTTGGCGCGGCATATGGGCAAATATCTGCCGGGCGCCCCCAATGTGGTGGTGCAGGACATGCCGGGCGCGGGGGGCATTCGCGCCGCGCAATTTCTGGCCGAAGCCGCCCCGCGCGATGGCACGGCCATCGGCACGTTTGCAGGCGGGCCGGTGATCGAGCCGCTGATCGGCGCCCGCAACCCCGGCTATGACATGAGCAAATTCACCTGGGTGGGCGCGGTCAGCAAGGATGTGGGCGTGTGCCTGTCCTGGGGAACGACGCCTTTCAAGACCGTGGAGGATCTGCGCGAAAAGGAGATGATCGTCGCGGGGACCGGCGCGGGGTCGGATTCGGACACCTATCCGATCATCCTCAACGAGGTGCTGAAGACGAAGATCAAGCTGATCACCGGCTATCTGGGCACCAAGGAAACCATCATGGCCATCGAGAATGGCGAGGCCCATGGGCGTTGCAGCGTCGCCTGGTCGGCGCTGAAGATGGCGAGGCCGGACTGGCTGCGCGACAAGAAGATCAATGTCATCATGCAGTTCGGCCTCGAAAAGAGCCGCGAATTGCCGGATGCGCCTCTCGCGCTCGACCTCGTGAAGACGCCCGAAGACAGCCAGCTGATGGAGCTTTTGATGGGCACCATGGCGGTGGCCCGGCCCTTCATGGCGCCCCCCGGCGTGCCCGAAGGCCGCGCTGCGGCCCTGCGCCGCGCCTTCGACAAGACCATGACGGACCCCGGTTTTCTGGCCGAGGCCCAGCAGCTCCAGCTCGACGTGGAGCCGACGACGGGCGAGGAGGCGCAGAAGGTCGTGCAATCCATGTACGCCACGCCCAAAGCGGTGGTGGACCGGGCGAAGAAGCTGCTGTCGCCGAACTGAGACCGGGAGCGACGACGTCCCGTCGCCCCGGTTCCCATCGCCTTCGAGGGGTGCGGACGACGAGGACGTCGTCCCTCCCGGTGGCGCTCCAGTGTCGTCGCGCCGTTGCGGACGCTGTGCAAATTCGGCAGTCATTCGCCTGCTTTGGCGCGCCACGCCTTCATGCTAGAGGCTAGGTCAACGCAAGCGTGGTCAGTGCGGGCATAGGGGCAGGAACAGATGAAATTCGGCGTATTCGATCATATCGAGATGGCGGATCGCTCCATGGCGGTCGCATTTCAAGAGCGCATCCGCTTCGTGCAGGCGGCTGATGAGGCGGGCTTCTGGGGCTATCATGTCGCCGAGCATCACGCCTCCCCGCTCAACACCGTTCCCGTTCCCGGCGTCTGGCTGGGCGCAGTGGCGCAGGCCACCAAGCGCATCCACATGGGGCCGCTGACCTATCTGCTGCCGCTCTATTCGCCCCTGCGGCTGGCCGAGGAGATCTGCATTCTCGATCACTTGAGCAATGGCCGCTACGAAGTGGGGGTGGGCCGCGGTGTTTCGCCCTTCGAACTGGGCTATCACAAGATCGACCACAGCAAGTCGCGCGAGATCTTCGAGGACGCTTACAAATGCCTGAAGGTCGCGCTCACCAGCGATGTCTTCAGCTATGACAGCGACCGCTTCGGCTACAAGGACGTGCCGGTTCCGCTGCGCCCCCTGCAAGGCCCGCATCCGGCCTTCTGGTACGCCTCGTCCAATGCGACAGGTTCAGCCTTCGCAGGCGATGAGGGGCTGCATTTCGTCACCAACGGTCCCTCCGCCCGCGCCAAGGCGAATATCGACACCTATCGCGAGGCCTTGGCCAAACGCGGCGGCGCCGCCCAGCCCAAGGGCGAATTCAAGGGCGGCGCGGCCATCGGCGTGCTGCGCCAGATCGTGGTGGCGGATACGGACGCGCAGGCCATCGCCATCGCCGCCCCCGCCGTGGCCCATCACCACGCCAATCTCACCCATCTCGCCCGCAAACACGCCCATGAGGGCAGCGTCGCCCAGCGGCTGAACATTCCGCTGGCCGCCACGGTCGAGGACGCGCTGCGCGAGGGCGCGGTCATCGCCGGAACGCCCGAGACCGTTTGCGCGGAAATCGAGCGGCAGGTCGCGGAGCTCGGGATCAACTATCTCCTCACCTATCCGTTCTTCGGCGACATGCGCTTCGATCAGGCGATGCGCTCCCTCAACCTTTTCGCCAGCGAAGTGATGCCCAAGCTCGCCCATCTCTGAACAAACCGGCGATTGACGCGCGCCATAACGTCGCTAACCTGCGGGACAAGGGCTGCATTCCGTCTGGAAATCAGAGCCCGCAGGGAGAACGTCCATGTCGCGCGCCAGCATTTTGGCGGCCGCCATCCTCGCCGTCTGCGTCACATTCGGGCGCGCCGGGGCGGAGGATCTTGCGTCCGTCTGGAGGGGAAAGACCGTCACCATTGTCGTTGGAACGTCTGCGGGCGGCGGCTACGACACCTATGCGCGGATGCTGGGCCGGTATCTGGGGCGCCACATCCCGGGCAATCCTGCGGTGGTGGTGACGAATATGCCGGGCGCGGGCAGCCATCTCATGGGCGGCTATGTCGCGGGCGTGGCGGCGAAGGACGGAACCTTCATCGGCGCCCCCTTCTCCGCCCAGCCGCTGGGGCCGGTTCTCGAAGACGCCGCGCAATTGCGCTACGATCCGGCGAAGCTGCACTATCTGGGCAGCGCCGACGTGGACGCTTTCCTTTGCATCGTCGGCAAGAACGCGCCGGTGAAGACCTTCGCCGAAACCTTCCAGACAGAACTGATCATGGCCGGGACGGCGGAGACCGGCTCGACCGGCTATCTCCCCGTGCTGCTCAACAATGTGCTGGGCACGAAATTCCGCATGGTCGTGG
The DNA here is from genome assembly GCA_903902915.1 of uncultured Hyphomicrobiales bacterium. Classification (GTDB taxonomy): domain Bacteria; phylum Pseudomonadota; class Alphaproteobacteria; order Rhizobiales; family Beijerinckiaceae; genus Terripilifer. The sequence goes on along the minus strand of CAIUWR010000022.1, from coordinate 57,820 downwards.
GCTATCCCGGCACCCGCGAAATGACCAACGCCATCGAGAAGGGCGAGGTCCATGGCATGTGCGGCATGAACTGGTCCAGCATCCAGACCCAATACGCCACCATGCTGAAGACGGGTCAGATCTCCATCCTGGCGCAGGAGAACCTGACCGGCCATCCCGAAATGGACCGCATGGGCGTGCCCCGCACCGGCGATTTCGCCAAGACGGAGGAACAGCGCCGGGTGTTGGAAATCGTCTATTCCCAACAGCTTTCTAGTCGTCCTTTCTTCGTCGCCGCCGAGGTCGCGCCCGAACGGGTCGCTGCGCTGCGCAAGGCCTTCATGGACACATGGCGCGATCCTGAGCTGCTGGCGGAGGCGGACAAGATGGGATTGCAGATCGGGCCGATCAGCGGCGAGGAGGTGCAGGCCCTGCTGGCGAAAATCTACGCCAGCCCGCCAGACCTGCTCAGGCAAGCCAAAGAGGCGATCAAGGTGAAGCGCTGACGGTGCGCGCGCCCGAGCAATAAGGTAGACAGTCTTCGAGCGTCACGCCCGGAGACTCCCGTGATCAGGATCGACAGCCGCACGAGCATTGATGAAGGAGACCTGCGGGAATCCTTTATCCGCGCATCCGGGCCGGGCGGGCAGAACGTCAACAAGGTCTCGACCGCTGTCGAATTGCGCTACGACGCGCGCGGCGCCGCGACCCTGCCCGAGGATGTGCGCGAGCGGCTGATGAAGCTGGCGGGCAGCCGCCTGACTCTGGAGGGCGTGATCGTGATCCTCGCCCAAAGGTTCCGCACTCAGGAGCGCAACCGCGCCGACGCGCTGGAACGGCTCGTCGCCATGGTGCGGCAGGCGGCGGTCAGACCCATCAAGCGCATCGCCACGCGCCCGACGCTCGGCTCGAAAACGCGGCGGCTCACCGCCAAAAAGATCGCCTCCACGACAAAATCCCTCAGGAAGCGGCCGCCAGGCGAAGCTTGATCATTTTTGCGGTCCAGTGTTGCCTCATATCAACAGCGTCGACGCTTCCCTCTATGTAAGGTAGGCATTCGGCAAAGCGCTGGCCGATCCGGATAAATTCAATGTACCGCTCGCAATCGCAACCCACCGGCGATCCCGCCACCATGTCGGGACAGGTTCTGCTTCGCATCGGCATCGCCTTGTTTGCGGTCGCCGTGCCTTGCGCTGCGGTCGTGTCGAGGCGCTCGCTTTTCGTGCTGATGCCCGTGGCCGCGTTGCTCATGATCATTGGCTCGCTGCTGCTGCCTGGTTCGGCCGAGCAACTCCTGCGTCACCTTCGCTCCGCGCTGACGCGGCCCCTGATCGTCATTCCGCTCCTGCTGTTGATCTGGGCGGGCCTGTCCTTCATCTGGACGCCCTTTCCTGCGCTGGCGATGGAGCGCTATCTGAAAACCGTCGGCACGGTGCTCGTCACGGCGATGGCGATGGCCTGCCTGCCCGCGCGGATGAAGCCGGCCTATTCCAGCCTGATGCCTTTTGGCGTGGCCGCAGCCGCCCTCGCGACGGTGGTGGTCGCGCTCCTGTGGCTGCATACGCCGCAACCGCCGGACTCGGAGGGCGGCGACACGCTGCGGCGCGCCGTCGCCGGGCTGGTCGTGCTTCTGTGGCCTGCGCTCACCGTGCTCGCGCTACGCGAGCGCTTGGCGGCGGCGGGCCTTCTGAGCGCCGTGGTGGCGAGCGCGGCGGTTCTGGTCTGGGCGCCCATCTCGCTCGCGGCGCTGATCATCGCGGTCGCTGTGTTTTCCTCCAGCTATGCGGCCCCGGAGCGGATGGCCAAGGCCATCGGCGGGGTCACGGCCGTGCTGATGGTGGCGGCGCCCCTCCTCGTGCTCGCGCTCGATCCGCTTGCGGCGCGGCTGGATCATTCCGGCCTGTTCGGCATGCTGCATTTATGGGCGGACATCGTGAAGTCCGAGGGGCTCAAGCTTGTCACCGGGCATGGCTTCGACACGGCCGGACGCGCGCTCGCCGCCGGGCTTTTGCCTGCGGGCGCGCCGCGCGGAATCCTGTTCGAGATCTGGTACGAGCTGGGCCTCGTCGGGGCGGTGGCCACCGCCGTCCTGATGTGGGGCGCCTTCACAGGGGCCGCGCGCATGGGCCGGGCGACGGGATCGTTCCTGATGGCGGGCATCGCCGCCGTGCTGACGATCTCCATCGCGGGCGTCTCGATCTCGCAACTTTGGTGGACCACGCAGCTCGCCGGCGTCGCCCTCGCCTTCGCCGCAGCCGCCCGCACCCAGACGCGGGCCGAAACGTCCCGCGCGCCCATCTTCAACCAGAGGCCCGTGCTGAAGATTTGAGGCGGCGCTTGACGCAATGGGCGAAGTCCCGTTCAGCTGCGGCGTGACGGCGTTTTTGGGAGATGCGCATGACGGCCGAGGCGAAGGCGCCCCGCTCCACGCCAGCGGGCGAATTGCCGGCCGAGACGACTCAGGCGAGCCGGTTCGGCAAGACCCGCACCGCGCAGTCAACGGCGTTGCTGGAAGATTATGCCGAACTGATCGCCGATCTTCTGGCGCTGCACGGCGAGGCGCGTCCCACCGATGTGGCGCGGCGCCTCGGCGTCTCTCACGCCACCGCGATCAAGACCATAGCGCGCCTCAAGCGCGAAGGGCTCGCCACCTCCAAGCCCTATCGCGGCGTCTTCCTCACCCCGCAAGGCCATGCGCTGGCGGACCGGGTGCGCGCCCGCCACCGGCTGGTCGTCGAGCTGCTGCTGGCCATCGGCGTGCCGCGCGAGGCGGCCGAATCGGACGCAGAGGGCATCGAGCATCATGTCTCCGAAGCCACGCTCGCCGCCTTCAGCCGCTTTCTGCGAACCGGGCGGGAGCCCTGACGCGGAAGCCCTGACGCCACGCGCGCCTTCTGTTATCATGCGTCCGTGTTTTCCAATGGAGTGAGCCGCTCATGAAGAATGTCCTGGTTCCTGTCGAACTGCATTCCTCCATCGACTCCGTCTTCGCGACCGCCTTGCTCTTCGCGCGGCGCTTCGAGAGCTATGTCGAAGGCATGCCGCTCGGCCCTGATCTGCCCGATCTGGTCGCCTTCGACATGCCGGTGAGCTGGACCGCCGCCGATCAGAACACCTGGCGGGAACTCGCCGAGGAAAGCCACCGTCACTTCGCCGATTTCATGGAAGCCGAAAAAATCCCGCCGCATCAGGCGCTGATCCATAATCTGTCCTGGGGTTGGGCCGGGGAGGCCGCCTTCGGCGACTCCCATGTGTCGTCCTATGCGCGCATTTTCGACGTGACCGTGCTGGGGCGGCCCGGCCCGGAGCGTGGCGACGCGCGCATGGCGACTGCGGAAGCGGCCCTGTTCGCAAGCGGCCGACCCGTGCTGTTCGCCCCGCAAAAGGCGCCCGCCATGCTGGGCGACACGGTGGTCATCGCCTGGAACCAGAGCACGGAAACCGCGCGCGCCACCGCCTTCGCCATGCCCTTGCTGAAGCAGGCGCGCCGCGTGGTGGTGCTCACCATCGCCGAACACAAGGTCAGCGGTCCCACGGGCGAGCAGCTCGCCCATAACCTGCGCGCCAATGGAGTGGCGGCGGAGGCGCTGGAGCGCAGCGCCAAGGGCCGCTCCCATGGCGACGCCATTCTCGATAACGCCAGCACGCTGGGGGCGGATCTGCTCGTGAAGGGCGCTTACACACAAAGCCGCCTGCGGCAGATGATTTTCGGCGGCGCGACAAGCCTGATTCTTGGCAAGGCCGCCATCCCGGTCTTCATGTCGAACTGAAGCGTCAAATTCTCCGGCTGGGATTGCTCCAGGCGAGCAGCGCGCCCACCCCCGTGAACAGGGGCACGAGCAGGAAAGCCAGACGGAAAGCGACGGCGATCTCGTCCGAAATCACTTTCTGGCGTGCGGGGGACAGGCCAACCAGCGCGTCCGCCCCCAGATCGACGAGGCGGGCGAAAATCGCGGGCGCCTCGGGGTCTGCGAAGGCCAGCGTGGCGAACAGGATCGAGCCAAGCAGGGCCGTGCCCAAAGCGGCGCCGACCGTGCGCGAGAATTGCACCGATCCCGCCGCCGCCCCCAACGCCTTGCGTCCGGCCGCCGTCTGGATGGTGACTTGCACCACCGCCATCACCGTTCCCATGGCGAGGGACGAGATCGTCAGGACCAGAAGGATCTGCCGGATGCTCATATCGGCGCTGAACAGGGCGAAGATCAACAGGCCGATGGTGGCTCCGATCAATCCCCAGGAGGGGAAGGTCATGGTGAGCCCGGTGCGCGTGACGAATCTCCCGGTCAGGATGGAGCCAACGCCGATGCCGATGCTGACGGGCAGCAGCATGAGGCCCATTTGTGTGGCGGAAAGCCCATGGGCGACCCGCAAATAGATGGGCAGGAAGGCGACCAGCGAAGTCAGGGCCGCGCCGTGGCAGGCCGCCAGCCCATTGGCGCGCCAGATCACCGGCTGGGTCAGCAGGTCCATGGGCAGCAGGGGCGCAGGCGTCCGGCGCTCGCGTCGCAGCAACAGCACGAACGCCAGGCCCGCCACCGCAAAGAGCGCGATCACCTGCGGGGCGGTCGCAGGATCGAATTGACGTAGCTGCTCCATGGCGATGAGGATCGGCGCAATGAAGCTGACGAAATAAAGAAGGCCGGGCGTGTCGAAGCTCCATTGCTCATGACGCACGCCGGGGCGGTGCTGGATGCGGAAGACGAGCGCGAAGGCCACCAGGCCGAGGGGCAGATTGACGAGGAAAATGGACTCCCAGCCCAGGTGTTCGGTGAGGAAGCCCCCGGCCACCGGCCCGAACACGGACGAGACCGTGGCGACCGTCGCCAGATAGCCCTGGTAATGACCACGCTGACGCGGCGGCACCACTTCGCCGATCAACGCCTGAGACAGGGACATCAACCCGCCGCCGCCAAAGCCCTGCAACACGCGCGCAGCCGCCAGCCACAGCACGGACGGCGCAAGCGCGCAGAGCGCCGAGGCGCCCATGAACAGCGTCAGCGCCAGGAACATCAGGCGGCGCCGCCCGAACACGTCGCCCAGATAGCCATAGACCGGCGCGGCGATGGTCGCAGCCACCAGATAGGCCACCACCACCCAGGAGATTCGCTCCACCTCGCCGAGGCTCGCAGCCATCGCGGGCAGGGCGCTGGCCACGATCGTCTGGTCGCTGACCGCCAGAAACATGGGCAGCATGACAGAGGGGAAGATCAGCCAGAACAGGCCTGCCGTCTTGGCTGGATCGAAGGATCCACTCGGAGTGATGGTCACAATGGTTGTCCTGAGACGACGCGGCCGCGCCAGCGTCTTTTCTACATAGAGCCATTCGGCGCACAGGCCAAAGGACAGTTCAGACTAATCGCCCTTCGGACGCGGCGCCTCGGGGCAGCGCTCCGGCTTGATGTCAATGAGGGGCGTGCCGTCTATGCAATCGAGGCCGCGCACGAGCACATGGTCCGCCCCCACTTCGACAATGGCGACCAGCGAGGACGAGACCGGGTTGGGCCGGTTGGGGGAGCGAATCGCGAATGTCCCGGTCACCTCCCCATTGGAACGCGGGCTTTGCAGCACGAGGTCGCGGCGGGCCAGATGCATCCAGTAGAGAATCTGCGCATGGCTATGGGCCTCAAGACCCTGGAGCGCCGCGCGCCAGCGCTCGTTCACCTCGATACGGCAGATCGGGCCATGGACCCGGTCGCCCTGCCGGGGGCAGTCGCGGCTTTGCGCCCAAGGGGTGTGGATGCGCCCGATGAAGATGAGACCCGCATCGCTCTGGTAGGGGATGCCGACCGTGACTTCGCCCGCCCGCAGACTGCCTGTGGCCTCAGTGCTCATCTGGCTCTCCTCTCGGCGGCCCCGAATTGGCGCGCCTTTTGCCTATGGGTTGCAACGCCCCTGCGGACCCATAATATGGCCGCAGCCCTTCATACGCATAGAGGACGCAATCCGATGATCGACCCCTTCGAGGATCATTGCTGGCGAGACGTCATTCCAGCCGATGTGCTGGAGCTCTATGCTCATTACAAGCGCGATACATTCGTGGGGCCGCGCCCGGCCCTGCTCGCCATCGACCTCTATATGTCGGCCTATCGCGGCGGGGCCAATCCCGTGAATGAAGTGGCCCGCGAGTTCCCCTCCTCCTGCGGAATCAACGCCTGGCGGGCGGTCGAGCCCACCAAGCGCCTCTTTGCGGCGGCCCGCGCGGCGGGACTCCCGATCTTCTACACCACCAGCGAGACCCGCGACGCCAGCCGCCCCGGCAAGATCAAGGCGACGCATCGCAAGTCGGCATCGGCTTTGGCGGACGATCACGTCATCTTCCCCGATTTCGCGCCCCAGCCCGGCGATGTCGTGATCCACAAGCAGCGCGCCAGCGGTTTTTACGGCACGCCGCTCTCCGCTCACCTGACGCAACTGGGTGTGCAGAGCCTGATCGTCATCGGCGAGAGCACCTCGGGCTGCGTGCGCGCCAGCACGGTGGATGGCTATTCGGCGGGCTATCACATGACCATGGTGGAGGAGTGCTGCTTCGACCGCAGCGACATCTCCCATAAGGTGAACTTATTCGACCTGCATCACAAATATGCTGATGTGATGAAGGTGGACGATGTGATCAAAGCGCTCTCCGAAATGAAGGCTGCGTGATGAAACCCTCTCCCTATGGTCCCTTTCCCTATTCTCCGATCAATCGTCGGCCGAACTTCCGCTTTCCCAATGGCGCGCGGGTGGCGCTGTGGGTCATCCCCAACATCGAGTTCTTCTCCTTGTCCGACATGATCCCGGCCTCCGCAGGCGGGGGCGGCAAGGCGCCGGATGTGCCGGGCTGGTCGGTGCGCGACTATGGCAACCGCATCGGCGTCTTCCGCATCATGGAAGTGATGAAGCGCTACGGCATGCGCGGCACGGTCGCGCTCAACAGCGAGTTGTGCAAGCACCATCCTGAGATCATCGAGGACTGCAACAAACTCGATTGGGAATTCATGGGCCATAACGAGACGAACACCCATCGTCTCAACGAAGTTGCGCCCGGCGAGGACGCGGAAATCGTGCGCCGCACGGTGGAGACGATCACCAGATTTACGGGCAAGGCCCCCAAGGGCTGGCTGGGCTCCGGGCTTCAGGAAACCTGGAACACCCTCGATCACCTCATCGACAACGGCATCGAATATGTGGCTGACTGGGTGAATGACGATCAGCCCTATCCCATGACGCTTGAGGACGGGCGCAGCATCATGTCGGTGCCCTATTCCACCGAACTCAACGACAAGCCCGCCTACGAGAAAAAGAATCGCACGGCGGATGAGTTCGAGGCGATGATCCGCCGCCAGTTCGACGTGTTGTGGCGCGAGGGCGAGACGCAGGCGCGGGTGATCGGCCTCGCGCTCCATCCCTACCTCACCGGCTTTCCCCATCGCATCGGCGCACTCGATGGCGCGCTGGAATATATGTGCAAACACGAAGGCGTGTGGCTCGCCACTGGCTCGGAAATCGCCGCCGCCGGGCGCGGCGCGGTCGGCCCTTGAAATGGAAGCGAACATGACAAAGTTGAAGCGCTTGTTGAGCGGCGCCGCGCTTGCGCTGACCCTCGCCGCAGCCCCCGCCTTCGCGCAGACAAAAATCACCATCGGCGATGTGGGAACCGGCTCCGCCAATCACTGGCCGACCTACATCGCGCAGCAGAAAGGCTTCTTCAAGGAGAAGGGTCTTGACGTCGAGTTCGTCGCCGCGCAATCCAGCTCCGCCGGCATTCAGCAATTGGCGGCGGGCTCGGTGGAGATGGCGGTTGGCGGCCTCGTCGATCCCATCCGCGCGATCGACAAGGGCGCGCCCATCTCGCTGCTGCGCACCGAGGCCATGGCCGCGCCTTATGAGATCTATGCGGGGCCCCAGATCAAGACTTACGCTGATCTGCGCAAGAAAACGATCATGATCGGCGGCGTCAAGGACATCACGCGCATCTATCTTGAACGCATGCTGACGCCCAACGGCCTGAAGTCTGGCGATTATGATCTGCTTTTCGCAGGCGCCACCGCCGCGCGTTTCGCCGCGCTTGCGTCAGGCTCCATCGACGCGACCATCCTGAACGCGCCTTTCAACTTCAAGGCGAAGAGCCTTGGCCTGACCCGTCTGGGCGCTGCGCCGGACTATGTGCGCGATTTTCCCTTCACCGGCTATTCCGTTGGAACCGCCTGGGCCAAGGCGCACAAGGCGGAGCTTGCCGGATTCCTCGAAGCCTATCGCAAAGGAGTCGATTGGTTCTACGATCCGGCGAACCGCACGGAAGCGGTGGACATGCTGCAAAAGATCGCCAAGGTCGACCGCGCGGACATCGACCAGACCTGTGCCTTCTATACCGAGTTGAAGGTTTTTGATCGCGAGGGACGCGTCGCCGAAAGCGGGATCGAGAACCTGCTCAAGACACTGAAGGACTACGGCGACGTCGAAGGGGTGACGGACGTGGCGCGCTTCGTCAACGCCGACATGCTTCCGAAATGACAATGACGCACAGAACAGTGGACCCGTCATGACCCAGCCCGATGCGTTTTCCGTCCCTGGCGCGGCTTCGCGCGAAAAGTCGTTCGCAACGAGCCTGTGTGATTTTTTCTATCAACGCCGCTGGAGCTGGGGCTCGGTCTTCACCGGCCTCGCGGTGTGGGAATTCGTCAGTCGCGTCATCGTGGGATCCAAGCTGTTTCTGGCGGCGCCGACGCAGGTTCTGGTGGCGCTTTTCGAACTCACTGTTTCGGGCGAGCTGGAAAAACATATCTTGACCAGCACGCTCGAATTTCTGGTCGGCTATAGCGTGGCCTGCGTGCTTGGCGTGGGGCTTGGCTTCATCATGGCCAGTTCCAAAGCGGGCAAGCAATCCTTGCAGCCATGGGTGTCGGGGCTCTACGCCACGCCCACCGTGGCGCTGGCGCCGCTATTCATTTTGTGGTTCGGCATCGGCATTCTGTCGAAGGTGGTCGTGGTGGCGGTGCTGGTCGTCTTCCCCGTCACGATCAATACGGAGACGGGTCTGCGCACCACGCCGACGCAGCTTGTGGAGACCGTGCGCGCCTTCGGCGCCAACGCGCGGCAGATCTTCTTCAAAGTGTCGTTGCCCTCGGCGCTGCCCTTCATCTTCGCAGGCCTTCGCCTTGGCATCGGGCGCGGGTTGATCGGCGTCGTGGTGGCCGAGTTGTTCGGCGCGCGCGCGGGCCTTGGCCAGATGATCAGTCAGGCGGCTGAGACATTCAATATGCCAAATCTCTTCGCTGGCGTGACGGTGCTGGCGGTGGCGGGCATCGCCATGACCAGCGGCTTCACCTGGCTGGAACAAAAACTTCTCCCCTGGAGGGAATGAGATGACCGACGCCCCCGTCAAACTCTCGGTCGCCGATCTGACCAAGCGCTTCGGCTCGCTCGAAGTGCTGCAAAACATCACCACGGAAATCCGCAACGGCGAGTTCATCTCCATCGTCGGCCCCTCCGGCTGCGGCAAGACGACCTTCCTGCGCATCATCGGCGGGCTGGAGCAGGCGAGCGGCGGGGAGGCGCATCTTGATGGGCGGCGCATCGAGGGGCCGGGCGCCGATCGCGGCTTCGTCTTCCAGCAGGACAATCTTTTGCCCTGGCGCGACATTCTCGCCAATACGGAAATCGGGCCGGAGATCAACGGCGCCCTGAGCCCTGAGCAACGCAGGAACACGCTGCGGTTGTTGAAGCTGGTGGGGCTTGAGGGCTTCGAACATTATTACCCGCGCCAATTGTCGGGCGGCATGCGCCAGCGCGTCAATCTGGCGCGCGCGCTGGCGGTGGATCCCGCCCTGCTGCTCATGGACGAGCCCTTCTCGGCGCTGGACGCCCAGACGCGCGAGATCATGCAGACGGAGCTGTTGCGCGTCTGGGAGGAGGGCCGCAAGACCGTGCTCTTCGTCACCCATCAGATTGATGAGGCGGTCTATCTGTCATACCGCATCTTCGTTTTCGCGCGTCGCCCCGGCCGCATCAACGAGATCATCGACGTCGATCTGCCGCGCCCGCGCCCGCTCTCCATCAAACGCACGCCGCGCTTCGTCGAATATGTGGATCATATCTGGAAGCTGATCGAAGAAGACGTGCGCGTGTCCGTGCTGGAGGAACATGCGGGGTGATCAATCCAGAATCTGCCCGCCGTCATAGCTCATCGACAGCCGCCCCGTAAGGATGCGGAAGGCGTCGCTGTCGACGATGGCGCGGTAATAGGCGCGCAGCGTCGGCGCATCTATGGAGCGCGCGCCCATGCTTTCCTCTCGGAATGTCTCGCCCGGAAACAGCCGCGCCAAAATGCGCGCCTTGTCATCGGTCGTGGGCGCGGCGTCGAGGTCGCCCGTCTCCCCATGCAGGACCAGACGCAGAAGTTGCTCGCGGTCGAGCTTGGGAAGCTGGGCGAGGAAGGCCCCCGTCAGCTCCTGCGCGAAGGCGTGGTCGGGGTGATCGTCGCGGAAGGGCGCGCGGTTGGTGTGACCGAGATGCGGCACGACCAGCCACTCCGCCTTCTCGCGCGGAAAGCGGGCGAGGAGGGCGCCCTCCGCCCGGTCCACATAAAAGCGGTTCAACCCGTCGAAGAGCACGAATTCATAATTGCGCTCCAGCAGGAAGGGCTCCCAATCCAGCCAGTTCTCGGCGAGCGAGCCCGGCGCCAGCGCTTCGCAGACCACCACGCGCGGGCGATGATTGGTCCAGTCGCCGCCCGCCAGCACAGCGGCCTCCGCGCCTTCCACATCCACCTTCAGAAAGTCGATGTGCGGAACGCCATGCGCCGCGCAGATCGCGGCGAGGGTCTTCATGGGAACCTTGCGGGTCTGATAGCGCGCGCCAAAGCCCGTCGCCGATTCGGCGAAGGCGGGCACGATGGTGGAGAAACCATGCAGGCGCTCCACGTCATGAAAATCCACCTCGCCCGCCGCCGCCCCCAGGACGCAGCATTCGCGGATGTCGCGCGGGCGGATCGCGGCGTAGAGGTCGGCGAGTTGCGGTTGCGGCTCGACCACGATCCCCCGCCAGCCGCGCTGGTAGAACCAGCAGGACACATTGTCGGCGACCGGATGGCCCGCGCCCACATCGACATAGAAACCCTCGCGTTGATCGCCGAAGGCGCGGGCGAGGTGAAAATCCTCGAGATGCTGGGCGTAGGACAAGTCCATGGAAAGCTCCGGGCGAAGGTCAAGCCAGGTCAACATGAGAACCTGGCGCGATTGCGTCACTTATGGGATTGATTCGGGGCCGCTGATCGGAGATTCTGATCCCAAGATATAACATCAGGGAGGCTCGATTGAGCGATCACGCCGGCACACGCATGTCTTACAAGTCGCCCCTCCCGGTGATCAATCCATCTTCCGTGGCCATTGTCGGCGCGTCCGAACGCGCCCGCTGGCCTACGGACATTTTCAACAATCTGGGCCGGGGCGGGTTCCCGGGCAAGATCTTTCCGGTCAATCCGCGCGCGAGCGAGGTCTGGGGCCAGCGCGCCTACCCTGATCTGGCCTCTTTGCCCGAGCCCCCCAGCCATGCGCTGGTGATCGTTCCCTCCGCCGCCGTGCTCGACGTGCTGGAAAAAGGCGTCGCGGCGGGGCTGAAAAGCGCCACCATCTATTCGGGCAATCTGGGCGAGGGTCTGGACCCCGAGAGCATGGCGCGCGGGCAGGCGATCCGCGATCTTGTGGCGCGCAGCGGTCTCATCGTGAACGGGCCGAACTGCATGGGCGGCAATTCGCTGCATCACCGGTTCTTCGGCTATCCGAATAATGAGCTTGTGGACCTGCCGAAGGGCGGGGTGGCCTATGTGTCGCAATCGGGCGGCATGGTGCAGTTCTTCGTCAAAAGCGCCGCCGACCGGGGCGTGAAATTCAGCGCCATGTTCTCCAGCGGCAACGAGATGGATCTGGATCTCGCCGATTTCGTGAACTGCCTCGTCGATGATGAGCACACAAAAATCATCGGCCTTTTCATTGAAGGCATCCGCAGGCCCGAAGCCTTCATGCGCGCCGCCGCACGGGCGCTCGCCGCAGGCAAGCCGATCATCGCGGTGAAGACCGGCAAATCCGCGAAATCGCGCGCCGCCGCACAGTCGCATACCGGCGCCATCTCGGGCGACTACGAGGGCTTTCTGGCCCTGTGCGAGCGCTATGGCGTCGTGGCCTGCCAGTCGCTGGACGACATGGTGGAGACGGTGCTGGCCTTTCAGGGCGGGCGCCTGCCCAAGGGTCCGCGCGTGGGATGGATCACCACGTCAGGGGGCACGGTCGATCTGCTCTATGATTATATCGAAGAGATCGGCGGCACGCAGGCGCCCGAGTTCAGCGCGGAAACCGCTGCGATCCTGCGCCCCCTTGTGCCCGGTGAAATCGGCGTCAAGAATCCGCTCGACGCTGGCATTCCCACCACCGACGCCAACGCCATCACCATGTGCGCGGCGGCGGCCGATGACCCCCAGGTCGATATGATCGCCTGGGCCGCCGTGCTGCCCAGCGCCAAACGCCAACCCGATGCGGATATCCTGCATAGTCTGCTCTCGCGAACCGACAAGCCGGTGATCGCCTTCGGCCGCATGGCCTATGCGCTGGGCCCTGATTCGCTCGAATTTCAGGACAAGGTGGGCTTTCCCTATCTGCAAGGTTTGCCGCAGACCATCCGCGCCATGGGCGCCATGGCTTTCTATGGCGCGCGCGCGGGACGTGAGATCGCGGACCTGCCCGCCCCACGCGGCGGCGCGCTGGAGACGGCGCAGTTGACGCAGGCCCTCGCCTCCCACGGCCTCACGCCGCCCGCCAGCGGTTTTGCCGCAACGCCTGACGGCGCCGCGCAAGCCGCCGCGCGCATCGGCTTTCCCGTGGCGCTGAAACTGGTCTCACCGCAGATTTCGCACAAGACGGAAGTCGGCGGCGTGCGCATTGGTCTGGCCTCGGCAGACGAGGTGCGCCGCGCCGCGCAGGAGATCATGGCGAGCGTCGCCGCCCGCGCGCCGGACGCGGTGGTGGAGGGCTTCCTTGTGCAGGAGATGGCCACGGGGGTCGAAGCGCTGCTGGGCGTGCGTACCGACCCGCTCTATGGCCCCATGATGGTGGTGGGCGCGGGCGGGATTTTCGTCGAGCTGATCAAGGACATTTCGTGCCGCCTGCTGCCGGTGCATGAAGCGCAGGCGCGCGAGATGATCGGCGAGTTGAAACTGGCGAAACTGCTGGCCGGTTATCGCGGCGCCGCGCCCGCCGACATGGAGGCGCTGGTGCGCGCAATCTGCGGCCTGTCGGATTTCTATCTCGACCATCGCCATGTGCTAAGCGATCTGGAAGTGAATCCGCTCATCGTACTTGAAGACGGCAAGGGCGTGCGCGCCGTCGATATTCGTTTCACACCCGTTTGAAACCAGGGAGGCTGACATGGCCTATGAACTCGCAGACTTCTGTGCGGACGCCCACAGGGCGCTGACGTCGCAGCCCTTGCTCCCAGCGCTCGACGACATCGCCGCGCGCTTGCGCGCGCTGCTGGCCAATCCGGCATTTGTGGCGGCGACTTTCGACGACGAGACGCCCGTGGGCAAGCGAGAGCTTTATCACGATCCTGAAACGGACTTTTACGTGCTCGCCCATGTGCAGGCGCCGGGCAAGACGGGGTCGCCACACAGCCATGGATCCTCATGGGCCATTTATGGCAATGCGCGCGGCTTCACGGAGATGACCGAATATCGCCGCGTGAACGACGCGAGCGAAGAGGCCTCGGTGCTCGAAAAATCCGACAGCTATCGCCTCAGCGCCGGAGAGAGCCGCGCCTATGGACCGGACGTGATCCACTCCACGGCGCATCCGCAAAAGGCCTGGGTGCTGCGCATCACCGGAACCGACCTTGATCATCTGCCGCGCTTCCATTTCAGGAAATCGCGCGATCGGATGGTGGAGGCGTCGTCGTCTGCGTGAACGAAAAACCCCGGCGCTTTTGGCGCCGGGGCTCAAGACTGGCGACTGCCGCCGCCGTGTCAGCGAGCGGCCATCAGAAGGTGCGCTCCACGCGCAGCTTCGTCGACCAGTTGTCCACGTTCAGGCCTGGCCGACCAGCGTCGACCCAGGCGCCCGAGATGGGAGCGTTCTGGAGGTTGTTCTTGAGATTGGCGTATTGAACTTCAAGGCCGATATCCAGATCCCGAACCGGGGAGTAGATGATGCCGTCAGCAATTTCCCACAGACGGCCCTTGCCCCATTGCGCCCCGGCCGAAGCGTTGATCACGGTCGGCGGATTGATCTCGACATAGCCAGCGGAGAAGTTCGACCGCCACTGGGGCGCCCAATAGTGGGTGAGCGCCATGGCCACGTTCCAGCCCGTCAAATCGGCGACGGCGGTGGAGCTGATGGGAGACAAGTTGGTGTCGACGCGCAAGATGCCGCCAAGCAGGCGATGGTCGGACGCGGTCGAACTGACGTTGTTCAGACCGCCTGCGGACACCAGCGCGCCAAGCATGCCGCGGGTATAGTTGGCGGTGAACCAGACCTGGTCGCCAGGGGCGATCATGGGCAGCCTGTAGCTCAGCGTGGAGCCGAGCGCCCAGCCGTTGAGGGCTTGCTGACCGACGAGGACCGAAGGCGGCGTGATCACGCCAAAGACGTTGCCGACGGAGCTCTGGGTGACGCCGTTGGTGAGGGGATTGTAAGTGGTGCTGACGGACGAGGCGACCACCGTCGAGTTCGTATAGTAGGAATTGTCGCCGAACATGCCATGGAGGCCCGCGAAGCCCCAGGCCTGATCCAGGCGAATGTTGCCTACCACCACGGCCGCAGTCGTGACGCGATCAATCGCGATTTGATTGTCGTTCATGTCTTTGGAGTCTTCGAGAGCGAGGGTGGCCGAAAAGCCGCCGCCCAGAGTCGCCGTATAGGCGATCTGTTTCATGCCGTTTGGAAAGCCCGCCCAGGGATTCGAATGGTACATGAAGACCGGCATCATCGCATAGTTTTCAGGCGCGATGCCGAAAGTGAAGCCCGCCCATTGCACGAGAGCCGACTCCACCGTGAGCGCCGTCACCGAGGTGTCGGACATCCCATAAAACGCGTTGTTCGCGATCGTCACGTTGCGAATGCCGCTGGTGTTGGCGCCGCGCAGTCGGACGAATGTGCGCGCGGTGCCCAGATCCGTGGGCGTGCGGGCGTCAACGTCGATACGGCCGCGCACCTCATATCCGGTCGTGGATTGGGCGGTGTCGAGCTGGGTCGTGTACTGATTGCCGGCGAAGGCGACAGTTCTCGACGCCGTGACCCCGGTAACCGGATAGACTGGAGGCGTGCCCGTAGGCGTTCCTGTAGAGGTGACCAATACGGGCGTGGTGACAGACGTTCCGGGGCCGCCGACCGTATAGACGCTCTGACCGGGCGCGTACTGATACTCCGCGCGGACATAGCCACCCAGACGCACGCAGCTATCGGTGCCGGGAATATAGAAGAAGCCTGCGCCGTAGACGTCGCAAACCTTAACGTAATTGACAGGAGCCGCCTTCTTCGATGGAAGATCAGCGGCCTGAACGCCGGCCACTGCGGCGATCGCCGCTGCGGAACCGAGGAGAAGGCTCTTTACGAGCTTCATAGTTACCTCCAGTGTGAAAGACCCGCTGTGGACGGTTCGCCGTCCACAAGGCCGCATGGCTGGTCCGCCGGTGCGGAGACATATCGGGATACGATGTATCTTCTATCGTGTTACGATATATGTTGAAGGATGAAAACCGCTGACGTGGGGCGCGGTCCGTAATTTCCTGGGGTGTGGCGCAAGGGCCACATCACGATGTAGGGTCATATGACAGCAAGACGACGCATGCCCGAGGCCGATAAAGCCGCCCCGGCGCCGGGACCGGAACTTGACGATGCGCATTATGCGGCGCTGGCTGGTTTTCGGCGCGCGCTGCGCGAGGTCATGGCGGACAGCGAACAGATTTGTGCGGCGTCCGGCCTGACCACCCAGCGCTTTCAGGCTTTGCTGGCGATTCGCACTTTTCCGGGCCAGGCCATGAGCATTGGCGCGCTCGCCAGTGAGCTGATGTTGAAGCATCACAGCGCGGTCGAACTCGCGGGCCGCCTCGAACAGGCTGGACTGGCGGCCCGAACGGGCGACCCGCAGGACAAGCGGCGCGTATTGCTCACCCTCACGAGCCTCGGGGCGTCCCTGTTGTCCGATCTCGCCCGCGCCCACAGTTTGGGGCTTGGCGAGAACCGCGCGGCGATCATCAAGAATCTGAAGACATTGCCCGGCGGGGGATAATATTCGCAGCGAATCGAACGTCGTTTTCGCCGAGCTGTGCTGTCGCTTGACAGGCGGCCAGATGGCTCCAGGCGGCTTCCTCAAGGGCGAGCTTGTCGAGCATGAGCTTGGAGACCGTGAGGCGCAGGCGCTGATTCTCCGCCTCAAGCTTGCGCAAGCGGCGCATCTGCTCCGGCCCCAGGGCGCCATAGTCCACCTGATAACGATACCAGGTGAGCTCATCGAGGCCGAGCTGATCCAACAGCTCATCAGCGGTGTAACCTGCTTTCTTCAGGCGCCGCCCCTGCGCAAGCAGACTGCGGATGTGGTCGGCTTCCATATCTTGCATCCCTGGCATCATGGACATGGCGACGCCTCCTGCGCGGCGGGTTGGATTGTTGGGTGAAGGGCTCGGGCTGGCGCTATCGCGCGAATCGGCGAGGGCAGACGCGCGGCGGCGACATCGGCGCTTCGAATGGCCGTGATCGGCGCGCCCCGGCGCAACCGGGGCGATGGGCCGAAGACCACGCGCCCAAGCCGCTTGCCGGGAAAAAGGCGGCCGAGCGGCTCGGCGATGGCGGCGACGGCAGCCGCTGATGCGAAAATGAAGGCAACGTCCCAGACGTCCTCGACCGCGTCGGCGAGCACCTTCAAGGAGAGCGTCAGTTCGGATGGGGCGCGGCCATCCGTCCATCCGTGGCCGCAGCGCAGGCATTCCACCTCGGGCCCGGCGCCCGCCACAGCGCGGCAATCGACGCCCAGCGCGCGCAGCGCCGCCCCATAGGCGTCGAGAACGTCCCGGCGGCCTCGCTGCGCCGCAAGTGCGGGCGCAACCCAGACATGGTCGCCCGCGATTCCCGCCGCGCGCGCAAGGGCAGGCAAATCCAGCCAATTCAAAGACGGATCGCCAAGCGCTTCAGCATGAGCCTGAAGCGCCGCGCCATCCCAGTATATGCGGGATCGTCCAGATGAGAAAAGGTGAGACTTGAGCATAAAAAAATTATGTTACAGTGAAGCCTGCGATGTCAATAATATAAAATGTTGACGTAACGTAATATTACGCAAAAAATTATTTCTTAACTATGGCTTGGCCGTAAAAATAAAAGAATAATGCATGTATTTCAGGCTAATCGCAGATTTGTTCCTTAAACATGGCCGTATCGTCCACTTTCACCACCAGGAGCCTGCGGATATGTCGGAGACCTTGGAACCCGCAGCAGGACTTTGCGACAGGGAACCGTCAAGGGCCGCAAGGATGGCGCGCTTGGCCTCTACAAAACCGGTCGACAGTCGGTCGCGCGGGCGCGGCAGGGGGATGGGGAGATCGGCAAACACCCGTCCTGGCCGGGGCTGCATGACGATGGCCCGATCCGCCAGCGCCGCCGCCTCCTCCACGTCATGGGTGACGAGCAGGAGCGTTGGGCGATTCGCTTCCCACAAAGCCAGCAGATGATCCTGAAGCGTGGCGCGCGTCAGGGCGTCCAGCGCTGAAAAGGGTTCATCCATGAGCAAGACTTTTGGTTTCGTCACCAGAGCCCGCACGATGGAGACGCGCTGCGCCTGCCCGCCGGAGAGTTCGCGCGGCCAGCGCGGCCCATAGCCCGCCAACCCGACTTTCAGCAGGGCTTCCTCGACGAGGTCGCGCCGTTCGCTGGCTGGCAGATGTTCGAGGCCAAAACCGATGTTCTGCGCCACGCTCAGCCAGGGCAGCAAGCGCGGCTCCTGAAACACGATGCCCACGGCGGGATGGGGTGCGGCGATGGCCTCGCCATCGACCTGCACGGTTCCATGGCTCGGCGCCTCCAGCCCGCTGACGAGGCGCAGCAAAGTCGTCTTGCCGCAACCCGAGCCCCCGACCAGCGCGACGATTTCGCCTGCCGCCACATCGAGGCTGACGTCGTCCAGCGCGTGGGCGCCGTTGGGATAGATCTTGTCGAGATGGCTCAGGGAAAGCATGTCAGCCGCTCCGCGCGAAACTGTCCTGCCAGGACAGCAGGGGCCGCGTGGCGGCGAGAATCAGCCAGTCCATCGCCTTGCCCAAAACGGCGAAGCAGAGAATCGCCGCCAGAATCTGGTCGGGCTTGCCCAGTTGCTGGCCATCGACCAGCAGATAGCCGAGCCCCTCGGAGGCGCCCATGATTTCGGCCGCGACCACGAACATGAAGCCGAGGCCCAGACCCGAGCGCAGGGCGACGATCGTATCAGGCAGGATCGCGGGCAGCAGGATGCGCCGCGCCAGCCTCAGCCGCGACAGGCGGAACGCGCGGCCGACCTCGACGATCTTGCGATCCACATTGGCGATGGCGCCCATGACGCCGAGATAGACCGGGAAGAAACAGCCGACCGCGATCAGCGCGATCTTGGAGGGCTCGAAAATGCCGAGCCACAGGATGAACAAAGGCACCCAGGCCAGCGAAGGAATGGCGCGCAGGGCCTGCAAGGTGGGATCGAGCAGACGCCGCGCCAGCGTCGAGGAGCCCGTGAGCGCGCCCAGCAGTACGCCAGCCGCCGCGCCAAGTCCAAAGCCGAGGCCAACCCGCAGCAGCGTCGCCATGACATGGACGCTCAATTCGCCGCTGACGGCGAGCTTCCAAAGGGTCTGCGCGATGCGCGAGGGCGGCGGCAGAAGCCGCGCTTGCACGAGGCCCGCGCGAAAGGCGGCCTCATAGAGCAGGGCGGCGGCCACGGGAAGAATCAGCCCATAAACGAGGCCGCCGCCAAGACGCGACGGGGCTGGCCGCGCCTGTGCGCGGGCGGTGCTTTTCGTCTCCAAAGCGGGCGTTCGCCTATCGCTCATCAGCTGATCATCTCCCGGCGGCGACCCGCGCCGCCGGGGGTTCTAACTTTACTTGGCGGAAACCGCAAAGCGCGTGTCGATCAGAGCCTCGACGCCGCCCTTCACATCGGCTTTGCTTTCGATGACATTGGCCTTCTGCAAGGCGAGGCCAGCGGCCAGAATCGTCTCTTTCGTCGCGGCGATGCTGGTCGAATCATTGGTGAGGTCGGTGCGCTCCAACTGCTTGGCGATCACCGCCTCGGGCAGTTTGGTTTCGGCCATCAGTAGCTTCTTCAGCTCGTCGGGGTTTTTCAGCGCCCATTGGCGGGCCTCTTCATAGACCTTGAGGACGCGCGCCACGATCTGCGGATTCTGCTCGGCGAATTCCTCGCGCGCGTTCAGCACGCCCCAGGTGTTGTCCTCGGCCTTGCGGAAGAAGAGCTTGGCGCCATCCTCAACCTCGGCCTGAGCCATGATGGGATCAAGGCCCGCCCAGGCGTCCACGTCGCCACGCAGCAGGGCGGTCTTGCCATCCGCATGTTGCAGCAACACCAGCTTCACGTCGCGCTCGGTGAGGCCCACGCTGTCCAGGGCGCGCACCAGAAAGATATGCGGGTCGGTGCCGCGCGTGACGGCGACCGTCTTGCCCTTGAGATCGGCGAGCTTGGTCACGCCGCTGTCGGCGCGCGTGACGAGGGCGGTCCATTCGGGGCGCGAGAAGACGCCGACCGCCTTGATCGGATTGCCGTTCAACCGCGCGATGAGCGCTGCGGCGCCCGCCGTCGAGCCAATGTCGATGGAGCCCGCGTTGAGGAATTCCAGCGCCTTGTTGGAGCCGGCGGAGAAGACCCAGCGCACGCCGATCTTGTCGCCTTCGAATTCCTTTTCGAGAAGCTTCTTATCTTTAAGGACGAGGGAGAGCGGATTATAGGTCGCCCAATCGACGCGGATCTCGCTCGGCGCGGCGAAGGCGGGGGCGGTCGCGAGGGACAGGAGACCGGCGGCGAGGCCAGCCAGGAAACGGCGCGTGAGAACCATGGTGAAACTCCAATCGGGCGTGGAAGACGCCCGCAGGCTTCTCCAGCGCTTTAGCTGCATTTTTTAAACGCGCCCGCAAGCGGCAAGCACAAATCGGCGCGTGAAAGGCAGCATAGGCCGACGAAAATAATAACACAATATGCAAATGCGATATAAAATATAACACGCGTTCGAAATGTTTATTTGATCCGTCCCGCTTCCCAGCCAAGGATCGCCTGTTTGCGCGTCAGGCCCCAGTGGTAGCCGGTCAAATGGCCCGAGGCGCCCAGCACCCTGTGGCAAGGCACTACGAAGGAAATCGGGTTGCGCCCCACCGCCGCCCCTACGGCGCGGGCCGCGCGCGGCTTGCCGATACGTCCGGCCAAGCCCGAATAAGTGGTGGCCGCGCCCAGCGGCACGGTGAGCAGGCTCCGCCAGACGCTGACCTCGAAATCACTGCCGATGAGCACCACCCGCAGCGGCTGTTCCGGCAGCCAGCTGGCGGGATCGAAGACCCGGCGCGCATAGGGGGCGGTGGCGGCGTCGTCGCGCTGGAAACGAGCGCGCGGCCAGCGGCGGACCATATCCGCAAGAGCTGCGTCGCGGGCGGCCGCATGGCCTCCTTCGGCGTCCTCGTCCACCCAGCCAAGCCCCGCCAGACCCCGCCCGCTCGCGACCATCAGCGCCTCTCCAAAGGGGGAGGCGTGCCAGCCATAGGTCAGCGTCAGACCCTCGCCGCGCGCCTTGTACTCGCCCGGCGACATGGCCTCGTGGGTGACGAAGAGATCATGCAGCCGTCCCGGCCCCGAAAGGCCGACCTCAAGGGAGGCGTCCAGCACCGAAGCGGAATCGCGCAGCAGGGCGCGCGCATGGTCGAGGGTGAGCGCTTGCAGGAAAGCCTTGGGCGAGAGCCCCGCCCAGCGCTTGAACAGATGGGTCAGATGGGATTCCGACAGGCCCACATGTTCCGCGATCTCGCCCACCGCAGGCTGCCGATTCCAGCCCTCGCCCAGAAAGGCGATGGCGCGGCGCACATGCGCGTAATCCGCCGCCGCCTGCTCCAGCGGGGGCGAGGCGTTCGCAGCTTCTTCAAGTTTCAGCATGGACCTCTCCTGCGGCCCAACATGCGCGGGAATGGCAGTCGGCGCCACCCGAAAGCGGGGATGGGGGGAAAAGCGCCTGCGCTCAAGCCGCCGTCAGGAATGTGCCCGCAAGGCGCACATTATCGTTGGCGGCCAGCTCCATGGCCGCCATATAGGCCTGCTCCACGCGACTGCTTCTCTCGCTGAACAGCTGATCGCCCGCCTCCGTGAACACGGTCTCGATGGCGGACACCAGCTCCAGAAATTGGATGTCCCGCTGCAAGCGAGGCTGAATATACTTTTCAAAGATGTTCTTGAAACCCTTGAGCTTGAAGCCAATCAGCCTCTCGCCTGCGCTATCGAAAACAAGGGTCAGAAAACTATCCACGCGGTCGTAGACGCAAAACACGTCTTGCCTGGCATATTCGACGCAATCGGAGTCGAGAAAATAGACCGCCGCAGGTTCATAGCGACCGGAAAGGACGTCCTCGGCATCGGATGGGAGGATCTGGCTCATGTCAAATCACCAAAGCTGCTGGCTGAAACGATTGCGGGCGCCTTTCGGGAGAGTTGGTTCTCTCTCATCTCTCAAGACAAACTCGATTCTGGTAACTTGGCCCGTTACACTTTTTCCATGCTTTTGTAAAGATAAAATGGGCTTAACCAATACCATTGCGACGACTCGTTCAGGAACCAGCACCGCGCGCGCGACGCATGCCAACCCAGGATCGTACTCAATGGAAACGTTGGGATTTAGAATATAAGCTCGCATCGAACTTCCATCGTCATCCGCATCCAGAGGTCTTTTGACGCCCTGAAAACAGGCGACGCTGTCATGCAAGGTGCAAATCGTCGGTACAGCAGGATCCGCTAAAATAACGTGAGCATTGTTGATCGGCGGGAGACGCCCGACAACGTGAGCCCACAAATGAAATATCGGAGTCCTGCGGCGCAACCGGGCGTTCGTGGCGACATACTCTTCTGAAATTTCATAATAAACAGCCTCGTCACGCCCCAAAGGGCCGGGCGCGGAAATAATCGGAAATTCGAGCCAATGAGACATTCTTGATTCTCCGGCCACCAGCCTAGCAAAGCTGCCGGAGAGATGAAAAGCCGCCAAGCTCAAGTCGTCACGAGAACCTCGGCCCCCGCCGCGCCTGCGCCAGCGCGCCGGACAAGTCGCGGGCGAAATCGGCGCGGGCTTGCGGGCCGAGCGCCGCCGCCACTTCCACTCTCCGGCCACGGGAGACCAGATCGAGGCGGGTGACGCCGTATTCGTCCAGCTCCTGACGCTCGAGCCGCACGAAGCCCGGACTGAAGCGCCATTCCTTGCGCCGTCCCCCCGCGCTCACCCGCGCGACGCTCAGCTCCACCGGCGTGACGATGACGTCCTCATAGGCCCGCGCCGCCCGGAAGCTGAGGCGAAAGGCGCCATAGAGCAGAGCGAGGTCGAGCCCGAGAAAACCGGCCACCGGCCAGGCGCCCAGAACCACGAAGGGAATGCTGGACGTCACGCAGCAGCCAGCGAAAATAGCCAGAAGCAATCGAAATCCACCCGCGTCCAGCGACCGATGCGGCGTGATGCGCGTCTGGAAGATCGGTTCGTCGCAGGGGTCGGCCATGGCGGGAACGTTTGGCTTGGTTGCGCTTGCGCTCACAGTTATAAGGCCTGCATGGCCATTTTGAAGAGCGCGGCGGCGCGTAAAAAAAGCGCACCCGCAGCCAAAGCTCCAGCGAGCGCCAAAGCTCCGGCGGCGAAGTCCCGCAAACGCGCCCGCCGCGTTGTGGACGCCGCCGCCGTGCAGGAAATCTTCCGCCGTTTTCAGCAGGCCAATCCCGAGCCCAAGGGCGAGCTGGAACATGTGAACGCCTTCACGCTTCTCGTCGCGGTCGTCCTGTCGGCGCAGGCGACGGACGTGGGCGTCAACAAGGCCACGCGCCCCCTCTTCGCCGTGGCCGACACGCCGCAAAAGATGCTGGCGCTGGGCGAAGACAAGGTGCGCGACTACATCAAGACCATCGGCCTCTTCCGCAACAAGGCGAAGAACGTCATCACCCTCTGCGAGCAACTGATCCGCGATTTTGGCGGCGAGGTTCCCCGCACCCGTGAGGAGCTGGAGACGCTGGCGGGCGTTGGCCGCAAGACCGCCAATGTCGTCTTGAACATGGCCTTCGGCCAGGAGACGATCGCGGTCGACACCCATCTGTTCCGCGTCGCCAACCGCATTCCGCTGGCCATCGGCAAGACGCCGCTCGCGGTGGAGCTGGGGCTTGAACGCGTCATTCCCGCCGCCTTCATGCGCCACGCCCACCATTGGCTGATCCTGCACGGCCGTTATGTCTGCAAGGCGCGCAAACCGGCTTGCGACCGTTGCCTGATCGCAGACCTTTGCACCTCGCCGGAAAAGACGATTTAACGAAGCCTTCACCATGCCATAGAGCCTTGGGGGACAAGGGCGGAAGTCTGTTGTCCCCATGCCGCGCCTCGCCTATACGGGGCGGCCTTTCATCTTCCTTTGCGGCCGGGCTCAACCTCGGGCGCGGCCCTTCCAGGTGAGTTGCGACTGCCCCATGGCGACGCTCTATCATCATCCCTTCTGCCCGCAGTCCCGCTTCGTGCGGCTCGTGCTCGCCGAATATGGCATCGAGCCGCGCCTCGTGGAGGAGCGCGCCTTCGAGCGGCGGCAGGAATTCCTGATGCTGAACCCGACGGGCCAGACCCCGGTCCTGGTCGAAGAATCCGCGCCCGCCGTGCCCGGCCCCTCCATCATCGCAGAATATCTTGACGAGACGCGCGGGCTGGCCCTGGGCGACAGGCGCCTGCTGCCAGACGATCCGCTGGGCCGCATCGAAGTGCGCCGCCTCATGGATTGGTTTCACGTCAAGTTCTTCGCCGAGGTCTCCAGCTGGCTGGTGACGGAAAAGATCTACAAGCGCTTCATGCCCACCGATCTTGGCGGCGGCGCTCCGGACATGCAACTGGTGCGCGCGGCGCGGCAGAATATCCGCTATCATATGCGCTACATCGGATGGCTGGCGGGCCAGCGCAACTGGCTGGCGGGAGATCGCCTTTCTTATGCGGATCTCGCCGCCGCCGCCCATCTGTCCTGCATAGACTATCTGGGCGATGCGCCATGGGGCGAAGACGAAGCGGCGAAGCACTGGTACGCCCGGGTCAAATCGCGCCCCTCCTTCCGCGCGATTCTGGCGGATCGCTTGCCGGGCATGCCGCCAGCGGACTGCTACGCGGACCTCGACTTCTGACCTCGGCGCTGCGCCAGAAGCTGGATGCGCGCGCCGACGAGCTTGGCTTCGACCTTTGCCGCGTGACCGCCCCGAGCGCCATTCCTGAGGCCCCCGCCCGCTTGCGCGAATGGCTGGCGCGCGGCGCGCAGGGCGACATGGACTGGATGGCGCAGACGCAGGACCGCCGCGCCGATCCGCGCGTGCTGTGGAGCGAGGTGCGCTCGATCATCGTGCTGGGCGTCAACTATGGCCCACAGGGCGATGCGCTCGCCACGCTGGACGACAGGTCAGCGGGCAACATTTCCGTCTACGCGCGCCATCGCGATTATCACGACGTCATCAAGGGCAAGCTGAAGATGCTGGCCTCATGGCTCATCGCGCAGGCTGGCGAAGGAGACGTGAAAGTTTTCGTGGACACGGCGCCGGTGATGGAAAAGCCTCTGGCGCAAGCGGCGGGGCTTGGCTGGCAGGGACGCCACACCAATCTGGTCTCGCGCGACTTTGGTTCCTGGCTGTTTCTCGCCACCATCTTCACCACGCTCGACTTCCAGGAAGATGCGCCGGACCTCGACCGCTGCGGCTCCTGCCGCGCCTGCCTCGACGCCTGCCCGACAAAGGCTTTTCCAGCCCCCTACCAACTCGACGCGCGGCGCTGCGTCTCCTATCTCACCATCGAGCACAAAGGACATATCGCCCCCGAATTTCGCGCCCCCATGGGCAACCGCATCTACGGCTGCGACGATTGTCTGGCGGCTTGTCCTTGGAACAAATTCGCGCAACAGGCACGCGAGGCGAAACTGATGGCGCGCGCCGATCTTGAAGCGCCAAAGCTGTCGGAATTGATCGCCCTCGACGACGCGGGTTTTCGCAGCCTGTTCGCTGGCGGGCCGGTGAAGCGGATCGGCCATGCGCGCTTCTTGCGCAATGTGCTCATCGCCATCGGCAACGGCAGCGACGCTTCGCTATTGCCGCTTGTCGTGGAACGTCTTGAACATGAGTCGCCGCTTGTGCGCGCCATGGCCGTCTGGGCCGCCGCGCAGCTTTGCGATGCGGCTGCATGGAGCGCGCTGACGCAACGCTTCGCCGCAAAGGAACCCGATCTGGATGTGCGCGCGGAATGGGCGCGTGGACGCGGAGATGCAAATCCATGAGCCTTGTGATCTTCGGCTATGGCTACACGTCGCAGCATTTTGTTCGCACGCAGGGCGCGCGCTATGCGCCGGTGCTGGCGACGGTGCGAGACCCCGCGCGCGCCGCGCAACTAACGAGCGAGGATTGCGACGTCGTCGCCTTTGGCGAAACTATTGACGAACGCATCGGCCTGGCGCTCGATCACGCGCGTCATCTGCTTGTCTCCGCGCCGCCGGATGAAAGCGGCGACCCGGTTCTCACACGCTTCGCAGAGCGCATCGCGCAATCAAAAATAAAGCGCATCGTCTATCTTTCGACCGTCGGCGTCTATGGCGACCATGGCGGGGCTTGGATCGACGAGGCCACCCCCTGCGTTCCCTCCAACGCCCGCAGTCGCTGGCGCCTCGCCGCCGAAGAGGCGTGGCTGCAACTTGGCGCGCGCATGAACGCGCCCGCCCATGTGTTGCGCCTGTCGGGCATCTATGGCCCGGGGCGAAACGCGCTCGCCAATCTGCGCGCGGGAACCGCCAAGCGCATCGTCAAACAAGGTCAGGTCTTCAACCGCATTCACGTGGAGGACATAGGCTGCGCCATCGCCGTCTGTTTCGACAGCGGTCTGGCGGGCCGCATCTGGAACGTGACCGATGACGAACCCGCCCCCCCGCAGGACGTGGTGACCGGCGCGGCCGCGTTGCTCGGCGTGGCGCCGCCGCCGGAAATCGCATTTGAAGAGGCGAATCTCTCGCCCATGGCCCGCAGCTTCTATGGCGAATGCAAGCGCGTCTCCAATCGCGCCATGCGGCGGGAGCTTGGCGTCACCCTCGCCTATCCCACCTGGCGGGAGGCTTTGCGCGCGCTTCACGAAAGCGGCGAAGGCCGGTAAGGTGCGCCGCGTCCCGCAGAGGACGCGCGTGGGAGGACAGGAATGATCGTCGATTTTCAAACGCACTATACGCCGCCGGAACTGCAAAAGGGCGATCCGACCCGGATGACCGTTCAGCTCGACGAGAACGGCAATCCCAACTATCTGCTCAACCCGCTCCTGACCGATGTGCCCGCCTTCCTGCGCATGATGGACCGCACCGGCATCGACGCCTGCGTGCTCTCCAGCGGCCCGGGTTTCGACCAGCCGGACGTTGGCAAATGCAAGCTCATCAATGATCGGTTGCGCGAGATCGAATTGGCCCATCCCGGCCGTTTCGTGGGCCTCGCCCATATTCCCGCGCTCAATACGGCGGAGATGCTCGTCGAGCTGAAGCGCTGCGTGGTGGATCTGGGATTCCCCGGCGTCGTCATCGCCTCCGAAATTCAGGGCCAGCCCCTCGATGCGGAAGGCCTGCGCCCCTTCTGGCGCGCGGCGGCGGATCTGGGGATCTATGTCTTCATCCATCCCCTCCCCAATGTGATCAACTGGCCGCAGATGTATGCGGATGATCTGGGTCGAATCCTGGGTTGGGAGTTCTCGCTGATGACCGCCACCATGCGGCTGATCAATAGCGGCGTCCTCGACGAGTTGCCCCATCTGAAGGTGCAGTTCTCGCATTTCTCCGGCGGCCTTGGCCGCTATCTCGGCCGCATCCGCGGCTTTCAGCAGCGCCATGTCTGGGGCACCTCCGAGATCCCGCGCCACAATCGCCTGCCGCAAAAGAGCGTAGATCACTATATCCACGAGCGCCTCTATTACGATTGCGCGGGCTGGGCCGGCCCCGATCCCTCCGCCACCTGGGGCGCCGAATGGGTGCGCCACGGCCTGACCGAGGTCGCCCTCTCCCAATGCGTCTTCGCCACCGACTATCCGCAGGCGATCCGCGACCCCGAGGAGATCGCGGGTTATATCAACGCGGTGAACGGCATCGACGCCAACGCCCGGGCGGTGCTGCATGGCGCCAACGTGTCCAAGCTGATCCCCGACATCAAGGACCGACTGGCGCGCCGCAAGGTGTAAATGGTCCGCTCCCATCGCCATGGCGCGGCGCCCGGGTCCGCTCGGGAGCCATCCGCCTCAAACGTCCGCCATCCGCCCAAGCCGCGCCGAGGCGCTTGCGCCGAAACCGGAAAACGGAAATCGAAATTGGTGCGGGATGATGGCGGAGAGGGAGACCGACATACTCTTGTTTAGCGGTGTACTGAATGGGCTAAAAAAACCCAGAAATAAGGCATTTTTCAAGCCACATGTCTATCCAAGACCAATGCAGTCTCATATAATCTACGGACGAAATTTGGGCCGAAATTGGGGCCGGATTAGACACGAGCCAAAATTCATGGCGAAGCAAACAAAGAACAAGCTCTCCGCACGGGCGGTTTCCGCTTTGATGGCGCCGGGCCGCCATGGCGATGGCGGCGGCCTCTATCTGTCGATTTCAAAGTCCGGCGATTCTAGCCGGCGGCGATGGGTCTATCTGTTCACGTGGCAGGGGAAGCTGCGCGAGATGGGGCTCGGGGGGTACCCCGAGGTCTCGCTGGCGGAGGCGCGCGCGGAACGGGACCAGTGCGCTGCCATGGTGAAGGCGGGACGAGACCCAATCGCCGCGCGCGAAGCTCAGAGGACCGCGTCAAGCAGCATTCCAACATTTGGACAAATTGCGGACGATTTCATTGAAAGCAAGGGATTAGAATGGAGGAACCCCAAGCATCGCGCGCAGTGGATAATGACTTTGCGGGAATATGCGGCGCCGATCCGGGAAAAACCCGTGAATGAGGTCGGCACTGAGCATGTTCTTGCCGTGCTGAAGTCAATCTGGCTGGAGAAGCCCGAAACGGCCTCCCGGTTGCGAGGCCGTATCGAGCACGTTCTCGACGCCGCCAGAGCGAAGGGATACCGGGACGGCGTCAATCCGGCGCTTTGGCGGGGGCATCTCGACAAACTGCTGCCCAAGCGCCCGAAGCTATCACGGGGCCATCACGCAGCCCTTCCGTATCAAGATGTCGCGGAGTTTGTTGGGCACCTGCGCGAGCGCGAGGCGGTCGCAGCACTCGCTCTGGAGTTCGCGATACTGACGGCAGCTCGGTCGGGGGAAGTTTTAGGGGCTCGATGGGACGAAATTGATTTGGACCGCAAGGTTTGGACGATCCCTGCCGAGCGGATGAAGGCAGGGCGGGATCACCGGGTTCCGCTCTCAGGTCGCGCCGCCGAAATTGTGCAGTCCTTGTCGTCGGCTCGCGTGGGCGCATTCGTGTTTCCCGGTCAACGAGCCGGTAAGCCGCTCAGTTCCATGGCGTTGGAAATGGTCCTGCGACGCATGAAGGTCGAGAACGCGACTGTGCATGGTTTCCGCTCGGCGTTTCGCGATTGGTGTGGCAACGAAACCCATTTTCCCCGGGAGCTCGCCGAGGCCGCCTTGGCGCATGTCATCGGCGACAAGGCGGAACAGGCGTACCGGCGTGGCGATGCGCTTGAGAAGCGTAGGGCGATGATGGAGGCGTGGGCGGCCTATTGTACCCCGGGAGACAATAGCCGCTTTGTTCACTTGTTATTCGCCGGAGATGTCGCAGGGCCTTCATATTAAGTTTAGCATATTTTTGTCGAGCGGAAACGATGCAACCCAACTCAAGAAACGACAAAAAACTTCCGAGGTGGGTGCCAAAAGCCGCCCAACAAAAGCTCCGCGAGTTAATGTCTTCTCCGAGCTTAAAAAGCAATCAACGATTAGTATTGGATCGTTTTGCAACCCGAACCGAAATGAAAACTGATGTTTGGGGAAAACTACCCCGCGAGCAAGCGGGAAAGGAAGGTCTAATAATTGAGTGGGCTTGGTATGCTGTAGTGAGCTTTTCTACTGATTTATCACCCTCTGAAAGGAAGTCGTTTACGTACTCCGATGTGAAGAATTGGGATTTACTCGCTCGTGAACATCCAGTTTTCACAACGCCACGATTCTTGGTAAATCTTGTAGCCTTAATGCTGCATTATATGAAGGATTGGGCTGCCCTTGCTTCCACGCGTTTCCAACCTGTGACTTCTGGGGTTAAGAGTTATGATGAAGCAATAGATGTGATCACCGACGTTGGGATCTTTTTCGCGCAGCTCGAAATCGAACGACAAAAGTTCCTTCAGCAACTCCCAGCTGCTGGTTCGCGTTATTCGAAGAAAGCACATCGAGCTTTTTTTACGCGCGTCATGTCGCAATTTTTTACCGAATCTTACGGAAAGCCATTAGACGCGGTAGTTTCAGGGCTTGAACAGGTCGCATTTGACCTTTTGGAAGGTGCTGGAGAAGCAGCGGTTCGAGACCGCCGCAGAACGGCCAAGAAGCGACCGAAGAAAATTCGCCCCAAAGGACCCTGAAAACTCCGGGTGCCATGGTCCCGATCGGTCCATTCTAGCCTCGGATCAACCGAGGAAAACGGATATGGCCTCAGTCAAAGAGACTTCATACAAAACACCCGAAAACATAAAGAGATCAGAAACTTCGCCGGCACCGCCAAGGCGCGCGCTTCGTGTGCGTGATTTCTGTAACGCCTAGCGCCGCCGCGTCCCGCGAGATCTATCTGCGTCGTCCGGATCTCGGTCGACGCCTCGACGCCGACAGCCGGGAGCGCCTGACGCAGGGCGCTGGTGACGTTCCTGATCTGGCCATCGTCATCGCTGACGGCCTCTCCGCCGCAGCGGTTCACAAGCAGGCCCTTGCATTCCTTGAGGCCTTTCTGCCGCTCGTCGAAAGGATCGGCTGGCGCGCCTCGCCACTGGTCATCGCGCGACAGGCGCGCGTGGCTCTAGGTGACGACGTCGCTAACGAGTTGGGCGCGCGCGCTGTGCTGGTTCTGATCGGCGAGCGACCAGGCCTGTCCTCGCTCGACAGTCTCGGCGCCTATCTGACGCTGAACAGTGCGGGGGCGAAGACGGATGCAGACCGCAATTGCGTCTCCAATATTCGACCCGAAGGACTTGCCCCAGGCGTTGCGGCGGGCGAGGCAGCAAGGCTGCTGTCGGCTGCCTTCCAAAAAGGCCTCACCGGCGTTGGTCTGAAAGATGAAGAGGAGCCGCTCCTGCTGCCTGCTACAACTGAGGATTTGAAGGAACAGCTACGGTAGGCGTCTACCCTGAAAGAGGCCGTCGCCAACTTTACCTTCAAGAGCCGCCTGCAAAAGAAAGCATTAGCGGGGATGGGGAGAGCGAGGCATCAGATATAAACGCACCATGCCCCCGATCCCGACGGAGCCATCGCCAGCCCCAGCGAGGTGTGCGCTGGATGGCGGTTCCAATCCTGCCATTAGGGGGTGATTCAGAAAGCTGAATTGTTGGTCACCAGCATCGACGCGCGCACGGTAGCGTTAATCCCGCCATCCAGATGCCGTATCTTTGTTCAAGGTGGCGGGTTTCAGAGGCAGCCGATTTGTCATCGGACGCTTTGGGAAAAGCCCCTTTTCCAGCTCGTTCCACCCGAGCGCAACAGGTGTCATGACGGCCTTCGAAGCATCCTCGTTCATCGAGAAATTTCCCGGCGGGTTTACGCCCGGGTGAACTCCGAAGAGCATCCGCCGTAAAGCCTCTTTGACCAGCGCCGAATTGCTCAGATCCTGTCGCCGCGCAATTTCAGCGATGGCGTCCCTTTCTGCTCTCGGCAGTCGACAAGCTATCGGGTGAAGGTAACGGCTAGACATGGCGCACCTAATTTGTTCCGGATCCGAAATTAATATCATCGATCTATGGAGACGACAATCGGGCGCTGTTTGGCTGAGCGTCAAAACGAGGCAAGAAATCCTCCTGTGACACGACGGCATTGCGTTTTTGTGGAGAAATTGAGGATCGCAGCCTGAGAACCCGCAAGGCCTTAACTTTGGAACACTTAATGGTGGACCGCCAGCACGATGCCCACAAAAAGGCCGGAGACGAGAATGATGGCGAGGGACCGCACGCCCGCGAAATAGACCTGCTGCGCCAGCAGGTGCGGTCGCTGGAATGGGGCGAAGGCGCGGCCCAGCCCCTCCAGAAAATCAAGCATGCGCACCCCCTTCGCCCAGCAACTGGCTGGCGTAGGAGGGGGCGGGGTAGTGGAAGGGCACGGGACCATCGGGGAGGCCATCCGCGAACTGGCGGATGAAAGCGTCATCGCTGTCGCGCACCTGCTGGGGGGTCATGTCGCGGACGATCTTGCCCTCCGAGACGACAACGATCCGGTCCGCGATCCGCAGGGTCTCGTTGACGTCATGGGTGACGATGAGGGAGGTCATGCCGAAAGCGTCGTTCAAGCGCCGGATCAGGCGCCCGATGATGCCCGCCGAGATGGGATCAAGGCCCGTGAAAGGCTCGTCATACATCATGAGCATGGGGTCGAGCGCGATGGCGCGGGCCAGAGCCACCCGCCGGGCCATGCCGCCGGAGAGTTGGGAGGGCATGGACGCAGCGGCACCACGAAGGCCCACCGCTTCCAGCTTCATCAGCACCAAGTCGCGAATCACGGGCTCGGGCAGGCCAGTCTGCTCGCGATAGGGGAAGGCCACATTGTCTAACACGCTGAGATCGGTGAAGAGCGCGCCAAACTGGAACAGCATGCCCATGCGATGGCGCAGGGCGTAGAGTTTGGCGTCATTGAGGGTGCCGACCTCCTGCCCGTCCACCCGCACGCTGCCCGCCCAGGCCCGGTTACGCCCGCCCAACAGCCCAAGAAGGGAGGTCTTGCCATTGCCTGAGCCGCCCATGACGGCCAGAATCTGGCCGTGCGGCACTGTCAGACTGAGCCCGTCAAGAACCGCACGTTCGCCATAGCCGAACCGAACGTCCTGCAATTCAATCAACGGGATATCGGGACGATCTGACACAGTGCGCGATCCTGTGGCTGTTGTGCAGCCTTCCGTTTCAAAAACAGCTTGTGAGCTTTACACCCAGCGGAACTCAGCCAGGCGCAGGACTAAAAACAGGAATTTTGTCTACACACATGGCGGGCGGCGGCGCAAATGAAAATGGCGAGAAATAGAGGGGAACCTGCTTTCCCACCCCAAGGGCCAACTGTGAGGCGCGAGCGGATGGCCCTGACGACATCCTTTTGGCCTGGACAGGGGGGCTTCCCATGTTACCATTGGGATAACAGTAAGAATCGACCAATGACGAGAGCCGCCGCCGTCTGGCGCGCCCGGTTGCAGATGCAAGCCTGATGGCGCCGAGGCCTGCCCGAAGCAACCACCTTTGATATAACCTGCGAAACCAACCATCCAGAACAATTCGAGGAAACGACCATGGCCGATCTTGAGCTGACGCTGGCCTGCGGGGATTACGAATTGACCCGCCCCCTGACCGAGGGCCTGATCAAGGCCGAGGGCATAACCTTTGTCCCCGACACCCGCTATGGCGCCAAAGAGCGCCACTGGGCCATGGCGAAACACAACGCCTATGACATCTGCGAATTCAACGCGCCCGCCTATTTCATGGCCCGTGATCGCGGCTTTGAATGGACTGCGCTACCGGTCTTCGCCCATCGGCGCTTCCGCCACGGCTTCGTCTTCGTGAACCCGAAAAGCGGCATCCGCGAGCCGAAGGACCTCATTGGCAAACGGGTGGGCGGCACCAATTTCCAGCCGGCGGGCAATGTCTTCATGCGCGGGGTGCTGGAAGAGGAATATGGCGTGCCCCACGATAGCATCCACTGGTTCACCGAGCGCGGCGAGGACATCGACTTTACGCCCCACGAGGGACTGCACATCGAGCGCATCCGGGATGATCAGAGCCTCGACGACATGCTGCTGAACGGGGAGCTCGACGCGCGGCTGGAGCCGGAATATCCCGTCCCCTTTCTGAAGGGCGATCCGCGCTGCGTGCAGCTCTTCCCCGATCCCAAGGTGGTCGAGGTCGACTATTTCAAGCGCACGGGCATCTTCCCAATCATGCACGTGACCGTGGTGAAGCGCGAGGTCGTGGACAAGCATCCCTGGGTGGTCCAGAGCCTCATGGCGGCCTTTGAGAAGGCCAAGGCAATGGCCATGAGGCGGGTGGAGAACCCGCGCGTGAATCCGCTGGCCTTCTGGGCGCAGGCCTGGTTCGAGCAAGAGCGCCTCATGGGACCGGACCCCTGGAAATACGGGCTTGGGCCGGAGAACCGCAAGACGCTCGACAAGGCCATAGACTATACGCAGATGCAGGGTCTCATCAGCCGCAAATGGTCCGTGGACGAGCTTTTTTCGGTGTGATGATGCAACAACACAGACTGCAGGACCGCCACCGCAACGTGCGCGCCATGATGGCGCGGGCGGGCGTCGACGCCCTGATCTGCGCTGGCAATGGCCACCACATGATCGACCTCGACAACGCGATAGCCCATATGACCGGCTATCGCTCGGTCGGCCCCGCGCTGCTGGTGTTGAGGGGCGACGGGCGCACGCGCCTGCTCACCTCCCCGGCGGATGAGCAGGACGCCATCAGCGCGCTGCCATTCGATTCGCTCATCGCGGTTGATCACTTCAAGGCGGGCCTGCGGGATCATCTCGCCCTTGATGGCAGAGTGGGTATTGTCGGCCTTGACGACATGCCCATGGGAACGGCCAACGCCATTCTCGCCGCCCTGGGCGAGGCGCCCCTGCCACTCGACGATCTCTTTTCCCGGACCACCGCCCCCAAGACCGGCGCCGAGCTGGACGCAACCCGCCGCGCGACCGCCATCGCCGAGGCGGGCTATCGCTACCTGCTCGATGTGGTGCGCCCGGGGTTGCGCGAATGCGATCTCGCCATCGATGTGAACCTGCACATGCGCGCGCTCGGCGCCAATGACAGTTTCCTCATGCTCAATTGCGGCCCCCGTCAGGACGCGGTGATGCCCTCCAGCGAGCGGCGGATCGAGCTGGGCGACCTCCTGCTGTGCGAACTCTCCCCCAGCGTGGCCGGCCAGTTCACCCAGATCTGCCGCACGGTCTCCATCGGACCTGTGCGGTACGAGACCCAGGCCAAATATCCCCTGCTGGTCGCCGCCATGCACGAGGGCATCAACAAGGTCGCCCCCGGCGTGCGCCTCGGCGACGTCTGCGCCGCCATCGACGATCATCTGTCGGAGGCGGGCTATGCCCAGTTCTCCCGCCCGCCCTTCATCAGGCGGCGAGGGCATGGACTTGGGAGCGGCTCCACCGCCCCCGGCGACGTCTCGGTCGATAATGATGCGCTGCTGAAGCCGGGCATGCTCTTCATGGTCCATCCCAACCAGTTCCTGCCGGAGACCGGCTACATGATGTGCGGCGAACCCGTGGTGGTGACGCAGGACGGTTTCGAGATTCTGTCGAAGGAGACGGCGGCGCTGGCGACCGCCGGGGGGTGCGCATCATGAGAATGCCCTCCATAGCTCTGCCGACCGGCCCCTATGACTGGAGCCCCGACCAGACGCCCCGCGCCATCTTCGAGCAGCGGGTGGCCGTGTTGCGGGGGATCATGGCGGCGCAGGAGATCAGCCATTGCGTGGTCCATGGCAATTGTTTTGACCATGCGAGCCTGCTCTGGCTCGCCCATTTCACCCCCAAACTCGGCCCGGCTTATCTGCTGGTCGGGCCGGGCGAGAGCCTGCGCATGCTCTTTGCGGGCGGCCCGGGCATGAAGCCCTCGGCGCAGGCCCTCACCTGGATCGCTGATGTGGCGGCCCTGCGCGGCATTGAAAAGGATCTGCAAGCCTGGCTCGCTCAGAACCCTATGGGCGCTGACGCCCGGATAGGGCTCGTCACAGGGCGCGCCATGCTGAGGGGCGACTGGCTGGCGGTGGAGCGGGCGGCGCAGGGACGAATCGAGGTCCTCGACGAGGCGCTCGACGGTCCGCGCGCGGCGAGCGAGCGGGACGACCCTGCCGCCCTTGAGGCCTCCATCGCGGTGCTGCGCGAAGCCGCGCAGACGCTCTTCACCGCCGCCGCTGAGGGCGGCTCCCAGCGCGACGCGGTCCTCACCATGGAGCGCGCGGCCTATGGGGCGGGCGCGCAGGATGTGCGCATCCGCATGGCCCGGCGCATCTGGGGCGCGCCAGTCACCCTGCCCGATGATGATCCGGAAATCACCGGCCCCATGCCGGTGGCGCTGGCCGTGCGTAGCGCCGGGCGATGGAGTTGGGGCCACTTCGTGGTCGGCCCCATGGCGGAGGGCCTGCTGGAACAGGCCAGCCGCATGGCGCCGGATCCGCAGATGTTACCCATGCACAATGCCGTGGGGGGCGATGAAGCGCCTGCGGGCGCGGGCGACGTGGCGCAAGCCTTCATCCGCCTGCCGGATCAAGCTCAGGCCAACTGGTCGCTGCTGATCGACCAGCGGGATGGGGCGCGTCGCGTTCTGTGGACCCCGCCCGGGATCACTCCCGCAGCGCCGCAATAACCTGCTGCGCGCCCTGGCCGGGCGCAGCCTTGTAGACGCAGCGGATCTCCAGCGGAGTCAGCTCTCCCTCCACCGACAGGATGACCAGCGCCCCCGAGACCAGCTCATCAGCGATGGTGCAGCGAGGCAGGCAAGCGATGCTTTGGCCCTGACGGACCACCTCCTTCACGGCGACGGATTCCTGCAATTCCAGCGCAACTTGATAATCGACAAGGCCGATGGATTGCAGCGCCGCCTCCACGATGCCGAAATAACGGGAGTTGCGCAGGCCCGTGACGAAGGACGCCTTTTTGAGATCCCCGCTGCCCACCGTCGCGCGGCGGGCGAGCGGATGCGCCTTGCCCACCACCAGATGCATGGGCTCAAGGCCCACCACTTCGGATTTCAGCCCCTGCAGGGGGCCTGAGGCCAGCAGCACGCCCAGCTGCACCGCGCCGCTCTCCACCAGCGCCAGCACATCTTCAATGGTGCCGATGCGGGTCACCACCCGAGAGCGGCGATGTCTGGCGGCGAAGCGACTGAGGCGCTGGGGCAGGAAGGACACCGCGAGATCCCGATGGGCGGCGATGACCACCTCCTGCGACTGGCTGGCCTTGAGATTGGCGAGGCGCAAACCCGCCGCCTCGTTCAACCGCACCACCTGCGAGGCCAGCTCATAAACGATGCGGCCAGCCTCTGTCAGTTGCGGGCGGGCGCCACGATGGCGCACCAGCAGGGACTGGCCGACCTGCGCCTCCAGCGCATTGATATGAGCGCCGACAGAAGGCTGCGCGATGCCAAGGCGCACGGCGGCCGTATTGAAGCCGCCGAGATCGACGACCTCCCGGAAGACCAGCAGACGGCGGGCGCTGGCGTCAATCATGGAACGCTCCCTGCACGATCTGCAAACGTATAGTCAGATTGCTACATGATGCAAGCCTGCAACACCATTGATCCCAATCGCGGAAACCGTCACTCTGTTCCACCAAGCGCCCATGGGAGGCGCAGGAAAAGGGAGATGCCCAACGTGATCGTCGTGGCAATCGACATTGGCGGAACCTTCACGGATCTGATCGGCTTTGACACGCAGGGACAACGGTTCCTGCAAGCCAAGAGCCTGACGACGCCCAGCAATCTGGTGCAAGGCATCATTGACTGCCTGAACAAGAGCGGGCTTCAGATCGGCGATATCGCGGAGCTGATCCACGGTTCCACCACCGCCATCAACACCCTGATTGAGCGCAAGGGCGCGAAGACCGGGCTAATCGTGACGCGCGGCACGCGCGACGTCTACGCCATCGGGCGCGGCAATCGGCCGGAGTCCTACAATCTCTTCTTCCAGCGGCCCAAGCCTCTCGTCTCCCGGGCCCTCACCCGCGAGATCAACGGGCGCCTGCTGGCCTCTGGCGACGAGCATGAGGCGCTGGACCCCGCGTCGCTCGCCGCCGCCATCGAGACCCTCAATGCCGAAGGCGTGGAGGCCGTGGCGGTCTGCCTGCTGCATTCCTATGTGAATCCCACCCATGAACGCCTGGTGGGCGAGGCCGTCAGCAAGGCCATGCCGGACGCCTATCTCTCCCTCAGCCACGAGATCCTGCGCGAGTATCGTGAGTATGAGCGGATGTCGACAACCGTGGTGAATGCCTATATCGGCCCCAAGGTCGGCGGTTACGTGTCGAACCTCGAAAGCAATCTTGAAAAGATCGGCTTCAAGGGCAATCTGTCGATCATGCGCTCCAACGGCGGCGTCATGACCCCCGGCGTCGCCTTCCGCCGTCCCGTGGCTATGATGGAGTCCGGCCCGGTGGGCGGCATCATCGCCTCCGCGCGCTTCGGCCAGACGCTAGGCATCACCGATGCCATCTCCTTCGACATGGGCGGCACCACCGCCAAGGCGAGTCTGGTGAAGGACGGTCAGCCGACCCTCGCGCCCGGCTATTATGTGGGCGGCTACGCCAGCGGCCATCCCGTCATGCTGCCGATGATCGATGTGGTTGAAGTGGGCGCTGGCGGCGGCTCCATCGCCTGGATCGACGAAATCGGCGCCCTCAAGGTCGGCCCCACCAGCGCGGGCGCGGCGCCGGGCCCCATCTGCTATCGCGGCGGGGGCACGGAGCCCACCATCACCGACGCCAATGTGGTGCTGGGCCGTCTCGACCCCGACAACTTTCTGGGCGGCACGATGAAGCTCGATGCGGAGGGCGCCCGCGCAGGCGTCGAGCGCGTCATCTCCGGCCCCCTGGGCATGGATGTGATCGCGGCCGCCAAGGCCATCGTGGACATTGGCGTGTTGAAGATGTCGCTCGCCGTGCGCGAGGTCTCCGTCGAAAAGGGCTATGACCCCCGCGATTTCGCGCTGGTGGCCTCGGGCGGCGCTGGCCCTCTGCATGTCATGGCCATCGCCCGCGAGCTCTATATCCCCAGGGTCATCATCCCGCTCTTCCCCTCGCATTTCTCGGCGCTGGGCATGTTGCTGGCCGATGAGCGCCATGACTTCGTGCGCACCTTCTATGCGGACCTGTCACGGCTCAACTTCGAGGACCTCCTCGCGACCCACGCCGAAATGGCGGCGGAGGCGCGCGGCAGCCTGCGCTATCAGGGCGAGGCGGAATTGCAGACGCAGCTCGACATTCGCTATGTCGGCCAGGAGTTCACCCTGTCCGTTCCCGTCGAGCGGGCGCAACTCGACGCAAGCCATCGTCAGGACATCCGGCAGGCCTTCGACGCGCTTTACGAGCACCGCTATTCCCACTCTTCACCAGACGAGCAGGTGGAGGTCGTCAGCATCCGCGTGGCGGCGGTGGGCAAGCGCACGCCGCTCGCCTTCCCCGCCGTGGCGGCGGGCGGAGCGGCCAAGCCTGCGCGCCTGCGCGAGGTCTATCTCGACGACACCACCAAACCCGTCCTGTGCCCGGTCTATGAGCGCGAGCAACTGCCCGCAGGCGCGCATTTCGATGGTCCCGCCATCGTGCAGGAACATGGAACGACCACCGTCATGTTCGTAGGCGATTCCTGCACCGTGGCGGCGACTGGCGAATTGATCATCACCGTTGGAGGCGTAGCATGAGCTCCAGGCTTGACCCCGTCACCCTCGAGGTGATCCGCAACGCCCTGCCCGCCATCGCTAATGAAATGGCGGCGGATCTGCAGCGCACCTCCTACAACATGATGATCTACGAAGTCCGCGACTTCTGCACCGCGTTGCTCGCCCCCAATGGCGATCTCGTCAGCCAGAACGTAGGCGGCGTGTCCCATTTCGTCGCCGACCTCGGCGTGATCGTGGCGGACGGCATGAAGCGCTATGGCGCCGAGGGCTTCAAGCCCGGCGACGTCATCATCACCAACCATCAGGCGGTGGCGGGCCAGCACCTCAACAACATCGTCATCTACATGCCCTATTTCTTCCAGGGCGAGTTGCTGATGTTCGCCATGGTGCGCGCCCACTGGATCGATATTGGCGGCATGAGCACAGGCTTTGGCGCCGGCCCCACCGTGGCCGACCCCTGGCAGGAAGGCCTGCAACTCGATCAGATCAAGATCTACGAGGAGGGCAAACTCGACGAGAAGATGTATCGCGTCCTCAGGGACAACATTCGCTTCCCCGAGTCTTCCCTTGGCGACATGAAATCCCAGATGGCCGCCTGCCGTCTGGGCACGCGCCGCCTCGACGAGCTGCTCACGAAATATGGCAAGGACATCGTGCTGAACGGCATCAGCCATATTTTCGACGAGACCGAACAAAAGTGCCGCAACGTCGTCGCCCGTCTGCCCGATGGCGTCTACGAGGCCAATGGTTCGCTCGATGACGACGGCCTCATCAAGGATGATCCGGTCAAGCTGCACGCCAAGGTCACCGTCAAGGACGGCCATATGGTCATTGATCTGTCGGGCTGCTCGGGTGAGCGCAAGGCGGCGATCAATTCGCGCACGCTGGCGGGCGCACGCGTCGCTTACAAGGCGCTCACCGCGCCGCTGGAGCCGGTCAACGAAGGCTCGTTCCGGGCGCTGGACGTCATCATCCCCGAAGGCAATATCATGATGGCGCGCTTTCCTGCGCCCATGTCCGGCTGGAGCGCAGTGGTGCCCACGGTGGTCGACACCATCGTGGCGGCGCTCGCCCCCGCCATGCCTGACCGGGTGCCTGCGGGCCATCATGGCCTGCTCGGCGGCGCCATGGTCTTCTTCGGCAATCATCCCCAGACCGGCAAGCGCTTCGTTGTGCAGAGCCTCGAAGGCGGCGGCTGGGGCGGACGGCCCATGGAAGATGGCGAATCCGGCACGGTCTCGGTCTGCCAGGGCGATGTGCGCAACGGCTCCATCGAGGGCATCGAACTGAAATGTCCGGTGCTGGTCGAGGCGCGGGCCATGCGCGCGGACTCCTGCGGCGCGGGCAAATATCGCGGCGGCCTCGGCCTTGACGTGCGTGTGCGCAACCTCGTGGAGGGCCGCTGGAACTTCGAACACACCAAGCGCCAGAATTGCCCACCGTGGGGCCTGTGGAACGGCAAGGCGGGCGAGTTCGGTGGCTATCTCATGCGCCTCCCCGGCGAGCAGGACTTCACTCCCATGCGCGGCGCCCATGTGGCGGTGCCCATCGGTTCGGAGGCCATCGTGCGCACGGGCGGGGGCGGCGGCTGGGGCGATCCGCTGGAGCGCGACCCCAAAGCCGTGCAGCATGACGTGGCCGAGGAATTCATCTCCGCCGAGGCGGCCCTGTGCGACTATGGCGTGGTGCTGACGGCGGGGCATAAACTGGACCTTGAGGCGACCAACCAACGCCGCGCCTCGATGAAAGCAAAATAGCGCCTGCCGCGACGGGAACGCCCGCGCGGGCCCATTTGGGCGAAGTCACTAAGGGAGGCATCCATGTTCGACTTGCGTGCGACACATGTCTTGGCTCTTGCAGCCCTCGTGCTCGGCGCCCCCGCGGCGTCGGCGCAGGCGGAGGATCTCATTCGCGTCGGCAAGGCCGGGCGTGAGGCCTTTTCCTTCGTGCCGGTGGATATCGGCGATCAGATGGGCTTTTTCAAAAAGCGCAATCTGAAGGTCGAGATTTCCAGTTTCGCGGGTGATGCGCGCTTGCAGCAGGCCATGGCCGCGGATGCGCTGGATATATCGCTGGGCTCAGGCCCGGGCATGGCCTTCACCGTCAAGGGCGCGCCGGTGAAGGCGGTGGCGGCATTCGCCGGGCCGCCCCTTCTCTTCGCGCTGGTGGTGCCCAAGCAATCGCCGCTGAAGAGCGAGGCTGACCTCAATGGCAAGACCATCGGCGTCTCGGGCGTGGGCTCGGTGACGCAATGGCTGGTCAACCAGATCGCGGTCAAACAGGGCTGGGGCCTCGGCGCCATTAAGGTCGTGGGCATCGGCGAGAACGCCGCGCGCGTCGCCGCCGTCAAATCGAACAGCATTGATGGCGGGGTGGTGGATATCGCCTCGGCGCTGCTCTATGCTCAATCGGGCGAGGGGCGAATCCTCAACCGCTTCGCGACAGTGGCGAGCGACTTTCACGTCCATGTGATGTTCGCCACCGACAAGGCCATGGCGCAAAAGCCCGAAGCCATCCGCGCCTTCATCGACGGCTGGTTCGAGACGATCCGCTTCATGCGCGCCAATAAGGCGAGGAGCGTGGAGATCGCTGCGGAGGTCATGGGCACCGACAAGGACCTCGCAGCCGCAATCTATGACGAACTCATGCCCATGTTCGCAGATGATGGACGCTTCAACCCAAAAGCGCTCGACGTATTGGCCAGGTCCTTTGTGGAACTGAAGACCTTGCCCATTGAGCCGGATATGGGCAAACTCTATACAGAAGCGCTGTTGCCAAAATAAAATCGCCCCTTGGGAGGCCGCCATGCTGAAGAAGACAGTCCAGACGCTGGCCGCATTGGTCATGATGGCGTGCCTGTATGGCGCCATGTCCGCGCAAGCGCAAACCATTCGTGTCGGCAAAGCGGTGCCGGAGGCCTTCTCCTTCGTGCCGCTTGATGTGGGCATACGCCAGGGCTTCTTCAAAAAGCGCGGTCTTGATATCGAATCCATCGCCTTTGCGGGCGACGCCAAGATGCAGCAAGCGGCGGCGGCTGGCGGCGTCGATTTCTTGCTGGGATCCGGTCCCGCGCTGGGCTACATCGCCAAGGGCGCGCCGGTAAAGGGCATTGCGGCCATGGCGGGCCCGCCGCTGCTGCTGGCCATCGTCGTGCGCCCCGATGGGCCGAAAACCGCTGCGGATCTGAAAGACAAGAAAGTCAGCGTCTCCACGGCCGGCTCGCTGACCTATTTCCTCGTCAGCGAAACCTCGCGCCGTCAGGGCTGGGGGCCGAAGGGAATTGACATCAAGCCCATGGGCGCCATGCCAGGCCAGATCGCAGCCATGAAGCGCGGCGATATCGACGGGTCCATCATGGACATAGGCAATGCTCTTAATATGGAAAAAATGGGCGAGGGCCGCATTCTGGTGCGCTTCCTTGACATGAATGATTTCCATATTCATGTGATTTACGGAACCAACAAGGTGCTTTCCGATAACCCGAAAGCCGTCCGCGCCTTCCTCGAAGGCTGGTTCGAGTCCATCCGCTTCATGCGCGCCAACAAGGAGGCGACCGTGAAAATCGCGGCTGAAGTGACGGATAAGGACGAAGACATCACCAGCCGCGTCTATGACGAACTGATGCCCATGTTCTCTGACGACGGCCATTTTGAAGCGAAGGCCCTGACGCTTCTGTCACGCTCGCTCGTGGAGCTCGACATTCTCAAGACCGAGACCGACATGTCGAAGCTCTATACCGAAGAATTTCTGCCCAAATGAGCGCCAGCCCCGCGTTGACCAACAAGCAGGACGTTTGCGTCCACATCCAGAATGTCTCGCATAGCTTCGGCGTCGAGGGCCAGCCTAAACATGTGCGCGCGCTTCTCGACACAACGATGGACATTCATCGCGGCGAGTTGCTGGCGCTGATCGGCCCCTCGGGCTGCGGCAAGAGCACGCTGCTCAATGTCATCGGCGGCATTCTCAACCCCACCACGGGAACCGCCAGCGTCAATGGCAAGAGTGTCGACGGCCCCATGCCGCACGACATTGCCTATGTGTTTCAGGAGAACGCGCTGTTCCCCTGGAACACCATCATCGAAAACATCCGCCTTGGGATGCTGTTTCAGGGCGTACCCAAAGCCGACCATGAGGGCCGCGCGCGCGAGGCGTTGCAGGCCGTGGGCCTCAGCGAATTCGCCGATCATTATCCCGCCCAGCTCTCGGGCGGCATGCGCCAGCGCGCGGCGCTGGCCCGCGCCCTGAGCCTCGACACCCCCGTGGTGCTCATGGATGAGCCCTTCGGCGCCCTCGACGAGCAGACCCGAATGGTGCTGGGCGAAGATCTCTCCGCACTTTTGTCGCGCACGGGTAAAACCATCATCTTCGTCACCCACAGCCTGGGGGAAGCGGTGTTTCTGGCGGACCGCATCGCCGTCTTCACCGCCCGTCCCGGCCGGATCAAGGAAGTCATCCCAGTGGAGGAGCCCCATCCGCGCAAGGCGAGCTTCATGACGTCTGACAAATTCAACGGGTTGCGCAATCGCCTGTTTGATCTGCTGCATGACGAAATTCGCAAGACGGTGAGCCTCACTTCGGGATCGTCAGGGGGATTTTGATGAGCGCCCCCGTCAAAGCCACGCTCTCCGCCGACCAGCATGAGCGCCGCCTGTCGCGCCTTGTGCAGCTAGGCTTCGTCGCCAGCCTGGCCCTGCTCTGGTATCTCGCCACCAATGTCTGGGGCATGAGCCCCCTGCTTCTGCCCAAGCCGCAAAACGCATTCGAAGAATTGCTCGACATCCTGCGCTCCGGCGAGTTCTGGCCCGATCTGCTCTTGACCCTTGGCGAACTGGCGGGCGCTTTCGCCATCTCCATGACGCTGGGCCTCGCCATCGGCTTCATGGTCAGCCTCTCGCCCGTCTTCGTGCGCATTTTCGAACCACTGCTGGCGGGCGTCTATGCGGTGCCGATCATTCTCTTCCTGCCGCTCTACGTGCTTTTCTTCGGCCTTGGCGCCTCGTCCAAGATCGCGCTGGGGGCGACGATCAGTTTCTTCCCCATCGTGCTGAACACCATTGCGGGCTTCATCAGCGTCGATAAACTCTATGTCACCGCCGCCAAATCCATGGGCGCCTCGCCGACCGTGCTGCTGCGCCATGTGCTGATCCCCGGCGCGCTGCCGATCATTCTGTCGGGGCTACGCATGGGTTTCACCGTGGCGCTGCTCTCCATCATCGGCAGCGAGACCATCGCCTCGCTTTCGGGCCTTGGCCATCGCATCGTCAATCTGGCGGAGTCGCTCGAGATCGCGCGCATGTTCGCTTATATCGTCTTCGTCATCGCCATAGCCGCAACGCTCAACTCGATGGTGTCGCGGCTTGAAGCGAGCCGGAGCCTGGACAAATGAAGTCGCGCTCCACCATCAAGGGCCTGATGAAGAGGCATCCGCGCCTGTCGCAACTGGTGATCGTCGCACTGTGCCTTGTGATGTGGGAAGTCGCTGCGCGCTTCTTCGTCGACAAGATGTTCCTCTCGCCGCCCAGCCGCGTCTATGGCGAGATTGGCCGTGTGCTCGGAACCAAAGGCCTGACGCAAGCTTTGACGCTCACGCTCTATGAAGTGTCGGTGGCCTTTGTGATGGCGGTCGCCATCGGCATGATAGTGGGCCTGAGCGTCGGCCTCAACGATTTCGCGCGGCGCTGTTTCATGCCGATCATCCTGCTGCTTTACGGCATTCCCCAGATCGTCATTCTGCCGCTGTTCATTCTGGGCCTCGGCATCGGTCCACCCTCGAAGATCGCCTTCGGCGTCACCCACGGCATCTTCCCGATCATCCTCGCCATTGTGGCGGGCGTGCAGGGTCTCAAACCCGTGCTTCTGATCAGCGCCCGCTCCATGGGCGCCAGCCGCTGGCATATCCTGCGCTATGTGGTGCTGCCGCATATGCTGCCGAGCTTCTTCTCGGGGATGCGGCTGGGCATGACGGGCGTCCTGCTCGGCGTCCTGCTGGCGGAGCTTTATGTCTCCACCGCAGGCA
The DNA here is from genome assembly GCA_903902915.1 of uncultured Hyphomicrobiales bacterium. Classification (GTDB taxonomy): domain Bacteria; phylum Pseudomonadota; class Alphaproteobacteria; order Rhizobiales; family Beijerinckiaceae; genus Terripilifer. The sequence goes on along the minus strand of CAIUWR010000022.1, from coordinate 13,048 downwards.
TCGGCTATTTCACCGGCCTGTTCACCCAGAATTTCGACCCGACGCGCCTGCTCGGCCTGATCTCGATCCTCGCCGCCTTGGCCATCGCGCTCAACGAATTCATGCGCATGGTCGAGCGCCGTTTCTCCCGCTGGCGCGGGAACGATTGATCAGTTCTTCTGGGGGGCGCTGATCAGCGTGAAGTCAGGATCGGACAGGAAGTGCTGCGCATAGGGCTCCTGCTTAGTCCATTGTCCAAACCCAATGGGCGACGATGTCCGTATCGGGGCGTGAGACTTTGCCGGGCACATTGTGGGCGGCCTCGACCGGCAAAGATGCTGAACCTGTTCCTGCGCTTCACTAACGCAAGCCGCCGATGCAGACCTTCAGTGCGCGCTCCAGCCGCTGGAGGCCCATCGCCAGATCAGGGGCGCAGTCGGGCGCGCACGCCGCAAGCCAGGCGCGCAGCTCCACCTGATAGATGGCGAAGAGCACCCAGGCGTCGAAAGCGATGTCCTCTCGTCCCGCGATTTCGCCACTGGCGATAGCCAGGGCGAGCGCACCCGCCACATGGTCGATCACCCGCTGGCGGATGACGCGAAAGCGCTGCGCCTGCGCGCCGCTGTCGTAGAAGGTCATCTCGCGCAGCACGAGGCGCGCCAGCACGGGCTCGCTGGCGAAGAAGGCGTAATGGGCGCCGAAAATCCCGCGTAGATTGTCCGCAAGCCGGGCCTTTGGATCGAGACCCGCCCCCGCCTTTTCCGCGACCTCATCGAGGCTGTCGTTGCCTAGCAGGAACAGCAGATCGCGCTTGTTGAGGGAATAGCTGAACAGCGTGCCCAGCCCCACCCCGGCGCGGGTCGCGATCTCGCGCACGGTGGTGTCGTCAAACCCCTGGGACACGAAAAGTTGACGCGCCGCAGCCTTGATGCGGTTCAACTTGTCGAGCTTGTTGGATTGTCGGCGACCAGGGGCCGCCTGCGAGCGCCTGGTGCTGGCGGGATGCGGGGCCTTCTGCGTTTTCAGTTCGCCTCGATCAGTCATCTGGGCGCTGGCGCGGGCAGGTCGATCTTGACTTTCCAAAGCTGCCCATCATTATTGAACATGTTCAAGTTTAACCCTGCCTGACAAGGTTGGGAAGCAGAAAAAGTCGGATGATCCGGCACTGGGTGGAACGCTGTGACCATCGCCTCAACCAAGGCCTACGCTCCTTCTGGCGCGAGCGCTCCCGTCACGGTGAGCCTGCGCCATGTGGGCGTCACCTTTGGCGCCATGGGTCGTCCGGTGCTGGAGGACATTAGCTTCGATGTGCGCGAAGGCGAATTTCTGAGCATCGTCGGCCCCTCGGGCTGTGGCAAGACGACCTTGCTACGCATGCTGGCGGGCCTGTTGCGCCCCACGGTTGGCGAGGCTCTGTTCGAAGGCTTGCCGATCATCGCCCCCTCGCGCCAACGCGCCATCGTGTTTCAGGACTACACAAACGCCCTGCTGCCCTGGCGCACGGTCGCGGGCAATGTGGCGCTGGCGCTGGAAAAGACCATGCCCGTGAAAGCGCAGCGCGACGCGAGGGTCGCCGAACTCGTGGCCAAGATGGGCCTTTCCCACGCCGCCGACCGGTTCCCCACCCAGCTCTCCGGCGGCATGCAGCAGCGCGTCCAAATCGCCCGCTGCCTGTCGCAGGAGCCGCGCATCATGTTGATGGACGAGCCCTTCGGCGCCCTCGACGCCATGACGCGCCAGACCCTGCAAGACGAGCTGATGGCGCTGGCCGCCGAGCGGCGAACCACCACTGTCTTCATCACCCATGACCTCGAAGAGGCCATCTACCTGGGGGACCGGGTGATCGTGCTCGCCGCCAATCCGGGCCGCATCGCCGAAACCATCGAAGTGGAGCTCCCGCGTCCGCGCAATCAGCTCACCACCCGCGAGGATCCGCGCTTTCTGGCTCATCGCCACCATCTCTTCGGCCTGTTGCAGGGGCATTGACGATGGGACCTCTGCTACGCGGCGCGCTCATCCCTGTCCTGTTCCTGAGCCTGTGGGAACTGGCTGCGAAGACCGGCTGGCTGGTCTTTGAGTCCCTGTCCTGGCCGAGCGCGATTTTCTTGGCGGGCCTTGGCGCGCTGCTGGATGGGTCCATCCTTCTGTCGACTTGGCAGACCTGTCAGGCGGCCCTGCTGGGGCTGGTGATCGGCGCAAGCGTGGGCGTTCTGCTGGGCTCAGTTCTGGGCCTGTGGTCCCTTGTGGCGCGCATGGCGGGGCCGACCTTCGACGCTTTGCGCGCCATCCCCGCCGTGGCGCTGATGCCACTGGGCCTGCTGATGTTCGGCTGGGGCCTGAGCATGGAGGCCACCGTGGTCGCCTATGCCTGCACCTGGCCGGTTCTGATCGCCACATGGTCCGCCGTTCGGGGCGTCGAGCCGCGCCTGCTGGAAGTGGCCGACGTGCTGGAGATGCGCTTTGGGGAACGGCTGCACAGGATCGTGTTGCCCGCCGCTTTCGTGCGCATCAATATAGGGATTCGCATTGCGCTGGGGGTGGCGCTGGTGGTGGCGGTGACGGTGGAGATCGCCGTCAATCCGCGCGGTCTGGGCTATAGCCTCGTGCTCGCGCAGCAATCGCTGAAAGCCGATCTCATGTATGCGCAGCTTCTGTGGCTGGCGCTGATCGGCTATCTGCTGAACGCCATTCTGAAAACAGTCGAGACGCCCGGCGGCGGCGCGCGGAGAAGCGCATGAAGAGGCTCCTGAACCTGCTGCCCCCGCTCGCCTTCGCAGGCGCGCTGCTGCTGATCTGGCATGTGGCGACGGACATGCGGCTTGTGTCGCCGGTCTTCCTGCCCACCCCCGCCCGCGCCTTAGGCGATCTGGCCGCCCGCTTCGCCGATGGCGCGATCTGGGAGCCGCTGGGCGCGACCGTGCAGCGCATGGTTTTGGGCTGGTTCCTCGCCTCCATGGCGGGCATTGCGCTGGGCGCGGCCATTGGTCTGACGCCGCTGGCGCGCGACCTGCTCGAACCAACCCTCGAATTCCTACGGCCTCTGCCAGCCTCGGCCATAATCCCGGTCGCGATCCTGTTCCTCGGCCTGTCGGAGAGCATGGCCGTCTCCGTCATCGCCTTCGGCTCGATCTGGCCAGTGCTTATGTCCAGCATTTTCGGCTTTGGCGCCGTGCGCGTGCGCTTGCAGGAAGTCTCCGCCCTGCTGGGCCTCAGCCGCACGGAGTTCCTGACCAGGATCGCCATTCCCTCCGCCATGCCCGACATTCTGGCGGGCATGCGCTCGGGGCTGGCGGTGTCGTTGATCCTCGCCGTGGTGACGGAAATGCAGGCCTCCTTGCCGGGTCTGGGACGCGACATTTTTCTGGCGCAGCGCAGCTTCCGCAGCGGTGAGCTTTATGCGGGCCTGATCATGCTCGGACTTCTGGGCGTGCTGATCAACCACGGTCTCCAGATCGCCGAAAACCGCCTGCTGCGCTGGCGCCCGCAACGCTCCTGACGGAAACACTCGATGGGCTTTTTCGTCGGAACCGACGTTGGCGGCACTTTCACGGACCTGTGGATCGCGGAAGAGAGCGAAGGCGTGCGCGTGTTCAAGACGTCCACCACCAGCGACGTGCTGGGCGGCGTGATCGAGGGATTGCGCATGGCGGCGGAGGCCTTCGGCCTGAGCTTCGAAGACTTCTGCGCGCGCGTCGAGCGCTTCGGCCATGGCACGACCGTCGGCCTCAACGCCCTGCTAACCGGCAACGCCGCGAAGACCGCCGTGTTGACCACGCGCGGCTTCGCCGATACGCTTGAAATCGGCCGCATGCGGCGCCAGACCTCGGGCCTCAATGAAATCGAGGTGACAGATTCATTTCTGCGCAACCGCCATCCCCCGCTCGCGCCCCGTCGCCTCATTTTCGAAATCGACGAGCGCATCGACGCCAATGGCGCGATCATCCGCCCGCTGGATGAAGCGCAAGCGCGCGGCGTCATCAAAAGCCTCGCCGACCATGGCGTGGAGGCGGTGGCGGTCTGCACTTTGTTCTCGACCGTCAACCCCGCGCATGAGAAACGACTTCGCGAATTGCTGGCGGAATTGCTGCCCGGCGTCTTCGTCAGCCTCTCGCACGAAATTTCGCCCAATGTCGGCGAATATGCGCGCATGTCCACCACGGCCGCGAATGCGGCCCTGGGGCCGCTGGCGGGACGCTATCTGGCCAAGCTGGAGCAGACCCTGACGCAGGCCGGCATGCGGGTTCCCGTGCTGATGATGACTTGCGCCGGCGGCGTGTTGCCGACCGCCGTGCTCGACGCGCGTCCCGCCTATGCGCTCTTTTCCGGCCCCGCCGCAGGCGTCATGGGCTCCCAGGCCATGGGCGCGCAGATCGGGTTGCGCAATGTGCTCACCACCGACATTGGCGGCACGAGTTTCGACGTGGGCGTGATCGTCGATGGCCAGCCCATCATGCGCGCCGACATTTCGGTCGCGGGCGCGGATATTCGCGTGCATTCGATCGACGTAGAGTCCATCGGCGCGGGCGGCGGCAGCATTGCGCGCGTGATTGGCGGCAGCCTGCAAGTCGGCCCACAAAGCGCAGGCGCCAATCCCGGCCCCGCCTGCTATGGACGAGGCGGCCAGGAGCCCACCGCCACGGACGCCGATCTCGTGCTGGGCGTGCTCGACGCCAGCTATTTCATCGGCGGGCGCATGGCGCTCGACGTGGAGGCGGCGCGGCGCGCGATTGATGAAAAGATAGCGCAGCCGCTGGGCCTCAGCGTCACAGAAGCCGCCTGGGGCATTCTCAAAATTCTCGACTCGCGCATGGCCGATCTGTTGCGACGCATGACTGTGGAGCGCGGCTATGATCCGCGCGACTTCGCGCTTTTCGCCAATGGCGGCGCAGGCCCCTCCCACGCCTGGGTGCTGGCGGCCGAATTGGGGCTTACCTCCTTCGTGGTGCCAGCAGCGGCGACCGCCCAATCAGCCTTCGGCACCGCCAATGCCGATGTGTCTTTCTCCACCGAACGCCCCTGCTATGTGCGCCTGCAAGCCCGTCGCCTCGCCACCAAAGACGAGGTGGGCCGCATCGCGCGCGCGCTCGATGACGCCAGCGCCGAAGTGCGCGCCAATCTCGCGCGGGCGGGCATCCATGGCGTCGAAAAGCTGGAGCGCTTCGCCTCTGTGCGCTTTCGCGGACAGACCCACCATCTCGACGTGCCGCTGGCCGAAAGCGACTTCACACAGGACACTGTTGCGGAGGCAGTCGCGCGTTTCCAGACGAATTACGATACCTTGTTCGGGCGCGGCGCCTCCTTCGCGGGCGCGGGCCACGAAATCCTGTCCGTGCGCGTCACCGGCGCCGGCGCCCTGCCACCGCCGCCCTTGCGCGCCAGCGGCGACACGCCCGTGGCCCATGGCATGCGCGCGGTGGTCTTCGACGATCCGCGCGCGCCTGTGGAGACACAAATCTGGCGCACGCGCTTTCCTGCGCCCGGCGTGCAGTTCGAAGGCCCCTGCATCATCGAATATCCCGGCCAGAGCGCCGTTCTGCCCCCTGGCGCCACAGGACAAGTGGACGCTTTCGGCAATCTTCATGTGAGGCTTGCGCCATGACCAGGGACGCGCTCGGCTCCATCGTCCATGACGTCATCCGCAACCGGCTGGTGGCGATCACCGAGGAAATGCGGATCGCGCTGCAAAGCGTTTCCGGCTCCCCCACCGTGACGGAGGCCTCGGACTTTTTCACCGGTCTGTTCCTGCCCGATGGCGCCGTCGCCTCCATGGGTTTTCAAGTGGCCTATCAGGCGCCCGTCTGCGGCGCCTTCATCCGCCACATCACCGACAAGTCGAAACATGTGGTGCGCGACGGCGACATGTTCATTGGCAACGATCCCTATATCGGCGCGCTGCATCAGAACGACGTGCAGATGGTCGGCCCGATCATCGCGGGCGATGTGATCATCGCCTGGGCGGGCGTGGAGGCCCATGAGACCGATGTGGGCGGCATGGATTTCGCCAGCTGGTCGCCCAAGGCGCGCGAGGTCTATCAGGAAGGCCTGCGCATTCCCTGCGTGAAGTTGCTCGACCGGGGCGAGCTGCGCGAGGATGTGCTCGACATGATCCTCACGGCGTCGCGCCTGCCGGGCTCGCTGGGCCTCGACATCCGCGCCTTCATCGCAACGCTGAATGTGGCGCGCGCGCGTGTGACAGACCTTGTGACTCGCTATGGCGCCGCCATCGTCACAGCCGCGATCGCGCGCATGATCGACACTACGGAAACGCGCATGCGCGAGCGCCTGCGCGCCCTGCCCGACGGCGTGTTTCGCGCCAGCGATTATCTGGAACATGATGGCCATACCAACCGGCTCTACAAGCTCGACGTGAAGCTGGAAAAGCGCGGCGACGCCATGTCGCTCGACTTCTCGGGCTCGAGCCCGCAAGCGCCGGGCTTCATCAATTCCACACGCTCGGGCCTTGCGGGCGCGGTGAGCGGTTCGGTGTTGCCCACCCTCGCCTATGACATGCAGTGGAACGAAGGCGCGTTGCTGCCAGTGGAGATCATCGCGCCCGATGGCCTCGTCTGCACCGCAACTTTCCCCGCGCCCGTAGGCTCGGCCACCGTCGAAACCATCTGGGTGACGGGCAACGCCATCATGCTCGCCCTCAACAAAATGCTGGCGGCTGCGCCGGACCACGCCTTCCGCGCGCAGGGCGTCAACGATGGCGCCATGGCGACGTTCAATCTGGGCGGCGTCAATCAATTCGGCGAGAATTTCGGGCTGCATCTGATGGACCCGCTGGCGGGCGGATCCGCAGCTTTTGCGGGCAAGGATGGCGTGGCGGCGGGCGGGCCGATCACCTCGCCCATGTCGGGCATCGCCGATGTGGAGCGCAACGAGCAGGTCGTGCCGCTGTTCTATCTGCACCGGCGCCTCGCCTGCGACACCGGCGGGCCGGGACGCCAGCGCGGCGGCCTTAGCGCGGAATTGGCGCTGACGCTGGGCGGCATCGAACAGGCGCAGGCGCTGATCATGACCCATGGCGCGGAAACGCCCAATTCACAGGGGTTGGGCGGCGGCATGCCGGGCGCCACCATTCGCCAGACCTTCGGGCGCGGCGCAGTGGCGAACGGCCTCGCCGTTGAGGCCGCCTTCGAGACCTTCGGCCCCAAGCCCGGTCTCATGACCATGACGAATCGCGACGTCTTCCATGTGACATGGCAGGGCGGAGGCGGCTATGGCGATCCGCTGGAGCGCGACATCGCCGCCGTGGAGCAGGATGTCGAAAACGGCGCCGTCAGCGTTGGCGCAGCCCATGACGTTTACGGCGTCGTCGTCGGCGATCACGACGCCACCGCCAAGCTGCGCGCGGACATGCGCCGCGCCCGCGTCGGCGCATTCGTGACGGACGAAGCCCGCTTCTGTCGTGCGGCGCCCTGCGCCACGCTGGGGCCTTCGCTGTTGGTGGCGCGCGACGAGCGCGGCCTGCATGTGACGACGCCAGCGGGCTTCATTCTCTCCACCGGGCATTCGCGTTGGCGCAAAGGCGCGCATCGCTCTACCATGCAGCAGCTCCCGGCGGCCCACGCCATAAAGCTGCACGAAGACCTGGAGGCCACGGCCTGGCATTGCCCAGCCACCGGCCTGCAACTGACGTTCGATCTGCATCCGCGCGGCGCAGAGCCCGTGCATGATGTGGAGCTCGATCTGGAAGACCTGATCGCCCGCCAGTCCCGACACAAGATCGGGGCTCAGACCAATCAAGGAGGAGACCACCCATGATCAAAGCCATCACATTCGCCGCCGCCGCCCTTGCGGCCGCCCTCGCCACATCGACCGCTCATGCCGAAATGGCGAAAGTCACCATCGGCTACGCCACCGCCTCCGATTATCTCGCCGCCTATGTGGCGAAGGAGAAGGGCTTCTTCGAGAAGCACAATATCGACGCGACCCTGACGCGCGTGCCGATCATCACCAATGTGCCGCCAGCGCTCGTCTCCGGCAGCATGCAGATCGGCGTCACCACCATGCCCTCGCTGTTACAGGCGGTGGATGGCGGGCTTGACCTCGTGCTGATCGCCGGCGCCGCCCGCCACATCAAGGAACGGCCGACCATCAGCCTCACTGTCCGCAAGGATCTGAAGGTCGAAAAGCCCGCCGATCTCGTGGGCAAGAAGGTCGCGGTCTCCGGCCTGAACAATGTGATGGACGTATTTCTGCGCAAATGGATGCTGAACGCGGGCGTCAACCCCAAGGGCGTCACCATCATCGAGGCGCAACTGCCGCAGATGCCCGACATGCTGCGGAATGGCACCATTGACGCGGCGACCCCTGTGGAGCCTTTCCGCTCGGCCATCGTCAACAGCGGCGCAGGCTATATTGCGGCGGAATTCTTCGCCGAGGTGAATCCCGACGTGCTGGTCTCCGGCTGGATCACGACCGGCGAATGGGCGAAGAAGAATCCCGCCGTGGTCGCGGGCTTCCGCGAAGCGGTGAACGAAGGCCTCGCCTATATCGACACCAACGCTGCCGACCTGAAGAACATCGAGAAGAAATATCTCGGCTTCAACGCGCCGGGCTGGCCGCGCTTCTCCAATTCCTCCACCCCTGCGGACATGAAAGTGTATATCGACATCGGAAAGGAGCTGTCGCTCTACCGTGGCGATATCGACGCCTCGACCTTCGTCCTTAAATAAAAAGGCGCGCCTCGATGACGGACAGACCAATCTTCGAGGCGAATGACGCGCCCCCCTGCGCTTACGAGCGCGCGGCGGACTACGACGGGATGGTCGCGATGCGGGATCAGCCCATCGCCATGCGCGATGGCGTTACGCTACGCGCGGATGTCTATCGACCGCCGGTGGAGGGGCGCTTTCCCGCGCTCCTCGCCTTCGCGATTTACAACAAAGATCTGCAAGGGCCGGACTATGCCGCCACCCTGCCGCCGCAGCCGTCCTGGGCGCCGCTCTGGGCGGGATTGCTGGAAGCGGGCGACACGCGCTTTTTTGTTTCGCGCGGCTATGTGCATGTGATCGGCACGCCGCGCGGCATCGGCGCTTCGGAAGGCGGCGGCTCGCGCGAATGGGATTGCTATGACCTCATCGCCTGGATCGCCGCGCAGCCCTGGTGCGACGGAAATGTAGGCATGGTCGGCATCTCCGGCTTCGGCGCCGAACAGCTCGCGGTGGCCAAGCAACGCCCGCCTGCGTTGAAGGCGATCTTCCCTTTTGATCCGCGCGGCGCCTATGGGCCATTCGGCGGGTTTCGCGATGAACATCCCGGCGGGGTGCTGCATCTTTTCCGCTATCTCATAAGCCATTTCTCCGCCGCCCATCAGGTGAGGGGCGCGCCGGGCGAATTACCGCCAGCTAAAGACGCCCTGTGGCGTGCGGCCATGGAAAATCCCGACTATCGGATCTATCCGCATGTTTTCAACGTGCTCGTCCAGAAGGGCCAGCACATGCCCGCCTTCTTCGATCTGCTGCTTGATCCCTATGATCGCGAAGACGTGGTGACCAAGGGCGAGGCGGAGTTCGCGCTGATCGACATTCCCGTGCATACAGGCACGGGCTGGTACGCCTATACCTACAAGACCCACCTCAATGGCGCGCAGAACTGGTATACGAATCTCAAAGGCCCCAAGCGTCTCACGCTCGCTGGTCCATCGCATCTGGAGCGGCCTTTTCATTCGCTCCATAGCTACATTCTGCGCTGGTATGATCGCTGGCTGAAGGGCATGGACACCGGCGCCATGGATGGCCCGCCCGTGCGCTACTGGGTCATGGGCGCCAACGAATGGCGCAGCGCCGCCGACTGGCCCCCGCCCGATGTGCAATGGACGAAATTGTGGCTGGATTCATGGGAGCGGTTGCGCGCACAGCCCATGACGGCTGGCAGCGTGGACGATCTGTCGCCGCCTGACACATTCGTGCAGATGCCGCCAACGCAAACAAAGCGCATCGAGAGCTTGCGCTATCTGAGCGAGCCCTTCGCGCGGGATGTGCTCGTGGCAGGGCCGATCGCCCTCACGCTATACGCCGCCATTGATCAGGACGACACGAACTGGATCGTGATCCTGAAAGACGTGGGCCCCGACGCGTCCGTGCGCAGCGGGCGCGAGGGCGAGCGCGACTTGCCCGATCTGCCCGAGCGCGAAGTCTCACGCGGCTGGCTGAAAGCCTCGCATCGGGCGGTCGACGCTGCGCGTTCCGAACCTGGCCGCCCGTGGCATCCGCTGACGCGCGAAGCGCAGCGCAAAGTGACGCCGGGCGTGGTGGAGGAATATCAGATCGAGATCATGGCCACCGCCAATATGTTCAAGGCGGGCCATCGCCTCTGCATCGAGATCACCGCGCTCGATCTGCCAACCGGCGTCGCGGGCGCGACCAATGCGGAATATGTGCCCTATCACATCTGTTCAGCCCAGACGGTGATGCACAGAATCTATCACGACCCCGCGCATCCCTCGCATTTGCTGCTGCCGATCATCCCGCAAGACGAGGTATGAGCTTTGCGGCGTTGCCGCGCCAGACTCCGTTGAGTTCGGCTTCTGCAAACACGCCATTGCTCTCCAGCGCCTTCACATGCTCCACGCAAGTGCGGAAGGGCACATCGGTGCCGAACACGATCTGCGAGCTTGTCACGAGCTGACGCAGCGCCGTCATGGAGATGGCGTTGCTCGACTGGGCGGTGTCGTAGAAAAATTTGCGCGCTTCGGCGCGGAAGCCGTCTGGCACATTGGCGCGCACGGTGGGAAGTTTCTCGCTCTGGTCGAAACGCTCGATCAGGAAGGGCATGCTGCCGCCCGCATGGCTCCAGATCATCTTGACATCGGGGAAGCGGCGGGCTGCGCCAAGGAAGATATAGTTGACGATAGCGCGCGTGGTGTCCGTGCCATATTCAATCATGGCGTCGGGAATATAAGGAAGCGTGTTGACGCAGCAGGCGGGCGATGTGGGATGCACATAGACCACGGCCTTGCGCCGGTTAAGCTCAGCGAAGACCGTGTCGAAAGCCTTGTCGCCGAGCCATTTGCCGTCATAGCTGGTGAACAGCGCGACGCCATCGGCCTTCAGCACATCAAGACCATATTCGATCTCGCGCAGGGAGCCTTCTACATCGGGAAGCGGCAGAGCGGCGAACTGACCAAAGCGGTGTGGATAGCCGGTCACCAGTTTGGCGGCATAATCGTTGGTATACCGAGCCATGCGACGGGCGCGATCATTGTCGCCGAACCAGATGCCTGGCGTGGTCACCGACAGAATAGTGAGATCGACGCCCGCCTTGTCCATGTCTTCGAGATGATTGGCGGGTGTCCATTTCAAGGATGGCGGCAAAACGAGGCCAGTGCCCTGGAGGTCCTGGATATATTCGGGCGGCGTGAGATGAGCGTGCACATCCACAATGCGGCGCGGCACCTTGTCCTGTGCGCCTGCAAGACCGGGGGTGCTGAAGCCTGCCGCTGCTGCGCCAAGGCCCTTGAGAAAGCTGCGTCGGGCCATGTGGCAAGCGCAGGATCCCTTCGTAGTCAAAGTGGCGTCGCAGGCCTCGAAAGACCGCCTGGTCTTGTTCACGAACAGCCGCATTGACCTTCTCCCCCTTGTGTCATTTTATCTTGAGCCTAATGTTCACGGCTCCATTTGTCACGCAGGCCCAGACTATTCCGACTGCCCCGTCAGGATCTGTGCGACAAACCCCGTCGCCGTTTTTCGGCCGAAGACCGCAACCGCATCGTGCTGGAGGGCTACGGGGCAAGGGAGGGTGCCGCGCGACAATCACGATGAGAATTCAGCGACAATTAGGGTGAGAAAGCGCCGGTCGGGCTGGATCGACGGGAGGGCGTGGCCCGAGCGGAAGTCCGGCTCGACCGGAGCGCATTTTGAACCATCTGGCGGTTCGGTGGGGTTCGGCCAAGCTGTCGCTTCCGGGTGCTGGAATATCATGATGGATGCATCGCGCTATTCCACGGCCCCAAAAAGATCGCCCGCTTCCTTGCCGATGGAAGCCTGGACGAAGGGGAGGCCGTCAGGAAGCAGTCGGTCGCGTAAGTCCGCTTCGCGAACGAGGCTGTGGACGGCGTGGACAGCTTTGGGCAAGAGCGCCCAAACCTGCCCACCCCGCCCACAGCGGGGCAAATGCAGAAGCAGGCAGCCCGAAAGCGGACATTTGAAGAGCTACCTAAACCGGACATCTATAGAAGCTATCGACGGGCCCCACCGCATCCAATTTGCTTCTGAAGTCAAAAAGAATGCAAAATTTGAATTCTTGCGCTGAATACTGCAAAATTCCCTTGACCCTGCCCCTCTGAAGTTTGTTCGGGCTGTTGGTTGCGCGCCTTCTGACGGGTGTGGTGGCGGGAGACGGCGCGGAGCTGGTGGGGTTGCGCAGCGCCGCCGCCTGTCGCGGGAACGTCCTGGCGAACTCAGCTGGGGTCCGCCAGCCAGGTTGAGAGTGTGGCGCGAGGCGTTGTAATCCTTGCGCCACACAGCGCCTCGTTGAGCAGTTTATCGCGCAATCGCAGTAATTAGTTCTTGGTCGCGACGCCGATCAGCGTGAAGTCGGGATCCGACAGGAAATACTGCGCATAGGGCGCCTGCTGATAGGCCAGTTCCAGCCGCGCCGCGCCTTCCTTGCCGCGTCCGAGCGGAATGGGATTCATGATGGGATTGGCGCCGATGGCCTCCTCCACATCCAGCTTGAACTGATCGAGATTCTCCACCGTGAGCGGCGCGAAGGGAACGCTCGAATGCACCAGCCCCAGCACGGAGCCATCGCGCGGCGCCACGCTGGCGAAATATTGCATGGCGCGGAGGCCGCCAGCGCCCGGCAAGTTCTGCACCACAATGGTCGGATTGCCGGGAATATGTTTGCTCAGATAGGGCGCGAAGGCGTGGGCGTAACTGGCGTAGCCGCCCCCCGCCCCGGTGCTCAGGACCAGCGACACCTGCTTGCCGCGATAGAAGTCGGCGACGGGATCGCACAACGCGGGCGATACTGACGCCAGCGCGGTCGCCATGAGCCCACAACAGGAGGCCAGCGCTCGCATCGTTTCATCCCTCAATCGCGCCGTTGTCGGCGTGTTATT
>CAIUWR010000021.1 GCA_903902915.1 uncultured Hyphomicrobiales bacterium | reverse complement strand
GGTCATTCACAAACCGGCGCTTGGCCTCCTCGACGCTCGTACCCTTCCAAACCATCGATCATGCTCCCAGTCATGACGACAGCTTAGAGTGTCAACCATCTATCCGGTCTGATCTGTCAACTATGTATCCGGTTCGGACCACTCTCTAATCTCTCCCCACAAGGGGGAGAGAAGCTGCGGGCGTTGCGCCTGGATAATTTAGATTCCGATAGAAAAGCTCAAACGCTCGTCCCCCAGACCTCCTGCGCGGTCTCCACGATCAGTTGCAGCTTGCGGCGTTCCACGTCTTCGGTGATGCGGTTGCCCGGCGCCGTGCTGGCGAAGCCGCATTGGGGGCTGAGGCACAATTGATCGATGGAGATATGTTTGGCGGCCTCTTCGATGCGGCGCTTGAGGGCGTCCTTCGTCTCCAGCGCAGCCTCTTTCGAACTGACGAGGCCCAGCACCACTTTCTTGTGCTTGGGCACGAAGCGCAGCGGCTCGAAACCACCGGCGCGGTCGGTGTCATATTCGAGGAAGAAGCCATCCACATCAGCTTCCGTGAAGAAGGCTTCCGCCACCGCGTCATAGCCGCCCGACGCCATCCACATGCTGTCGTGATTGCCCCGGCAGGTATGGATCGTCACCGTCATGTTCGGCGGGCGCTTGGCGGTCAGCCTGTTGACGATCTGCGTATAGAGCTGCGGCAGGCGCTTGGGATCCTCGCCATCATTGGCGATCTGCTGGCAGATGCCCTCATCGCAGAGATAGGCGAAGGACACGTCGTCGAGCTGCACATAGGAGCAGCCCGCTTTCGCAAGATCGTCGATCTCCTGCTGATAGACGGTTGCGATGTCGTTCCAGAATTCCGCCATGTCGGGATAGGCGGCCTCATCCACCAGTTTGCGGCCGCCGCGCAGATGCAGATAGGTGGCCGAGGGCATGCAGAATTTGGCGGTCTTCGAGGTCACCGATTTCAGATAGCTGAAATGGTCGAGCATGACCGGCTTGCTGCGGCGCACCTTGTCGTTGACGACGAGCATGGAGGAGGTCTCCGCCGTCTCGCCGTTCTTGCCGTGGAATTTCACCGCATATTGCGAATGGGTCGAGACGATGCCGTCAAAGCCCGTGAGAAAATCCGTGTGCCACATGGCCCGGCGGAACTCGCCGTCCGTCACCGCCTGTAGCCCCGCGCTTTCCTGCAGCGACACGACGTCGCGGATGCAGGCGTCCTCGATGTCGCGCAGGGCTTGCCGCGTGATGGCGCCGCTGGCGGCTTTCGCTCTGGCCTCCTTCAGCGCGGCGGGACGCAGCAGACTGCCGACATGGTCGGCGCGGAAGGGGCCTTTGGACATGCGTTCCTCCAGATTTTTTACATGGCCATCAAGTCGCGAAGAATTGCGGTCAGCGCTTCGGGCTGCTCCACCGGCGTGAAATGTCCGCTGTCCTCGATCACCACCAGTTTGGCGCCGGGAATCAGATTTGCAATGTCTTCGTGCTGCGCCACCGTGCTCCATTCGTCTTGTCGTCCCACGGCCACGACAGTGGGGAACGTGATCGCGGGCAGCAGCAGGGTCGGGTCCGGGCGGTTCACCAGAGCGCGGATCTGCTTTTCGAAAATCTCCGGCGTGGCGCGGCGCACCATGTCGCCCAGCGGGCCCATGAAGGCGGGGTCGCTGCGGCGCTCGGGATGCAGCATCGGCGGCAGCCAGGCCTTGACCAGCGCCTCCATGCCGTCCTTCCATGCGAGGTCCACAAGAACCTGTCGTTTTTCGGCCTCGCCGGGGCCTGCGGGAACGATGCCGGTGTCCAGCAGGCACAGCCGCTCCAGCCGCTCGGGCGCCAGCCGCAGGATCTGCATGGCGACGCGCCCGCCCATGGAGAAGCCGCAGACCGAGAAGCGCGCAGGCGCATCATCGAGCACGCGCTGGGCCATGGCGGTCATGGAATCGAGACCGAAGAAGTCGAGCACGCGGACGTCGAATTCGCCCTCCAGCGCGCGCTTCTGATTTTCAAATGTAAAGGCGTCGCAGAGGAGGCCGGGGAGGAGATAGAGGGTCGGGCGCGCGGCCATGGTCTGCTCGTGGTTGGGGTTTGGGAACATGGATGGGGGCGCTGCGCGAAGGCCTGCGCCCCCTGATTTCATCTTATTACAGATTCAGAACCCGACGCGCATTCCCGCTGAGGAATTTGCGCATGTCGGTTTGGGACAGTTGCAGCGTGTTCAGCCAATCCATCGCGGGCTTGTGGGCCACGAAGGGATAGTCGACCGAGAACATGATGTGATCCATGCTCATTTCCATCATCGCGCAGACCAGCGCGGTGGTGGAGAAGTGGCCGCTGGTCGTGATGTAGAAATTGCGCGTGAAATGTTCGCGGAAGTTCATCTCGTCATGGCCGGGGCGCTTGAGCGCCTGGTCGATGCGCCAGAGCTGATAGGGCAGGGTCTCGCCCATATGGCCGAGAATGACGTTCAGGCCCGGATGTTTCTCGAAGACCCGGCTGAGGATGAGGCGCACGGCCTGCGTCGCCGTCTCCACCGTATAGCCCCAGGCGGCGCGCACGACCTGCGGAAAGTCCTTGGCGTATTTGTCGTAGTAAACGCGCGAGACGTCGGCGTCGGGGAACGAGGGGTGGAAATAGATCGGCACGCCCAAAGCTTCCGCCCGCTCGTAGATGCACCAGAAGCGCTCGTCGTCGTGGAACATGCCATTGGTCAGGCCGCAGATCATGGCGCCGACGAAGCCGAGATCCTTGACGCAGCGCTCGAGCTCGCGCGCGGCGGCTTCGGGATTGGCGGTGGGCAGGGCGGCGAAACCGGCGAAACGGGTGGGATGGCGCGCGACGGCCTCCGCGAGGCGGTCATTGACGCGCCTGGTCAGATCCACAGCGATGGAAGCGTCAAGCTTCTGGGCGGAGGGGGCGCCATGGGACAGAACCTGAATGTCGATCCCGGCCTCGTCCATTTCCCGCAGGCGCAGGTCGCCCAGATCGTAGAGCCGCTGCAACATGTCCGCCGAGCGCGTACCTTCAGCGCCTTGCAGCTGGGCGGCGAGCTCATGATCCCAATAGTGCTCTTCGAGCGCGATGACGGGAATTTTCTTGAACATGTGGATGAACCTCCTGCGGCGCCTCCCGCGCCTGAGACTCGCTTATAGCAGTTCGGCGCGGTCGTCACAGCTTGGACGAAAGGCCGTCCATAGGGGTGACTGGACGCCCCAGATTTAAGATTTCCGAATCGTCTCAATTGTTACCATTATTGAAATTTTCGGCTATTATTGTCTAGCTTTTGAAAGAATGGGGAATCTGCAATGCGCCTCAGGCTCAACGGACCAAAAATATTTGGTGTTCGTCCGACCGTCAGTCTGGGTCCAGAGGATTTCGCGAAGCGAACTGGGAAGCCCGGCGGGCTCTCTCAAGGCGTAGCTCCTCCATCCATAGGGTTCATTTATGTAATTAGAGGCGAGCACGGCCTTATAAAGGTCGGGTCTAGTACCAATCCACGCGCCCGGCTAGCACAACTTCGCACGGCCTCACCCTTCCCGCTGGAGATCGATTATCTCGGGTTCACCCGTGCTGATCTTTATGTCGAAGTCGAGAAAACCGCCCACGCGATCCTTGATGATCACCGCGTCAACCTTGAATGGTTCGACTGTGAGCCAGATGTCGCTGTCGCTGCGATCCACCGCGCAGCCTATCGTCTTGGCGATCACGTTATATCTACTCACCCTGAAAAGACGGAGGAAGTACTCCGGGCTGCAAGCCATCCAGCGATGATTGGCACCAACCATAATCCTGGAAGTACCTGGGTCGATAAAATCATCATGACCTTAGAGATTTGGGGTGGCCGTCGCGGGCAAGGTGGGTGACCATAGGTTGGCGTTTCCCTTGGGCCGCACCGTGACGATGAAAACCATGGCCCGTGCGACAATTTTCCGAGAATTGGTCAACGCCCCATTCCCAAGTCCCCCGGTTGACGCCGCCCATCGCGCCGGGCTCAATAGCCAACGTTGCGCGCAATACGCGAAGCAGGCGAAAATAGGGGAGCGACACGTGCTCAAGCGGGTTCAGAGCGTTTACTACACCGTCAAGGATATGAACCGGGCGGTGTCTTTCTACGAGGGCGTCTTTGGCCTCAAGCTGAAATTCCGCGATGGCGCGCGCTGGGCGCAGTTCGATGGCGGCAATGTGAGCTTCGCGCTCAGCTCCCCCGAAGAATCCGCCAGCCTCGAAGGCGGGGCGGTCGCCGCGCTCGAGGTGGATGATCTTGCGCCCTATGAGGCGAAGCTTGCCGAAAATGGCTGCACGATCATCCAGAGCCGCGACATGGGCGGCCACGGGCGCGTGCTCGCTTTCCGCGATCCGGAAGGCAATATCATCCAGCTCTTCGCCAAGGCCGCTGGGTGAAGCTTCAGGGAGCGACAGCTTCCAGATTGGCGTTCATCTGCGTCAAGAGGATGTGCATGGTCTGCACCTCCAGCTGATCCAGACCCGCGAAAAGCAGATTTTCCGTCCGGGCGTTGGCGGCGCGGCACTGCTCCGCCAGCAGTTGGCCTGCGGGCGTCAGGCACACCTCGATGGTGCGCTGATCGCGGGTCGCGCGCGTCCGGGTGATCAGGCCCTGATCCGCCAGAGTGCGCATGAGGTGCGACAATGCGGTCGATTCCAGACCCACGGCGTTGGCCAGGGACGAGCAGCGCAGACCTTGCCGCTCAAGCAGAAAGATCAGCACCCGCATGCCCTGCATGCTCAGCTTGCAGCCAGCGAGGCCGCGCTGTGCCTCGCGCCCGAAGCGTGTGGCGACGCTGCTCAGCAACAACCAGAGGTTCGCCCGCGCTTCGTCTTCGACCTGGCTTTGCCGCCCCATCTTTCCCTCGTTCCGCCGTTAATCAGCGTTGTCTATGATGAGAGACGTCGGCTCCCACGCGACCACCGGTCAGGCGCGAGCTGATAACAGAGAGTGATCCATCGAACAACTGGCGCGAGGTGCGTTCTTCGTCGCTCTCAGAGCTTTTCCTGGAGAAAGCGCAGAATACGCGGCGCCACGAAGCCGGGGAAACTGCCCGGCTCGTCCAGCGGTTCGCTTATCCAGAAATGTCCGGCGTCGACGGTCGCCGACCGCACGAAATAATCCGCGCGTTTGAGCGCCGCCATCATCTGTCCCGACTGGGACATGGGATCGACGATGTCGTCGCGCGTGCCCCAGGCCATGAAGAAAGCGATATGGTTCGAGGCTTTCGTCACATAGTTGACGGGCGAGGCGCGATGATAGGCGAAGCGATCTTCCAGCGGGCTGAGGCCGAGGA
Organism: uncultured Hyphomicrobiales bacterium; assembly: GCA_903902915.1. GTDB lineage: Bacteria > Pseudomonadota > Alphaproteobacteria > Rhizobiales > Beijerinckiaceae > Terripilifer. The sequence goes on along the minus strand of CAIUWR010000021.1, from coordinate 57,564 downwards.
AAATCTCTGGCAGATTGCCCTTCGGCGCCAGGATCTGGTCGAATTCCCACTGCGCCATCATGTCGTAGATGCCATAGACCGGCACGCAGACCTTCACCGCCGTACTCACGCCGGGATAGGCCTCGCCGGGCTGACCCGCGAATTCCGGCCTGTCGCCCGCCAGCGCGACCAGCGCCGCCAGATGGCCGCCAGCCGAATCGCCCATGATGCCGATGCGGTTCACATCAACCCCGAGCCCGGCCCCTTTGGAGCGCAAGAACTGCACGGCGGCGCGCACGTCATGCACGGCGTTGGGAAACAGGTTCTTCGGCGCAAAGCGATAGGTCACGGCGAAAAGGCCAATGCCCTGTTTGGCGAAATAAGGACCAAGCCGCGCGTAGCTTTTGGGGCCGCCCCGCTGCCAGGCGCCGCCGTGGACAGCCACGATGACAGGCGCATTCGGATTGTCCGAGGGCAAATAGAGATCGCCCGCGATGGCTTGCTCGCCCCGCTTTACGAATTCCAGATCGCGGATGACCTTGAAGGATTCATGCGGCGCGTCATGCATGTGATTGAACTCCTGCCCTCAGCGCCATCGCGCCGGATTATTTTTCCGTTGCGATATTCGCAAAGCGGACCGGCTTCCACAAGGCCGACCGCAGCTTTTCTCAGCTTTCGCCGGGCATCAGGACGCTGCATCCACCATCGACAAAGAGAGCCGCGCCGACGATGAACGAGGATTCCTCGGAGACGAGAAAGAGCACCGCATTGGCCAAATCCGCCGGAACGCCGGGGCGGCCGACCAGATTGACCACGGGTCTTGTGGGATCGAACTCGTCCTTGCCGACGGGCGAGCCGATCTTGTTGGGCACCACGGCGTTGACGCGGATGTTGTGGGGCGCGAGCTGGACGGCCTGCGAGCGGGTCAGACTCGCCACGCCGCCCTTCGCCGCCGCATAGGCCGTCGCGCGCGAGCGTCCGTAATAGCCCGTCGTCGAGCTGACATTGACGATCCGCCCGCCGCGCCCACCCGCGATCATCTCCTTCGCCACGGCCTTCGTCAGGATGAAGGGCGCGGTGAGGCTGACCGCCAGAACCTTGTTCCACTCGGCGCTCGTCAGATCGAACATGTTCTTGTTGTCCGAGATGGCGGCGTTGTTCACCAGAATGTCGATGCGCCCGAAGGCCGCCGTCACATCTTGCACGCATTGCAAAAGGTCGTCTTCCTTCGACACATCGCAGATGAAGGCCTTCGCCTTGCCGCCAGCCGCGATGATGTCCGCCGCCACTTTCTCGCCTCGTGCGGCATCGAAATCCACGACAGCGATGGTTGCGCCATGTGTGGCGAGGAGTCTGGAAATCTCTTCACCGATATTGCGTCCCGCGCCGGTGACGATGGCCACCTGATCAGCGAACTTCATGGCGTTCTCCCCTGTTTCGTCGGCGGCCCGGAGATTAACCCCGATGATCGACGCGCCACCCCTCGAATCTGTTTTCGATGATCCTGAGCACCTGCGTCAACGCCATGCCAGCCGCCGCGATGATGAGGATGCCCACCATCACGCGATCAGTCTGAAACGTCGCGCCCGCCGTCTGCATCATGTAACCGATGCCGGCCGAGGCGCCGTACATCTCGCCGACGACGATGCCGATCAACGCATGTCCGAGGCCGAGCCGCAGGCCCGTGAGCAGATTGGGCACGGAGGAGGGCAGGGCGACGGTGGTGAAGAGCTGGCCGTCGCTGGCGCCAAAGGAGCGCGCCACCTTGATGAAATCGCGGTCGATGGTGCGTACCCCGGTCATCGTGTTGACGAGAATCGGGAAGACCGTGGACAGGAAGATGATGGCGATCTTCGAGGACAGATCGACGCCGAACCAGATGATGATCAGCGGCATCAGCGCGATGCGCGGCGTGGCGTAGAGCGCGTTGACGAAGGGCTCCAGCAGCGCATTGAAGCGCCTGTACCAACCCATGAGAATGCCCAGCGGCACGCCCACGATCACCGCAAGCCCATAGCCCAGCGCGAATTCGAGGCCGCTGACGGCAAGATCATTCCAGATCGACCCGTCGCGCACCATGGCCGCGCCCGCTGCGACGATGCGCGTGGGCGAGCTGGTGAAGAGCGGGTTCACCCAGCCAAAGACGACCGAAAATTCCCAGAACAGCATGAAGGCGGCGACGGCCAGGAGGCCGAGCAACATGTTTTCATGGCGCGCCCAAAGGGAGCGGCTTGGGCCGCCCTGCACGTCAGCCACGACGAGATCATTCGTTACGCTCGTCACGTCAGGCTCCCACTGTGGAGGTCATGAGGCCGGTGCGTTCGGCCTCTTCTTCGATGAGCCGCCAGATGCGTTCCTGCAAATCGCGGAAACGCGGCTGCAACTTGCTTTCCAGCGTGCGCTGGCCGGGCAGATCCACATCCACGATGGCTTTTATCCGCGCCGGGCGCGCCGAGAACACCGCCACCCGGTCGGCGAGGAACACCGCCTCGTCGATCTGATGGGTGATGAAAAGCGCGGTCTTTTTGGCGCGGGCGAGGATCTTCATCAGCTCCACCTGCATGAATTCGCGCGTCTGCGCGTCCAGCGCGGCGAAGGGCTCGTCGAGCAACAGCAGCTTGGGGTCTGTGGCGAGCGCGCGGGCGATGTTGACGCGCTGGCGCATGCCGCCCGAAAGCTCATGCGGGTAATGTTCGCCAAAGCCCTTGAGGCCGACAAGTTCGACGAGGCTGGCGGCGCGGTCGCGAATCTCGGCTCTGGCCATGCGTCCTTGCAGTTCGAGCCCGTAGCTGATGTTGCGCATCACTGTGCGCCAGGGAAACAGCGAATCTTGCTGGAACACCATGGCGCGGTCTGCACCCGGCTTGTCGACGCTGACGCCATCCACGCGGATGTCTCCCGCGCCTGTTTTCACCAGCCCGTCCACGGCGCCCAGAAAGGTGGATTTTCCGCAGCCGCTGGGGCCCACGATGGCGAGCAGCTCGCCCTCGCGCACATCAAGGTCAATGCAGTCGAGCACGCGCAGATTGCGCTTGATGCGTTCGTTCCAGAAGTCGATCCGCACGCCGCGCGCGCAAAGCTTCACCGGTCGGGCCTCGCCCGTGGCGTCAAGTGTATCGAGAGGCATGGGGCTCACTTCAAAAGCTTCGCGAAGAAGCCTTCCGTCTCGAGTTCGTCCAGCGCGCTTGTATCGACGATTTGCGCGGCCTTCACATTGCCTGCCGCAGGCAGCTTCTCCTTCATTTCCGCCAGCACCAGCTCTATGCCCGCGATGGAGGGGCGCGGAATGTCCGGGAAGACGACATTTGTGAAGCTTTCATAGGTGACTTCAAGCGCATGGTTGTTCGGCGTCTTGAGGAATGCGGCGCTTGATTCCAGCGCCTCCGCCTTGTTGGTCTTGTAGGCGTGGATGCTTTCGCTGATGGCCATCATGAAGCGCTTGATGACGTCCGGCTTTTGTTTGAGCGTCGAGCGCCGCGCCACATAGGCCGTGTTGGGATAATCGCCCGCCACCACCGTGCAATCGACCAGCATGTGATATTTGCCGGTCTCCTCCAGCTCCGCGCTGCGGGGCAATTGCTCCATCGAGCCGTCGATCTGGCCGCTCATCATGGCGGCGGTGCGGGTGCCTTCGCCGCCCAGTTGCAACAAGGTGACGTCGGCGCGCTTGAGGCCGAGATGCGCCACTGCGAAACCCGCCGCCGTGTCGGAGGACGAGCCCAGCCGCGAAATGGCGATCTTCTTGCCCTTGAGGTCCGCCGCCGTCTTGATTTCGGACTTCACGATCAGCTGAAAGGGCAGTTTGTTGGAAACGCCGCCGATAAAGACGATGTCGCCGCCCTGCACGGCCGCCGCCGCCGCCGGCGTGTAGCCGTTCTGGCCAATATCGACCGAGCCGCCCACCACCGCCTGCGTGAGCGTGACCCCCGCGTCGATATAGAGCATGGTGAGGTCAAGGCCGTATTTGCGGAAAATGCCTTTTTGCAAGCCAAAGGTCATTGGCGCGGTCGTCATGGAGAACCCGTCGTAGCCGACCTTGATCGGGGTGAGCGCCTGCGCCGACGCCCGCGATACGAAGGGCGCGGACAAAAGGCTTGCGCCCGCGAATGTGGTGAAGCTGCGTCGATCAATGCGGGCCGTCATGTCGTTTTCTCCATCGCCCGCGGCTCTATAGGCTGCGGGGCGGTGCACCCTAGCCTATTCGTGCGCATAGTTCAGCCCTGCTTACATTCATTTTTTCTTTTTGGGGCCATGGCGATGCTCGCCTTGCGCAGGACGCTGCGTTTCCTTCCTGGCCGAGGTAGGCTAAATCTTGCTGATCCGTCGAGCCTCTGAGGCATCCCCATGACCCAATATCCCCGTGACATGCGCGGCTATGGCCGCACCACGCCTGATCCCAAATGGCCGGGCGGGGCGAAGATCTGCGTTCAGTTCGTCGTCAATTACGAAGAGGGCGGCGAGAACAATATTCTCCATGGGGACGCTGCCTCCGAGGCCTTTCTGTCGGAGATCGTCGGCGCCGCCGCCTGGCCGGGCCAGCGCCACTGGAACATGGAGAGCATCTACGAATATGGCGCGCGCGCTGGTTTCTGGCGCTTGTGGCGCATGTTCACGGCGCGGCGGATGCCGGTGACGGTGTTTGGGGTTGCGAGCGCTTTGGCGCGCAGTCCCGAGCAGGTCGCGGCCATGCAGGAAGCCCAGTGGGAGATCGCCAGCCACGGGCTGAAATGGATCGAATACAAGGATTACACGGCTGAGGCCGAGCGCGCCCATATGCGCGAGGCCATCGCGCTGCACACGCAGATCACCGGCGAGCGGCCGCTTGGCTGGTACACCGGGCGCACCTCGATCCATACGCTGGATCTGGTGATGGAGGAGGGCGGCTTCGCCTATTGCGCGGACTCCTATGCCGATGAGCTGCCCTATTGGGTCTACAAGGGCGACAAGGCGCAGCTCGTGACGCCCTATACGCTCGACGCCAACGACATGCGTTTCGCCACCCCGCAGGGCTTCAACTCCGGCGATCAGTTCTTCGCTTATCTGAAGGACTCCTTCGATTGCCTCTACCGCGAGGGCGAGGAGGGTGCGGCCAAGATGATGTCGGTGGGCCTCCACTGCCGCCTTGTGGGCAGGCCGGGGCGCGCGGTGGCGCTGGCGCGGTTCCTTGATTATGTGCAGAGCCATGATGGCGTCTGGGTCGCGACGCGGCTGGATGTGGCGCGGCACTGGCAGGCGCATTTCCCGGCGCGATGATAGGCTACGCTTGGTACGCAGGCGCGGCGATTCGCGCCCAATGGGTTCATGATGCAGGAAACGCCGCCGAAGGTTCCGCTGCGCGACATCTTTCGCGTCTTCTTCACCATCGGGGCCTCCAGCTTCGGCGGCGGCGTCACTGGCTGGATGCATCGCATCACGGTTGGCGAGCGCGGCTGGTTGACCAATGAGAAGTTCCTGGCGGGATTGGCGCTGGGGCAGGTGTTGCCGGGCGCCAATGTCACCAATATGGCGGTCTACGTCGGGCAGGTGCTGCGCGGCACGCTGGGGGCGGGCGTGGCGCTGCTGGCGGTGCTGATGGGGCCGTTCTTTCTCGTCATCGCGGTGGCGACGCTCTACGACACGGCCATCAAGATCCCCGGCTTCCATTCAGCCATGGATGGCATTGCGGCGGCGGCGGTGGGCATGGTGCTGCGCATGGGGACCATGGGCGCGCTGCATGGCTGTCGCAAGGCGGCGCCCGGCGTCATCGCTTTCGGCGTTTTCGTCGCCATCGGCATCCTGCAATGGCCTTTGGCGCCGGTGGCTTTGGTCGCGGGGCCGATCAGCGTGGCGCTGGCCTGGCCGCGAGGGCCAGGTCGAGGAGGCTTGGATGCGTGAAAATCCGCTCCTCGGCCTCACCTTCATCCTCGTGCCCTTCTCGCTTCTGTCGATTGGTGGCGGACCCAGCATTTTCGCGCCCTTGCAGCGCGAGGTGGTGGATGTGATGCACTGGATCACCGCGCGCGAGTTCATCGACCTCTTCTCCATCGCCCGCGTCGCGCCGGGGCCGGGCGCCATGCTGGCCACGCTCATCGGCTGGAAGGTCGCGGGCTGGGCGGGCGCCATCGTCGCCACGCTGGCGCTTTTCGTGCCCGCCTCCATCCTCACCCTCGCGGTCGCCCGGGTCTATGACCGTTACAGGGGCCGCGATTGGCACACGGCGCTGGAAAAGGGGCTGGCGCCGGTGGCGGTGGGGCTGATCTTCGCGGGCGCCATTTCCATCATCCGCCTGTCGGGCGACGGCGCGCTCACCTGGGCGGCGGCGGTAGGGGCTGGGCTGACGCTGACCCTGCGGCCCAAGCTGCACCCATTCGTGGTGCTGTTCGCCGGGGCGGGGCTTTTCGTGGCGGCGGAAATGGCGGGGCTATGGCCGGTGGTCGCGCCCTGAGCTTCCCCCGCAGCCTGCGCTGCGCTATTCGAGACAGACGCGCAACCGATTGGAGAGCCCATGGACAGGATCGTGGTCGAGGACGTCAGCCTCGTTGAACTCAAGAGCGGCCTCGCCGATGGCTCCATCGCGCTCATCGACGTGCGCGAAGCCTATGAATGGGAGGCCGGACGCATTCCCGGCGCCAGCCTCAACGCACTGTCGATCTTCGATCCGTCGGCTCTGCCTGCGCAAAAGCCCGGCCAGCGCATCGTGCTGCATTGCCGTTCGGGCAAGCGCTCCGTCACCGCGCTGGGCCTTGCGCAGGAGGCGGGCCGCACGGACATCCGCGCCCATTTCACCGGCGGCATGCTGGAATGGGCGGGCGCGGGCGAGCAGGTGCTGACCGACTGACATTGAAGAGGGCGGCATGGATCTGGGATTGAAGGGCAAGCGCGCCATCGTCTGCGCGTCGAGCAAGGGGCTGGGCCGGGCCTGCGCCATGGCGCTCGCGGAAGCGGGCTGCGAGGTCGTGATCAACGGACGCGACGCCGCCACGCTGGACGCCGCCGCCAAGGCCATCGCGGCGGCGACGGGCGCGCGGGTGATCCCGGTCGCGGCCGATGTGGGCACGGTGGAGGGCCGCAAGGCCCTGCTGGCGGCGATGCCGCAGGTGGACATTCTCGTCAACAACAACGGCGGTCCACCCCCGAAGGATTTCCGCCAGCTCTCCCACGCCGATATGGTGGCGGGGGTTGAGAGCAACATGATCACGCCCATCGAGCTCATTCAGGGCGTCATCGACGGCATGGTGGAGCGCAAATTCGGGCGCATCGTCAACATCACCTCCGGCTCGGTGAAAATGCCGCTGCCCCAGCTCGATCTGTCCTCCGGCGCGCGTGCGGGCCTCACGGCTTTCGTGGCGGGCGTGGCGCGGCAGGTGGCGGGCGCCAATGTCACCATCAACAGCATCCTGCCCGGCGCGTTTCTGACCGACCGCTTGCGCACCGTCGCGGCGGGCGCGGCCAAGGCGCAGGGGACCACGACTGACGAGGCTCTGGCGGCGCGCACCAGAACCATTCCCGCCGGGCGCCTCGGCGACCCGCAAGAGTTCGGCCAGCTCTGCGCCTATCTCGCCAGCGCGCAGGCGGGCTATATCACCGGCCAGAACTTCCTCATCGACGGCGGGTCTTTCCCGGGCGCGTTCTGACGCGGATGCTGGCAGGAATCGCCTACAAGATCGCCTCCACATTCGTTTTCGCCTGCATGATGGCGATCATGAAGGGGCTGTCCTTTTATCCTGTGGGCGAGTTGGTCGCGTTCAGATCGTTCTTCGCGCTCATCGTGCTCGCTGTCTGGCTTGCGCAGAGGGGCGAATTTCCGCGCGCCTTGCGCACGCGCCGGGTCGGCGGCCACCTGCTGCGCTCGCTGGCGGGCACCGGCAGCATGGTGATGAACTTCGCGGCTTTCGCCTTCCTGCCGCTGGCTGACGTAACGGTGGTGGGCTACGCCTCGCCGCTCATCATCGTGATTCTGGCCGCCGCCTGGCTGGGCGAGCGGGTGGGGCCGGGGCGCTGGTTCGGCGTCGCGCTGGGCTTTTGCGGCGTGCTGGTCATGCTGTGGGAACATCTGGGCGCGGGCGATCAGGGCCTGTCGCGCGGCGCCATCGGGGCTGGCATGGCTCTCACCGCCGCCTTCTGCGTGGCGGTGGCGATGATCCAGACAAGCCGGCTCGTCCAGTCCGAGCATATGGGCGCGGTGGTTTTCTATTTTCAGTTCACGGCGGGCTGCGTTGGTCTGTCGCTGATGCTGCTGGGCGCCTTGTGGCCCGCCTCGTGGCCGCTCGCCCCGGCCGTCCAGAGCCTCGCCTGGGTTACGCCGGAGCCCTCCCATTGGGCGCTGTTGATCGGCGCGGGGCTCTTCGGCGGACTTGGCCAGATCCTGATGACGCGCGGCTTCATGCTCGCGGACGCCTCCATCATCGCCTGTTTCGATTATGTCTCCATGATCTGGATCCTTGCGCTCGGCATGCTGTTTCTGGGGGAGTTTCCCTCCATGAGCGTGCTGCTGGGCGCGGCCATCGTCACCGTGGCCGGGCTCATGGTGATCTGGAGCGAGAAGACCAAGAAATTTCTCTGATCGCTGAGGCCATTTCCCTGTGGGCAGGAGGAGGGTCGTTCTATAGAAAGAACGGAAGTGGATCATCCAGCAAACAGTACGGGTGAGTTGATGGGCGTCGAGGGAAAAGACAAGGCCAAGGCTCTGGAGGCTGGCGCCTTCGCGCTGTCGGGCCAGTTGGGCCGGGCGGTGATGCGCCTGCGCAAGGCCCACAGCATGTCCCTGTCGGAACTGTCCGACCATTCCGGCGTCGCCAAATCCATCATCAGCCAGATCGAGCGCAACGAAACCAATCCCACGCTGGCCACCATCTGGCGCCTCGCGCAGGCGCTGGACGTGTCCATCGACCGGGTCTTGCAGGGCTCGGAGGATGAGCCCTTCATCGAGAAGTCCACCCGCAACGAAACGCCCAATCTGGTCTCCGAAGACGGCAAATGCCACCTCGCGATCATCGGCTGGATCAAGACGGTGGAATGGCTGCAATGGTACATGTTCAGCGCCGAGCCCGACGGCGTGCTGGCCTCCGAGCCGCACCAGCATGGCTCGGTGGAATGCCTCTCGGTGCTGGAAGGCGAGCTCGAGGTCGAGGTGGCGGGCGTGCGCGAAACCGCCAAGGCGGGCGAAACCCTGCGCTACCGTTGCGACCGTCCGCATGTGATCCGCAACCTCTCGGCGGAACCCGCACGCGCGACGATGGTGTGCATTTTGCGCGCGGCGGTCATGGAGTAGGGGAAAACGCTGCGCGCATGGCGTGAGGGGGGCGGAACGAGCGGCTCACGCCCGCGCCGCGCGCGCCGGTTTCGGCCCGAAGCGGGCGCGCAGATTCGCCAGCACGGCCACCGCCAGTCCCGCGCCCAGCACCCAAAGCGCCGGGCTTACCCGGTAGCTCACGTCGAAATTGGCCATGAGCACACGCGATATGTTCACGCTGGTGGAGAGCTTGTAGTAGAGCGCCTCGATCAGGCCCGCGCCCACCGAGCAAACCAGCGCCGCCAGCATGAGGTTGAGAAAGCCCGGCGTGGCGCGTTTGCGGATTTGCCGGAAGCTCATCAACAGCATGAAGAGCCCGCACATCAGCGCCGCCTCGCTGGCGTCGAGCCGCACTTCCATGAAATAATGGATCAGGCTCAGCAGCGTCGCGACATAGACCCAGGAATGCAGCCTGTTCCAGCCCGCCGAGCCCAGCTTGCGGATGCTCCAGTCGTTGGAGGTGACGCCCAGCGCCACCATCAGCAGGGTGGCGACCAGCCCCACCGTCAGGAACAGCCGCAGCACCAGCTCCGTTGCGATGCGCAACCATTCGAAATGCAGGTCGAGGCACCAGAGCGCGATATGCAGCAAAGTATAGAAGAGCGCCGCCAGCCCCACCATGCGCCGCACGAGGATCGCGCGGTTGAAGCGGGCCACATAACGCAGCGGCGTCACCACCAGCGACAGAACCAGGATGCGCATGGCCCAATCGCCGCTTTCGCGCACCAGATCGCCGGTCGGCTTGGGCGAGAGCCAGCCCAGCCGCCATTCGGCGATCATCCACATGGCGGGGGCCAGCAACCCGAGCAAAGTCGCGAGCTTGATGAAGGAGATCCGGCCGGCGCGGTCGGTCCAGGGCGTCCAGGAAGCAGGGGTGGAAGCGATCATGCGCGGACTATATCAGTTCGCCTGTCGCTCCCACATGGACGTTTCCATAAATTCAGGCGACGCCCAGCTTTTTTTGCAGATTGGTGGAAGAGGTCGTGTACTGAAAGAGCAGCTTCTTCTCGGGGTAGACGTAGCGATGCACCCTCTGCGCCGCCAAAGCCGCCTCGTGGAATCCGGACAGGATCAACTTGAGCTTGCCCGGATAGGTGTTGATGTCGCCAATGGCGAAAATGCCGGGCGCGTTGGTCTCGAATTTCTCGGTGTCCACGGGCACCAGCTGCTCATGCAGGTTCAGCCCCCAGTCGGCGATGGGGCCAAGCTTCATGGTCAGGCCGAAGAAGGGCAGCATGCGGTCGCAGGCCACATCGACCAAGCCTTCGGCGGTCTTGACGGTGACGGCGCCAAGCTGTCCATTCTCGCCCTTCAGGCCTGAAATCTGGCCGATCAGCAGATCCATCTGCTTGCTGGCCACCAGCTCGCGCATGGCGTTGACCGAATGGGGCGCGGCGCGGAAATCATCGCGGCGATGCATCAGGATGACGCGCCTGGCGATGGGATGCAGGTTCAGCGTCCAGTCGAGCGCTGAGTCGCCTCCGCCCACGATCAGCACGGTGCGGTCGCGGAAGTCCTCCATCTTGCGCACGGCATAGAAGACCGAACTGTTCTCATAGGTCTCGATGGTGGCCACCGGCGGGCGCTTGGGCTGGAACGAACCGCCCCCCGCCGCCACGATGACTGCCTTGGTCTCGAAGATCTTGCCGCCATCGGTGCGGACGCGAAAGGCCGGCGCCTGCGGCGTGCCAAGCACCTCAAGCCCCTCGACCATCTCATTATAATGAAAGGTGGGCCCGAAGGGCTCGATCTGCTGCATGAGATTGTCGACGAGGCCCTGCCCGGTGACCATGGGGAAGCCGGGAATGTCGTAGATCGGCTTTTCTGGATAAAGCTCCGCGCATTGGCCGCCGGGCTTGGGCAGGATGTCGATCAGATGGGCCTTGATGTCCAGCAGGCCCAGTTCGAACACGGCGAAGAGACCTGTCGGGCCCGCGCCCACGATCACGACGTCGGTCTTGATGATCTCGCTCATGATGTTCCGTTCCGTTGCTCTGCCGGAGCCAGACGCTCCTGAACCATAGCCGCCAGGACTGGCCGCCAAACGACAGGCGGCGCAGCCTGAAGCCGCCGCCTCCATAATTCAACAGTCCGACTTTGGAAAGACGAAATAATCACGAAAAATAAACGTGATTATTCCCCGTCTCCTCAGCCCTGCTTCTCGGGCGTCGTGACTGTGAGGCCGTCCAGTTCGGGCCGGACCTTGATCTGGCAGGACAGGCGCGAGGTCGGGCGAACGTCGAAAGCGAAGTCCAGCATGTCCTCTTCCATCTGCTCGGCCTTGGGCAGTCGGGCGACCCAGGATTCATCCACATAAACGTGGCAGGTGGCGCAGGCGCAGGCGCCGCCGCATTCGGCCTCGACGCCCGGCACCGCGTTCTTGAGGGCCGTCTCCATCACGGTGGAGCCGTCTTCTGCTTCAACCGTGCGGGACTGGCCGGCGGCGTCGATAAAGGTGATCTTTGTCATCTGATTCACTCGCGAGGCGCGCAATCGCGCAGGAAGAGAACGGCGTGGCCGCGCATCCTCTTATCAAAACTAGCCCGCCCTTGGCGAGACCGCATGGGCGCTTCGCTGGCGGGAAGCTGCGCAAAACCGCGCGCCCGAATCGATATAGCTGTTCAAGCTCATGGTCATGCTTGCTTTTTTCCTTCCGTTGAGGAAGTTGGAGATGCCAAAATCACACATCGACGGTATGAAATTGCTCTTATGATCACTGAGACGTTAACGACGTTTGTGAGTAACTCTTATCTCAGGTTTCATTTCGGCGATCCGGCGCGTACATTTCGAATTGGTTAAAACGCCAATGATCGGATGGCCACTCCGACGATTGGCTGGAGCCGCCAAGGTCGGCGGCGGATGCGACTATTTACGTGAGGCGGTTTGACATGGCGACACAACACAAGGCCACGGAGGATTCCGAGGCTACCCAGGTTGAAGATCGCATCCGCGCATTGCGGGCCCGAATCGATCCCATGATCGCTGCCGACGTGAAGACGGACAGCGCGGACGCCACCATGTCAGCCATCGAGGAGGCCTTGAACCTGGCCCCCCTCGATACGCGCCCAGACCCCGATCAACGCAGGGTGGACGCCATGCGTTTGCCCAAGATCGACGACCCGCAGGACTTCACGAGGCGCGCGCCGGAAAACGGCGCCGATTTCGGACGGCGCAGAGCCGATTCGGACCTGCCGCCAGTGTCTCCCACGGTCCGGCCCGCCAATGATGATCGCCGCTCCGTCGGCCAGATCCTGCAAGCGCTGCAATATCGCCCCAGCCGCACCGCGCTCTACGTCGCCGCCGCCCTGTCGGCAGGCTGGCTGGGCGTCATGGGCGTTTATGCGGGCGGCGCCAGAGCTGCGGGCTTCGGTCAGGCTGAGACGGCCCTCATGGCGCTCGCCGCCTTCGGCCCCGTCGCGTTCTTTTTCATCTTCGCGACCCTGACGCAGCGCGTTCAGGAAATGCGCCATACCGCCCGCTCCATGGGCGAAGTCGCGGTTCGCCTCGCAGATCCCGACAGTTTCACCACCGAACAGGTGATGATCCTGTCCCAGGCCATTCGCCGTGAAATCGCCTCCATGGGCGATGGCGTGGAGCGCGCGCTGGCGCGGGCTGGCGAACTCGAGCTGATGGTCCATAACGAGGTGTCGAACCTCGAACGCTCCTATGCCGAGAACGAGCGGCGCATGCGCGCGCTGATCGAAGAACTGTCCTCCGAGCGCGAAGCCATCGTCGGCAACGCCGACCGGGTGCGTCAGGCCGTCACCAACGCGCAGGAAACGATTTCGCGGGAAGTCGCGCAGGCCGGTTCGCGCATCGCCGAACAGGTCAATGAGGCGGGAATTCATGTCAACGCTCTGCTGGGCGGCCATGCGGAAGAGATTTCGCAGCAGTTGCGCGCCGCGGGCGAGGACCTGCTGAGCACCTTGAGCGTTCATGGCGACGGCTTCATCCACAAACTGACGGATACGGGCGAATCGCTGACCACGCGTCTCTTCGATTCGACGAAACTTTTCGCCGCCACGATCTCGGACCGCGCGGAATCCGTCGAGGCCCAGCTGGCCATTTGCACCGGGATGGTCGGCGAGCGTCTCGACTCGGCCACCGACCGCATCGCGGAGACCATCTCCGAGCGCGGGGAGCTCCTCATCGCGCGGTTCGCCGAAACCAGCGAGAACATCCATACGTCGGTCGTCATTCACGGCCAGGAGCTGTCCAACACGCTGTCGGGATCGGGCGAGCGCATTTCCGCCATGCTCGCGGAGCGCACCAGCAACGCGGCTGAAATCTTCGGCGCCTCGACCCAGGCCCTGAGCGACCACAACAGGCAACTTCAGGAACTTCTGGCCGAGCGCAATCGCGAACTGGAAGAGCTGACCAGTCGGGCGCGCGGCGACCTCGCCAATACATTGGCCGCCTCAAGCGACGCCATTTCGGCCATGCTCGCGGAACGCACCGGCAGCGCCGCCGAGATCTTCGAATCATCCGCTCTGATGTTGGGCGATCAAAACAAGCAGCTCGAGACCCTGATCGCCGAGCGTAATCGCGAGCTTGAGGAGCTGACCCAGCGCGCCCGCATGGATCTGGCCGTCGCCACCTCCGAAATCGAGAACGCGCTGTCCGACAACGTCAAGCGGGCCGAAGAAATCTTCATCGCCTCGCGCGACCAATTGGCGGAAACCGGCAACAACCTCTCGTCTCTGCTGGATGAGCGCGCCAGCGCCTTCCACGAGACCGTCAAGTCCACCACCGGCGATCTTGCCGTGGCGACGGAATCGCTGCAATCAACCTTCGCGGTCGCGAACGACTCCTTGCAGTCCTCGTTCACGATGGCGAACGATTCCCTGCAAGCCTCCTTCGCATCGGCGAACGACTCCCTGCATGCTTCGCTCGAGGAGCGCGCAAGGGCGATCAGCGATGCGGCGGGCGACGCACGTCTGACCCTCACCTCCGCCGGCGCCGACCTCATCAACGAGATCGACTCCAGGACCGCGATGATGACCAAGGCGGTCACCGCCGCGCGCGACGATGTGCTGGGCGCAGCCGCGCAGGTGGAGTCCGCCATCGCGCACCGCACCGTCGCCTTGCGTGAAATCCTGAACAATTCGCAGGCGACCATCATCGAAACGAGCGACCAGCTCGCCGCATCCTTCGCGGAAAAGGCGAACGAAGTCTGTTCGGTCTTCGAGAGCTCGCGGCAGTCGATCACGGAGGTGAGCGACGACACGGCGCGGACCTTCACCGAGCGCGTCGAGAGCCTGCGCGAAACGCTTCTGTCGTCGCAAAATATCGTCTCCGAAGCCGGACAGCAGATCACCGAGTCGATCAACGACCGCACCGAGGCGTCGCGCGCGGCCCTCATGGAACAGCAGTCCCAGCTGACGAACTCCGGCGAAATGCTCCTCGCTTCCTTGCTGGAGACGGTCGCGGCGGTTCGCGAAGCCCTCCAGGATTCTCGCGGCGGCTTCATCGAGGCCGGCGACGAAGTCGCTGCGGTGATCGGCGCGCGCATCGACGCTGTGCATGCGACCATCCAGTCGAGCGGTCGCGAGCTGATCGAGTCCGGCGAGCAAATCGCCAGACTCATCGACGCGCAGGCTGAACTGGCGCGCTTCACCCTGACCGGCACGGGACAGGATCTGCTTGAGATCAGCACCCGCGTCACCAGCGAACTGTCGGGGCATGTCGCCGCCACGCGCCAGGATATCGAAGCCGCCCATCATGAGATGAGCAGCCAATTCGAAGCCCATCGTCAATTCCTGCGCGAAGCGCTCGGCGAACACTCCAACGCCGCCGGCGTGAACTTCGCCGACGCCACCAACGAAGTCATCTCGGCGATGGCGGTCCATTCCGAACGCGTGGCCGAAAGCCTTTCCGCCCGCTTCGTCGATTTCAAGACCGGCGTCGTCTCGCTCGGGGATGTGCTCGCCGATCAGATCGCCGCACAATCGGAACGCTTCAACGGCGACGTCAACGACAAGCTCGCCGCGCTCGAGGTCACCTTCACGACCCATGGCGACGCCTTCAACGAAAAGCTGGGCGCCCGCACCCGCGAGGCCTCAGCCGTCTTCGACAAGCAGGTCGACGAGTTCGAGCGCCGCGCCGCCATGCGCACCCAGGACGTCTCGACCTCGCTCGAGACGCTCGTGGAGCGGATCGAGACGGGTCTCGACAAGCAGATCGGCGACTTCGAGCACCGCACCGCCGTGCGCACGCAGGATGTCTCGACTTCGCTTGAGACGCTTGTGCAACGGATCGAAACGGGCCTCGACAAGCAGATCGGCGACTTCGAGCACCGCACCGGTGCGCGGACGCAAGACGTCACCACCTCGCTCGAGACGCTCGTCCAGCGGATCGAGACCGGCCTCGACGCCCGCTCGAAGACCTTCTCCGAATCGCTCGCCACCAATGCGCTGGAAATCGCCCGCAGCCTTGGCAATGGCTTGCAGGAAGTGAAGGGGATGCTCGATCCTTCGGCGCTGGAAGAAGTGCTCGCCACCAATATCGCGGGTCTGAACAATTCCCTCACCACCCGGATCGCCGAGCTTCAGAAGGCCATCGACTCCGGCGCGGGTTCGCTGGAAGACCGCACGGCGAAAATCTCCGACGCCATCAGCGAACATGCGCGCATCATTCACGAGACGCTGGACAGCGCCAGCCGCCTCGTCAACGACAATATGGGCGCAAGGGCCGGCGAGCTGCATGCGCTTCTCGACAATACGGCGCGCAACATGACCGATACGCTCGCCAGCGTTTCGACGACGGGCGCGGAATTGTCCAGCGAGGTCGCCAAGCTTGGCGAAATCGTCACCAACACGATCGAGAGCCGCGCCAGCGCGATCGTCGGCCATCTCAGCGAGAAGCAGCACCAGTTCACCAACGCCATATCGGCGACGACAAATGGTCTGCTGGAGGTTGCGGAGGCGACGTCTCATACCTTGCGTGAAGCCATCGAGCAGAGCGCGTCGAACTCGGCGCACAGCCTGATGACGCTGGGCGCGCAGCTTGAAACGGAGTTCTCGTCCACCCTGTCGAAGCTTGAGACGACGGGCGAGACCCTGCACAGCCTGATCAGCGTCACCGATCAGAATCTCAGCAATATTGATGGCTCGCTCAGCGAAAGCGTGATGCGGCTGCAGACGGCGCTGGGTTCGGTCTCCTTCCAGATCAACACGCTCAACCACACCGCCTCGAACACCGTCACCGGCATCGACCAGCTGGGCGACCAGATGCGCGGCCACACCGCCGATCTGGGGCAAACGCTGGCCGACCTCAACCGCACGCAGCGGGATCTCGAGGAGAGCCTCGAGGCGCGTCGCATCGCGATGTATGAACTGCTCTCGAAGCTCGACCAGAAGACCAACGACATCGACAGCGTCATGAAGTCCTTCAACGGTCTGATCGAGGGCTCCTTGCATGACGCCGAGCGCCGGGCGCGCGACATCGGCGCCGTGCTCTCGCGCTCCAGCGAAGATGTGGTGGAGACTCTTGCGGAGCAGTTCGCCCTTGTTCGCGACGAAACCTCCAAGGAGCGTGAGCTGACGGTCGCCTCCATGCGCGAGGCCTATCAGGTGGCCCACGCCGAGGTGAATCAACTCTTCGGCCAGGCGCTGGAACGCTTCCGTTCCTCGGCGACCGAGATGCGCGGCGTCGCTCAGGAAATCCATCGCGAAATCAACCTCGCCCGTGAGGAAGTGCAACGCGGCGCGGCTGACCTGCCGCGCGAGACGGCCGAACAGGCCTCCGCCATGCGCCGCGTCGTCGCCGAGCAGATCAAGGCGTTGAGCGATCTGAGCGAACTCGTGCAGCGCTCCGGCCGCAACCTCGACCTCGTCGAGCCCAACGCCGCGCCCCAGTCGCGGATGGAGGCTCAACGCATGGAGCCGCCGCGCGTCGAGGCGCCGCGCTCGATCGAGAAGCCGCGCAGCATGCCGCGTGCGGAATTGCCCATCCCTGCGGTCGCTCCAGTGGCGTCTGACGAGCTTTCGCGTCCGCGCGCGCCCGCGCCAGTCGCCCGGCCGACGACGCCGGATCGTGGACCGGGCTGGCTCAGCGACCTTCTTGCGCGCGCCTCCAAGGATGAAGGCGAGACCTCGCCCGGCTCCTTGTCCAATGGTTCGCCCATCAAGCCGCAAGCGCGCGGCGTTCAGTCGCTCGATACGATTTCCCACGAGATCTCCCGCATGGTCGATCATGCGGCCGTGGTCGACGCATGGGATCGCTACTATCGCAATGAGCGTCGTCCATTCTCGCGCCGCATCTACAAGGGGCAGGGTCAGCAGACCTTCGAGGAAATCCGTCGCCGCTATGCGGCCGATGCCGACTTCCGCGAGACTGTGGATCGCTACACGCAGGAGTTCGAGCGGGTGCTCACCGACGTGGCGCGCGATGACCGCGACGGGAGCCTGGGCCGCAGCTATCTGATCTCAGATCAGGGCAAGGTCTATACGATGCTGGCGCATGCCGCCGGTCGCATCGAATAGCGCGCGGCGCGCGTTAAAACGAAACAGGGCGCGGTTTTCGGACCGCGCCCTTTTTGTTGTCAGATGGGGGCGACAAGCGCAGCGCCACGCGCATTTCCCAAGGTGCTCAGATTTTGAAAAAACAAGAAAAACAATATCTTAAAAGATATTTAACAAACACGCGCCAATGCTGCCGTCAGGGTGTGACCGCCCCGAAAGGGAGGCGTGGGCTCTTTTGCAGGGTGCAGGCGGCGTTATTCAGGAGCCTTCAAGATGCGGCGCAAGGGATATGGCGTTCCTTCGAAACAGTCATCGCGCTCGATGAGTGCGGGAGCCTTGGACAAGGCGATGCAGCTTCACCAGCGCGGCGGCCTGCAGGACGCGCTCGTTTTGTATGATGAAATTCTGAAAACAAACCCCAAACACTTTGACGCGCTGCGCATGTCCGCAATGGTGCATTTTCAAAAAGGCGACCTTCAAGAGGCTGAAAAGCGCTTTTTGAACGCGATCAACGTCAAAGCCGACTATGCGCCAGTCTACTGTGATTATGGATTGACGCTTCAGAAGCTGGGTCGAATTGACGAGGCGATCAGCAACTACGACAAAGCGATTTCGATTGACCCCAGATTTTCGAACGCACATTTCAATCGCGGCGTTGCGCTCATATCGGGCGATAAATTTGACGATGCGATCTTGAGTTACGATAGGGCGATCCATCTTAGCCCTGGGCATACGAAGGCCCATTTGAATCGCGGGTTCGCGCTTTTCAAGCTGAACAGGCTTGAGGAAGCCGTTGAAAGTTTCAATAACGCCATCAGGACAAACGAAGACAGCGCTGACGCTTACTATTCCCGCGGCGTCATATTCGCAAAGTTGAATAGAACCCCGGAGGCTGTCGCCAGTTTTGACAAAGCCATCGCGATAAATCCGTTTCATGAAGACGCATATTACAATCGAGGTTGTGCGCTCGAGGCCTTGCAACGGCTTGACGAGGCGCTGGCGAATTATGACAAGGCCCTTGCGCTCAAACCCGATTTTCCCGAAGCTCATTATAATCGCGGATCGGTATTCTACACCCTGAAACGATTTGACGACGCATTGGCGTGCTTCGATCAGGCGCTTGCGGTCAAGCCTGATTATTTCGACGCGCAAGTCTATCGGGGCAACACGCTGCAGGAGCTCCTGCGATTTGAAGACGCATTGGAGAGCTACGAGCAAGCGATCCTGATCAACCCTCACTCCACTGACGCGCATGTCAATCGTGGAAGCGCGCTCATCGAGTTGAAGCGGTTCGATGACGCCATCGCTGGATACTTTGAGGCTGCGTCCCGCGATCCGAACGCGGCGCTCATTTATAACAACATGAGCCACTTGTTGCTGTTGTTCGGCAACTTCAAAGATGGTCTTGAATTTTACGAGTGGCGGAAAAAAACGAAGGAGCCTGTTGGAAATCGGGACTTCGATAAACCGCTTTGGCTGGGACAGACGAGCCTGCGGGGCCGCACAATTCTGGTCCACGAAGAACAAGGCGTCGGCGACGTCATTCAGTTTTGCCGTTACGTCAAGCTGCTGGCCGCAGAAGGAGCGAAGGTGATCTTCGCCGTCCCGGAAAAACTGTCGCTCTTGATGCAGAGCCTGGGCGGCGGCGTTCATGTTTGCTTGATCAGTGAGATCCCGCCTGCATTTGATTTTCATTGTCCGTTGATGAGCCTTCCGCTCGCCTTCAAAACGGACGCGCCAACGATCCCGGCGCAGACGCCTTATCTCGCGGCGGCGCCGGACCGTGTGAGCGCGTTACGCAGCAAGCTCTCCGGGAATGGGGCGAAGAAGGTTTGCGGTCTGAGCTGGCGAAGCAAGGCTGGCATGACCGGAGACAAAAGAAGCGTCGATCTGGCGAAGCTTTTCGACGTCCTTGATCCCGAGGGCTATGTCTTTGTGAGCCTTCAATATGGCGACGTCTCCGGCGAGATCGCCGCGTTGAAGGACGCCGTGGGAATAGAGATCGTCAGCATCCCCGAAATCGACAACTTTGCCGACATGGATGGTTTTGCCGCGCTTGTGGATGCGTGTGACGTCGTTTTATCAATAGACAATACGACCGTTCACATGGCTGGCGCATTGAACAAGACGACGTTTCTCATGTTGCCTTATCTGCCCGACTGGCGGTGGCTGCTGGATCGGGAGGACAGCCCCTGGTATCCGTCCATGCGTTTGTTCAGGCAGGGGTCGCATGGAAACTGGGATGGCGTGTTTCGAGCGGTCAGCGCCGCGCTGGTTGACGCGCGCGGGGCGTAAGGCGACGGCTTTCAGGAAGCTCGCCCTGCGGTCCATAGGACGATCTGGCCCATGACGTCCGCGAGCGCGGCGTCAAGCGCGAGGGCTGCGGAGGCGCCATCTTCGCCCGCAGCCTGCAATCGCGCGCTGAAGATTTTCGCGGCGGCGATTCGTCCCGCGCCCTCCTCCACCAGACGGGCGGAAATTTCCACCACAGCCTCGCCCCGGCTGAGATCGAGATCGAAGCGGCGAATTTCCGTGTTGAGCGAATAGTGCGCCGCCACACGCCCATCCGGGCGGCTGACGGAACGCTGTAGCCGCGCATTCTCGAAACTTTGCAAAAGCCGCGTTTGAACGAGGTGCGGCAACGGTTCAGCCCATTGGGCGCCTTTGATGGCGGCGAGCGTATCGGGGGTCGGGCGCACGACGATGCGGTCGGAATCGGCGGGCGACGTCGCGACGGGCTCGTTGATCGCCAGCGGCCCACGCAAAGCGCGTACCGGCTTGCCGAAGAGGGCTGCGGAAAGGTCGAAGGTCGCGTCAGGGCCGCTGGCGCAGCCCGCCAAGGGCAGGACGAGCGCCATGGCCAGCGCCCACACCTGCATGCGCAGGCCCGCGCCCGCGCGAAGGCGGCGGCGGATCATGGGCGGTATTGCGGTCACGGCTGGCTCCTGAACGGGTCGGCGACCTTGAACGGACCCGACGGCTCAGCAAAACAGCACGGCCGCCCGTGACGCAAGCGTCCTCCTGGCGTCGCCCACCGGTGTTTTTGCGGAAGTTTCACCCCCACACGTCCGGGCCTGGCGGCTGGATGACGCAATCGTCATAGACGAGGCGCGGGCTGCGGTCACGGGCCAGCAGCAAAGGCCCGTCGAGATCGACGAAGCGGCAGCGGGGCGCGAGCAGCAATGCTGGAGCCATGGCCAGCGACGTTCCGACCATGCAGCCCAGAAAGAGGCCGAAGCCGAGGCGCTGGGCCTCGTCGGCCAGCAGCAGGGCCTCCGTCAACCCGCCGGTCTTGTCGAGTTTGATGTTGATGAGGTCGTAGCGGTCGCGCAGCGCCGAAAGGCCCGCCCGGTCGTGGATGCTTTCGTCGGCGCAGACGGGAATGGTGCGCGGCCGCTGGATCAGGGCCGCGTCGCGTCCCTCTGGCAGGGGCTGTTCGATCAGCAGCACCCCGGCTGCCTCGCAGGCTGCGAAAAGGCGGGGCAGGTCGTCAGGCCGCCAGGCCTCGTTGGCGTCCACGATGAGGTCGCACCGGGGCGCTGCGGCGCGCACGGCCGCCAGCCGCGCCTCGTCGCCGACGCCGCCGAGCTTCAGCTTCAACAGCGGCTTGTCCGCATGAAGCGCAGCCTGTGCGGCCATGGCTTGCGGGGGGCCGAGCGAAATGGTGAAGGCGGTGACCACAGGCGCCATGCGATGCAGCCCCGCCATCTCATAAGCGCGCAGGCCAAGGCGCTTTGCGTCCAGATCCCATAAGGCGCAATCGAGCGCGTTGCGGGCGGCGCCGACGGGCAGCAGGCTTTGCAGCGCCGCGCGCTCCACGCCCGCCTCCATGGCCCCGCGCAGTCCCTCGATGGCGGCCACGACGCCCGCCACGCTCTCGCCGAAGCGGCCATAGGGCGCGCATTCGCCCCGCCCGCGAAACAGCCCTTCCTCCAGCGTCGCGCTCACCACGTCGGCCACGCACCTGCCGCCGCGCGAGATGACGAAGGGGGCGGCCAGATCAAACCGTTCCACGTTGACGCTCAGGCGCCGCGCCTGCGATGCTGACATCCCATCCTCCCGGATTTGCTGTTTATAAGGGCCAACGCCCGCGCGCCCAAAGCGCTCCGGCTCGACTTGGCGCGCGTGTTCGGCTTAAGAGAGGGGGCTGGCTCGTCTGCGGCCCGCCGGGCGATTGCATGACCGTGGAACCCACCTTCGCGACCGAGCCTGTCGCCAACGGGCTGAAGCTGCGCCTGCGCGGGCGCTGGACCATTGGCGCGCGCGGGCTCGAACGACAGGCCGACGCCTTGCTGGCGGCGGCGCGCGCGCGGCGCGCCATCGTGCTCGATCTGACGGCGCTTGAAGCCATGGACACCGCTGGCGCCTGGCTCATCGACCGCGCCCGCAACGCCGTGACGCAGGCGGGCGGCGCTTGCGCGCTGGAAGGCGCGCGCGCCGAGCATGACATATTGCTGGGCGAAGCTCGTTACCGGACCTTCGAGACAACCGAAGCGCCGCGCGGGTCGCCGCTGCTTGCGCTGCTGACCCATGTCGGCAAGGCGGTGGTCAGCGTGGCGGACGATCTCTATGCAGGGATCGCGTTCCTTGGTCAGATCATGACCGCGCTGGTGCGGATCGTGGTCAAGCCCGCGCGTCTGCGCATGACGTCGGTGGTCTTCCACCTCGACACATTCGGCTTGCGCGCCCTGCCGATCATCGGGCTGATCAATTTCCTCGTGGGCTGCATCGTCGCCCAGCAAGGCATTTTCCAGTTGCAGCGCTTTGGCGCGGCGACCTTCGCAGTGGATCTCATCGGCATTCTGGTGCTGCGCGAACTTGCGGTGCTGCTGACCTCGATCATGGTCGCGGGCCGTTCGGGCTCGGCGATCACGGCCGAAATCGGCGCCATGAAGATGCGCGAGGAGATCGACGCGCTTCGAGTGATGGGGCTTGATCCGGTCGAGGTGCTGGTCGTGCCCCGCTTTCTGGCGCTGCTGATCGCCTTGCCATTGCTCACCTTCGTGGCTGACATGGCGGCGATATCGGGCGGTTTGCTGGTTGGTTGGGTCTATGGCGGCATCAGCCCCGAGGTTTTTCTGTCGCGCCTGCAAAACGCCATCGCGCTCAACACTTTTCTGGTGGGCCTCATCAAGGCGCCCTTCATGGCGACGGTGATCGCGCTGATCTCCGCCGTGGAAGGCTTGGCCGTGCAGGGCTCGGCGGAATCGCTGGGCAAGCGGGTCACGGCCTCGGTGGTGAAATCCATCTTCATGGTGATTGTGGTCGATGGCGTCTTCGCCATGTTCTTCGCAGCGATCAAATACTGATGACCGACACGTCCCGCACCTTTCGCACCGAACCCCGCGCGCCGGACAGCGTGGCCATTCGCGTGCGCGGGCTTGATGTGGGCTTTGGCGCGCGTCTGATCCTGCAAGGACTTGATCTGGATGTGAAGCGCGGCGAGGTGCTGGGCTTTGTGGGCGGTTCGGGCACGGGCAAATCCGTGCTCACCCGCGCCATTCTCGGGCTGGTGCGCAAGAGCGCCGGGCAGATCCAGATCTTTGGGCAGGATCTCGACGCGCTGCCGCCGCGCGAGCGGCAGGCGGTGGAGCGGCGCTGCGGCGTGCTGTTTCAGCAGGGCGCGCTGTTTTCAGGGCTGACGGTGCTGCAAAATATTCAGGCGCCCATGCGCGAATATCTGAACCTGTCGCAGCCGCTGATGGATGAGTTGGCGCGGATGAAGATCGCCATGGTGGGCCTGTCGCCCGATGCGGCTGAGAAGTTCCCCTCCGAACTCTCCGGCGGCATGATCAAACGGGCCGCTCTCGCCCGCGCTTTGGCGCTCGACCCGGACATTCTGTTTCTCGACGAGCCGACCTCGGGCCTCGACCCCATCGGCGCCGCCGAATTCGACGAACTCATCGCGACGCTGCAAAAGACGCTGGGGCTGACGGTCTTCATGGTCACCCATGACCTTGGCAGCCTCTATTCGATCTGCGACCGCATCGCCGCGCTGGCGCAGCGCAAGGTCATCGCCGCCGGAACGGTGGCGCAGATGCTGGCCAGCGATGATCCCTGGGTGCGCTCCTATTTCCATGGAAAACGCGCCCCGCAAATGACGCCGCCATCGCCTGCGCCTTGAAAGCGCTGTGAATCGCTGCAAGGGTCTCGCCTTGCCCGGAGTTGACCGCCTATGGAGACGAAAGCCAATTACGCCCTGATCGGCGCCTTCACGCTCAGCGTGATCGCAGCCGCGTTCGGTTTTGTGTTCTGGTTTTCAGGGGGCGACAAGCCGTCGACCCGCAAGGTCTTCCGCATCGTCTTTTCAAGCTCCGTCACGGGTCTGTCGCGCGGCGCCTATGTGTTGTTCAATGGCTTGCGGGTGGGCGAGGTGACGAAGATCGACCTCGCCGACAATCCCTCCTCCGTTTACGCCCTGGTGGAGCTGGACCCGCGCACCCCCGTCAAGACCGACACGCGCGCTCGCCTTGAATATCAGGGCCTGACCGGCGTCGCCTCGGTCGCGCTGACGGGCGGTTCCGTTTCCGCCGCCGAGCCGGTCAAGGATGGCGGCGATCCGCCCGAAATCATCGCCGACCGCTCGGATTTCCAGAACATTCTCGACACGATGCAGAACCTTTCGGGCAAGCTCGACAAGATGCTCGACAAGACTGACCGGTTGGTGGACGAGAATTCCGGCTCGATCTCCAACATCATCAAGAATGTTGAATCCTTCTCCGGCGCGCTGGCGGCCAATTCGAACGGCATTCAGGAATTCACCACCAGCCTGACTGAAGTCGGGCGCAACCTGAAACCCTTCATCGAGACGCTGGACCGCAACAGCGGCAACATCGACGCCATCATGAAAGACACGCGCGAGCTGACCGCAAGGCTCAACAACGCCGCCGCCAGGATCGACAGCCTGATGGGCGAGCCGGGCGCGCCAGGCGTCATCGACGAGGTGGTGGACGCCGCCAAATCCATGCGCAAGCTGGCCGACAATCTGGATATGCGCACGAAAGAGATCGCAGGCGGCATCAAGCAGTTCACCGGGCCGGGGCTGCGCCAGTACGAGGCGCTCGCCACCGAGGGGCGCCGGACGCTTGAGGAGGTCAACCGCGCCGTGAAATCGCTGGAGAAGAATCCCCAGCAGTTGATCTTCGGAGCCAAGCCGCAGGTGCCCGAACATTAGTCGCCGCAAGGAAGCGCGCGATACTGGCCACAAAAGCTGGCCCCTCCGGCAGTGGGCCCCAGCCCCAATCCCCCCGGTTTCCGGCTTGAATCCTATAAATTGAGATTTTTTGATTTTTCTGGTGACAAAGTGGGCAGCCTGGGCTAAGGTATTTTCAGCTCTTGATTGAGCGTACTGGGGATCGCAACCCTCCCGCGACTCTCCAGTCCACCTCAACCGCCCCACGGCTTGCCGTTTAGGGGCGGTTTTTTTATGGGCTCGCGCCCGGGTTCCTTGCGTCAGATCAGAGCCGCTAGCCGGAATTGGTGTTTCTTTCCAATGGGGTGCTGGCTCAAACTCAGGAGCGCGTCATGAGATTTCCCAGTCTGTGGACCGGACCGGACATCGCCGACCCATTTCGTATGATGCGGCGTGAAATAGATGAACTCTTCAGTGATTTTGCCCAACGCATGCCCACGACCGAGGGCGGCCTGCGGGTTCCTGCCGTCAACGTGGCCGAGACGGATGGGCAGATCGAGATCACCGCCGAACTGCCCGGCGTTGACCAGAAGGACATCAAGCTGGCCATCGAGGGCAAGCGGGTGGTGCTGACCGGCGAGAAGAAGCAGGAGAGCAAGAAGGAGGAGAAGGGCTGGCACATGATGGAGCGCAGCTTCGGCGCCTTCCGTCGCGAAATCGACTTGCCCTTCGAACCGCCCGCCGATTCAATGGAGGCAAGCTTCGAAAACGGCGTGCTCTACCTCAGCGTCAAAAAGCCAGCCGCCCTCAAGCAGCAGCAAAAGACCATTGAAATCAAGGCAGGCGCGCCAAAGGCCCAGATCACGCAGGGGCAAGCGGGCGAGCAATCTGGCAAGCAGGGCGGCAAGGCGGCCTGACGGGCGCTGGAGCGGATCGCCCTGTGATGACGGGCTTCCACCACGAGCGCGCTTTGCT
Organism: uncultured Hyphomicrobiales bacterium; assembly: GCA_903902915.1. Lineage (GTDB taxonomy): Bacteria > Pseudomonadota > Alphaproteobacteria > Rhizobiales > Beijerinckiaceae > Terripilifer. Next base: position 31,745 of record CAIUWR010000021.1, on the reverse strand, counting down.
TTAGCCGTCGAGCTTGTCGTCTAAAAACGAGACCCCGCGAAGACCCTTCCGGGCTGTCGCGGGGCTCTGTCCCGTCCGGCGCGACAGGCCGTGTTGCGCCAGAAACCTAAACCCCGCCCTTCTTCCCACCGAACAGAAACGGCGCGACATCCTTGACCCCCGGCGCCTTGCGCGCCGCATAAGGCATGGGGCGGCAGACGGCCATGGCGGAGAGGCCGACGCGGGCGGTGAGCATGCCGTTCGCCACGCCTTCGGCCGCCTTGGTTGAGACCATTCCCAGAATCCCATCGCCGAGCAATTGTTGCACCCCGGTTTCGACCGCCACCATGCTTGCCGTAAGCGCCAGATGCCCTCCCACGGAGCGCGCCAGACGCAGCATTCCGATCATGCCGGGACGTCCGCCGTATATTTCCGCCATGCGGCGGATAAGGCGCAAAGCCTGCACGGCCACGAAGATCACATCCACCGTGGCGCGCGGGCTCATCGCGGTGAGGACGCTGACCCGTTTCGCCGCATTCGCTATTTCGCGGGTGGCCTGTTCGTCCAGCGAGAGCATGAATTCGCGCTCGGCGATGTCGATGAGGTCGCGGCCGTCGATGATCTCGCGCGCGTGTTCTGCGAGGAGGGCGCGGGCGCGGGTTGTGGCGGGGCGCGCGGCGTAGAGGCTGGAAAGCTCCTGCACCAGCGCGCGGGCGGCGCTGCGGTCATCGGCGGCGCGGGCCTCAGCGAAGGCGATGTGCAGGACCGCGATCTCGCGCTGGCGCAGCAGGCCCGCGACCTCGCGCCAGACGAACACCCCCAGCGCCGCGCCCAGACCAGCCACCAACGGGAGGCTGATCCAGCCCATGACGGCCGAATGAGCGAAGAAATTCTGGATCAGGCTCATGAGCGAGGCGCCGAAGGAGAGCGCCAGCAAAGCCCCCAGCGACGACCAGAACAGTCCGCCCCAGCTGAAGCCCCGGCGCGCCAGGACGCCTTGCTGCTGCGCCGCCTCGATGGCCGCTTCGGCGGGCTCGATCACCCCGTCCAGCAAGAAGGTGTCGGGCTGTTCCTCAATCACCACGCTCCCGCCATCGGGCCGAGCGTCGTCAAGGCGGAAGGCGCGGGGGCGCAGTTTGTCATCGCTGGTCATGCGAGTTTGTCTCCAAGCAGAAACTGCAAGGCGCGGTCGAGCCTGATATGGGGCAGGGGCGCATCGGGGGTCTTCGTCACCGGCGGCCGGAAGCGCAGGAAACGATAATCGGCGTCCCCATCCGGCGTCCCCAGCCCCTCGCCGCGAAACGCCGCGCGCGGATCGGCGGGCAATTCGCCGGGGAAGATGGCGGCTTCGGTTTCTCCGTCGAACACATCATCGCCAAGGCGCTCTCCCGCCTGCGGCGTGCCCACGATGGCGGCGAGATCCTTGCCGCCCAGACGCACGCTGGCTTCGCGTGTGGCGCGCACGGCGGCCATGGCGATCACGTCGATCTCCACGCCGCCCGATTGCGCGCGCGCGATGGCGCGGGCCACCAGATGGCGCAGTATCGCCTCAAGCTGGTCGTGGCTGGTGTGGTGCAGATGGTCGGCCTTGGTGGCGGCGAAGAGAATGCGGTCGATGCGCGGACGAAAGAGTTGCGTCAGCAAATTCGATCTGCCTGTGCGGAAGGCTTGCAGCACATCGCTCAAGGCGGTTTCGAGATCGCGCACGGCGGCGGGGCCGGAATTGAGCGCGCTCAGGGCGTCCACCAACACGATCTGCCGATCAAGTCTGGCGAAATGGTCGCGGAAGAAGGGCCGCACGATATGGCTTTTATAGGCCTCGAAGCGCCGCTCCATCAGGGCGCCCAGCGAGCCAACGGGCAGGGCCGCGCCCTCCTGCATCGGCAGGGGCGAGAAGGTGAGGGCGGGCGAGCCCTCAAGATCGCCGGGCATCAGAAAGCGCCCCGGCGTCAGGGCGGATAGCGCATAGGCGTCGGCCTTGGCGCCGCGCAGATAGGCGGTGAAAAGGTCGGCGGCCTTGCGGGCGACCTCCTCGGTGAAGGGGGTGGCGGGGTCCAGGGTGGCGAGATAGCCGCGAAAGGGGGCGGCCAGCGTCGCGCGGGCGGCGGCGGCGCTGGCCTCCAGCGTTTCGTGCGACCATTGCGCGTAGGTTTTGTCCAGCAAGGGCAGATCGAGCAGCCACTCGCCGGGGTAATCGACGATGTCGATGGTGAGTTCGCTGCGCCCCTTGCGCCACCCGCTGGCGCGCTCGAATTCGAGCGTCAGCCGGAGTTGCGAGATCTGCCGGGTGGATTGCGGCCAGCGGCGGGCGCTTGGGCCTTCAGTCCCGCCAGTCAGCGCGGCGAGATGGTCTTCATAGGCGAAGCTCGGCACGGCGTCGTCGGGTTGATGCTCCAGCCGCGCGCCGATCAGCCGCCCCTGCGCCTGGGCTTGCAACACCGGCAGGCGACCGCCCCCTATGAGATTATGAACGAGGGCCGTGATGAAGACGGTCTTGCCCGCGCGCGACAGGCCGGTGACGCCCAGCCGAAGGCTGCCGCTTCTGGCGTAGTCCGCGAGGCTGCGGGCCGCGATGCGGGCGTCCTGGGCGAGATCGGAAATGCGGGTCAAGGCGAAACCCTTATGGCGGGACGTCTTCCATCTAAGCATGATCGGGACTTTGCGGAAGCCCCACTCTACCGAGTCGCCTGATCCGCCATCGGCCCCGCTTGCCGGATCGCCTCCATGGCGCGGGCGATGCCTGCCGCGATGACGGCCTTGTCCGCCTGCAAGGGGCCGATTTCGACGGCGGACATGTTCTCCATCACCCGCGCCAGATTGGGCGTCGGCTCGCCTTCGGGGGTGAAGAGCGCCAGATCGTCCTGCGGCGAGGCGACCACGCCAGCGCTCGCTTTCAGCGCATAGGCGAGCAGGCGGTTGGTCTCGCTGGCGCAGCTCAGGATGGGCTGCAGGGGCTCGGGGCGGGCGGGTTCGAGCAGGGGCATGGCGAGGGAGGCCAGCTTCAGTTCGGGCATGGCCATGGGCTTCTCGCCAAGCCCCACCGCAATGGCGGGCGCGCGCATGAGCGGCGGCAGGCGCTCCGTGATGCGGGACCGCGGCTGGGCCTTCGCCACCCGCCCCCGCCCCCGCGCCATCCAGCGGGCGCGCAGGGTCTGGCCGACGCCGCGCGTCGAGAGCGCGTCAGGCGCCGGGCCAAGCGTGTTGCGGGTCTGGGCGATGCCGGGCGCTGGTTTGGCCCCGGGCCTGATCGGCGGCAGGGGAATTCCCGAGGGGCGGCTCGCCCCGGTGACGAGGCGGCAGTCCGCCGGCGCCCAGCGGCTGACGATGGCCTGCGCGGAGCGGCGCGCATAGGCCATATAGTAGCGCCGCAACAAGAGTGCCGCGACGGCGGCGCCTTCCTCCGCCGTGGCGAAAGCCGCATGGCCTCCGGCGTCGGCGGCGAGCATGCCGGTCCAGCCAAGGCCCTTGACGCACCAGTAATTGTTCAGCCTCACGCAGCGCGTGACGCCCGTCTCCTCCGCGCCGCTCGCCAGCGCCCGGGCGCGTTCCGGTGTCAGATCCAGATGTCCGCCAGCCTGCGCGCGCCAGTTGCTGACGCTGCGGGCGGCGGGCAGGAACTGCGGCGGGGCGGGGGGCGCTTCGTCTGGTTCGCCACCCGCCGACCGGGCGGCGGCGAGTGGCGTCAGCAGCGCGATGGTCGCGATGAAAGCTCTGGCCAGCATCCCTGCTCCTCCGCAAAGGACATCGGGCGGCGAAGGCGCATGGCAAGTGGTCAGGCGTCCAGTTGGCTGGGCGTCACAAAATCGAGCAGGCGCGCGCCCTGGAAGGTCAGATCTTCCCAGTTTTCCGCCGGAACCTCCAGCACCGCCAGCGCGCAGGTGGGAAAACCCTCCATCATCCGCAAGCGCGCGCGCGGATCCCCGCCCGCCGTGAGGTTGATGGCCAGATCCGCGATGCCCGGATTATGGCCCACGACCATCAGCGTGCGAATCTCGGGCGGCGCCGCGCCAATGGCGGCAAGCAGCGTCGAGGCGCTCGCGTCATAGAGGCCGCGCTGGATGTCGAGGGGCACGGGCGCTGGCCATTGCGCCATCAGCAGCGCCACGGTCTCGCGGGTGCGGGCGGAGGCTGAGACGAGCGCGAGTTCGGGCCGCAGTCCCTGCGTCTGCATATGTCGCCCCAGCAGCCCCGCCTCGCGGCGGCCCCGGTGAGAGAGTTCGCGTTCGATGTCGCCGCCCCTGGCATGGGCGACGGCCTTGGCGTGTCGAAGCAGAAGAAGATGGCGCATGGGGTGAGGTTAGCGGGTGAAGCGCGGGAAGGCGAGTGGGCCGAAAGGGGGATCAACGGTAATGCAGTCGGCACGCAGCCATCTCAATCGCCTGATCGTCATCTTTGCCACGGACCCTGTAAATCAGCCTGTGTTCTCGTGTGATACGCTAGGGCCACCAGACCTTCAGGTCGCCCGCCAGTGGTTCGGGCTTGCCAATACCCTGAAAGGGCGAGCGCCACACATCGCTAAGGATCTCGTTGACGCGAACGAGAAGGCTCCTCCACCACGCGATATTCGCCCTCGATCACATCCGCATCCGCAGGTCTGCGCTGGAAGGGGCCGCGCGGGGCGTCGGCGCCCGTCTGGCCAAGGCCCATCTCGCGCAGCATCCTGCGCAGGCGCGCGCGGGCGATGAGCCCGGCCACGATGACCACGGGGGCGAGCAGCAGCGCCAGCCCGACGCCCACCGCCATCAGCACAATGCCGAAGGCCGCCGCCAGGGCGACCCCAAAAATCATGGCCCAGCGGCCGCCGCCGGAGGCGCCCTGGGTCCTGCCATTGCTGATCATGAAGCGGATCATCGGTTCCTCCGAAACGGAAGGTGGGCGAGGCGGCGTCCGGTTGCAAGGCCTGACCGCCTGACCTCACTTAGCGCTTTTTCACCTGAATGGCGCCTAAATAAGCGATCAAATCCGCGATCTGCCCCGGCTTGAATTCGAACACCGGCATTTCCGGCCCCTCATGGCCCACCATGATCCCCTCGCCGAGGGATTCCTCCAGTTCCGCCAGGGGATAGCGTTGCGCCAGCGTGCGGAACGGCGGCGACTTTGGGTTGGCGCTCGCCCCCGTGCGCCCCACGGCATGGCAGGCTGCGCAATTGCGCTGCGCGATCTTCAGCCCGCGCGCCGCATCGCCCTTGGCGTAGGCGGGACTTGCGAAGGCGAGGGTGGCGGCGAGCAGGAGGGGGAGTGGCGGCTTCATGGGCATGGCTCCGGTTCCCATCAGTTGAGGCGAAAGGGCTGCGGCTCGCCTTGATTTGACGCAGGCTCTGCGACGCAGGCCCGCCGCATTTGCAAAGCCCGCCCTTGAAGCTACAAAGCTGCAACGGAGGAAACATCATGACTGCAGCCAAGGGCCGTATCGACGTTCATCATCATCTGTTGCCCGAATTCTACAAGGACGTGCAGCGCGCGGCCGGGATCGCGGGCTCGGCCTATCGGGGCTTTCCCGACTGGACGCCGGACTCCTCCATCGGCCTGATGGACGCGCAGGGCATCGGGGCGGCGGTGGTGTCCTATACCTCGCCGGGCATCTGGTTCGGCGATCTCGCCCAGACCCGCGATCTGGCGCGGCGCTTCAATGATTATCTGGCGGAACTGGTGGCCAGCGCCCCTACGCGCTTCGGCGCCTTCGCCTTCCTACCGCTGCCGGATGTGGACGCCGCGCTCAAGGAGCTGGAACGTCTCGATGACGATTTGAAGCTCGATGGCGTGTGCCTGCTGACCAGCGTGGACGACCGCTATATCGGCCATCCCGATTTCGAGCCGCTCTATGCGGAGCTGAACCGCCGCAAGATCGTGACCTTCATTCACCCTTGCTATCCCCCGGGCACGGAGGCCGATGGGTGGGATCTGCCGCGCATGCTCGTGGATTATCCGTTCGAGACCACCAAGGTCGCCACGAATCTGATCCTCAAGGGCGTCACCACGCGCTATCCGGACATCCCCTTCATCCTGTCCCACGCGGGCGGCACGCTGCCCATGCTGGCCCATCGCATCTCGATCTTCGACAAGACCACGACCTTCCGGGACAATTATCCCGATGGGGCTCTGGCCCATATCAGCCGCTTCTATTTCGACACGGCCTTGTCGGGCCATCACGCGCCGCTGGACGCGCTGCGCGCCTTCGTGCCCGACCATCAGATTCTCTTCGGCACGGATTATCCTTACGTTTCCGAAGATGTGGTGACGCTGGAGCGCCAGGGCTTCGACGCCTATCAGGGCTTCAAGGGCGAGGCTTTGCAAGCGGTCGAGCGCGGCAACGCCCTGCGGCTGTTTCCGCGTCTGGCGGGCTGAACAAGAGCCTTTTCCAGCGAAGCGAGCGCTGTTTCGCTTCGGTTTGACGTGAAACAGCGCAATTCATCAATATAGCTTACGGCCCCGCGAACTCCGCAGGGCCGGGCGCGTTTGCTCATGCATTCAGGGCGTGCCGCGCATGCGGCGCGCAGGAGACGAGCATGCACAAGGCGCCCATTGGACGAATCGAGACCATTCAGCAGGCGCTGGGTCCAGACCTGCGCAATCTGCCGTTCCCCGAACATAGCGAGCAGATCGCCTTCGCCTTGTCGCGCGCCGTGCAGGACGTCACGGAACTGACGCGGGACGGCGGCGACAAAGAACAGGTCTCTGGCGGTCGACGCAAGAGAGGGCATTGAACCGACTAACGCCCGCTGGTCACGCCTCGCCAGCCATCTGGATAACGCCAGTCTTTCGCCGCGCGCATGCGCTCGCAATAGATGGGGACGCTCAGGCCGAGAAGCTCCCAGCGCGTCAGATAGCTCAGCAGAAAACCGCTGACGCCCATCTCCCAGAGTTTGCCGACTTCCCCCGCCAGCAGCAGGCGCTTTTCGTCCGCCGTGAGGGGGAAGCGCTCCATCGCCGCTTGCGGATCGGTCTTCAGCGCCTGCCGCACGGCAAGATCATGCAACGCGGATCGGCAGAGTTTGTGCACGCCATAGATGCTCATCGCGTCACTCCCAGCGCCAGACGCCGAAGGCGTGGCCATGCGGTTGCGGCTCCAGCAAGATCGGGATCTGATCGCCGATGACGCCGAGCATGGCGATCCAGTTCAGCAATTCCCCGCCCGCATTGCCTGCGCGGGTCATCTGGTCGGAGGTCGCCTCCTCGATGAGGTCGTTGATCCCGTGGGTTCGCAGCAGATGGACGATCCGCTCCACCCATTTGCGGTCAGGAACGCCGGAACGTTCGCCCGGGGGAATCTGGGGCCCGCCGATCTCCAGCGAGAAGCTGCCGCTGGCGAAAACCGCCACGCGCAGCGGCTCGGGATAAGTGCGGATCGCGCTGCCGATCATGCGGCCCAGATCATGGGCGCGGCGCGCCTGCGGCAGCGGATTCGAGAAACAATTCACGAAGATCGGGACCATGGCCACCTCGCCGTGCGGCGCGATGAAATGCCAGGGCACTGCGAAGGCGTGATCGACAGTGAATTCCTGCGTCAGCGCCAGATCAAAGCCGCTCTGAATGCCGGTGCGATGGATATGCGCCGCCAGCCCCTCGTGCACGGGGATCTGGTACTGCGGCATGGGCGTCTGGTCGTTCGGCCCGGACGTCCGTTCCGCCACGCCCACGGCGAACAGGGGGAAATTGTCGAGGAAGAAGGTGTTGAAATGGTCGTTGGAGAACACGAGGACCACATCGGCCTTCACCTCCTCGATATGGCGGCGCAGCTGCGCATAGAGGCCGTTTTCGACAAAGGCTGGATTCTTCGCGACGGTGGAGGGCAGGCCGGGCGAATGAGGCGCCCCCAGGCCCGCGACGATCCTTGCCATTGGTGTCCCCCCGTTCTTGACTGGCGCCACATTAGCAACGGCTTGCGCCCGCGCACAAGTCTTGCCAGCCGCGCGCGCGGGCGCGATGTTGACGCCATGAACATCTGAGGGGACATCAGCATGAAGACGCGCAAACTCGGCCGCTCCGGCCTCGATGTGTCCATCACCGGAATGGGCTGCAACAATTTCGGCGCCAGGCTCGACAAGGAAGGCGCGCGCGCAGTGATTCACAAGGCGCTGGATCTTGGCGTGACCCTCTTCGACACGGCGGATGTCTATGGCGAGCGGGGCGGGTCGGAAACTCTGATGGGCGAGTTGCTGGGCGCGCGCCGCAAGGACATTGTGCTCGCCAGCAAATTCGGCATGGCCATGGACGATAGCGGCCGCAAGCAGGGCGGCTCGCGCCGCTATGTCATGGAGGCGGTGGAGGCGAGCCTGACGCGCCTGCGCACCGACTGGCTCGACCTCTACCAGATCCATCGGCCCGATCCTGCAACCCCCATCGAGGAGACGCTGCGCGCCCTCGACGATCTCGTGCGTCAGGGCAAGGTGCGCTATGTCGGCTGCTCGAATTTCGCGGGTTGGCAGTTGACCGAGGCGCTGTGGACCGCGCGGCTGGGCGGGCTGGAATCCTTCATCTCCTGCCAGAACGAATATAGCCTCGTGGAGTGCGGCGTTGAGGGCGAGCTTATTCCCGCCATGACCCAATATGGCGTCGGCCTGCTGCCCTTCTATCCGCTTGCGGGCGGCCTGCTCACGGGCAAATATGCGGGCGGCGCCGCGCCTGCGGACGCCAGGCTCACGCGCTTTCCTGCGATGGCGGGACGGCACCTGTCGCAGCGCAAGCGCGCCATCGCCGAGCAGCTGGACGCCTATGCCAGAGAACGGGGCCGCAGCCTGCTGGAACTTTCCCTGAGCTGGCTCGCCATGCAGCCGCGCGTGTCGAGCGTGATCGCGGGCGCCAGCAGCCCCGCGCAGGTGGAAGCCAATGCGAAAGCGGCGGGCTGGGCCATGAGCGCGGAGGAACTGGCGGAGATCGACCGCATCGCCAAGGGGTGATGCCGCTCAGTCGCGCAGCACCAGCACCGAACATTTGGCGTGGCGCACGATGGTCTTGGCGTTGGAGCCCAGCAAATAGGTCGACATGGCCGGTCGGTGGGAACCGATGACGATGAGGTCGGCGCCCCAGGAGTCCGCCTCGGCCAGCACTTCGGGGTAGACGCCCCCGGTGCGCACCACGGTCGAAACCCGGTCTTGCGGCACGGGGAGCCTTGCGGCCAGCGAGGTCAGGCTCGCCTGGGCGTCGATTTTCTGCTGCGTGTCGAAATCTGCCGGAACAAAGTCCATGAAGGTGGCGGGCAGCAGCCGCTGCACATTGACGAGCCGAAGGGCCGCGCCCGACCATTCGGCCAGCGCGGCCGCCTTCTCAAGGGCCGAGCGGGTGATCTGCGGTTCATCGAGATCGACGGGCACGAGGATGGTTCTGAACATGGCGCGCGCTCCCTGATTTTCAAAAGCGAAGGTCGGGCGCGCCATGGCCGGATCAAGCCCCACCTTCAGTCAGCCGCGTCGCAGGAAGCCGAAGACGAGGGAGAGCAGGAAGAGAACCAACGCCACCCAGAAGAGCAGGCGAGCGCCTTCCATGGCCGTGCCCGCGACGCCGCCAAAGCCCAGCAACGCCGCCACTACGGCGACGACCAGAAAGATCACCGCCCAATGCAGGAGATTGCCGAAGTTCATGCCGGCCTCCTCAGCTTGCTGTTCTGGCTGGGCGGGCGGACTGGCGTCCGGTCCAGCTGGTGAGGATGGAGCGGAGCATCCAGGCGGCCTTTTCGTGAAAGGAGAGCATGGTGTTCAGAAGGTCTTGGGTGGCGAAATCCTGGTTTTCCTCGGCGTCCGCCGACAGCGGGCGCACTTTGCGCAGCACGGCCTCGTGGCGGGTGAGCAGATCGCCCAGCATCTCGTCCTCATCGGGCATGGTGGCGGGAATTTTCACCCCGCTGGGGAAGGTCTTCGCTCCCAGAGGCGCGGCGAAGCCCAGCTGGCGCACCCGCTCGGCGATCTCGTCGGCGGTTTCGAACAGGGTCTCGTAATGCTGCTGCAAGAGTTTGTGGATCGGTTCAAACAGCGGGCCGCGCACATTCCAGTGGTAGACATGGGTCTGAACCATCAAGGAATAGGTGTCGTCGAGCACGCCGCTGAGCTGTAGCGCGAAATGCGCGCGCAGTTTTTCAGACAGGCCGGTGTCCATGGGCTCGGTGGTGGCTGCGCACATCTTGGGATCTCCTCGAACTGGGCCGGGGCGCCGCGCGCCACGCGCGGACAGCCTGTCAACAGGGGCTCAGTTGCGAGGTTCCAAAAATGCGCGCGCCGACTATTCCGCGGCGGCTTTTTGACCGAGGGCCTCGGCGATGGCGGCCAGCGCCTTGTCCGCGCCCGCGCCATCGGGGCCGCCAGCCTGGGCCATGTCGGGCCGTCCGCCACCGCCCTTGCCGCCAAGACATTCGGCGGCGACGCGCACGAAATCCACAGCGTTGAACCGGGCCGTGAGGTCTGGCGTGACGCCCACCACCACGCCCGCCTTGCCATCGGGCGCAACGCCCACGATGGCCACAACGCCCGAGCCCACCCTGGTCTTGGCCTCGTCCGCCAGCGACTTCAGATCCTTCATCTCGATGCCGGTGACCGCGCGGGCGAAGAGCTTGACGCCTGCGATCTCGCGCATGCCATCTTCGCTGGCCCCGCCTCCGCCGCCCATGGCGAGCTTGCGGCGCGCTTCGGTCAGTTCGCGCTCAAGCTTGCGGCGATCCTCGATCAGGGCCGTGAGCCGCTCGGCGGCGTCGTCGGCCGGGGCCTTCAGCAGGGTCGCGATTTCGCGCAGGCGCTTGCCCTCTTCGTTCAGGTGCTGGCGCGCGCCATCGGCGGTCTTGGCCTCAAGGCGCCGCACGCCCGCCGCCACCGCGCTTTCGGCCACGATGGACACGAGGCCGATGTCGCCGGTGCGCCGCACATGGGTGCCGCCGCATAATTCGATGGAGAAGGGCTTGCCGACATGCTCGCCCTGCGTCTCGACGCCCATGGTCACGACGCGGACCTCGTCGCCATACTTTTCGCCAAAAAGCGCGCGGGCGCCGGAAGCCCGCGCCTCGTCCACGCCCATGAGGCGCGTCTCGACCGGGCCGTTTTGCAGGACCATGCGGTTGGCGATCTCCTCCACCTGCGCCAGCTCGCCGTCGCTGATGGGCTTGGGATGGGCGAAATCGAAGCGCAGCCGGTCGGGCGACACCATCGAGCCCTTCTGTGCCACATGGTCGCCCAGCACCTGACGCAGCGCCTCATGCAGGAGATGGGTCGCGGAATGGTTGGCGCGAATGGCGCTGCGGCGGCTGTGGTCGACTTCGAGTTCGAGCGCCTGACCCTTGCGCAGGGCGCCCAGCTCCACGCTCGCCTCATGGACGAAGAGATCGCCGAGCTTCTTCTGGGTATTGGTGACGCGCACCCGCAGGCCGACGGCGGTCATCACGCCCGTGTCGCCGACCTGGCCGCCCGATTCGCCATAAAAGGGAGTCTGGTTCAGCACCACCAGCCCGTTCTGCCCGGCCTCGAGAACCTCGACCTCCTGGCCCCCCGACACCAGAGCGCCGACCACGCCCTCGGCGCGCTCGGTCTCGTAGCCCAGATATTCGGTCGCGCCCACCTGATCGCGCACGCCGAACCAGACGGTTTCCGTCGCCGCCTCGCCCGACCCCGCCCAGGCCTTGCGGGCCTCGGCGCGTTGGCGCTCCATGGCTTTGGAGAAGGCGTCCGTATCGACGCCGACGCCGCGCGCGCGCAGGGCCTCCTGCGTCAGGTCCAGCGGGAAACCATAGGTGTCGTAAAGTTTGAAGGCGGTCTCGCCATTCAGCTTCTGTCCGCTGACGAGGCCTGCGGCCTCCTCATCGAGGATGGACAGGCCGCGCGCCAACGTGACGCGGAAGCGCGTCTCTTCAAGCCGCAGGGTCTCGCTGATCAGCCCTTCGGCGCGGATCAGTTCGGGATAGGCCTGGCCCATTTCGCGCACCAGCGCGGGCACGAGGCGCCACATCAGCGGATCGCGCGCGCCCAGCAACTGCGCATGGCGCATGGCGCGGCGCATGATGCGGCGCAGCACATAGCCGCGCCCCTCGTTGGAGGGCAGCACGCCGTCGGCCACCAGAAAGGCCGAAGCGCGCAGATGGTCGGCGATGATGCGGTGGCTGACCTTTTGCGGACCGTCCGCATCGACGCCGGTGGCGTCCGACGAGGCGCGGATGAGGGCGCGCATCAGGTCGATGTCATAGTTGGAATGCACGCCCTGAAGGATCGCCGCCATGCGCTCGAGGCCCATGCCGGTGTCGATGGAGGGGCGGGGCAGGGGGATGCGCTGGCCGCCGTCCACCTGCTCATATTGCATGAAGACGAGGTTCCAGAATTCCAGGAAGCGGTCGCCATCCTCCTCCGGGCTGCCGGGAGGGCCGCCTTGCAGGGCCGGGCCCTGATCGTAGAAGATTTCCGAGCAGGGGCCGCAGGGCCCAGTCTCGCCCATGGACCAGAAATTGTCGGACGTGGGGATGCGGATGATGCGGTCGTCGTCGAAACCGGCGATCTTTTTCCATAGGTCGAAGGCCTCGTCGTCGGTGTGATAGACGGTGACGAGCAGGCGATCCTTGGAGAGCGCGAATTCCTTGCTGATCAGCTTCCAGGCCATTTCGATCGCGTCGGCTTTGAAATAGTCGCCGAAGGAGAAGTTGCCGAGCATTTCGAAGAATGTGTGGTGGCGGGCTGTGTAACCCACATTGTCCAGATCATTGTGCTTGCCGCCCGCGCGCACGCATTTCTGTGCGGTGGTCGCGCGGCTATAGGGGCGTTTCTCGACGCCGGTGAAGACGTTCTTGAACTGCACCATGCCCGCATTGGTGAACATCAACGTCGGGTCATTGCGCGGAACGAGTGGGGAGGACTCGACGACCGCGTGTCCTGCGCCCTTGAAGAAATCAAGAAAAGTCGACCGGATTTCGTTGACGCCGCTCATATGACGAACCGTTCCTGTTCAGCCGCGCCTGTGCGGCCTTGCCCAAGTTCCCGGGGAATTCCGAAGGACCGCGGGCGCATTCGCCACTTTCCTCAAGAAGACACGCTTCCGCAAGGAAAAAGCCCGGATCTATCGATCCGGGCTGTTCTAACGAGGGGACGGGAGACTGTCGAGTGAGAACCCTTGTCGCGCAACGCGGATGCTCACGTTTCGGCTGTTCCGTCCCAAGACGCGAGGCGAGCTTGCCGCAGAGGGGACCATCTACAGTGTTTCGCGCATCCCGGGCGGGTTGAGCCCCGCGCGGGAAAGCCTCGCGCCAGGGCGCCCTTATTCGGCGTCGTCTTCCGCCCCGCCGTCCTCGAGAATTTTCTCGGCGATGAGGCCCGCATTCTCGCGGATGGCCATTTCGATGCGGGCCGCCGCATCGGGATTCTGTTTCAGGAAGGTCTTGGCGTTCTCGCGGCCCTGACCGAGGCGCTGGCTGTCATAGGAGAACCAGGCGCCCGACTTCTCGACCACGCCAGCCTTGACGCCCAGATCGACCAGTTCGCCCATCTTGGAAATGCCTTCGCCATACATGATGTCGAATTCGACCTGCTTGAAGGGCGGCGCGACCTTGTTCTTGACCACCTTCACGCGGGTCGCGTTGCCCACAACCTCTTCGCGGTCCTTGATGGCGCCGGTGCGGCGGATGTCGAGGCGGACGGAGGCGTAGAACTTGAGGGCGTTGCCGCCCGTCGTGGTCTCGGGCGAACCATACATCACGCCGATCTTCATGCGGATCTGGTTGATGAAGATGACCATGGTCTTCGACCGCGAGATGGAGGCGGTGAGCTTGCGCAGGGCCTGGCTCATCAGGCGCGCCTGGAGGCCGGGCTGCACATCGCCCATTTCACCCTCGATTTCAGCGCGAGGCGTGAGCGCCGCGACCGAATCGATCACCAGAACGTCGATGGCGCCGGAGCGCACGAGCGTGTCGGTGATTTCCAGCGCCTGCTCGCCGGTGTCGGGCTGCGAGATCAGCAAATCCTCGAGATTGACGCCGAGCTTGCGAGCATAGACCGGATCCAGCGCATGTTCCGCATCCACGAAGGCGCAGACGCCGCCGCGCTTCTGCGCCTCGGCGATGACATGCAGGGTCAACGTGGTCTTGCCTGACGACTCAGGCCCGTAAATTTCAACGATGCGGCCGCGGGGCAGGCCGCCCACGCCCAGCGCGATGTCGAGGCCGATCGAGCCGGTCGAAACGGTCTCGATTTCAACAACCTGATGGTTCTTGCCCAGACGCATGATCGAGCCCTTGCCGAAGGCCCGTTCGATCTGTGAGAGCGCGGCGTCGAGCGCCTTTGTCTTGTCCACGGAGGTTCCTTCCACAAGGCGGAGATTCGCTTGGCTCACGGGTATTGCTCCTTCTGGCAGGCGCTCTGGAAATGCGCAACGGGTCAGCTCGATCTATCCAGTGTTGTGAAATGTACCGTGTTTGTTCTCCTACGCAAGTTCTTTTTTTGTTCTCATAGAACATTTTTGCAGATCGCTGTTTCAGCTGGCGAAAGTTTCGCCGCCGTTCACCGCGACCACCTGGCCGTCCACATAGGAGGCGGCGTTCGAGACCAGAAAGCTGGCGACCTTGGCGATCTCGGTCGATGAGCCGATCCGGCCGGCCAAAGTCCGCTCGCCCAAGTGACGCATGGTGTCCTCGTCGAAATTGGCGGACATGGCTGTATCGGTCGCGCCCGGGCTCACGGCGTTCACGCGGATCTTCAACGGCGCGAAGGAGCGGGCCAGGGCGCCCACAAGTCCAATGATCGCCGCCTTCGAGGCCACGAAGGCCGGGCTGCTGTTGCCCTTGCCATCCTGCCGACTGAGATTTGTGGAGCCCGAACTGGCCAGAACGATGGCGCCGCCGCCTGTCTTCGCCATGCCCTGCGCCGCCGCCCGGGCGATGAGGAAGGTTCCGCAGACGTTGATCGAGAGGATGCGGTTGAAGTTGTCCGCAGTCATGTGCTCCCAGTCTTCGCTGCAATGGACGCCAGCCATATGGATGAGGCCATCGAGGCGACCGAAACGTTCCAGGGTTGCGTCCACCGCCGCCTTGCAACTCGCTTCGTTCGATACGTCGACCTGGGTCAGCAGCAGTTGGTCGAGAGCGTCTTCATGCGCTTCGCCGTCATCGAGGGGCCGCAGATCGGCGGCGCAGACGCGCAGTCCCTCATGCAGCAAATGATCCACGCATGCGCCGCCAATGCCGCCAGCCGCGCCAGTGACAAGAATAACCCTGCTACTAGAAGACATATTCATTCCCCCAGGCGTTACAAACGCGCCCTTAACTCAAACTTCCCTTCACAGCCTCGACGAGTTGCTTGAGGGTGAAAGGTTTTGGCAGGAAGCCGAAGTCCTCGCCAGCGGGAAGATTCTTCTGGAAAGCATCTTCCGCATAACCGGACACAAAAATAACCTTGCATTTAATACCGCGTTTACGCAACTCGCCAAACATGGTTGGCCCGTCCATTTCAGGCATCACCACATCAGAGACGATGAGGTCGATCTTGCCACCTTCCGCCTCCACGACTTCCAGGGCTTCCACCCCGGAGGCGGCTTCCAGCACAGTATAGCCGCGCGAGGACAGGGCGCGCGCCCCAAAGGCGCGCACCGCCTCCTCATCCTCGACAAGCAGGATCGTGCCACGGCCGGTGAGATCGGCGGCGGGCGCCTTGACCGCCTCCGCCTGAACCGGCTCGGTGACGGCGGCGGGCACATGGCGCGGCAGAAGGATGCGGAACGTCGTGCCCTTGCCGACCACGGAATCGCAAAGGATCCAGCCGCCGGTCTGCTTCACGATGCCATAGGCCATGGAGAGGCCAAGGCCGGTTCCCTTGCCGACCTCCTTGGTCGTGAAGAAGGGCTCGAAGATCTTCTCCTTCACGGTCTCGGGGATCCCCTGGCCCGTATCGCTGACTTCAATCAGCACATATTCCGCCGGCGTAATGCTTTCTTCGTTGAAGCGCGCGCAGTCTGCGGCGCTCACATTTTGCGTGCGGACTTCGATGCGGCCGCCATCAGGCATGGCGTCGCGCGCATTGACGACCAGATTGACGATGACATTTTCGAACTGGTTGAGGTCCGCCATGACCAGCCACAGATCGCGTCCGTGCTTGAGGTCGACTTCGATGGTCTCGCCCACAAGACGGCGCAGCAGCATCTGAAGATCGGACAGCACGTCGCCAAGTTGCAGCACTTGCAGGCGCAGGGTCTGGCGGCGGGAAAAAGCGAGGAGTTGGCGCACGAGCCCCGCCGCGCGATTGGCGTTCTGCTTGATCTGCATGATGTCCTGAAAGGACGGATCGGTGGGGCGGTGGCTCGCCAGCAGCAGATCGGAATAGCCGATGATGGCGGTCAGCACATTGTTGAAATCATGGGCGACGCCGCCCGCGAGCTGGCCAATGGCCTGCATCTTCTGCGACTGCGCGAAATTCTGTTGCAGGGTGCGCTGTTCGGTCGTGTCCAGGGCGTAAATGG
Source organism: uncultured Hyphomicrobiales bacterium (assembly GCA_903902915.1). GTDB lineage: Bacteria > Pseudomonadota > Alphaproteobacteria > Rhizobiales > Beijerinckiaceae > Terripilifer. The sequence goes on along the minus strand of CAIUWR010000021.1, from coordinate 15,362 downwards.
TGGCGGCAGCGCCATCGCCGCCATCTTCCGCCGCAGAGATGAAAAATCTGGCGGAGTGGCCGCCATCGCCCGACAATTCGGCGTCGAGGGGCGTGATGTCGGTGACGCCGCGTACGGCGGCGTCGAGTCCCTGCCGCAAGGCGGCGCGGTCTCGTTCGACAAGGCTGTCGAAGATCGAGACTGGCGTTTCCGTCTGCGCACCCTTCATGGCGTCGCGTGAAAGGCGAACGAAGGCGGCGTTGGAGCGCAAGATCCGCCCCTCCTTGTCGAGCGCCGCGATGGCCATGGGGGTCTGGTTGAAGAAGCGGGCGAACCGCACTTCCGCCGCCCTCAGATTTTCGGCAGGCTCCTCGCCGGGCGCACGATTGAGCACGAGGGTGCGCGAGGCGCCGGGCTGACGGTCCTGTCCGAAGGCGACCCTGTGCAGCAGCCGCACGGGAAGGCTCTGGCCATTGCGACGTTTCAGGTCCACGTCGAACTGTTCGGTCTTCACCGCGCCGGGGCCGCCTGAAACCGCCGCCACCAGCGCCGCTCCATCGCCCGCCACGATATTCGACAGCCGAAGCCCTCCTGAGCCGACCTGCGCCAGATCATAATCGAGCCAGCCAGCCAGCGTCGCGTTCATGTAATTTATGGCGCCGTCCCGATCGACGGAGAAAAAGCCGGCTGGCGCGTGATCGAGAAAATCAATCGCGTGCTGAAGCTCCTGGAAGACATTTTCGTGGCGTTCCCGTTCGCGCGTCACGTCGGAAATCAGCCAGAGCGTCTCGCGCTTTTGTCCGAATCGTTCCAGCGGCCGCACCCGCACCTTGTACCAGCCAACGTCCGCGTCGCCCGTCAGTGCGGGCGTGAGCCGCAATTCCTCGGCTCCGTTCTTGCCCTCTCTGGCGGCCTGCGCGAGGCGATAGATGGCTTCCGATACGTCCGGGGCGCCGTAAAAGAGCCGCTCGACGGTGCGGATGTCGGCTGGATCGCGCGCGCCGGACATGGCCATATAAGCGTCGTTGGCGTAGACAACCCGCGTATCGCCCTCGGTAACGAGCAGACCTTCGCGAGCGGAATCAGCGATTTGCTTGGTGACGTCGTCGCGTGCGGCCTGTCCTGCGAGCTGAAGGAATCCGACGGCATAGGCGAAGAGGGCGATGACGCCGACAACGGCGAGCACGGCTATCAGGCCGATGGTCACGCGTCCGGCCTGTTCCGGGGGAAGCAGGGACGAGGCGACCGCTGCGGAAACGAACAGAACAGCGAAAGTCAGCACAAGGGCTGGGCTGCCAGTGCGGTCCGTATGGTCGAATGCGCCCGTTCTCGGCGTCTGGCTCATGTGCTGATTCCGTGCCTATAGTTGAGCCGGGACCACCCGTGGTCGCGATTCGCCCGCAGAATGAGGCCGGAGCATCGTGTTTGCAATGCTCGCTGGAAATCCATTAACTAAACATTAACCCTGTTGGGCGCCTCGGGCGCCAGTGTGTTAGTGTTAACGACGATGGCCGCTCAGAGGGGGCCGACAGGATGGAAGCTGTGATGCAGTCCTTGTTTGAGAAATTTGGTGTTACTGCGACCTATGTGCTCAGCGCGATCGTCGTCGTCATCCTTCTTCTGGTGCTGCTGCTGATCATGCGCACCCTTTTCTTCCGGCGCGTTCGGCCGACGGGTGGGCGAACACGCCAGCCTCGGCTCGGCGTGGTGGACGCCTTTGACATTGACCGCCAGCGCCAGCTTGTCCTTGTGCGGCGCGATAATGTCGAACATCTCATCATGATCGGCGGTCCCAACGACGTGTTGGTCGAGTCCGCAATTATCAGAGGCGGGGAAATGCGTTCGGGCGAGGGGCGTCGCCTGTCGTCCGAAGAGATGGCGGCCGCAGCTTCGGCCGCATCCGCAGCGTCGGCGCCAGCCCCGGCGCCTTCTCCCACCGTTCCCGTTCCCCCGCCAGCGCCGGTGCGTGCGCCGACGCCGCCCACAAGCGCGGTTCCCCCGCCACCGCCCCCACCGCCGCCGCCTCGTCAGTCGGTCGTCGCGCCTCCGGCTCAGGTTCGCCAGCCTGCGCCCGCACCTGTCCCGACCGAACCCCCTGCGCCTCCGTCAGCTGGCGAGCCGCCCGCTGCGCGGCCTGCTCCGCCGCCACGGCTGCCGCCCCGCATCACCCCGCCGCCGCGCGTCCCGACTCCGCCGCCCTCGCCCGCTCGTCCTCTGGGCGGCGTGTCCGCCCCCTCAGGCGCTTATGCGCCGCGCGCCCCTTCAGCGCCGGAAGCCCCTTCAACCGCGCCGTCAGTTCAGCCGCCTCAGCAAAACGGCCCCTTGCTTGGACCAGCCCGGAAGTTCGACTTCAGTCGTGCGGTGCAACGCGTAGCGCCAGAGCCGCCAAAAACGGATCAGCCGCCCGCGCCAAAGCCCGAAGACACGGTTTCCCCCACACCAGAGGTCGCCCAGCCCCAGATCCAGGCGGTCGAGCCGCCGGTCAGGCGCGCCGTGCCGCCTGAACCTGTGAAGCCGGCAGACCCGCTTGATGCGCTGGAAGAAGAGATGGCGAAGCTGCTCGGCCGCCCGCCAGGTCAGAACTGACTCAAGGTCCATCGTCGCTCGCGATCAAGACCAAACGGAAACGCCGCCCCGCGGGCGGCGTTTTAGTAGGTGACGAAAACAGGACGCGGGCAGCGTCAGTCGTCGCGATATACGCGCTCGCGCCGTTCATGGCGCTCCTGCGCCTCGATGGAGAGCGTCGCTATGGGACGTGCGGCTAGCCGCTTGAGAGAAATGGGCTCGCCGGTTTCCTCGCAGTAACCGTAAGTTCCGTCCTCGAGTCGCGCCAGCGCAGCGTCGATCTTCGAAATCAGTTTGCGTTGTCGATCACGCGCGCGCAGCTCGATGGCGCGGTCGGATTCCGAAGACGCGCGGTCAGCTATATCGGCGTGATTTTCATTTTCAGCTTGCAAGGTCGCGAGGGTCTCGCGGCTCTCGCGCAGGATCTCGTCTTTCCATTGGAGCAACTTGCGCCGGAAAAAGACCCGTTGACGTTCGTTCATGAACGTCTCGGTGTCCGACGGTTGATAACCTTCGTCGATCGTATCGGCCAATGCCATTCTCTATCGACTCCCTAACCCCTTCAGGCGCGGCCCTTATAGCCCCGCCGACCGGGCGTTACAACATTGTGTTAATATCAATTCACCACTTTCGTGACGCGGTCACGACGCTCCGCAGATCGTGCGCCGCAACGCTTCAGCCGCGGCGACGGAGCAGGCGTCAGGCGCTCCAGCTTCTTGTTTTCAAAAACAAAACGCCGCCGGTCAGATGACCGACGGCGCATATGTCATGAAATTTATGACAGTGATCAGACCGTCATCGCCTTGCGCAGATTCTCGTCGATCTTGTCGAGGAAGGCGGTCGTGGAGAGCCACTTCTGGTCGGCGCCGACCAGAATGGCGAGATCCTTGGTCATGTCGCCGGCTTCGACGGTGTCGATGCAGACCTTTTCAAGCGTATCGGCGAAGGCCTTCAGCTCGGCGTTGCCATCAAGCTTGGCGCGATGCATCAGGCCGCGGGTCCAGGCGAAGATCGAGGCGAGGGAGTTGGTCGAGGTCTCCTTGCCCTGCTGGTGCTGGCGGTAATGACGGGTCACGGTGCCGTGGGCTGCTTCCGCCTCGACGGTCATGCCATCGGGGGTCATCAGGACGGAGGTCATGAGGCCGAGCGAGCCATAGCCCTGGGCCATGGTGTCGGACTGCACGTCGCCGTCGTAGTTCTTGCAGGCCCAGACATAACCGCCGGACCACTTGAGGGCCGCCGCCACCATGTCGTCGATCAGGCGATGCTCGTAGGTGAGGCCCAAAGCCTTGAACTTGGAAGCGAACTCCTCGTCGAAGACCTCCTGGAACAGATCCTTGAAGCGCCCGTCATAGGCCTTCAGGATGGTGTTCTTCGTGGACAGATAGACGGGATACTTGCGCAGCAGGCCATAGTTCAGCGAGGCGCGGGCGAAGTCGCGAATCGAATCGTCGAGGTTGTACATCGACATGGCGACGCCAGCGCTCGGGAACTTGAAGACTTCCTTCTCGATGACCGTGCCGTCTTCGCCTTCGAACTTGATCGTCAGGCGGCCCTTGCCGGGCACCTTGAAATCGGTGGCGCGATACTGATCGCCATAGGCGTGGCGACCGACGACGACGGGCAGGGTCCAGCCGGGCACGAGGCGCGGCACGTTCTTGCAGATGATGGGCTCGCGGAAAATCGTGCCGCCGAGGATGTTGCGGATCGTGCCGTTGGGCGACTTCCACATTTCCTTCAGGCCGAACTCCTTCACGCGGGCTTCATCGGGGGTGATGGTCGCGCATTTGATGCCCACGCCATATTTCTTGGTCGCTTCCGCCGAATCGATCGTGATCTGATCGTTCGTCTCGTCGCGCTTCTCCACCGACAGATCGTAATATTTCAGATCGATGTCGAGGTAGGGATGGATCAGCTTGTCCTTGATAAGCTGCCAGATGATGCGGGTCATTTCGTCGCCGTCCATTTCGACGACCGGATTGGCGACCTTGATCTTCTGCATGGCGTTACGACCTCGTTCCAGGGATTGTCCGCGCGCGGCGTGGGGCTCCGGCGCGAGGGATCCAGGCACCGTCAATTCGCCCTATAGCACTGGCGCGGCGGGTGGCAAAGGGAGGCTTCAGGCGACCAAAGTCGGAATGTCGCGCTGCGCGGCCCGCAACGCAGCTTTTTTGATCAAGGGTTGAGCAAAACCCGCAGCCGGGCCACCACAGGCGCGGGCGTCGCCTGCATCTGGACCAGCAATTTCTGCATGTCCTCGCCGCCTGTGGGGTCCGGCTCGTCGCCACCGCTCGACTTGGCGAATTCGGCCTTCAGTTCGGGATCGGCCATGGCCGCCATGAAAGCCTTGCGCAGCTCGGCCCGGCGGTCAGGACTCATGCCGGGCGGGCCGAGATAGGGGCGCCCCAGCGCCAGGTGGGACGACATCAGGCGTATCATCGCTTTCTTTTCTGGCGTATCGGCGAGGTCAAGCGCCAGCGGCACGTCTTTGGCCAGCGGATGGGCTTCAAGGCCCATCTGGACGAGGAAATTGAGCTTTTTCTCCGTCAGCCATTCCGGCCGCGACGCCTTCAGGGAGGCGAAGCCGAAGCCGCAGCGCCCATCCACCTCGCCGCGCTCAACCGCCAGCGCGGTCTCCTGCGTGCCAAGATAACCGGTGATGACCTTGAATTTCGTGCCAAGAACTTCGTTGAGGATGGCCGGATCAGTGTCGGTCCCTGAACCCGCGCCTGTGCCAGCCACCGTCACCACGGTGTTTTTCGCCTCCTCCAGCGTCTTGACCGGGGATTTGAACCAGGTGGTGCAGAAAGCCACGTCCTTCTCCAGCGAGCCGAGGGCCGTGAAGTCGGCGATGCCATAGGCGGGTTTGCGGGGCCCGACCAGCGGCTCCACCAGCGGGCCGGCGGCGAAGGCGCCCAGAACCGTGCCGTCCTTGGGGGCCTGACTGACCAGATATTCCAGCAGGCGAACGCCGCCCGCGCCCGGCATGTTCTGCGCCACGACCTGCGGTTGGCCCGGCAGATATTTGCCGAGGTAGCGAGCCAGGATGCGCGCGCCGACATCGATGCCCCCGCCGGCAGTCCCGCCAATGTTGATGACGACCGTCTTGCCTTTGAAATAGCCCTCGCTCTGGGCCGTGGCGGGCGCGCTCAGCAGCGCAGAAGACAGAAGCGCCGCCGCGAAGGCGGTCAAACCGATGTTCCGAACGGACATGCTTCCTCCCGTGTGGCGACTTGACGCGCCTCTTTGACGCAGGATGTCAGAATCCACAGGAAAAGAAAGCGCTCGCCCCAGATCGTTGCGGGCCTGCCTCTTGCTTTTCGCCATTCCAGCGGCAAAGCTCCGGCCATAATGTGGGGGGTCTTCCGGCGCATGGTGTCCGCAGGCCAAATCTCGAAGGAAAATGTGATGATTGGCTCGCCTCGCCCCACGCGCTTCGCGCTCCGCTTCTTGCTGGGCTTTGGATTGGTCGTCTTGCCGCCTGGTTTGGCCTTCGCGCAATCCAGCGACGTGCGGATCGACAGTCTGAAAATCGGCAACGGCGATGACGGCATCGAGTTGAAGGGCGTCGCCTTCACGGACACCAACCTGTCGCGGGACGAGATCGACGCGCTTCTGGCCATTGATACGCCGGCGGATCGCAGAACCGCGCTGGGCGCGCGGCTGAAGGCTTCCAGCGCCTCGGTCGCCGAAATCATCATGGGATCGCCCGCCACGGCCCTGCTGACCTTTACGGGGCTGCGCGCCGAAAATGTCGATCAGGGCAAGATCCGGCGGTTGACGCTGGCGGGCGGTCAGGCGGGCCCCATCATTGACGGCAAGCCGGGCACGTTTCACGCGGGCGCCCTCACGATTGACGAAATCGACGTGTCTTCCGTGCTGGCGAGCCTGATCAAGGGCTCGCTTCTGTCCGCCAAGCCCACGGTGGCGCGTCTTTCGTGGAATGGCTTCGAGGCCAGCTTCCCTGACAAGGACACGCCCGCCACCGCCCCCGGCGGCAACGTGATCAATTTGCGTCTTGGCGCTTTCGACGCCCAGACCCTCTTCGAGGGCGGGACGCCGACAAAGAGCACATCCGCAATCCGCAATCTCGTGGTCGAGTTTCCCAAGGCTTCGGAAACCGGCAAGACGCTGGCGCGGGCGGGCTATGACCGCATGGATCTGAGCATGACGACGGCCATCGCCTTCAACCCTGCGAAAAAGAGCCTGATGCTTGACGATTTCACCATTTCTGGCGTCGGCATGGGCTCGGTGGGCCTGCGCGCCGAATTTGGAAACATTGATCCGGCGATGCTGAACGGCGACCCGATGGCCGCCCTTGCGGCCCTGATGACGATCGAACTTGCGAGCACGGAACTGAGCCTCACCAATGATGGCCTCATCGACAAGGCGCTGGTGATGGCGGCGGCGGAGCAGGGCAAGAAGCCGGAGCAGTTGAAGAAAGAGGCTGGCGCGATGGTGACCCAGTTCACGCCGATGCTGCTGGGCGGCGATCCGGCGTCCCTTCAGGTCGCGGCGGCGCTGGGCGCCTTCATCCGCGAGCCCAAAAGCCTGTCTGTGAAGGTCAAGGGCAAGGAGGGCCCGCTCAAGTTCACAGATCTCGATTTCGACCAGCCGATGACCATTTTGCAGCAGGTGGACATCACCGCCGCCGCGAATGGAATCACCAAGCGCTGACGGCCTCGATCATCGCAGGAGCCCGGCTTTGCGCAGGGCTTCCGCGATGGTTTTCTCGACGCTTGAGACGACCGAGTGGATTTCCGGCGGGCTTGCGGTCGGCGCCCTCATCTGAGGCGCGGCCTCGTCATCTGCGGCGGGAGCGGCGATCAGGCCGAAAAAGCGCGCGATCTCGAGGGTGGAGGAAATCCCGACGTCGAGCATGAAGGGGCCGGGCACGCCCACCCCTTCAACGCCCGCCTCGCTGGTGAGCGGCGTCCCGTGGTTCATGCCCGCAATCAGATGTTCCTCGATGCGCAATTCGCCCACAAGGTCGGCCCACTGCCGCATGTGGTGGTCGCCATGGGTCTCCAGCGAGGTCGCATGGATGGGCAGTGCGTGGACATCCGTCCACTGCTTGACGATTTCCTGCGCATTCGAGGGCACGACGGTGGAGTCCGCATCGCCATGCCAGATCGACACTTTGGGCCAGGGGCCGACGTGAGGCGAGGCCGCGCGCACCAAGGCGCCCCATTCGGCGCCGCTGCGCGAGACGCCGGAAAACATGCTGCGGAAGGCTTCGTGCACATTGCGCGCGCTGCCATAGGGAAGACCCGCGATCACCGCGCCCGCCGCGAAGACCTCCGGATAGGTCGCCAGCATCACATTGGCCATGGCGCCCCCTGCGGAGAGGCCCGTGACAAACACGCGGTCGCGGTCGATGTGGAGATCCACGACCATGCCCTCGATCATGTTTCTGATCGAAGCCGCCTCGCCCTTGTCGCGGCCTGTATGGGCGGGATCGAACCAGCTGAAGCAGGTGTTGGCGTTGTTGGCGTTTTTCTGCTCAGGATAGAGCAGCGCGAAGCCATGGGCGTCCGCCAGCGTGGACCAGCCCGACCCGTGGTCATAGGCCTGCGCGCTCTGGGTGCAGCCGTGCAGCACCACCACGAGCGCCGGCCTTGGGCCAAGCTGCTCGGGCGCATGGGCAAACATGCGAAGATTGCCCGGGTTCGCGCCAAAATCCTCGATTTCCACGAGCCGCCCGTCGTCGAAGCCGCCTTGCGGCCTCAAGGCGGCGCCCCGCAAGGTTTTGGCGACCTTTCGATAATGGGCAAGTTCAGTGATGATTTTGCTCAAACCGGTCATTCAAAGCCTTCCATTTGGAAGCATCATAGGCCGTTCGGGTCAATGCTGCAATGCAACATGAGTTCCTGACGGCGTTGCCGAAGCAAGAGCCGCAGGCTAAAGGGCCTTGCAAGCGCCCACATTGGAACGCCGACGCCCAAAGGACCGCGACATTGACCGGAGCTGGAACCGACAGGACTCGTCCCGAAATCACCGGAGGACCGGCGATCATTCTCGTGCGCCCGCAACTGGCGGTGAACATCGGCATGTGCGCCCGGGCGATGGCGAATTTCGGGCTTTCCGACCTGCGCTTGGTGAATCCGCGCGAGGGCTGGCCGCGCACCGGCGCCCTGCGCAAGGGAGCCTATGCCGCCGCCGCAGGGGCGGTGCATCTGCTGGAAGGGGCCAAGCTCTTCGACTCGCTGGAAGAGGCCATCGCCGATCTGAGTTTCGTCTGGGCCACCACCGCGCGCGAGCGCGGGCAGGGCAAGCGCGTGTTGCCGCCGGGCGTCGCCATGGACGAGAGCGCGCGGGCTGTGGCCGCCGGCGAGCTGCATGGGATCATGTATGGGCCGGAGCGCACCGGGCTCGACAATGACGAGGTGGCGCTGGCTGACGCGCTGATCACGTTCCCGGTCAACCCCGCCTATGCCTCGCTCAATCTGGCGCAAGCGGTGCTGTTGACAGGTTATGAATGGTTCCGGGCGTCGCAAGGCGAGGTTCTGCCCTTCACCAATGTGGAGCGTTCGCCCCCCGCGCCGCGCGAAATGGTGATGTCGTTTTTCGAATATTTCGAAAAGGCGCTTGAGGAGAACGGCTTCTTCCGCCCCGAAACCAAGCAGCCGGTGATGCAGCGCAATCTGCGCAACATTTTCCACCGCATGGGCATGAGCGAACAGGATGTGCGCACCCTTCGCGGCGCCATCGTGCGGCTGGTGGATGGGCCGCGCAAGGAGGCGCAGACCCGCAAGCGCGTGCGCCCGCCCAAGGTGAAGCCGGAGACGCCGGAGGAATAAGCGGGGAGCTTAAAAGTCCGTTGGTCGTTAAGCGCGGAGCGACGACGAACGTCGTCCGCTTCAGGAGGGACGACGTCCCGTCGTCCGGGGCGACGAGACGTCGCCTCTCCCGGTATCGCTACAAGGGCTCCATTCAAGGCGACGCCATGCCTTCAACGCTCACACGCCGTTCCATTCTGGCCGCAGGCGCGACCCTCGCCTTGCCGCGCGCGCTGCGGGCGCAGGCTCTGTTCGATACGGATGTGGTGATTGTGGGCGCAGGCCCTGCGGGCCTTGGGGCGGCGCGGGCCTGCGCGCGCGATGGCGAGCGTTTCGTCCTGCTGGAGGCGCGCAATCGCATCGGCGGGCGCGTGTTCACCGATATGTCGCTGGGCGCGCCTTATGACGCTGGCGCGTTCTATATTCACTGGGCTGAACGCAACCCCTGGCGCACCATCGCCGACGAGCTTGGGGTCAGCGCGCGCGATGAAAACGCCTTTCCCAACGGCGCTTGGCTGAGCTTTGAGAATGGCGCGCCGGTCGAGCGGTCCGGCCGCCGTCGGCAATTTGCCGAACTGTCCCGGCGCTTCGATACGGACCAGAGCGACGTCCCCGACGTCTCCTTCATCCAGCGCGTCGCGGATGCGCCGGATCTGTTGCCCGGCGCGCGCGGCATGGCGCGCATGGCGGTGGGGGAAGAGGCGGAGCGTATTTCGGCGCTCGATTATGCGCGGCTCTGGTCGGGCGATGATCTCATTGTGCCGCAGGGCTATGGCGCGCTGGTGGCGCAGTTCGGCGCGCAGATTCCCGTGAAGCTCACAACGCCCGTCACCCATATCAGATGGGACGGGCGAGGAGTTGTGGTGGAGAGCGCGGCGGGGAGCCTCACCGCCCGCGCGGTCATCGTCACCGTGCCCGTGGGCGTGCTTGCGGCGGGGGCGATCCGCTTCACGCCGGAGTTGCCCGCGGTGACGCAGGAGGGGCTTGGGGGCCTCGCCATGGGCGCCCTGACCAAGATCGGCCTGCGTTTTGACGGCGCGCGCTTCGGCCTGCCGGTGAACAGCAATCTGTGGGACGAAAGTCCCGACGGGGGCGGCGTCAATTTCGAATGCTGGTCTTTTGATCGCGACATCATCGTGGCGCTGTTTGGCGGCGATTTCGCGCGCGCTGTACTGGCGCAGGGCGAGCGGGCGGCGGTCGAGACCATGCTGGATCGCCTGACCGCCATGCTCGGCCCACAAGTGCGCGCCGCCTTCATGGGGTCCAGCGTGAACGGCTGGGCCACGGACCCTCACGCCATGGGCTGCTACTCCCACGCGCTGCCCGGTCAGGCGGGCGCCCGCGCAAAGCTGGCGCAGCCGGTGGGGGACCGCATCTGGTTCGCGGGGGAAGCGACGGCGGTGGGAGATGGCGAGTTCGGGGCCGCGATGACGGCGGGCGGGGCGTTTCTGGCGGGAGAGGCGGCGGTGAGGGCGGTGCGGGGGTAGCCCCCGACTTGGCCGCCGCCCCCGCCCGCGCTATTCCAGATCCTGTGACCCGCGAACCCACGATTCTCGTCTTCGATTCCGGTCTCGGCGGCCTGACGGTCTTCGCCGGGGTCGCGCGGCTGCGCCCTGGCGCGGACTATGTCTATGTGGCTGATGACGCCATCTTTCCCTATGGGCGGCTGGAGCCGGATTTTCTGATCGCGCGGGTTCACGCCATCATGGCCGCCATGATCGCGCAGGCGCGGCCCGACATCGTGGTCATCGCCTGCAACACGGCCTCGACCCTCGTTCTGCCGGATCTGCGCGCGGCATGGCCGGACATTCCCTTCGTGGGAACCGTGCCTGCGGTGAAGCCCGCCGCCCTGCAATCGCGCTCGCACATGATTTCGGTTCTGGCGACGCCGGGCACCGTGGCGCGGGACTATACGCGCGACCTCATCCGCGATTACGCCGCCCATTGCGACGTGACGCTGGTGGGCTCGCAGCGCCTCGCGCCTATCGCCGAAGCCTTCATGCACGGCGAAAGCGTCGACGACGCCGAGATCGCCCGCGAGATCGCGCCCTGTTTCCTCGAGGCTGACGGGCGGCGGACGGATCATGTGGTGCTGGCCTGCACCCATTATCCGCTGCTGCTGCCCCATTTCGAGCGGCTGGCGCCATGGCCCGTCGATTTCGTCGATCCGGCGCCCGCCATCGCGCGGCGGGTGGACCATGTGTTGCGCGAGCGGGGCTTCGCCGCCTCCCATGGGGCTGAGCCGCGCCTCGGCGCCGCCATCTTCACCAGCGGTCGCCCCGCCTCCGGGCCGCTGGCGGGACTATTGCGGGAGCGTCATCTGGTCCAGCAGGCTTCGCCGGCGCCCTGACGCTGGGGAACGCGCAGGGCTTTGGGCGTGTTCTCTCCCATCAGGGAGACGAATCATGGGCAAGGTGAAATCCAACGATCATACCGAGGGCCTGCGCGCGCCCACGCCGCCGGAGCAGTCTTCGCTGAACGTGCGACGACAGGCGCCCACTTATCCCGGCGCCGATGGCGATGAAGAGGCCGCCGAAGCGATCAACCGCAACGAAGAGCCGGGCAATGTGCCGGACGAGGCCGAGACAGGCCCGGTTTTCGACCGCGCCGAGGGGCCGCCGCCCACGTTCTATAGCGAAGAAGAGGATCCGGAGGCCCAGCCGGACGACTCCAACGAGGTCGAGGTTCGTCACCCGCAACGCAAGCCCTGAGGCGAGGCAAGCGCGACCGCTTTCGCCCGCGCGCAAATTGTGGCAGTTTCCCTGCACAAAACAGGAGGAACGCCATGCCCGTCGGGCCAATCTTCAACCGCGCCTGCGGTGCGCTCGCAGCGCTCGCGCTTTCAAGCGCTCTCGCCTGCGCCCAAACATTCCCGGATCGGCCCGTCAAATTGATGCTGGCCTTCGGCGCGGGCGGCACCGTGGATGCGCTTGCGCGCATTCTGGCGGACAAGGCGGGCGAGCGCTGGAATCAAAGCGTCATCGTCGATAACAAGCCCGGCGGAGCGGGGAACATCGGCGCCGCCGCAGCGGCCCATTCAGCGCCGGACGGCTATACGCTGCATCTGGGCGCGCAATCTCTGGCGACCAACGTAACCATCGTCCCCGCCGCCAATTTCGATCCCGTGAAGGATCTGGAGCCGGTGATTTTCATCGGCTTCGCGCAGGACGTGTTGATGGTCCCCAAGGACTCGCCGTTCAAGACCGTGGCCGACGTGGTCGCCGCCGCCAAGGCGCGGCCCGGCGAGCTCAACTACGCCTCGACCGGCATTGGCTCCAGCGGCCATCTCGCCACGATCCTGCTCAGTCAGTTGACGGGGTTCAAGGCCGAACATGTGCCCTATACGTCGCTGGGCTCCGCCACGACCGATCTGATGAGCGGGCGGCTGTCCTTCTGGATGGCCACGCTGGGCGGGCATCTGGGCAATATCAAAGGCGGCGGCGTTCGCGCGCTGGCGGTTTCGGGCGCCGAACGGGCGAAAGAGATTCCTGACGTGCCGACCTTCAAGGAATTGGGCATCGCGCTGGTCGAGCCTTCCACCTGGTTCGGCGTCTTCGTGCCCAAGGGCACGCCGCCCGACGTGATCGCGAAGCTCAATCGCGACTTCAACGCCATTTTGTCGGAGCCCGCCATGCAGGAGCGCCTCTCCTCGCTTGGCTTCTCGCTGGTGGGCGGCGAGCCCAGGGCGCTGGCGGATCATTTGACGAAGGACATCGCCAAATGGGCGAAAGTCGCCAGCAGCCCTGATTTCGCAGCAAAATAAAAGGGGATTCCCCATGGCTTCGCCCACTTTGCGTTGGTTCGTCGTGACCGCTTTGGCGGCCTTTGCATCTGTGACAGGCGCCTGCGCCGAAACCTTAGAGGAATTCTATAAAAAGACCCCGCTCAGCGTTTACGTGGGGTCGGGCGCGGGCGGCGGTTTCGACGAGATCGCCCGCGTCTTCTCGGTGCATTTCGCACGACATCTGCCGGGCCAGCCCAGCGTGCTCATCAAGAACATGCCCGGCGCCGGCGGTTTGCTGAATGTGAACTTCATGTATTCGCAGGCCCCGCGCGATGGGTCGGCCATCGCCGCGCCGTTCAATACGGTGTTCATGCTGCCGCTCTTTGGCGATCCGGCGGCGAAATTCGACGAGCGCAAATTCACCTGGATCGGCAGTCTCGACAAGCAGACCGGCACCTGCGTCGTCTGGCACACATCGAACATCAAAACGCTCGAGGACGCCCGCAAGCGCGAGGTGCAGGTGGGCGCCACCGGCGTCAACGCGACGCCCGCCATCTTTTCGAACCTGATGAACGCCCTGTTCGGCACGCGCTTCAAGGTCATCAGCGGCTATACGACCAATGAGATGCGCTTCGCCCTGGAGCGCGGCGAGACGGAGGGCGTGTGCGGCCTCGCCTGGCAGACCTACAAGGCCGTGCAGCCGGGATGGGTGGAGAACAAGCTCATCCGCCCCATCGCCCAGATGGGCCTTGTGAAGAACAAGGATCTGCCCGACGCGCCGCTGGCCATCGACCTGTTGAAAGACCCCGCCGACCGCAAGGTCTTCGAGCTCGTGGTTCTGCCCCAGGAGTTCGGGCGTCCCTTCATCGCGCCGCCCGGCATACCCGCCGACCGCGCCGCCGCCATGACTGCGGCTTTTGCGCAGACGCTTGTCGATCCGGCGTTTCTGGAGGACGCGGCGAAAATCCGCCTCTCCCTCGATCCGCTGACGGGCGAGGAAATCATGCGCCTGCTGGATGACGCCCATAGGGCGCCGCAGGATGTGATCGAGCGGGCGGCGAAGTTCAGCGTGGTGAATTAGGCGCCGGGGCTGCGAAACGTTGACTTCGGCGCCCCCACCCGCTATCAGCCACTCAGTCGCGCGCTCTTCCTTGGGCGCGCGCTCTCGTTACGCACCCGTGGCCGTTCCGTTCGCCTTTGGCGCTCGTGAGCAGCCTGTCGGCTCCGCAAGGGGCAGAGGAGGGCGCGTTCCTCCGCCACCGGCGGGAGGATCGCGATATCGGAAACCCCTTGCGGGGTCATCCGGCGCTGGTCCTCGCGCCCATTCACCATTAGAGGACCGCGATGACCAAGCGCGCAGAATCCAAGTATAAACTCGACCGCCGTATGGGCCAGAACATCTGGGGCCGTGCGAAGAGCCCGGTCAACAAGCGTGAATACGGCCCCGGCCAGCATGGCCAGCGCCGCAAGGGCAAGCCCTCCGACTTCGGCACCCAGCTGAAGGCCAAGCAGAAGCTCAAGGGCTACTACGGCAACATCTCCGAGAAGCAGTTCCGCAAGTACTACGCGGAAGCGATCCGTCTGAAGGGCGACTCGGGCGACAACCTGATCGGCCTGCTCGAGCGTCGTCTCGACGCGGTCGTGTATCGCGCCAAGTTCGCCGTCACCCCCTTCGCCGCTCGCCAGTTCGTGAACCACGGGCATGTGAAGGTGAATGGTCGCCGCGTGAACATCGCGTCTTACCTCGTGAAGGCCGGCGATGTGGTCGAGGTGAAGGAGACCTCGAAGCAGCTCGTGATCGTGCTTGAGTCCGTGCAGAGCGCCGAGCGCGACACCCCCGAGTATTTCGAGGTGGATCACTCCAAGATGACCGCGAAGCTGACGCGCATCCCGCTTCCGTCGGAAGTGCCCTATCCGGTCCACATGGAACCGAACCTCGTGATCGAGTTCTATTCGCGCTAAAACTTTTAGCAGCGAAAAACACAACATCTTGTATGTTTTACAAGAATTTAGGGCTATCGCATACAAAATGTGGTAGCCCTATTTTTTACACATGTGCTACACAGAACAAAGCAGGAACTAAAAGTCCAGTGCTTGTTATGAGCCTGAAGATAGGGTCTATTTTACACAGACGCTACACAGGCGCCTGATGGAGGCCGCGAATGGCCCATGCCGATAACCAGGTCAAAATAGCAGACGGTCGGATCACGCTCTACCAGCGAGACGACGTCAAAGACGGCCAGTGGCAATGTCGCATGAGCGTCAAAGGCCACAAGGGCTATGTCCGCCGATCAACTGGCGAGACAGACTTGGAT
>CAIUWR010000020.1 GCA_903902915.1 uncultured Hyphomicrobiales bacterium | reverse complement strand
CTGCTTGCCGCGATAGAAGTCGGCGACGGGATCGCACAACGCGGGCGATACTGACGCCAGCGCGGTCGCCATGAGCCCACAACAGGAGGCCAGCGCTCGCATCGTTTCATCCCTCAATCGCGCCGTTGTCGGCGTGTTATTTTGTCTGGCCGCCCATGCTCATGGCGTCGCGAGCCGCTTGCAGAATGTCAGGCGGCAAACCATAGGCCCTGGCGACGATCTCTTCGAGGCGCTTGCCGCTGACCTCCTCGATTTCCAGCCCCAGTCGCTTCGCCTCCGCCAGAAATGCGGGGTCGGCGATCCCCGCATGAAAGGCGGCGCGCAGCAGCTCCAGTCGCTCTGGCGGCACGCCAGGGGGCGCCAGCATGGGCCGGTCCATATCCTGATAGGCGAGCAGCACTTCGAGAATATCGTGGGTGCGCTGGTCGGGCGCCAGTTCGATCAGGGCGGGCACATCGGGAAACGATTGCGAGCGCCGCAGCGCGATCTGGATCGGCACGGTCACCTTCTTCGCGGCGAACCAGTCGGGCCGCGTTGAGTTGATGGAGCTCACGCTGACGCTGCAACGTCCCTGCACCTCGCCGCGCTCCACGGCCAGATTCACCTCAGCTCCGCCCGTATAGCCCGACACGATCTTGATATGTGTGCCGAACAGACGGTTCACCGCGTCTGGCAGCGTCTCCATCTGCGAGCCGCCGCCCGTGCCGCCCACAATGAAGGGCTTGTCCTTCAGATCCTGCCAGCTGCGAATGCCCGACGCATGCCACGCCACGCATAGTTCGCCCGCGCTGTTGAGGCTGCCGATCCAACCGAATTTGCGCGGATCAAAGGTGGAGCCCGGCAAGCCAAAGAGCGGCGCGAATGGCACGCTGGAGTGAACGAGCCCGATAACCGTGCCATCCTTTGGCGCATTGGCGGAGAGATATTGCATGGCGCGCACGCCGCCCGCGCCCGGCATGTTCTGAATGACCACTTTGGGATTGCCGGGCAGATATTTGGTGAGGTAGGGCGCGAAGGCCTGGGCATAGGTGGAATAACCGCCACCTGCCCCCGCGCTCAGAATCCAGTTGATCTGCTTGCCGCTGTAGAAGTCACCTTCGGCGGCGCCCGCCCCGCCGCAAAACGCCATGGCGAGACCCGCCGCAAAAGCCGCCAGCGCCCCTGTGACGGAAGCGGAGCGCGGCATGTTCACGCCGCCACGTCGATGAGCACGCCATCGCAATCGGCCAGCACATGCCGCCCCAGCGGGCAGGAGCGCTGCACCAGCGCCAGCAGGGCCTCGCCCTCGACGCCGGAGAAGGAGGCGGGCGCGATGCGCGGATTATTCGCCGCCATGGTGGCGATGTCCGCCTTGAAGGCCTCCAGATCCTCCACCTTGAAGCCGATATGGTCCATGCCCTGGGTGATGATGCCGGTGCCATCATAATCGGTGATGTCCCACGGCATGATGACCAGCGTCACATGGCCGTCGGTGAGATAGAAATTGGGATCGCCCTCTTCCTTGTTGCGCGGCGTCAACTCGAACACATGGGTGTAGAATTCCGCCATGGCCTCCGGGTTCATCGTGCGCAGGGCCACATGATCAATGTGGCGCGGATTGGCGTTGCCGTCATTGTCCACATAGACCGAGGTGCGGTTCGTCATGTCCTTCTGGGAAATGTCGAACATATTGCCATCGGGATCATGGGTGGAGATGCCCGCAAAGGGACGTGTCGACGGTCGCTGCAACCATTTCACGCTGGGATATTTCTTCATGCGTTCGAAGACGGTGGGGCAATCCTCGACCTGAATGCCGAAATGATCGAGCCCGGCGGAGCGGCCCGCGCGGCGGGGATTGATGTTCAGCCCCACATAACCGTCGCCCACGGTGACCGCGCGGCCATTGCGCGTCTTTGCGGAGGTGACCATGCCGAAGGCGGCCTT
>CAIUWR010000019.1 GCA_903902915.1 uncultured Hyphomicrobiales bacterium | reverse complement strand
TCTGATAACGTTCTTCTCGGCTGAGGTGGTGATAGGTCATCGTGCTTCTTCGACTGGCAGGTCAAGGGAACCGAGAGCTTATCGCAATCTCAGCCGCCTCAACAGGTTACAGGAAGTTGCACTTCGCAGTTGAATCTAGGTGAAATTACAATTAGCGCATCAAAAAGAAACAAAATGGCGCCCAGAAAATAAGAAAATGCATCCGGGCCAAAAATTTCGAGGATGGGATTAGCGAGGGCGCGGAAAACATACTTCATTATATCAATTCCATTTGGTGCATCGTTCTCATGGATGCCATTGTACGCGCGACGGCGCAATGCAGATTTTCCGCAGGATGCGCCTGTCGCTAAACTACCTCACCAATAGTTCCGGAAACAACGCCAGCCTTCAGGGCCGGGATGCCAGCCGGGCGGGCAATTATAGCGCGGGCGGCAGCCGCCATAGGGGCCGACAAGCATGCCCGGACCGCAGGCGCCCGGCTCTAGGGCCACCGGTTCGTAGACAGGGACCGGAACCGCGCAAGCTGAAAGAGAACTCGCGATCAAAGACGCGCTGATCAGGGCGACGATGGTGTTTCGCATGTTTTTCTCCCGGTAACGTCAGGAAATGAACGGAATGTTTTGTGGGGATGTTTGAATGCAACCGTCGAAATCGGGCTCATCACCAGTTGCGGAAGCAATGGTACCCATATGGACCGGGATGCCAGCCGCGCGGGCAGGTAAAACGGGGACGGCATTGGCCGTAGGGTCCAACTGTCATGCCCGGACCGCATCCATAGGCGACCTCGGTTATGGCGCCCTTTGCGTCGCCTCCGAAGGTGGCCGCCGGCATGGCCTCGGCCGCAATCGACGTCAGGGCGACGCCTGAAGCGAGGAAGAGACGAACAAGATTTTTCATGATCGGTCCTTTCGTTTCAGTGTGAGGAGCTAAGCTGTTTTCCTCATGTCTGATGTTGTCAGGTTACAGATGCCAACATGAACATGGCTTGAATGATTTATGGCGAAACCGCAGGAAAATCGGGGGCCGTGAGGCCTTGACCCCGCCCGTCGAACGGAACTGAAAAGATGTGGAAGGCAGGGCTGATCGCAGGGCCAGCCCCAAAGAGAAAGGCCACCCCGAGGGATGGCCTTTCCATTGTCAGACCGCAGTCCGGTGGGACTTTGAGGCGCCGCTCACGCGGGGCGGGACTCCATGCAGGCAGGAATCCGGATCCCAGGCACCGACGACTGCGGCGTTGGACAATGAGACACTGGATCACCTCCTTTTCGGTTGTTGACGACCATGGAAGTGTAGCGTGATTCGCGATTTGGCCAAGATGGAAGCCCGCCTGAATTTGCGGCCACGCCGCCCCATTTTCGGGCGGAATGCCCAGCGTTTGGTTGACAGAAGCCGTCGCCCGTTCTTCAATCCCCGACAACAAACGCGAGCGCCGGAAACAGGGCCGCGAAAAGCCGCGCCAGCGGCGGGGGAGGCGAGATGACGACCAGCGCGGACACGCTCAATGTGCAGGAGCGGATCGAATCCCAGCCCATGTCGCGCTACCAGATGTGGGTGGTGTTTCTGGGCGGGCTGATCCTGTTCATCGACGGACTGGACGTTCAACTCGTCAGCTACATCGGCCCGAAGATCCTCGCCGAATGGAGCATTTCACGCACCATGCTGGGCACGATCTTCTCCTCCATGATCTGGGGCCTGCTGATCGGCTTCGCCTTCGTCGCGCCCCTGTCGATCCGCTTCGGTCATAGGCCGCTGGTGCTGATCAACATGGTGGTCTTCGGCCTCGCCACCATGGCCGCCTGTTTCGTCACCGAGCCCACGGGCATGATCGCGCTGCGGGTGCTGGCGGGCGTCGGGCTCGCGGGCGTCATCCCCAGCGGGGTGGCGCTGACCGGCGAGTTCAGCCCGAAGCGTCGGCGCTCCACCTGCATCGCGCTGATCTATTGCGGCTATTCATTGGGCACCATGGCGGCGGGCCTGCTGGCTGGCGCCATCATCGAACAATATGGCTGGCGCACCCATATGGTGATCGGCGGCGCCATTCCGCTGGCCATCGCCGCCTTCCTCTATTTCACCATGCCGGAATCGCCCGAATTTCTGGTGTCGAAAGGCGCGCCGCCGTCCGTGATCGCCCAACTCATGCGGCGCATCGCGCCCGATGCGCCGATCACGCCACAGATGCGCTTCGCCGTCACGGACGCCCGCGAAAGCTCCATGGCTGTGGCGCAATTGTTCTCGACTGGGCGCACGCTGGGCACGCTCATGCTCTGGCTCGCCTTGTTCATGAATCTCATGGTGATCTTTTTCGTGCTGCAATGGCTGCCCTCCGTCTTCCGCATGGTGGGCTATTCGCCTGCGGATGCGACGACCGCCGCCACCTGGGCCTCCAGCGGCGGCATTCTCGCCGCGCTGATTCTGGGGCCGCTGATGGATCGCTTCGGGCCCTACCGGGTCATCGTGGTTCTGTTCATGGTCGGCGGCGCCTTCCTGTTCTTCACGGGAATCAGCGCCCATTCGGCGGCGATTCTGGCGACCTCCATGGCTTTCGTGGCCATGGGCAGCACCAGCGGCATCCAGAAGTGCATCAATGCGCTGATGGTGTTTTTCTATCCTACCGCGCTGCGCTCCACGGGGCTCGGCTGGGCCTTTGGCGTCGGGCGCATCGGCGCCATGATCGGGCCGGTGCTGGCGGGCTTCCTCTTCGACCGGCAATGGCCGGTGGAAGAGGTGTTCAATGTCTACGCCATCCCCATGGTCATCGGCGGTCTCGCCATTCTCGTGATGTATCTGAGCTACCGCGAGGCGAAGGCGGCGCCGGTCGGCGGCGCTCAGCCTGCGGCGGCGGAATAGGGGAGAACCTTTCCCCCACCGCCCCGTTGAACGGGCTGGGCGCCCCGGTTTGCGAGTTCCGCTTAACATTTGATCCAGCTTGGGTCAGAAAGGAGCGCCCGACTCGTGGGCGCCAAGCCCCAAGGTTCCGCATGCGCTCTCCCGTCGTCCGTTTCGCGCCGTCTCCCACTGGCCGCATCCATCTTGGCAATGCGCGCACGGCGCTGTTCAACTATCTGTTCGCGCGCCGCCACAACGGCCGTTTCATTTTGCGCTTCGACGATACGGATGTGGAGCGCTCCAAGGCCGAATATGCGGACGCCATCGAGGTGGATCTGGCCTGGCTGGGGGCGGTTCCCGATCTGGTGGTGCGCCAGTCCGACCGCTTCGCCCATTATGCTGCGGCAGCCGAGCGGTTGAAGCAGATGGGTCGCCTCTATCCCTGTTTCGAAACCCCCGACGAGCTGGACCGGCGCCGCAAGCGCCAGATTGGCCGTGGCCTGCCGCCCGTCTACGACCGCGCGGCGCTGGCGCTGACGGACGCGGATCGGGAGGCGCTGATCGCGCAGGGGCGCAAGCCGCACTGGCGCTTCAAGCTGGAGGCGCGCACGGTCGCCTGGTCGGATCTGGTGCGCGGCGACAGCCATATTGATTGCGCCTCGCTCTCCGATCCGGTGCTGATGCGCGAAGATGGCAGTTGGCTCTACACGCTCCCCTCCGTGGTCGATGACGTCGAACTGGGCGTCACCCATGTGATCCGGGGCGAGGACCATGTCACCAATACGGCGGTGCAGCTCCAGCTGTTTGAAATATTGGGCGATCCCGCCCATGCGCCCAGCTTCGCCCATCACAATCTGCTGACCTCTTCCTCGGGCAAGGGCCTGTCCAAGCGCAGCGGCGCGCTCTCCATCGCGGGCCTGCGCGAGGCTGGCGTCGAGTCGCTGGCGGTGGCGGCGCTCGCGGTGCTGACGGGCTCTTCGGATGCTGTGGCGCCCGTGCGTTCGCTGGATGAACTGCAAACGAAGTTCGACATTACCCACACCTCGCGCGGCGCCGCCAAATTCGACCCCGCCGAACTCGACGCCCTCTCCGCCCGCACGCTGCATGGACTTGATTACGAGGCGGTGCGCGACCGGCTGGCGGCGCATGACATCGTGGGCCATCGCGCCGAGCCCTTCTGGCTGGCGGTGCGCGGCAACCTCGCCACTTTCCTTGATGTGGCCCTGTGGTGGCGGGTCGTGGAGGGAGAGATCACCCCCGTGGTGGAGGACGCCGCCTATCTGGAGGCGGCCCGCGACCTGCTGCCCCCCGAGCCATGGGACGAGAAGACCTGGAGCCAGTGGACCAGCGCCCTCAAGGAGGCGACAGGCAAAAAGGGCAAGGCCCTTTTCCACCCCCTGCGCCTCGCCCTGACGGGCCGCGATCAGGGTCCGGAACTGGCGGCGCTGCTGCCATTGATCGGGCGTGTGAAGGCGGCAGGCCGGCTGGGCTGAGGTTAGGACAGGATCAGAGCGTCGGCCCGACGATCCGCAGCTTGCGCGCCCCGGCGGCTGTGCCCATCTCGCGGGTCTCGCCATCCTTCAGCCCATAAGTCTTGGCCGTGCTGCTGACGCTGGCGGCGATGCCTGCCGAGTCGTTGCTGGCGGTTGGCGCCTTGGCGTTGGCGGCCGCTTCGATCGCGAGGGTAGGGTCCACCTCCGGCTTGGGCGGAACGCCGGGCTTGCCGGGCGGGGTCTTGCCCGGGGGCGTCTTCGCAATGGCGTTGGCGCTGGAGGCGCGGGACAGCTCCTCCGCCTTTTCCGGCGTCACGACGATATCCGAGCGCGAGCGCCCCAGCAGGGCCTCAGCTTCCGCCAGCGCCTGCACCCAATTTTTGCCTGCGGGCTTGCATGTGCAGGTAGGATCAAATTTCGTGCGAAATTTCAAGGCGTTGGGAAGCGCCTTATAGGGCGTCCCGTCGGCGGCCACGGCCTGGTCTATGTCGGCGGAGGCATAATAGGTATAGAGCCTTGTCTCGACATTGGGGCAAAGCGCCTGGCACATTTCCGCCATGCCCTCCGGCCCGCCGCGTCGCGAAGCCGTATTGAGCGGGAAGAACCCGCCGTCGCAGGTGCGCACACAGACCGTTTTCGTGCCGCCGCGCGCCGGATCGTCGATCGGGGGCATGTCGACCGGGTCCGAGGTCGACTCGGGATGGCCTTCGGGTCCGAACAGCCTGTCTACGAGACTGCCGCGCACGGGCGCCGCCTGCTCGCCCCGGCAAGCCGCGTTGAAACGCGCCACCAGTTCGGATCTGCCGCCGTCCGCCGCCCGGCGTTCCTGCGCCTGCATGGCGGCCACATTCTCCCGCATGCGCTGCATCTGGGCCTGAAGGCCGCCGCACTGGGCGGGCGGGGCGCTGCCGAAGAACAGGAACTGCCGACTGTTGCAGCCGATGGACTGCGCATAGCTCTGAGTGCGCTCCAGCTCATATTGCTGCTTGCGGGCCGCGTCCGCGAATCCGGCTGCGGAGCTTGCGTCTCCCGGACCCATGCTGGCGATCTGCGCTTCCAGACGCGAGCATTCCACGCCCTGCGCGACAGCCGCCGTCAGGCTGCCCAGGAAGGCGAGGCCCGCCGCGGCCAGCCGCAATCGGTTGCCTGTGCGCACTGCGTTGAAAGAAACGGCCATAAAGTCCTCTACGTCATCCAACGCCAAAACGCCTGCGACTCTCTCGAAGTCTTGAGAATCGACGATTGGTTTTATCTCGCTCCCCTTCATGACGGCAATGAGGCGGGAAGGGCTAACCGGGTCTTTCAGCGGCGCCGCCGTCTGACCATATATGCTCTTGTAAGGCCATGCAGGGAGCCTATCCATGAAAAGCGTCTTGATCACCAGTCTCTTTCTGACCCTCGCCTCGGCCGGCGCCGCCCGGGCGGCGGGCGACGAGCCGGATTTGATCTTTCGAAAATCAACTGTTTTCAATCTGTTGACACCCAACGACAAGCTCGCGACCTATGCGATCGACGATCCGGATGTCGAAGGCGTGGCCTGTCATTATACAGTTCCGGAGCGGGGCGGAATTGCGGGCGCGCTCGGCGTGGCCGAGCAAGTGTCGGATGTTTCCTTGGCCTGCCGACAATATGGGCCGATCAAGATCACGGCTAAATTCGCACAGGGCGATGTGGTGCTGCGCGAGCGTCGGTCATTGATCTTCAAGAAGATGCAGATCGTGCGCGGCTGCGACACGCGGCGTAACGTGCTCGTCTATATGGTTTACAGCGACAAGCTGATCGAGGGGTCGCCCAAAAACTCGACGTCCACGGTGCCGATCATGCCCTGGGGCGGGCAGGGCGACGCGCCAAGATGCGCGGACTGGATCAAAAATTGATCGTCGGCGTCAATCCGAACAGCTGATCACCATGGCGCCGGGTTCGCTCGCCGCCGCCTTGCTCGATGCTTCGATGGAGGCTGTAATGTCGGCCGCGAGCCCATAGGCGCTCGCACGGGCGCGTCCCTGGGATTGGCACCAGGCGTCGGCCATGACCGGACCGCAGGCGGCGCCTTGGGTGAAGCATTCGGAGACGCCATAGCCTTCCGACGGGCTGATCACGAAGGTGGCCTCCTCCTGCGCTCTCGCCGGCGCCCAGGACAAGGCCGCGATCAAGGCGGCCGCGAGGCGCAGGCGTGTGGAAGCGCGGAGGGATAAGGCGGACATGAACAGGGCTCGAATTGGGTAAAATGCGGGAGTGAGTTTGCTCCTCTGGGGTAAATAAATGATTAACCTCAGCTTTTCCGTTCACCTTCTTGTCTGTCGCGGTTTTCGCCACCTCTAGCCCAGGGCAATCGCTTGAACACTATCACCGCCATTTTTGCATCAGGGCGTCGTGGAGGTACTGATCGTCCCAACCGAGGGTCTTGCGTCTTGTCTTGAGGGACGCCTTGTCTTGTATCTCCTTGATGAGATTTAGGACGAAG
>CAIUWR010000018.1 GCA_903902915.1 uncultured Hyphomicrobiales bacterium | reverse complement strand
CTTCTACAACAGCAAACGGCTTCACTCGACGCTGGGCTACATCAGCCCGATGGCCTTCGAGAAAATGAGGCTTGCCGAGGAAAGAAAGCTCGTCGCATGATCACACCCGGCTAAGGGAGACGCCAAACGGGGGCAAGTTCACTAGAAGCCTTTCCTCAATGCACTTGCCAAAGGCGCGGATCTGAAAGCAGTCAAAAATATCCCAAGCACTGGCACGGCCTCTGACAGACTTGGCTGGAAACACCAAATCTCCCAAGCGAGCCGGAGACGGAAAAGCGAAAATCCATTTACATTAGCTTAACCACACCGGACGGCGAGTCCAGCAAGCCAGATAAGAAATCGACGCGTCAATCAAGACCGCAACGATGTCACCACATCTCCCCGCGTCGCCATGATGGCGACGACAAGCGACATGAACCATCCCATCGCCACCATGGCGAAGCACAACATTGCTTCATCGCCTCCCGGCACTGGTTGCAACACGAGGCCTGTATTCCATTCGATGAGGGTTGAAATCCCAAGCGCCGCGCCCCAACCCATGCTCAGACCCAGCAAACAACCTGCTGTGACAAGCGTTGCTCCGGTCAGCCACACCACGAGACAGACATAGAAACGGGTGGCGCCCAGAGCGCGTAAAATGGCATAACGCCGTCTGCGTAGGCCGGCGAGGGTAACAAGCAGCAACATGATCGCGAGGAAAACCACGACATTGTTCAACCCTGCGGCGACGACCAGCAAGTCGCGAATATCTCCCACTGTCTGGTAGAGAGACGTCAAAACTTCCGCAGGAAAAAGCGCCATCGACCCATCCTGCCGATATTTTGCGCGCAATTGATAGGCGTCAGCCACGCCGCGCGGCTTCACGACGATGGCTGGCAATCCAGGGATGGTCCCGGCATAGGGAGGCCCGATGCGCTCATCCCCTGGCTCATGACCGTTACCAAGCCCATGTGTCTCCCATACAGACTCGACCGGGATGAGGATGGCCCGATCCCAGGGTGAAGAGGTTCGCGGCAATCTGCCGACAACTGTCAGGCTGGTGTCGTGCCGATGCCCGGCTTCTTCCTCAGCCTCGACGCCGGGGTGGCTCCGCTCACCCGCCATGGCGTGCGATGGCCTGAAGCTGCGCCCGATGGCGAGCTTGACGTCTGCGCCTATGACAGCCTCTCCTTCTTCGGCGAAAATACGCCCCTCGGTCGGCGTCAAGCGCCCCCATCGCGTCGCAAAGGCCGCAGTGGTCCCGATCACCGGATAGCCGGTGACCACATCGCCGTAGGCCAGCGGCGCGGCTTCAGCGACGCGCGGATCATTCAGAAGCGCATTAAGCGCTTGTCCGCTCATTAATGGAAGGGCCTCAGGTTGAAGGTAGACCGCCGTCAACACCAGTTGCGTCTGACTAGAAGGGGCGCCAATCAGCAAGGGGAAATCTGCCGCAGCGCGCGCCGAGGCCTGACGCAACGCACGTTCCTGAGCACCCACGGCGACACCAAGGGCGACCGCAACGCCAATAAGCACCACAATAAAAGCCGCGCTCTTTCGCATGGCGCGAAGATCGGCTAGTAGGATCGGGAGAGGGTTCATGTCGCACTCCGGATTTGCCCGGCGTCCATCTGCACGGCGCCATCGAGGCGTGCGAGCAAATCCTTATCATGGGTGGCGACAAGCAAAGTCGCCCCCCGGTGGGTCGCCTCCGCGATCAGCAGATCGGCGATTTCTGCGCCATTTACCGCATCAAGACTCGCCGTGGGCTCATCAGCGATGATCAGTGGAGCATCCAACATCAGAGCCCGCGCGATAGCGACCCGCTGCTGCTCCCCTCTTGACAGGACGCCAGCGAGACGACGAGGCGCCGGCAAATTCAATCGTTCAATAAAACTCAGCGCCTTAAGTCGGATCGCCGAAGGCGCGCGAAAAGCGCCGAACCAGACGGGAAGCAGGATATTGTCCAGCACCGTCAGTTCCGGCACCAGATGGAAATCCTGAAAGACGAAACCAACAGTCTCGCGGCGCCACCGATCACAGGCGGCGCGACTGAGATGGGACAGATGCAGATCACCCCAGTCGACCCGGCCATCCGTGGGAACCAAAAGCCCGGAAGCTACATCCAGCAAGGTGGTCTTCCCGGCGCCCGAGGCGCCCGCGATACCGATTTTAGCGCCTGCAGGAATTATGAGAGTTTCAATATCCAGCGTGCGTACGACACGGCCGCCGTGATCCACGCGCTGCACTGTGACGCCGGTGAAGCACATAGCCTGCGCGCTTTTCATAGCCTCAGCTCTTTCGATAGGAGGCATCACGCAACCTGATCTGACTGATGAAGCCGGTCGCAAGGTCGGTCCACGAACCCACCTCAAGCTTCCCTGTCACCATCACGCGCGCGCCAGCAGTCACCAGCGGCGTAGCCTTGGCCAGATAGACCACAAGAATATCGACAGGCCAATCAGCGTCGGACTGACAGAAGGGGCAGATCGCGAGCGGTTCGCGGGTTAGCACAAAGAAATCGCTTTCGACCGAGAGGGGCGGCGCCATATAACCCATCATCGCGACGGTTTTACCGGCGCGCGATTTCACATGGTCGGTGAACTCGTAACCAAGAACACCAAAGCTCTTGTAGAGCCCGCCGAAGCTGATGATTTCGGCGTCGTCTCCCCAGGCGGACCCCGCTTGGGCTGATAAGGCGGCGAACCCCTGAACAAGCCGCCGCCGCGTGAATTTGGTAGCCTTCTCCAGCATCATTTTGTTGCCAGCCCCAGCGCCGTCGCCATGACCCGGAACACGCGGGTGTTGTCGATACGACCATGGAATGCCTCCGAGCCTGGCCCCATCGCTGTCAGTATCACGTCGTCAGCAGCGTGGACGCCAGTATTGGCTTCCACAGGCAGATTGCCGGTGACCCGCACGGAGGTATTGGTGCACGCCGTTTCATTAGCGACATAGGAGCCCTTTCCCGGCCCCGCGACCGCGGGTACGAACTCGCCATCCGGATGCGGGCGGGCGTCAAAGCAATGATCGGGATATGATCCGAAGGTGAAAGCGAGGCGTTGCTTCAGATCGACAGCTTCGGGATAACCATTCTTGTCCGGTTGATATTGGGGAAATTTCGATTTCTCGTACACACCTAGCTTCTCGCGCGGCGTAACCCCCGGCAGGTCGTCATCATAAGTACCGATGATACCGACCATATGAGCGTGATCAGGCACGACAATAATCAAAGTGTCGTTACGCTTGTCGGCGAAATCCTTGGCGGCTTTCACTGCGTTGTCGAGCAGAATCGTGTCATAGACAGAGCGTTCCCAATCCAGCGAATGAGCATATTTGTCGATGCGACCGGATTCGACCATAAGTACGAAACCCTTGTCGTTCTTCGACAACATATCGATGGCGATCTTTGTCTGGTCCACAAGGTCAGGCTGATCGGGGAAACGCGAGGTGGAGCCCTTGTGGAACTTCAGATCATAAGCTCCATCCACGTTACTGGTGTTGAAAAGACCAAGCAGCTTCGTCTTCCCATCAGTCGCCGCCTGCCGCATTTCCGTTGCGGTCGAGGCGAATGCGTATCCTTCCGCCTTGAACTTTTCGATGTAGTTATCATCATCCGAACGCTTTGAACCCGGCGTCGATTTAGGCAGAAAATTCGGAGAACCACCGCCCATGATCACATCAGGTTTCGTGTCGAAGAACATTTTCACGATGTCATTGTAGTCAGAGCGGCGGCGTGTATGAGCGACGACCCCTGCTGGCGTGGCATCTTCAATTTCAGTGTTTGTGATCACGCCGAGGGATAAGCCCCCTTTGCGCTTCACGATTTCACCGATGGTCTCGACCTTGGGGTGGCTGAGATTACCCTTGGCGCGCGAACAATAGACCCCAAGCGCATTGACACAGGTCTTGTGGCCCGTGCTGTAAGCGGACATTGCGTTGGCGCTATCCGTTACAACAGCATCGGAACCGGAGGTGGACACAAGCGCCATATGGGGCATGTTGTCGATGACTAACTCGCCGCCGTAACGGCCTTCAACGAGGCCCTTGGCCATGATGCGCGCCGCAGTACGATGTGCGACCGAGAGGCCATCGCCAACGAAAAGGATCACATTCTTCGCGACGGCCCTTTTTGGAGTACCGAATACTTCCCAACTTACGGCGGAGGTCTTCTCTCCCGCCTTGGCCACCACCTTGTAGACTCCGGCCTTCTTGATATCTACGCCGCGCAGGAAATAAGCGGAGTAGTCTTGCGCGTCTTCCTTCTCGACATAGTCCAGCTTGCCACCCAGGATCTTGACAGCATCTACACCATTGATGGTGACGCTAATGGCACCTAGCGCAGGCGACCCCGGAAACTCCACTTTGAAATCGAACTTCGACCCGGCGAGAATTTCCGCCCTGTTCAGAGGGTAGATGGTTTGGCCGAGCGCGAACTGTGAAACGCAAATCGCCAGAAAAGTGGAAAGAAGGATAGAACCAAGGCGCATTTTGGATCTCCAAAGGCATTGGTTATGTAGGTAGACAGCATTCATGAAAGAAAAACGACAAAGTTTTTGACGATTGGCCTTGAAAAAGCGGACGCAGGCGTGGGCGAACATTCCGCCCAAATCAAATCGCAAAGACCCAATCTGCTTCAGCAAGCACCTCTACCGGGCCCGCAACCGCGAGGAGCGGTTCTTCAACAAGATCAAGCACTATAGGCGCATTGCCACGCGCTATGACAAAACCGCCGAAAGTTTCCTCGCCGCGCTGAAGCTCGTAGCCGTTCGCATATGGCTACGCGATAATGAGTCTACGTCCTAGCCTGCCCCGCCATTTCTGGTTGCCCGGCAGAATCCTCCAAAAGTAACATTTCGCTTATCGAAACTGGGTTTTGGCTAGTGGCCGGGTAGAGAGAGCAGGCCCGGCTCTGGCAAACCAGCGAACTGCAGTGAACGTCGAAATCGTTATGCGTTCGAACGCGGCCACGGACTGCAGGCCCGTGGGGTGTGACCTTGCCCCCGGGGTTTAATCCAGTTTGAAGTTCGTTCTGGCCCAGCTTGAGGACCAGAACATGAAGCGTAGTAGGTTTTCTGAAGAGCAAATCATAGCCATCCTGAAGGAGCACGAGGCAGGCCTTCCGGTGGCTG
>CAIUWR010000017.1 GCA_903902915.1 uncultured Hyphomicrobiales bacterium | reverse complement strand
CTCTCAAACGCGATCCCCATGCTGGCGATCTCTATATCTTCCGAGGCCGTCGCGGCGATATGGCCAAGATCCTCTGGCACGACGGGGTCGGGCTCTCGCTTTACGCCAAACGACTGGACCGGGGGAAGTTCATCTGGCCATGCGAAGGACGAGTCCGCAAGAAGCTTCTATCGCCGCTGCGCCGAATTCATCGAATATCCCCCTGATAGCCGCACGCTGTTTCTGCCGATTGAAACGGTAGTGGCGGCGTTTGGGTAGATTGGGGGCGATGACCGTGCTCCCCGCATGGCGACGCGCATGTTCTCCCTTGATTTACAGCGCCTTATGTAGCAACATTTCTACTTGCTGTTCCGTATTGGGAGGTCGCCAATGCCAATCACCACCCTTTCGAGCCGCGCGTTCAATCAGGACGCCAGCGGCGCCAAGAAGGCGGCCAACTCCGGGCCGGTATTCATCACGGATCGCGGCAAGCCTGCCCATGTGCTTTTGAGCATGGCGGATTATCAGCGCCTGCTCGGCCATCAAGCGCGAATCAGCGATCTGCTGGCCATGCCCGAAGCGGCGAGCGTGGCGTTCGAGCCGCCCAAGGTCGTGCTCGGTAGTCGCCCGGCCGATCTCAGCTGATGTTCCTGCTCGACACCAATGTCGTTTCCGAATTGCGGAAGGTGGGCTCTGGCAAGGCGGATGAGAGGGTCGTGGCGTGGGCACAAAGCGTCGAGACGGCTGCGCTCTATCTTTCCGCCATAAGCCTTCTGGAGCTGGAGCTCGGCGTCTTGCAGATCGAACGACGCGATCCCGCACAGGGCGCGTTGCTGCGGGCGTGGCTTGACGGTCAGGTCGCGCCAGCCTTTGCCGGGCGCATCCTTGCCGTGGACGCCGATGTCGCCAGACGCTGCGCGAGGCTCCATGTCCCCGATCCGCGCGCGGAACGAGACGCGCTGATCGCAGCAACGGCGCTGACGCATGGGATGACTGTTGTGACACGCATCACAGTAGATTTTGACGCCACTGGCGTTGCCCTGCTTGATCCGTGGCGGTGGGATGGATGAGCCGTAGGCCTGAGTATGCGGACCCCCTCATTGCCGCCACCGCCCTAATCCGCTATTCTTACCGTCACCAGTAAGAAAGGCGCTCGCCATGCGGATCACCTCGAAAGGGCAAGTCACCATTCCGCAGGAGGTCCGCGAAAGCGCCGGGCTCATGCCGGGGACGGATGTCGAGTTTCAGGTCGGGCCGGGGTTTGTGCGTCTGGTCAAGGCCACGCCGGGCAGCGGGCGGCGGAGCCGGGGGCGGAAACTCGTCGAGAGCTTGCGCGGTCGCGGCGACTTCAAGATGACCACCGATGAAATCGTCGCCTTGATGCGCGGCCCCGCCGCTGACGAAGGTTGAGCGCATCTGCCATGACCCTTGTCGACTCCAACGTCATCATTGATGTCCTGACCGGGGATCCCGCATGGTGCGCCTGGTCTGAGGCGGCTCTCGCCGATGCCGCTGATCGTGACGACGTCGCGATCAACCCCATTATTTACGCCGAAATCGCTTCAGGCTTCGGGACCATGAGCGATCTGGACCATCACCTTGGCGCGGACGCGTTTCGCAGGCTTCCGCTGCCCTATGAGGCGGGGTTTGTCGCTGGCCGGGCTTTCGTGGAATATCGTAGACGCGGCGGCGCGCGGACCTCGCCGCTCCCGGATTTCTACATCGGAGCCCACGCAGCGGTCTCAGGCCTCAGCCTCCTGACGCGCGATGCGCGCCGTTATGCGGGCTACTTTCCCAGGGTGCGGCTGATTTGCCCTGAGCTATAGCCCACCCCCGACCATTGGACAGGAGCCCCCTATGAAATTCGGCTACACCATCATCTACACACAGGATGTCGAGGCGAGCGTCAGCTTCTTTGAAGAGGCTTTCGGGCTTCAGCGGCGCTTCGTTCATGAAAGCGGCTATGGCGAGCTTGAGACCGGAAGCACGGCTCTGGCCTTCGCGTCGCATGACTTGGGGAAGGGCAATCTTCCCGATGGTTATATCAAGGTGGACGAGGCCAAGCCCGTGGGCGTCGAGATTGCTTTGGTCGCCGACGATGTTGCAAAAGCCTATGCCAAAGCTGTGGATGCAGGCGCAATTTCGCTTAAGGCGCCGGTCGCCAAACCCTGGGGACAAATTGTCGCCTATGTCAGGTGTCCCGATGGGACGCTCGTGGAGATTTGCTCGCCCGTCAGTTCTTGAAATCGAACCCCACAACGGAGCCAAAACATGATCGGATACACCAGCGTCGGCACGAATGATCTCGACCGCGCGACCGACTTCTACTCGGAGCTTCTGGGTCTTCTGGGGGCCAAGGTCTTTTTCAGGAATGACCGGGGCCTCGGCTGGGGCGTGGAGCCCGGCAAGCCCATGTTCGCCGTGCTCAAGCCCTTTGATGGCCAGCCCGCGACGGTGGGCAATGGCGCCATGGTCGCGTTGAACGCTTCCGATCCTGCGCAGGTTCAGGCTGTGCACGCCAAGGCCTTGGCGCTCGGCGGGCGCGATGAAGGCGCGCCGGGCGAAAGGGGCAAGGGGTTTTACGGCGCCTATTTCAGGGATCCCGATGGCAACAAACTCGCGGTCTTCTGCATGGTGAAGCCGCAGGACTGAGCGAGGCGCCAGCTGGCGCGCTATAAGGTGCGCGCCAGTTCCTCCAGCTGATCGGCGGCGGCGTTCCAGCCGGGCTCGAAGCCCATTTGTTGGTGCGCCTCCATATCCTGCGCCGTCCAATGATGGGCGCGCGCGATATAATGCGTGAAACCGTCGGGGGTTTGGCTGAGCACGACCTCGCCGACCATGAAAGGCTTTTCGCTGGGGATCCAGCCTGCGCGGAAGGCGTCGGTGAAAACGATGTGGCGGTTTTCTTCCAGCGCCAGATAGACGCCGACGTTTGGGATCGTTTCGCCGTTTGGTCCCTGCATGGTGAAATTGACCTGTCCGCCAACCCGCAGATCCATGTCAGCCTTGATGACCCGCCAGGGTCGGGGGCAAAACCATTGCATCAGCAGATCCGGCGACGTCCAGCATTTCCAGATCGAGGCGGGCGGCGCCTTCAGGGTGCGCGTGATTTCCAGCGTGAAGGGGCTCGTCGTCAGGCTTTCCATCGTCGGTCTCCGGGCAAGGTCTCCGATGCAAAGGTGATGCAGTTTCGATTTTGACGCAACCGGCCAGCTCCGCTGGCTCTGCAACGACGCAAGCCGGGCTCGTCAAAGCCCGGCGGCGCAGCCTTTGCGTCTCCTTCGCCCGATCAATCGTCCAGCCGACTGATCCCGTCAAAGGCCGCCATTTTATAACATTCGGCGAGCGTCGGATAATTGAAGACCGCGTCGGCCAGATAGTCGATGGTGCCGCCCAACGCCATCACGGCCTGGCCGATATGGATCAGCTCGGTCGCGCCCTCGCCAAGAATATGCACGCCAAGAATCTTGCGTGTTTCCGGGCTGAAGATCAGTTTCAACATGCCCGTGCGGTCGCCGATGATCTGGCCGCGCGCGATTTCGCGATAATTGGCCTTGCCGATTTCATAGGGCGTGCCTGCGGCGGTGAGCTCATCCTCATTGGCGCCGATGGTCGAGATCTCCGGCACCGTATAAATCCCATAGGGGAAGATGCCGATGCCATGTTCTTCCGCGTCGCGGGCGTTGAACGCATGCAGGGCGGCGGCGCGTCCCTGTTCCATCGAGGTGGAGGCGAGCGAGGGAAAGCCGATCACGTCGCCGACCGCGTAGATGTTCTGCGCGCTGGTCTGATAATGCGGGTTGATGACGATCTTGCCGCGCGCATCAAGGTCGACGCCTGCTTTTTCCAGAGCTAGCCCCGCAGTGGCGCCTGTGCGGCCGATGGCGTAGAGTGCCGCTTCCGCATGCAGCAACTTGCCGCTCTTGAGGCGCACTTCGACAGGGGCGCGCGCGCCGTCCACGACTTCCACATGATCGACCTCTTCGCCGAGGCGCATGGTGACGCGGTTTTGCTGGGCGATATAGGTCAGCGCCGCCGAGATTTCGTGATCGAGGAACGGCAGCAGGGTCGGGCGCTTGTCCACGATGGTGACGCGCACGCCAAGCGCCGCGAACATGGTGGCGTATTCAACGCCGATCACGCCCGCGCCGATCACGATCAGCGAGCGGGGAATCTGGCGCAATTGCAGAATGTCGTCGCTGACCATGATGCGCTGGCCATCGAAGGTGATTTGCGAATCCCGCGCAGCGTTGGTGCCACAGGCGATCACGACCTTGTCGGTCTGGATGATGTGTTCTTCATCCGTGCCGTCGTCGAGCCGGATGTGATGCGCGTCGATGAAGGAAGCCTCGGCCTCGATCAGCTGCACCTTGTTGCGCGCAAGCTGGGCGCGGATCACGTCGATCTCGCTGCGGATCACTTGTTCGACGCGAAACAACAGATCCTCGACCTGAATGTCCTGCTTCACGGTATAGGATGAACCATAGATGCCGCGTTCGCGAAAGCCCGACAGATGCAGCACCGCTTCGCGGAACGTTTTGGAGGGGATCGTGCCGGTATTGACGCAAACGCCGCCCACGACGCGGCGCTTTTCCACGACCGCGACATGCTTGCCCAATTTCGCGGCCTGAATGGCGGCGCGCTGCCCGGAGGGGCCGGAGCCAATGACGACAAGATCGTAAATCATGACAGGACGCTGCTGTTTTAGTGGTGATCAGGTTGTCCCACAGTCTCATTTATCATGATCAATAGGCAAGTTTGTTTTTATTGCGTTAAGTGAAATTAATATGACTTTTTTGATCCATTTTGTGTCGCGTCCGCCTGCTCGCGACTTTGTGATCACGGGCGCCATCGGGCATGGTCCAGCGCCCCGATTGCAGGCCATCGCGCGCGAACAGGATTGAGCGTGAACGTAGCAAGTGGCGCGCCCGGGACGGGCGCGGCTTT
This sequence comes from uncultured Hyphomicrobiales bacterium, assembly GCA_903902915.1. Lineage (GTDB taxonomy): Bacteria > Pseudomonadota > Alphaproteobacteria > Rhizobiales > Beijerinckiaceae > Terripilifer. The sequence goes on along the minus strand of CAIUWR010000017.1, from coordinate 59,103 downwards.
CTATTTGGCGGTGCTGTAGAGCGAGTATTTTATTTGTTTTAATTGGAATGAATGTAACTTAATAAGTTTCAATTTTGTTCGCCTGCTCAAGTGATTAATTTGATCAATTTGCTTGCAATCGACGCCTCTCCCAATGCAAATTAAAGAAAATAAGCGTGAAAGTCGTTGTGGTCGTTTTTCTCGGCTGTTGCTTTGCGCGCTGATTTCAGGCCCCTTAGACTGGACTCGACATGACGTCACATTCTTCCGAGAATCCCCACCCGACTCTGATCCATCGGTTGATCCACGACACGGAACATCAGGCCTTCAAGATCTGGGTGTGGGTGATCAATGTATTAATTTACTTGTCCTGCGTGGCGATCGCGCTGGAATCAGTGGACTCGATCAGGGAGGAGCTTCATTTCGAGCTTGGGTTGTTTGAATGGTTTTCCGTGTTGATTTTCACGCTCGACTACTCGTTCAACATTTATACCGCCAGAGATAGAATCCGGTATGTGACCAGCTTCTGGGGGCTGGTTGATCTTCTTTCGATCATGCCGTCTTTTCTCATGTTGCTCAGTTTCTCATCGGTGCGGGCCACTAGGGTGTTGCGTCTTTTGCGCGTCATCCGCATCCTTCGCGTGCTCAAGCTGGCGCGTTCGGCGATGAGCGACGTCAATTCAGCCCGTGACGGCAAGTCGAACAAGATAGCGACCAATTTGCGCATCTATCTGATCGCCTTGTTTTCGGTTCTGATGATTTCATCAACGCTCATGTTTTACACTGAGGGCGGGCTTTATACGCCTGAGGCGGTCGCAGAGGGCCAAATTCACTTGGATGCGGCGGCGGTCTCCCGGGGAGAGCCTGCCGGCCTCGTGAAATTTGTTCCCGTGGATCCGATTTCCGGTGCAGTGATTCCCGAGGACAAACGGTTCTTCACCTCCATTCCCGAGACGATGTGGTGGTGCATCACAACGCTGACGACGACGGGTTACGGCGATCTTTATCCCTCGACCGTCGGTGGTCGGTTGATCGCCGCGGTCACCATGTTGTTGGGCTTGGTGCTGTTCGGCATGTTGATGAACATCGTTGGCAAGACGCTGATGGTGATGCTGTTTGGCGAACATGGCGATGGCGATGCGGAGGAGAAGCACAAGACGCCGGAACAGAAGATCCAGGCCGCTTTCGACCTTCTGGCCGACGCAGGCGTGATTTCGCATAAATCGGCTTACATGCTTCGCGACGTGCCGAAAGCCGAGCTCGCGCAGCGTCTGGATTGCGAGAATGTCCACGCCTGAGCAAACTTGCATACGATGCATTTGGCCCGCCTGGCTCGCGCCTGGCGGGCCTTTTGCATCCAGGCGGAGGTGGCGACGCCATAAAAAACCGCGCTTCCGGGGGGGGCCAGAAGCGCGGGTAAGGCTGTTAGAGGCAAACGGGAGGAATGCCGGAGGTGATACGGGGTTGGTCCTGTTCCGGATCAGTGGTTTCGTCAATTAATGATCGAGGGCTTCGAGACGACCGCGCGCCTCCGTCACGCCCTTGGCCAGCGCTTCTCCATAGAGTTCGCGCGCGCGGGATATGTCGCCCCTGACGCTTTTGACATTCATGCGGGCCAGCGATTTGGGATCATAAGTCTCCGCCAGGGCGAGGATGGCGTTCGCGTCGCCTGCGCTCACCTCCCGCTCGAGGATCAGGCGCGCGCCAAAAATGTCGCCGTCGCGGATCGCCTGCGCCGCCTTGTCGGTCAGGCGGCGTAGGTCCGATGAGCTGAGGGGGGGACTGGCCGGGCCGGGAGGCGCCGCCGTCACAGGGGTGGCGATCGGCGCCGGCGCAGGCGGGGCCGCAGGCGCCAGAGGGGCGGGGGCTGGCCCGGGAGCGAAGGCGAGGTCGGAGGCCGGAGCTGGAACCGGAACAGCGGCGGGAGCCGGCGCAGTGGCCACGGGCGCTGCTTGCTCTTGCTCCTTTTGCTGCGCGCTTGCGAAACGCGCCATCGCCGCCGCCAGCTTCAGCTGGGCGTCCTCCCTTTCATCTTTGGGCGCAGCCAATGTTGCAGGCGCGGGCGCCGCCACCTGGGCGCCAAGCTCCACGGAGGGGATTCTGGCTGGCCGGAAGGCGAGCGCGAGGAGAACTGCGGTTGCGAAGGCGCCGGTCAGGAGCGCCACCTGTGGCAGGCCGAAACGTCGGGTTGTTTGGGTCATGTTCACCTGGTTGAGGCGGTTCATCGGGCGGTTCCTTCTCACCGGTAGCGGATGGCCGTCGCCTGAAAGCCCTCCGATGGGGGGTGGTGGCGTTGCCTTCGGCAGGCCGCGCCGGGCGGTTTTTCGCGTGCATCATCAAGCGTCCGGGATTGCGCCCGCCATATGGCGCCCCTCGGGCGCACGCGTGATCAAAACGGGCGAAGGATGGCGCCTTGGCCGCAGGAATCCGGCGGGGGCCAACAACTGCTCGCCTTTGGACCCCGCGCGTGGTAACCGACCTGTGCGGCCATGTGCGTCGCAGCCAGCCAAATGGGACCGAGCAAGGACATGTCCGATATTTTCCGCGAAGTGGACGAGGAAGTCCGCCGCGACAAGGCGTTGCAGTTCTGGTCGAAGCACCAGACGCTGTTCGTCGCGCTCGCAATCGCAATCGTGGCCGCGTCAGCGGGCTGGCGGTTCTACAAGGACGGCGAGCGCGCCAAGGCTGAGGCCGCAGGCGCACGATATGAGGCGGCCCTCCAGCTCTCGCGCGAGAACAAGTCGGTCGAGGCTGACGCCGCATTTCAGGAAATCATCAAGACGGCGCCGGCCGGCTATGCGCTGCTGGCGCGGTTTCGCGGCGCCGCCGATGTGGCGGTGACCGATCAGACCAAGGCTGTTGAAATTTACGACGCGCTTGCGGCCGACGCCAAGATTCCGGCGCTCCTGCAGGATGTCGCCCGTCTGCGCGCGGCCACTCTGCGTCTCGATCAGGCCGACGCCGCCGAAGTCAAGCGGCGGCTTGAGCCGTTGGCCCAGGCCGGGGCGCCGTTCCGCAACAGCGCTCGTGAACTTCTCGCCTATGCGGCGCTCAAGGCCGATGACTTCGAGGCGGCGGGTCGCTGGCTCGATCAGATCGTCGTCGATTTGCAGGCGCCTGCGGGGCTGCGCCAGCGCGCGGAGACCTTGTTGGGCCTCGTCGCAGCCAGCAAGACTCGCTGACCCCCGGCGCGCTCCTGTCGCGGCGCGCCCATCTCACCATGTAAGAGCCCATGACTTTCACAGTCGCCATCATCGGCCGACCCAATGTCGGAAAATCCACCCTTTTCAACCGGCTCGTCGGCAAGAAGCTGGCGCTGGTCGATGACCAGCCCGGCGTCACCCGCGACCGACGCGAGGGCGAAGCGCATATAGCCGACCTCACCTTCACCATCGTCGACACTGCGGGGCTGGAGGAGGGCGATGTGGCCTCCCTTTCGGGCCGCATGCGCGCCCAGACCGAGGCCGCCATCGAAATGGCGGACGCGATCTTCTTCATGATCGACGCTCGCGTTGGCTTGACGCCAACCGACCGTTATTTCGGCCAGTTGGTGCGTCGCTCCGGCAAGCCGATCATCCTCATCGCCAACAAGGCCGAGGGCAAGGTGGGACAAGCGGGCGCCATTGAGGCTTTCGAGCTGGGTCTTGGCCATCCCGTTCCCCTCTCCGCCGAACATGGCGACGGCGTGATCGAGCTTTATGACTGCCTGCGCGAGGCCTTGCCCGAGCAGACGGCTCTGCCCGCCGAAGAAAATGAGGAAGAGGAAATCCGCCTGATCCTTGGCGAAGAGGAGGACGGTTCGGAGCTGGACACGTCCAAGCCCCTGCGCGTGGCCGTCATCGGCCGCCCCAATGCGGGCAAGTCCACTTTGCTCAACCGCATCCTTGGCGAAGATCGGCTCCTGACCGGGCCGGAAGCGGGCATCACCCGCGACTCCATCGCGGTCGAGTTTCCATGGCGGCGCCGCGACGGCAGCGACCGCAAGATGAAGATGTTCGACACGGCGGGGCTGCGCAAGCGCGCCAATGTTCAGGGCAAGCTCGAAAAGCTCGCCGCCGCCGACGCCCTGCGCGCGGTGCGTTTCGCCGAAGTGGTGGTGGTGCTGCTCGACGCCACGATCCCCTTCGAAAAGCAGGATCTGACCATCATCGACCTCGTCGCCAAAGAGGGTCGTGGGCTGGTGATCGGCCTCAACAAGTGGGATCTGGTGCCAGACCAGAACAAGCGGCTGCTGGAACTGCGCGAGGAGGCTGACCGGCTTCTGCCGCAAGTGAAGGGTTCGCCGGTCGTGCCGGTCTCCGGTCTGACAGGCGTGGGCGTCGAGAAGCTGATGGAAGCGATCTTCAAGGTTCACGAGACCTGGAACATCCGCATTTCCACTGGTCGCCTGAACCGCTGGCTGGCCCCGGTGATCGAGAAGACCCCGCCGCCCGCCGTCTCCGGTTGGCGCATCAAGATCCGCTACATGACGCAACCCAAGGCGCGTCCGCCCCATTTCGTGATTTTCGGCAATCAGCTCGATGAATTGCCGACGAGCTACGAGCGGTTTTTGATCAACGGCTTGCGGGAGACGTTCTCGCTCCAGGGCGTGCCGATCCGCATTTCGACCCGCAATTCGAAGAACCCCTTCGACAAGGGTAAACGACGCATTTGGTGAGCCTTATTCGGGCGGGGCGCCTGCGCTCAGCAGGTCGACCCGTTCGGCCAGGACACGCAGTTTCTCGACGCTTGTTTTGAGTTCAAACCGGATCACGTCATCGCCCGCCTGCTCATTCAGGTCAGCCAAAGCATAGTTGAGGTCCATCCAGGCGTTCCAGATATGCTCGGATGTGCGGCGTAAGTTCCGGTCTTCCATGCGACAGGTTCCCATCGGCGATGTGCCTGAACCCATGCTGAACGTGGCGCCAAATGGCCGCAAGTGGTAATTTGAACATATCTAAATTGTTCGAACTATTCGTGTTTTCGCGCCACAGCTTTGCCTGAAGCTTATTTTCAAGCTGTTTCGCAGCCATACTGAAGCGGCGTTTCAATCGGGCGAGCGCCAGCTCTTCACGCGATCCACCGGAAAATCATACAACTTTCCGGTTTCTTCGGACTCGGGCCGACAGAGCGCCACCACCTTGGGGGCGAATTCCTCGGGCGTGCGCAGCGTCATGGGGTCCTCGCCGGGAACGAGGCTGGCGCGCATTTTCGTGCGCAGCGGGCCCGGATTGGCGATCATCACGCGGACATTCGACGTGTTGAGCGTTTCCGCCGCATAGGTGCGCGCCAGCGCATCGAGCGCCGCCTTTGAAGCGGAATACGGCCCCCGATAGGCGTTCATCTGCGCATTGCTGCCGGCGCCAGAGGTGACGAAGACCGCGCGGCCTGCCGTCGAGGCCCGAAGCAGGGGGTCCAGAGACCGGATCAGTCGGTAATTGGCGGTCACATTGATCGCGAAGACATTGTCCCAGTTCGGTGGGTCAACGTGAGCCAGTGGCGACACCGGACCAAGAATGCCCGCATTCGCGACGAGAATGTCGAGCCTGCGCCAACGTTCGAACAGGGCCAGACCAAGCCGGTCGAGCGCATCGAAATCTTTCAGGTCGCAGGGCGCCAGAGTGGCTTCGCCGCCGATGGCGCGGATCTCGTCGTCAAGCTCCTCGAGCGCGCCCTGCGTCCGGGCGAGGGCGACCACATGCGCGCCTTCCCGCGCCAACTGTAGCGCCACGGCGCGGCCAATGCCGCGCGAGGCGCCAGTGACGAGGGCGATGCGGTTCGCAAGTGGCAAGCTCATGGCTGTCTCCGATGGCCTGAAAACGCTCTGCCGTAACCTAGCGCGACAAGTTCGTGAGCGCATCAGTTAATGCGCAGAACTGAACGATTTGTATATTCATGTTTATGATCAATAACTTACGGAGCTATCCAGACTCTTTTCATCAGAGTCCTAAGCCATTTCCGCAAGCAGCGAGAGCTGACGGCGCGTCGCGTCGCCGCCCAGATCGGTCAGATTCGTCGGGTAATCGCCGGTGAAGCAATGATCGGTGAACTGCGGCCGGGCGTTGTCCCGTCCCTCTTCGCCCATGGCGCGATAGATTCCATCGACGGACAGGAAGGCGAGCGAGTCGCAACCGATGTAGCGGCGCATTTCTTCCAGCGAATGGGTCGCGGCGAGCAGTTTGTCTCGGCTCGGCGTGTCGATGCCATAGTAATCGGGATGGGTGATCGGCGGAGACGAAATGCGGAAATGCACTTCCTTGGCGCCAGCGTCGCGCATCATTTGCACGATTTTCACTGATGTCGTGCCGCGCACGATGGAATCGTCGATCAGGACGATCTTCTTGTCCTTCACCACCGAGCGGTTGGCGCTGTGCTTCAGGCGCACGCCAAGCTCGCGCACGGACTGGGTCGGCTGGATGAAGGTGCGGCCCACATAGTGGTTGCGCACAATGCCCAGCTCGAAGGGGATGCCGGCTTCGCGCGCATAGCCGATGGCCGCAGGCACGCCTGAATCGGGGACGGGCACGATCACATCCGCGTCCACACCAGCTTCGCGGGCCAGTTGCGCGCCCATGTTCTTGCGGACCTCATAGACATGGCGGCCGTGAACGATGGAGTCAGGGCGAGAAAAGTAGATATATTCGAAGATGCAGGGGCGCATCGGCTGGGGCGGGAAGGGCTTGTGCGATTCAATCCCGCTCTCGGAGATCACCACCACCTCGCCGTTCTCCACGTCGCGGATGAAGCGCGCGCCGATGATGTCCAGCGCACAGGTCTCGGAGGCGAAGATATAGTGCCCGTCCAGCTCGCCCAGCACGAGGGGGCGAATGCCGAGCGGATCGCGCACGCCGATCAATTTCTTGTTGGTGATCGCCACCAGCGAATAGGCGCCCTCAAGCTGGCGCAGCGCCTCGATGAAACGGTCGAGAATGCGGCCCTTGCGGCTGCGCGCCACCAGATGCAGAACCACCTCGGTGTCTGAGGTCGATTGATAAATGGCGCCTTGCTTGATCAGCTCACGGCGCAGGGTGATGCCGTTGGTCAGATTGCCGTTGTGCGCGACGGCGAAGCCGCCGGTGTCGAGTTCGGCGAACAGGGGCTGCACGTTCCGAAGAATCGTCTCGCCCGTCGTGGAATAGCGCACGTGGCCGACGGCGGCGTTGCCCGGCAGCCGCTCGATGGCGCCGCGCGAGGAGAAATGGTCGCCCACGAGGCCAAGGCGGCGTTCGGAGCTGAACCGTTTGCCGTCAAAGGCGACGATGCCCGCCGCCTCCTGACCGCGATGCTGGAGCGCGTGGAGGCCAAGCGCCGTGATGGCGGCCGCCTCGGGGTGTCCGAAAATGCCGAAGACGCCGCATTCCTCGTGCAAACGATCCGCTTCCAGATCGAGAAGGTCGTCACCATGAGGAGGGTAGGCTTCGCTGAGCGAGTCGGAACCAGAAGTCAGGGCGTGGCGATCCGAATGGCTCATCGCAAGTCCTTTGGCGTATCCGGAGCTGAACGCCCGGCGGCAGATTGCGCGCGCCGGACCGATCCGTGGAACAAAGATGACATAAGGCTCGCCGCACCAGATGTCAGCGGTGTCATAGCCTCTATCAACGCTTTGATCCAGCACTCCCGGCGTTGAGCACCGCATCTATGCTCTGCGGCGTATTGTCTGGACGCGCCTGGCTACGCTGGCCGGGGCGGACAGGCGCGGAAACGGGAGCGGTGGCGGGGGCAGGAGCCTTGTCGTCCGTCTCGGACGGAGGCTCGTCGCCGGTTTTGGGCTCTTTCTTCAGGATCTTCGAGAGCGATTGATCCAGATTCTCGGGCAGCATGGCCTCCAGCGAGCTACCCGTCGCCTCCAGCCAGACCCGCGTCTTCGACGACACGACCCAGGAGGGGAAAGACTTTTCAGGCACGAGGAAGGCGAAGAAGACGAAAGCGATCGCACAGAGCAGAAAGCCGCGGCCTGCGCCAAAAAGAAACCCGAGCGAGCGATCAAGCGCGCCAATTCGCGAGTCGAGGATCAGGTCGGAAATTTTAACGGTGATGATCGAGACGACCACCAGCGTCATCAGGAAGATGCTGGCCGCCGCAATCGCAAGGGCGCCCTTTTCATTGCTGACATATTGCTTGACGAAGGGCAGCGCCATGGGATGCAGCAGATAGGCGGCGACCGAAGCTGCCGCCCACGAGCCGATCGCCAGCACCTCGCGCGTGAAACCGCGCAGCATGGACAGAAGGGCTGACATGAGAACGACGACGATCAATCCGAGGTCGAGATAGGATGGCATCGGGTGGGCCTCATTGGAGCAGTGCGGTCCGCCGTCCGCGACTCGCTTTCATATATCCGAGTATGGTCATTGCGTCACTCATTCGCGGGCGAAATGCAAGGCGCCTCTTGGGGTTCGCTGTCCGCGCTCGCGTGCTCTGACTGACCTCCCGCGCTCTGGAGCCTTGCGTCGAAGGCGAAAACGTGTAGAAGCACCCTACAGCTTCGGCCGGAGGCTGAACGGAAGGTGGGCATAGCCCGCAGGGTTCAGGAACCCGTCTTCCCGTGTCTCCGCCTTCGATATGAATTCCGTCGAGCCTTTCTCCGGGCTCGAAGGGCTCCGCGCCGAAGCCGCAACAGGAAGAGAAAGGCAGATCATGGCTCTTTATGAGCACATTTACCTTGCTCGTCAGGATGTCACGGCCCAGCAGGTCGAGGCGATGACAGAGCAGATGAAGACCGTCATTGAAGCCAATGGCGGCAAATTCAACAAGGTCGAGTACTGGGGCGTCAAGTCCCTTGCTTTCCGCATCAAGAAGAACCGCAAGGCGCACTTCACGCTGATCAACATCGACGCCCCCCCGGCGGCCATCACCGAGATGGAACGCCTGATGGGCATCAATGAAGACGTGCTGCGCCTTCTGACGCTCCGCGTCGAGGCTCATGAGGAGGTTCCCTCCGCCATGATGCGCAAGCGTGAAGACAGCGATCGCGATGATCGTGGCGACCGTGGCGACCGCGGTGATCGCGGCGACCGTCGTGGCCCGCGCCCTGATCGTCCCCGCCGCCCTCGTGAGGATGGCGCTGTTGAAGGAGGGTCGTTCTGATGACCACCACCGCCGCTCCCCGTCGTCCCTTCTTCCGTCGTCGCAAGACTTGCCCCTTCACGGGCCCGTCCGCGCCGAAGATCGATTACAAGGACGTCCGTCTTCTGTCCCGCTACATCTCCGAGCGTGGCAAGATCGTTCCCTCGCGCATCACGGCGGTTTCCGCCAAGAAGCAGCGCGAGCTGGGTCAGGCCATCAAGCGCGCGCGCTTCCTGGGTCTGCTGCCCTACGTGATCAAGTAAGCACTTGAACTGCCCCCTCTCCGGTCCGCCGGGGAGGGGTTACGTCGGCCGCACGGAATGGTCCGGGGCGGCTTGGTTGGGCGGTCTATCCGCTCTAACCGCTTTTCAGCGGGACAGCTCGGCGAATGACGCATCGCATTCTCATAGCCCTTGTGGCTGGCCTGACGGCCGGCGTGCTCTTCGTGCTTCCGGCGAAGGGCATGATGCTGGGCATGTGGCTGAGCGTTCTTGCGCCAATGCCCCTGATGATCGCCGCTATGGGCTATGGTTTTCCGGCCGCGCTTTGCGCCGCCGCCATCGGCGCCATCGTCAGCGCTTTGATGCAGCCCAGTCTGGGCGTCGTCTTCCTTGTCTCCACGGCTTTTCCAGCGCTGTTGCTCGGCTGGCTTTCCGTTCACGTTTTTGCTGGCGAGCGTCGCCTTGGACCCGGCGGGCTGTTGGCCGCCGTGACGGCCCTGTCCATCGCCGCCGTCTGGGGCATGATCGCCTTCGTGGCGATCAGCTACAGCGGCCTCGACGTTGCTGCTACGGAGATCGCCGACGGCGTCCGTGAATTGGTGAAGGCCATGGCGGGGGACGAAGACGGGGCTGGTCCCTTGGCGTCCGACGATCTGGCCCGGTTGGTGGTGGCCAGCGTGCCAGCCGTCTTGGCTTTCTGGAGCGTTCTGGCGCTTTCCCTCAACCTGTGGCTCGCGGCTCGCGTCACCTTGATCTCCGGGCAGCTTGCTCGGGAATGGCCGGATGTCCCAACAAATCTCCGCTTGCCGCGCGTGGCGCTCGCCGCCTTTGCGCTCGCCACGCTGGCCTGCGCCTTGCCGGGCGCGAGCCGTGTGGTGGCCTCAAGCGCCGCTGTCGCATTGGGCGTCGCGTTCACCTTGCAGGGCCTCGCCGCGCTGCATCGTCTGACCCGTGGCCGCGCCAGCCGCCCGGGACTTCTTGCGACGCTCTATACGCTCATCTTCATCCTGTTTCCCCTGCCGCTGATCATTGTGGCGGGCGTCGGCCTTGCCGACAACGTCAAGCCGCTGCGGCGGTCCCTTCCCAAACCCACATCCACCAACCTTTAAGGAGAATATCATGCAGGTCATTTTGCTCGAGCGCGTCGCCAAGCTGGGTCAGATGGGCGATGTCGTCCGCGTCAAGGACGGTTACGGCCGCAACTTCCTTCTGCCCAAGGGCAAGGCCCTGCGCGCCAACGAAAGCAACAAGAAGCGCTTCGAGTCGCAGCGCGTGCAGCTTGAGGCCCGCAACCTCGAGCTGAAGAACGAAGCGCAGGCCGTCGCCGACAAGCTCAACGGCCAGAGCTTCGTCGCTCTGCGTCAGGCCGGCGAGACCGGTCAGCTTTACGGCTCCGTGTCGCCCCGCGACATCGCCGACACGATCACCGCTGGCGGTTTCAACATCGGCCGCAATCAGGTCGCGATCTTCACGCCGATCAAGACCCTCGGCCTGCATGTGATCCCGATCCACCTGCATCCCGAAGTGGAAGCCACCGTGCACCTCAACGTCGCCCGTTCGGCGGCCGAGGCCGAGCGTCAGGCCAAGGGCGAAGAGCTCACCACCCGCGAAGAGACCACAATGGACGATCTGGGCCTCGAAGTCGGCGCGGCGCTGGCCGAAGCTGGCGACGACCGGTAATCGACCCCAAGTTTCGACATGGAGACGCCCGGGCTTTGGTCCGGGCGTTTTCGTTTCCGCATCACGTCCCCAGTCAAGTCGAAGATTTTCATTTTTTGCGCCCTGTGGATCGCGGGCACACCTGCTCGCGCGCCGTTCGTCCAGGACTTCCCCCGTGCGACAAGTCTGGCGAGGCTCCGACCGATCCGTTAGAGAGGTCCATGCTTTGGCGCGCTTGCGTCAGCTTTCTCCAGTTGAAGCGAGATCATGTCAGCCGTCGAAGATTTGGCGGGCCGTTTCGGCCTCGTGACCAGCCCCCAGCCGGGGGCTCAGACCTACCGCACGCCGCCCCACAATGTGGAGGCGGAGCAGGCTCTGCTGGGCGCGATTCTCGTCAACAACGACGCCTTCGACCGCGTGTCGGACTTTCTGCGGGCGGAGCATTTTTCTGAAGAATTGCATCGCCGCGTCTTCGAAATCGCGGCGCAGCTGATTCGGGCGGGCAAGGTCGCCACCCCGGTCACCATGAAGACCTTTCTGGGCGATCATGATCTGGGCGGCATCACCGTGCCGCAATATCTGGCGCGCCTCGCCGCTGAAGCCACCACCATCATCAACGCCGAGGATTATGGCCGCAGCATCTATGATCTGGCGACGCGCCGCCGTTTGATCGTGATCGGCGAGGAGGTGGTCAACACCGCCTATGACGCTCCCGTGGACCTGTCGCCCCGCGAGCAGATCGAGGAGGCGGAGCGCCGCCTCTATGAAATCGCCGAACAAGGCCGCTATGACGGCGGCTTCCAGAGCTTTTCCACCGCCTTGACCCATGCGGTGAACATGGCCGCCAAGGCCTATGAGCGCGAAGGCAAGTTGTCGGGCATTTCTACCGGCATGCGCGATCTCGACCACAAGCTGGGCGGCTTGCAATCGTCCGATCTTGTCATCGTCGCGGGTCGTCCCGGCATGGGCAAGACCGCGCTGGCGACCAATATCGCGTTCAATATCGCGCAGGCCTATCAATCGCAGATGCGGCCCGACGGCTCGCTCGAGACCACCAATGGCGGCATCGTGGGTTTCTTCTCGCTCGAAATGTCGTCCGAGCAGCTGGCCACCCGCATCATCGCCGAGCAATCGGGCGTGCCCTCCTACAAGATCCGCCGTGGCGACATCACGGATGTCGAGTTTCAGGCGATCACCGAAGCCGCCCGGCAGATGCAGACCGTGCCCTTCTATATCGACCACACCGGCGGCATCTCCATCGCCCAGCTCACCGCCCGCGCACGGCGCCTGAAGCGCCAGCGGGGCCTCGACATGTTGGTGGTGGATTATCTCCAGCTGCTGTCGGGCTCGAAGTCCAAGGACGGCAACCGCGTACAGGAATTGACCGAGATCACCACGGGCCTGAAGGCGCTGGCCAAGGAATTGGGCGTTCCCGTGATGGCGCTGTCGCAGCTCTCCCGTCAGGTGGAAAGCCGCGAGGACAAGCGTCCGCAGCTTTCCGACCTTCGCGAATCCGGCTCCATCGAGCAGGACGCCGACGTGGTGATGTTCGTGTATCGCGAGGAGTATTATCTGAAGAACCGCGAGCCGCGCCCCGGCAGCGAAGAACATCTGGCCTGGATGGCCGAAATGGAGCGCGCCCACGGCAAGGCCGAAGTCATCATCGGCAAGCAGCGCCACGGACCCACCGGCACGGTCGAGCTGGCCTTCGAGGGCGAGTTCACGCGCTTTGGCGATCTTGCTGACGAAGACAAGATGCCGGAGCGTCTGGAGTGATCGCAGCGACCGAGGCCCAGGCCGAACTGACCATTGATCTGGCCGCGCTGAGCGACAATTGGCGCAGCCTCGCCGCCCGCATCGCGCCTGCGACCTGCGCCGCCGTGGTGAAGGCGGACGCCTATGGGCTTGGCGCGGACGAGGTGGCCCGCGCCCTGTTCGAGGCGGGCTGCCGCGTGTTCTTCGTGGCGCAACCCTCGGAGGGCGCAAGGCTGCGCGCGGTCGTGGGGGCTGACGCCGCCATCTATGTGCTGAATGGGCTGATCGCGGGGGAGGGGCGGCTCGATCCCTACGGCGCCCATCACCTGCGGCCTGTGCTGTGTTCGATGGACGATGTCCGCCTGTGGAGCGCCAGCGGCCTCGCAGGCAGCATCGCCGCCGCGCTGCATGTGGACACCGGCATGAACCGGCTTGGCCTGCCGCCCGCCGAGGCGCTGGGTCTGGCGGGGCAGGACGCCGTCCTTGGCCTCGACCTCGTGATGAGCCATTTCGTGTCCTCCGAAGCGCCGCTGGACCCGCTCAACGCCCAGCAGATCGCCCGTTTCGCCGCTCTGCGCGCCGCTTTTCCGGGGCTGCGCGCGAGCCTCGCCAATTCGTCGGGCCTGTTTCTGCCGCAGCGGCCTTTCCTTGACCTCGCGCGGCCGGGCTATGCGCTTTATGGGGGCAATCCCACGCCCGGCGCGCCCAATCCCATGCGCGCGGTCTTGTCCCTGCGCGCGCCCGTCATCCAGACGCGCGAGATCGGCGTGGGCGAGAGCGTCGGCTACAACGGCCAGTGGCATGCCAGGCGCCCCACCCGCCTCGCCACCATCGGGGTCGGCTACGCCGACGGAATGCCGCGCTCCCTGATGGGGACCGATGCGCGCATGGGCGGCGAGGTTCTTATCGAGGGCGTCCGCTGTCCCTTCGTCGGGCGGGTTTCCATGGACCTCACCGTCATCGACGTGACCGACGCGCCGGGCGTGCGGCCCGGCACGATGGCCGAATTGCTGGGCTCGACGATCATGGTGGACGATGTGGCCGCGCGGGCGGGGACCATCGGCTACGAGATCCTGACCAATCTCGGGCGGCGTTATGCGCGGAGCTATCGCAACTGACCGTTCAGCCACGCTCGCCAAATCATTTTTGTTCCTGTAATGTTCTAAAATTGATTCTCGCGAGGCTCCACCATGACGCTGCATTGCCCGGCCGAACCCGTTCTTGATCTCTCCCGCCGCCTCGGCCCCGCGCCGACCTTCGTGGAGGCTTCCGCCCGTGTTGAGGAGGCGCTTGACGAGTTGCGCGCCGCCGAGATGTCGCTGGAGCGTCAGCTTTCGGCCCTGCGCCGCTATATGCGCGCCGCCGACAAGGCCGCAGCCCCCGCCGCGCCAGCCCGCGCGGCCTGACATGGCCAAGGTTCGCTCCAATTTCGTCTGCCAGAACTGCGGCGCCCTGTCCCAGCGGTGGCTGGGCAAATGCGAGGCCTGCAACGGCTGGAACTGCATCGTCGAGGAGCAGGTGGGCTCCGGCATCGGGGCGCAGGCCGCGCGCGGGGCGCGCAAGGGCCGCGTCTTTCCGCTGGAGGGCCTGACGGGCGAGACCAAGAGTCCGCCGCGCATCGTCTCGGGGCTCGGCGAACTCGACCGCGTCACCGGCGGCGGCTTCGTGCCGGGGTCGGTGATTCTTCTGGGCGGCGAGCCGGGCATCGGCAAATCGACCCTGCTGATCCAGGCCTGCGCCACGCTGGCGCGCAAGGGTCACCGGGTCGCCTATATCTCGGGCGAAGAGGCGGTGGCGCAGGTCCGTCTGCGCGCCGAGCGGCTGGGGTTGGCCGACGCGCCGGTGGAACTGGCCGCCGAGACCAGCGTCGAGGACATCGTCGCCACCCTGCAACAAGGCCGTCCGCCCGCCATCGTCATCATCGATTCCATCCAGACGATGTGGACCGAGGCGGTGGAATCCACCCCCGGCACGGTCACGCAGGTGCGCGGCGCCGCGCAGGCGCTGATCCGCTACGCCAAGACCAGCGGCGCGGCGGTGATCCTCGTCGGCCATGTGACGAAGGACGGGCAGATCGCCGGTCCCCGTGTGGTCGAGCATATGGTCGATGCGGTGGTCTCCTTCGAGGGCGACGGCGGGCGGCACTTCCGCATTCTGCGTTCGGTCAAGAACCGCTTCGGCGCCACCGACGAGATCGGCGTTTTCGAAATGACGGGGCAGGGCCTCTGCGAGGTCACCAATCCCTCCGCTCTGTTCCTGTCGGGGCGCGACGCTTCCGCGCCCGGCGCCGCTGTTTTCGCAGGGATGGAGGGCACGCGGCCCGTGCTGGTCGAGGTGCAGGCTCTTGTTGCGCCGACCGCGCTGGGCACGCCCCGGCGCGCTGTGGTGGGCTGGGATCCTGCGCGGCTCTCCATGGTCATCGCCGTGCTGGAAGCCCATGGCGGGCTCAAGCTGGGCCAGCATGACATCTATCTGAACGTCGCGGGCGGTCTGCGCGTGGGCGAGCCTGCGGCGGACCTCGCCGCCGCCGCCGCGCTGGTCTCTTCGCTCACGGGCGCGATTCTGCCGGCCGACACCGTCTATTTCGGGGAGTTGGCGCTGTCGGGCTCCGTGCGCCCGGTGGTCCATGCGGGTCTGCGGCTCAAGGAGGCGGCCAAGCTCGGCTTCCGCGCCGCAGTCGCGCCCGCCGTTGAAAAAGGGGGCGAGCCGCAGGCTTTGTCGACCCAGTCCTGCGCCCATATCAGCGCTCTGGTGGCCGAAATCGCCGCCGCTGGCGCGCAGATGCGTCGCGCCTCCGGCGGCGGACGCTGATCACTCCGCCAGAAGCGTGTCCACGAAGCCGGTGATGGCGTCCTGTGCGCGGGCGCGGCGCAGGCGCTCCGCCCCCAGAATGGTCAGCACCTGCTTGTAGGTGCGCTGGAGGTCGTCGTTGACGAGCACATAATCATAGCTTGTCCAGCGCTGGATTTCGTGGCGGGCGTTGGTGAGACGCTTCTCGATGGTCTCCGCCGAATCTTCCGCCCGCCGCTCCAGTCGCGCGCGCAGCTCCTTCATGGTCGGCGGCAGGATGAAGATCGTCACCACATCGTCCGGGGCCTTGCGGCGCACCTGCTGGGTGCCCTGATAGTCAATGTCGAAGAGCACGTCGCGGCCCTGCGCCAGCACGCTCTCCACATGGGCGCGGGGCGAGCCGTAGAAATTGCCGTGCACCTCCGCCCATTCCAGAAATTCATCGCCGCCGCGCATCCGGTCGAACTGGTCGCGGGTGATGAAGTGATAATGGATTCCGTCCACCTCGGAGGAGCGCCGCTCACGCGTGGTGGAGGAGACCGACAGGGTCAGGTCGACGGACTTGTCCTGCAACAACATGCGCGTCAGCGTGGTCTTGCCCGCGCCGGAGGGCGAAGACAGGATCAGCATGAGGCCGCGTCGGCCGGTTTCGATGGCCGTCTGGCCGGGATTTGTTGGGGTCGCGCTCATTCGATGTTCTGCACCTGCTCGCGAAACTGTTCGATCTCGACGCGCAACTCCATGCCGATTGAGGTCAGCGCCGCATCGTTGGACTTGGAGCACAGGGTATTCGCCTCGCGTGCGAATTCCTGCGCGAGAAAATCGAGTTTGCGCCCGGCGGGGGCCGCGCTCGCCAGCAGCTCGCGCGCCGCCGCCACATGGGTCTTCAGCCGATCCAGCTCCTCGCGCACATCCGCCTTGGCGGCCATCAGCAGGGCCTCCTGATGCAGGCGCGCGGGATCGAGCGCCGGGCTGGCGTCGGTGAGCAGGGCGATGGATTGGGCGAGCCGCGCCTTCACGGCCTCCACCTTGCGGCCCGGACAGTCCTCGGCGGCCTGCGTCAGAGCGGCGATGCGGTCGGTCCGCTCCGTCAGCACAGCCTGCAAGGCGGCGCCCTCGGTCCGGCGCGCCTGCACCAGCTCCTGCAAAGCGGCCTCCAAGCCCTTGAGCGCGGCGGACGCCGCACCGGCGAGCACGCTTTCGTCATCGGCGGCCTCGGTCACCTCGACCACGCCGCGTATGGAAAGCAGCCCGTCCATGGACGCTAGGCGCATATTGGGGTTGCAGGGCAGATTGGCGACAGCCTCGACCAGCGAGCCAAGAATATCCGTATTGATGCGCACCTGCGGAGTCGTCGCCTCGCGCTGGGCGGTGAGGGTGGCGTAGACCGTGCCGCGCGCCAATCCGCCCGTCAGCTTCGCGCGGGCCTCCGCCTCGATTCGGTCGAAGCCGGGGGGCAGGCGCAGCCGCACGTCGAGCCCTTTGGCGTTGACAGCTTTGATTTCCCACGCCCAGCCCCACGGCGGGCTATGGCCCGACGTGCGCGCAAAACCTGTCATGCTTTTGAGGCTCATGGATCCGCCGGGTTATGGAAACGGATGCGCACCATAGTGGCGCCGACCCATCCGCTCAAGCGGCGTTAATTGGTCGCGTTGTCGTCATCGACGTCAAGCTTCGGCTTGCGCGCAGGCTTCGACTTGGGTCTGGAGGCCGACGGAGCCGGTTTTTCGGCGATTTTTTGATCAGCTTCATCGTTGGGCTGAGCATCGGTCTGCGCAAGCGGCCGCGGCTGCGGCCTTGGGGCGGCGGGGGCGTTCGTCTGTTGTTGGGCGACGGTTGGCTTTGGCTTCTTCGCTGAAGCGGAAGCAGCGCTATCGTCCGGTTTGATCACCGGCACCGTCTTCGGGCTGTTGAGATCCCAGGTCTTGTTCCTCAGAGGATCAATGGCCGTGCCTTCCGAAGCGTCATAAATGCGAACGATCTTCGGCCCCGCCTCGACCGGGGGGATGCTGGACCGCAGGGGTTCGGAGTCTGCTGGCGGCAGATCGTCAGATCCCGCGGGCATTCCGAAGCGGGCCGCCTGCGCGCGTTGCTGCGAGCGTCGCTCGGGGTTCACCGGATAGGTCGAGGTGTCGACCTCGTCCCGGCGTTCGTCCATGGGGCCATCCATGACATTGCGCGGCGCAGGAAAATTCGCGCCCAGCGACTTGTCCAGCTTTGGATCGAAGCCGAACTTGCTATTGGGAGGCGTCGGCTGTTGCGGCGCAGGAGCTGGCGGCGGGGCGGTTTTGGCGGCGGATAATTTTTGCGCGGCGGATTCGGCCTCGGGCGCGCTCGCCACCGTCTGCGCAAGCGCGCCGAAGACCGGAACGCCGCCGGACGCATCGCCGCGCTGTTCGCGCCCACCGACCGGCGCGTCCGGCTGGAAGCGGTCCACCGGGGCAGGCCCATTCTGCTGCGCTTTCATATCGCGTTCGATCTGGCGCCAGCGGGTCACGTTCCGGGTATGTTGTTCCAGCGTTTCGGCGAAGACATGTCCGCCGGTCCCATCCGCCACGAAATAGAGGTCTCTGGTGCGCGAGGGATTGGCGACGGCCTCAAGAGCGGCGCGGCCCGGATTGGCGATGGGCCCAGGGGGCAGGCCTTCGATCTGATAGGTATTGTAGGGCGTCGGCCGATCCACTTCGCTACGCAGGATCCCGCGTCCCAACGTTCCCTTGCCGCCGACAAGGCCATAAACGATCGTCGGGTCTGACTGCAGGCGCATGCGTTTCGTGAGGCGGTTGATGAAAACGCCGGCCACGCGGGGCCGCTCGTCCGCCTTGCCGGTTTCCTTTTCGACGATCGAGGCGAGCGTCAGGAGCTCGTAGGGCGAGCGCAGCGGAATGTCTGTAGCGCGGCGCGCCCAGATCTGCTCAAGCGCGCGCTTCTGGTCATCCTGCATCTTGCGCACAAGGTCGTTGCGGGACATGCCGCGCGCAACCCGATAGGTCTCGGGCAGGAGCGTGCCTTCTTTCGGGGTTTCCCGCAGTTCCCCGGTCAGAATATCGTTGTCTTTAAGGCGCTGAAGAATTTGCTCCGAGGTCAGGCCCTCAGGAATGGTGATCGAATGCATGATCTCGCGGCCTGACACGAGCGTGTCGATCACTTCGCGCAGGCTTGCATGCTGCTTGAACAGATATTCGCCAGCCTTCACCTTGCCGCGATTGCCCTCGATCAGCAAAGCCGTATTGAGCAAGAGGCCGCTATCGATGACGCCTTCGTGTTCAAGCTGAACAATGATCTCGTACACTTCGGTGTGGGGCGCAATGATGACGACCCTGTCGCCATCCAGCGGACCAGGCGCAAGCATCTGGTGCTGCGACCATGCAAAGATCCCGAAGCCACCGACGGCGGCGATCAGCAGGAACGAAAGAAAGCCGCTGATTGCGGACAGCGTCGGACGACGACGGCTGGGCTTTTTCCTGGGAGGCGGGGCAGGGGCGTCATCAGGCTGCAAGGCCTCGCGCGGGGTGCGCAAATGACGACGACCAGACAAACCGGCCGAAGAGTCCGGACCGGCATGTGTTTCATTAGTCGGGTCTGTCGGAGTTGTGCCGCTCATCGTTCAGACCATCGCTCCGTGTTACAAGACGCCAACTACTCTACCCTAATCATGTTTTTCGCTAAAAATGGAGTCCACCCTGACGTTGACTTGACAGGGCTATCCCCAAAAAAATGGATCTGGAGGATTTAATCCACCCGGCGAAGGACAATCGAGGCGTTGGTTCCGCCGAATCCAAAGGAGTTGGACAGGACAGTGTCGATATCGCGCTTGCGCGCGACATGGGGAACCAGGTCGATGCTTGTTTCCACCGACGGGTTATCCAGATTGAGCGTAGGCGGCGCGATTCGATCCCGGATCGCCAGGGTCGAGAAAATCGCCTCGACGGCGCCCGCTGCGCCAAGAAGGTGGCCGATCGACGATTTGGTCGACGACATGGAAATCCTGGCTGCGGCGTTGCCGACGACGCGGGTCACTGCGCCCAGCTCGATTTCGTCGCCCAGGGGCGTCGAGGTGCCGTGCGCGTTCACGTAGTCAAGGTCGGAGGACGAGATCCCGGCGCGCTTGATCGCCATGCTCATGCAGCGGAACGCCCCATCGCCATCTTCCGCAGGCGCGGTGATGTGGTGGGCGTCGCCCGACAGGCCATAGCCGATCAGTTCGGCGTATATTTTCGCGCCGCGCGCCTTGGCGTGCTCGTATTCTTCGAGCACCACGCAGCCCGCGCCTTCGCCCATCACGAAGCCGTCGCGATCCTTGTCATAGGGACGCGAGCCCTCGGTCGGGCGGTTGTTGAAATTTGTGGACAAGGCACGGCAAGCGGCGAAACCGGCGAGGCCGATTCGGTTGACGGCTGATTCTGCGCCGCCCGCCACCATCACATCCGCATCGCCAAAGGCGATCAGACGACCCGCGTCGCCAATGGCGTGCGCTCCGGTCGAGCAGGCGGTCACGACGGAATGGTTGGGGCCCTTGAGCCCGTGCTGAATCGAGACATATCCCGAGCACAGATTGATGAGGCGGCCGGGAATGAAGAACGGCGATACGCGGCGCGGGCCCTTTTCCTTCAGCAAAAGCGAAGTTTCGTAGATGCCGCCGAGGCCCCCGATGCCGGATCCGATCAGGACGCCCGTGGCGCATTGGTCTTCGTAGGTTTCCGGATGCCAGTTGGCGTCATTCAGCGCCTGAGTCGCCGCCGAGACCGCGAAGATGATGTAGTCATCGACCTTGCGCTGTTCTTTCGGCTCCATCCACTGGTCTGGATTGAACGTGCCGTCCGTACCGTCGCCGCGGGGGACCATGCAGGCGATCTGGCAGGCAATGTCAGAAACATCAAAAGTTTCAACACGCCGCGCGCCGCTGCGTCCTTCGAGCAGACGCTTCCAGGTTTCCTCGACGCCACAGGCGAGCGGCGAGACCATCCCGAGACCGGTGATGACGACCCTTCTCATGCTTTTTCCCGATGCATTCCCGCGCTAAGGCGCAAAAGGCCGGATGATCCGGCCTGGTGACAGTTTCGTGATGGGTGCTGGTCCGCGCTTCCCTGAAGAGATCAGGAAGACGGAGGGGCCCGCGCTGGGCGGGCCCGCCCGATTAGGAAGCCTTCGCCTTTTCGACGAACTTCACCGCATCGCCCACGGTCACGATGGACTCGGCGGCGTCATCGGGGATTTCCACACCGAATTCTTCCTCGAAGGCCATGACGAGTTCGACGCGGTCGAGCGAGTCGGCGCCGAGATCATCGATGAAGTCAGCATTCTCGACCACCTTCTCGGCGTCGACGCCGAGATGCTGGATCACGATTTTCTTTACGCGCTCGGCGACATCGCTCATTTTGTCCTCGTTTTAGCTATGTGAATTCATGGACCGGATGGCCCGGTCAACCTCTGACTGAAACGACCTGCGGACAGTCGCCCGAAGCGTCTCTCACTTAATCGATCCCGCCGTTCTCCAAGGCTTGCCCGCAAGCGGTTGGCAGACCCCGATGCGGGACGGCGGTAGGTAACACACTTCATAGCGCAAGGCGAGAGCGCTACTGTGCCTAGATCATGGCCATTCCGCCATTCACATGCAAGGTCTGGCCTGTCACGTAGCCCGCCTCGCGGCTGGCGAGATAGACCAGAGCTGCGGCGATGTCGTCGCCCGAGCCCAGCTTCGCTGCCGGAATCGTGCCCAGAATCGCCTCTTTCTGCTTTTCATTCAGCGAGTCCGTCATCGGGCTCGCGATGAAGCCTGGCGCTATGCAATTGACGGTGATGTTCCGGGTCGCGACTTCGGCCGCAAGAGATTTCGACATGCCGATCATGCCGGCCTTCGATGCGGCGTAATTCCCCTGGCCCGGATTGCCGGTGACGCCAACCACGGACGTTATGCCGATAATGCGGCCAAAACGGCGCTTCATCATACCCTTGAGGGCGGCGCGGGAGAGGCGGAAGGCGGAGGTCAGATTGATCGCCAGCACAGCGTCCCAATCGTCGTCCTTCATGCGCATGAACAGGCCGTCCTTGGTGACGCCCGCGTTATTCACAAGAATGTCGAGCTGACCCATGGCGCTTTCGGCGGCCGGAACCAGCGCTTCCACTTCCGCCTTGTCGGCAAGGTTGCAGGGCAGCACATGGACGCGTTCGCCCAGTTCCGCCGCCAGCGCCTCAAGCGCTTCGCGTCGGGTGCCCGAGATCGCGACTGTCGCGCCCTGGGCATGCAGCGCGCGCGCCATTGCGCCGCCCAAGCCGCCGGTGGCGCCCGTCACAAGCGCGCTCAGGCCATTGAGTTCAAACATGTTTGGTCTCCTGAACCGGATCAGCCCTGTCGGGCTGCCTTGAAGGCGGCGATGTCGGCTGGCGTGCCCACGGAGAGGCCAGTAGCGCCCTCCGCGATGCGTTTTACAAGGCCCGAAAGAACCTTGCCGGCGCCGATCTCATAGAAAGTGGTCACGCCCTGATCGGCCATGTAGCTGATCGATTCGCGCCAGCGCACGGTTCCAGTCACCTGTTCGACAAGGCGGTTGCGGATTTCTGCGGGGTCGCTGACCGGGGTTGCAAGCACATTGGCCACCAGCGGCGCTTTCGGCGCGCGAATTTCGACCTGCGCAAGCGCCGCCGCCATGGCCTCGGCGGCCGGTTGCATCAGGGCGCAATGGAACGGGGCGGATACGGGCAGCAAAAGGGCGCGTTTGGCGCCGGCGGCCTTCGCCAGCTCCATGGCTTTTTCCACCGCTGATTTTGTTCCCGATATGACGACCTGGCCGCCGCCGTTGTCATTGGCCGCCTGGCAGATCGCGCCTTCGAGATAGAGCTGTCGGGCGGCCTCGGTCGCGATAGCCGCGACAGCGCCGAAATCGAGGCCGATGATGGCGGCCATGGCGCCTTCGCCAACAGGCACCGCTTTCTGCATGGCGTCGCCGCGCAGGCGCAATAAGCGCGCGGTATCCGCCAGCGTGAAGGCGCCGGCGGCTGCGAGCGCTGAATATTCGCCAAGCGAGTGGCCCGCCACGAACCGCGCGTCACGCGACAGATCGAGCCCGGCTTCCGCTTCCAGCACCCGTATCACAGCCATGCTCACCGCCATGAGCGCGGGCTGCGCGTTGGCGGTCAAGGTGAGTTCCGTATCCGGGCCCTCGAACATCAGGCTTGAGAGCTTTTGGCCCAGAGCGTCGTCAACTTCCGCGAAGACCCCCGCCGCCTGGGGGAATTCCGCGCTGAGCAATTTGCCCATGCCCACAGACTGGGAGCCCTGACCGGGAAAAATGAAGGCGTTGGCCATCGGTACCTGCAAATGTTGAAGACGCGAAATCGCAGGAACAACCTCCAATCCGGCGAGTCAAGTCAGAGCGATGGCGCCATCACGTGTGAAAAACCGCAAGTCTCGCTTATTTCATGCTCTACATGGGGAGCGCGAATGGTTATTCGCTACCAACGTCATTCTTCGAATCGCCCCCGAGGTTCCATGCCCGCCGCCCCCGGACGTTCCTGCGGATCCTGCACCTTGTGTTGTCAGGTGCTCGAAATCGAAGAATTCGATAAGCCTGCGGGCACGCTATGCTCGAATTGCAAGCTTGGCGGCGGTTGTAAAATTTATAAAAAACGCCCCGAAGTTTGCCAGGATTTCGAATGCGAGTGGCTGACCGAGCGGGATGTGGCCGTGATTCTCAACCCTGACCGCTTCGGCGCCTTGCTCATGATCGACGCTGATTCGGATGAGTATCTGGTGGTTTGCGACCCCAAAAAGCCGCAGTCCTGGCGCCACCCGCTCATGTTCAAACATCTTCTGGCGAAGGCGAAGGAGGGCCATGTCGTGGTGGCCAAGGCGGGCACGATGGCTTGGCGCGTCTATCCCAATGGGGAATGCGCGCCCTGGGCGTGACGGGTGCGGTTCAGGAGGCTGCGGCCGCCTGCGCGAGCCTGACGAACGCGTCCACATCCACCTCTTCAGCCCGTTTCGTCGCCTCGATCCCCGCCGCGTCCAGCAACGCAATCGAGTCCAGCGTGCGTCCGCGCAGGGCGAAGCCTTTCAACGATTGACGCAGCATTTTCCGCCTTTGCCCGAAGGCGGCTTGCGTCAGGGCGGAGAGAATGCGCCCGTCGCAGGGCAGGGGCTGCGCGCGGGGGATCAGCTCCACCACCGAGGACGTGACCTTTGGCGGCGGCGTGAAGGCGGATGGCGGCACGTCGAACAGGATGCGCGCGCGGCTGCGCCAACCGCTCAGCACGGCAAGCCGCCCATAGTCCACGCGTTGCGCGGGGGTCGCCACGATGCGCTCGGCCACCTCACGCTGGAACATGAGCGTCAGCCGGTCGAACCAGGGCGGCCAAGGGTCAGCTTCAAGCCAGCGCACCAGCAAGGCTGTGCCGATATTATAAGGCAGATTGGCGCAGATGCGCGCAGGTCCACCGCCATGCTGCGCGACCAGCGCGCCAAGGTCGGTTTCCAGCGCGTCGCCATGCACGACGTGCAGGCGGCCGGGATAATGGTCGGCGATTTGCGCAAGAGCGGGTAGGCAGCGCTCGTCCCGCTCCACGGCGATCACTTGCTGTGCGCCCTCCGCCAGCAGGGCGCGGGTCAGCCCGCCGGGGCCAGGCCCGATTTCGACGACCGTGACGCCGTCCAGAGGTCCGGCGGACCTCGCTATGCGTCCTGTGAGATTGAGATCGTAGAGAAAGTTCTGGCCCAGCGATTTTTTCGCCAAAAGGCCATGAGCTTCGACAACATCGCGAAGGGGCGGCAGATCGTCGATGGCGCTCACGGTGTTTGGCTCTGGACGAGCCGCGCTGCGAGGCGGATCGCGGCGATGAGGCTCGCTTCATGGGCCACGCCCTTGCCCGCGATGTCGAAGGCCGTGCCGTGATCGGGCGAGGTGCGCACGAAGGGCAGGCCCAAGGTGGTGTTCACACCGCTATCGAAGGCGAGGGTTTTCACGGGTATCAAAGCCTGATCATGATACATGCAAATGGCCACATCGTAGCGGGCGCGCGCCGCAGCGTGAAACATGGTGTCGGGCGGCAATGGCCCGCGCGCGTCGATCCCCTCGGCTCGCAATTGCGTCACGGCGGGCGCGACAATCTCGATGTCCTCGCGTCCCA
Organism: uncultured Hyphomicrobiales bacterium; assembly: GCA_903902915.1. Taxonomy (GTDB): domain Bacteria; phylum Pseudomonadota; class Alphaproteobacteria; order Rhizobiales; family Beijerinckiaceae; genus Terripilifer. Next base: position 34,534 of record CAIUWR010000017.1, on the reverse strand, counting down.
TGGTTCCGTTTTCCCCCGCATGGGGGTTCAGCCCGGCGATGGCGAGACGGGGGGAGGCCACGCCAAAACGCGAGCGGTAATCCAGCGCGGTGATGCGCGCCGTCTCCACAATGGCTTGCGTCGTAAGTTCGGCGATGGCGCGGGTCAACGAGAGATGGATCGTGACGGGCACGACGGCGAGCGACTCGGACCAGATCAGCATCACCGGGCGCAGGGGGCCTGTGTTCCACGCGCGTTCAGCGAGTTCTCCCAGCCATTCCGTATGGCCGGGATGGCCGAAGCCCGCTTTGTAGAGCACATCCTTGGCTATGGGGTTGGTGACCAGCGCGCTGGCCTGTCCACTGCGCACGAGCATGACCCCGCGCTCGATGGATTCCAGCGTGGATGGGGCGTCGCAAGGATCCGGCTTGCCCGAAGCGCCGACGACCTCCGCCTTGAGCGGGACGACGGGAAGCGCCGTCGCGAAAGTCGCCGCAGTCTGATCGGGCTCGACTTGTGCGATTGGCGCCGCCAACCCGAGGCTGGAGGCGGTGCGCGCGATATGTTGAGGATCGGCGAGCAGGAACCACGGCGGCGTATTCGCGTCGCGCGCTAGCCAGGCTTTGATGGCGATCTCGGGGCCAATGCCCGAAGGATCGCCCTGGGTGACGGCGAGCGGCGCGGCTGTCCGCTCCTTGAATGCGTCCTGGCGCACGGGATCGGACATGGACAGCTTACCTTTTGACGATCACCGCCTTGGCGCGGATTTCCTGATAACGCTTGTCTGATTCGCCTTGCAGCTTCTTGAAGACGAGGTCGCTACGCAGATTCTCGGCGGCGGCTGCATCCTGTCGATCGCTTTTGTTGCAGACGGCGATCATCTCGATTCCCTCGGGGCTGCGCGAAGGGGGGGTAAGATGCCCCACCGTCGTGCTGTCCAGGATCTTGCGAAGCCCGTCATTGAGCGCGGAGGCGGAGCGGGTGATCGGCTCCTTCACGGCTGCGTCGCGGAAGGCGGCGACGAGCGGAACGCCACTGGCGCAATCGGTGAATCGCGTCCGCAACTGGCTGGCTTCGGCCATGCGGCCTTCGGCGCTCGCGCCATTGGGCACGACGAGAATGACCTGGCGGATCGTATATTCGGAGGACTTGCTCGCGCCCGACTTGGCAAGCTCGGCGCGCACTTCCGTTTCGCTGGCTTCAAGCGTGCGGTTCAGCGCGCGGATGAGCTGCATCCAGCCGGCTTCCGCCTTCCATTTCTGCTTCCATTGGTCGTCTGTGACGCCAGCGTGCTGAAGCGCGCCAAGCAGGGCTTGCGGCTGTGTCTTCATGGCGCGCGCAGTCACGCCCAGCGCCCAGCCAATGTCCTGATCGCCGGGGTTGACCTTGTATTTGGAGACTTCCATCAGCTTCAGCCGGGTCTCGTATATGGACTCAAGCGCCGCCTCGCGGGTGGCGGTCTTGTTGAGCACGCGCAAGATCTTCATATGCTGCTCAATGTCGACGTTCGTCACGGGATCATCGTTGACGGAAGCGACGACAGCCTGGGCGCGGGCAGGCGCATTCGCGAGCGCGCAAAGGCCCATCGCGGCGACGAAGGGGACAGCAAATCGAGCGGTGCGCAAGGCAAGGCTGAGCTTAGACATGAATGTTCCTTCGTTAGCGGAGCGAGTCGGCTGCCGCCCTTCTATCAATGGCCGCTCAGGCCTCCAAGGCCATCCTGCACCTTGATATCGCCGAGGCTGGATTGATAGCGCGTGTCACCGAGAGTGCGTAATTGAAGCTGGACGAGGAAAGTCTGGTTCAGCACCGGACCCACTCCGACCTTATCAACATACACCGAAGTATAGTTCAAACCAATAGTCGTGCAATCGTCTGTATATCCTAAGCCCAAGCCAGAGCCTGCCAGGGAAAACAGGCCTGCATGACCGCCGATGCCAGGCGTTTCATTGTAAAGGTGGCGAGACAGATCAAAGATCACGCTCCCGGACACGAAGTAATGTTGCTGAAATTTATATTTCAGGGCCGTCGAAACGCCTTCGCGGCGCAGGTCATAGCCAATGAGCGGCTGGGCTTCATAACGGGCGTATTGGAGCGATGCTTCAACAGGGCCCAGGGTGGCGGTTCCCGTCATGTCAAAGCGGCGCATCGCGAAGGTGTCGGGATCGAAACGGCCCTTCGTGATGAAGGAGAAGATCGAATTGGGGGCGATCGCAAAGCGTGACACGATATCGGAGCGTCGCGTGTCGAGGCCCGACGACAGGCCGATGTTGGCCATGTCGGGCGTAGCATAGGAGTTTCTGCCAGCGAGCTGGAAGGACTGCCCCACCATCAGATTGGTGTAGCCGCCGTTATGGAACGTCATGGTGTATTGGCCGCCGTAGTTCAGGCGCGTTCCACCCTCCAGACGGTCGTAGCCCGAGAATTTGTTCCACTCGAACAAATTCGTGTCGTCGAAGACGAGGCTTTGGGAATCCTCATTGACGAGCGATGGGCTCGTGGACTCATTCGGCCGCACGATGATCTGGGCGATAGGCTCGAAGACATGGGTGGCCCAGTCATTGGCGAGCACGAAGGGATAGCGGTATTCGACGCCCACGCCTGGCGTGAGCTGGCCGGAAAAGGAATTGGCGTCCGAACCGAAGAAGTTGGTTTGTGACGCGTTCTGGATGACCGATGATCCAGCCGACGTTGAGAAACTGGCTGAATTGGTCTGGTTCAGCGTGAGGAATGAACCATTGACGCGCGCGAAAGCGAAGGGCGTCCAGGCCTGCCCGATCGGATCGACATATTGCCGCTTCCAGGTGGCGCTCGCCGTCGCACGCGTGTAGTCGCCGCCGACGCCGCGCACCATGCAGTTGTCGCGGGAGTAAAGCCCCGTCGCGCCGGGCGTACAGACGTCGTAGAGACCAAAAGCGTTGTCGAGCGTACGGGCGCCGGTCGACTGGAACGAGGCGAGCTCCCGCGTCAAATGGGTCAAGTTCGCGTCGATTTCGAGCTCGCCGCCAATCCCCGCAGTTCTGGCGGCGGGCAGGTCAATGGTCTTGTTGTAGTCGAAGACCGGCGCGACGACGGGCTGTTGTGATTGCAGGTCGTGACTGCTGAGGCCTTGGAAATAATAGCTCCGCAAGTCGAAGAAGCCTCGATCGCCCTGTCCGGTCAGGTAGATGGTCGAGGTCGCCTCCCGGAAGTAGTTCGAGGATAGCGCCGCCGCGGGCAGATGATAATCCGTCAAGAACCAGCGGTCGCTCAGGACCGTGCCGTCCCACCCGACCCGCCACTTGTCGTTGAGCAGGAAATTGCCGGCGCTCTCGATGGAGCCGCGGAACACTTTGTCGCCGGCGCCGTTCGGAATCGGAAGGAAGGCGCCCGGGTCTCTCTGAAAGATTCCTGACACGCGCACGTTATAGGCGCCGTTCAAGAGCTGGTGGCGCCATTCAGCGTCAAGCATCAACCCTTGCCGCGAATAGAAAGTCGGCGTCACGGTCAGGTCATAGTTGGGCGCAATCGCCCAGAACACGGGGATGCCGACCCCGGTGCCCAGATTGGTCGTCGCCCCATAGTGGGGCGAGAGCACGCCGCTCTTGCGCTTCACGCTTGGGTCCGCCATCGACAGATATGGCAGATAGGCCACCGGCACGCCGAGGAATTCGAGCGTCGCGTCTTCATAATAGACGGTTTGCTCTTCCTTATTGTGGATGATCCGTTTCGCCCGGACCTGCCAGAACGGCGGCTTGTCGGGGTTCTCCGCGCAGGCGGGGCAGGCGGTATAGGTCGCTTGCTCCATCACCATCACATTTCCCTGCGACCGCTCTGCGCGGGCGCCGGTCATATGGGTTTTTTCGCTTGTGTCGGATCGAATGGAGTCGACGAAACCGTCCTTGAAGTCGTCGGTCAATTCAAACCGGTCGCCATAAGAGACGGTGCCGTCCTTTTCAGTCAGCTTCGCGTTGCCCTCGGCGTGCACGCGGTTGTGGTTCCGGTCGTAGACCACCTTGTCCGCCTGGAGCGCGCGACCCTGATAATAGATCTGGACCTTGCCCCGCGCCTCGATCGTATTTTTGTCGCGGTCGTAAATCATCTCCTCGGCTTGAAGAAGCAGACGATCCTTGGGAGTTGCTTCTCCGGCCGCCTTGCCCCCGGTGTTTTCGCTCAACGAGGCGGCGACAGAGAGCTTCGGCGCCGCCACAGTGGCCAAAGCCATGAGCCCAAGCGCAAGCCCCGCCCGGACGAAACCCGTGGACGGTCTTTTGCTCTTGCAGGGGCTCAGACGCCGCCCCATTTAGCCATCCTCCTGGTTCAACAACACAAGCGTACCAAGCAAAGTCCCCAGAACGGCGGGCGTCCATGCGGCCACGGCTGCGCTTAGGAGACCGGCGCCGCCAAGATCGCCGACGAGCTTTGTCGCAACATAAAGCACGAACCCTGCCATAACGCCACCCGCAACGGTTCGGGCCACGCCACCAAACCGAAAGAACCTTAAGGAAAAGGATGCGGCAATCAGGAGCATGGCCACCAGCATCAATGGGCGCGCCAAGAGGGATTGGTAGCGCAACCTGTAGCGATTGGCGTCAAGGCCGGCCTGCTCCGTGCGGTAGGCGATGTCCGGCAGCCGCCAGAAAGAGACCGCATCCGGCGCCAGAAACGACTGAGTCACTTGTTCAGGTGTGAGATAGGTGGCCAGCAGATAGGTGTCGTGAGACTGGGGCTCTTCGTCAGGCGCTATGATTCTAGCGTCCTTGAGCTCCCAGTAGCCAGGCTTCAGGCTGGCGGTGGCCGCATCCACGCGCTCCTGGAACGAGCCGTCAGGGCGATAGACGAAGACTGTCACCGAGGAGAGCCGGTTGCCGCTGTCGCTCGATTGTTCCGCGCGCAGGATCGCTTGCCCGTCCACGCTGCGCTGGCGAATCCACATGCTCGAATCCGTCACATTGACGCCGCCCCGGAACAGGTCGGTTTCGATCCCGTCCGCCCGTTCCTTGGCGAAGGCGGCGAGCGGGTTATAGACAGTGATCGATAAAACGCCGATCGCCAGCACGACCATGGCCGGGGGCGCGAGAAATTGCCAGACCGATACGCCAGCAGCTCGCGCCACCACGAGTTCAAGCCGTCGCGAGAGGTTCACAAAGGCGAACATGCAGCCTGCCAGAACTGCGAAAGGCAGCACCTGCTCCGAAACGTAAGGTGCGCGCAGCAGGCAAAGGTAGGCGACCAATGGCGCGGAGGCCGTGGACATGCCGCTGGATCGTCTGAGCATTTCCACGAAATCCACGAGGTAGATCAGGGCGAAAATGGAGGCGAACACCGCCAGAATGGTCACGGCGAAGCGTTTGGCGAGGTAGCGGGTGAGGGTCCAGCCGACCATGATCATTCCGCCATGCGCAGCCCGCCGGAGACGGCGGGTCGTTTGAGGCGAAAGACCACGGACTGGGCGCCAAAAACGTAGGCTGCGGCCGCCATCATGGTGATGAAGGGGAAGGCGTAGAGCGCGACGACCGCCCAGCTATTGCGCGTCACGAGCGCCGCGACGCCAAAGCCAAGTCCGCGTATGCAGATCAACGTAACCACTGCGCCGATCAAGGCGAGGCCCCGCCCTTGTCGCGTGGTGCGCGCCTGAGACAGTGCCGCGAAGGCGATCATGCCGAACACCATGGCGTAAAGCGGGTTGACCAGGCGGTCATGGAGTTCGGAGCGCATCGCCCCAAGGTTCGCCTGTGCGTAAGCGTCAGTCGGATTTGGATCGAGCAGAGACCGGGTGCTGCGCTCGCGAGGCTTCAAGGGGGCGCCTTCGCCGTCGGCCCCAAATTGGGCGAGGTCGATGGCGTAACGCTCGAAGACGACGATGACCGGATCGCGGCCGCCAGCGGTCTGGCGCTGCACGCTGCCCTTCTCAAGGATGAGGTAGTTCTCCGCACCCTTGGCGATGGTGACGCCGCTTTCGGCTATGTAGGTGCTGGTTCGCGCCGGATCCCGCCGGTCCTGCATGAAAATGCCGAGCAGGGCGCCGCCGGGGCCTCGCTCGCGATAATGGAAAACGAATCCACGGTCGAGGCTCGCGAACTGGCCTTCGCGGACCACTCTGGACAGAAAATCCGAGCGGACCTGGGAGAGCAAGTTACGCAGCTGTGCGAAACTTGACGGCATCAACCACAAGGACATGGCGCCCACCAGCAGCGCCACAAGAACCATCAGAAGGGCGAAGGGCCGCAACAAGTGGCCCGGCGACAGGCCTGCGGCGCTCATGACCACCAGCTCACTGTCGCCGTTGAGCTTGTTGAGGGTGAAGAGAATCGCCGCGAAGAGCGCAATGGGGGCGATGATCATGACCAGTGAGGGAATGATCAGGCCGGTCGCAAACAGAAAAAGCACCAGGGACTGGCCCTTGGTGGTCAAAAGGTCGAAATCCTTCAGCGCCTGGGTCACCCAGATCACACCTGTGAGTCCGCCCAGCGCGCCCAGAAAGGCAAGGCTCGCCATTCGGAAAATATATCGTTCAATCAATGACATAACTTTTGCGATACCCACATCGGCCTGGCGAACCGCAGCCGTACCCGTACTTTACTGACACGCTTCCAATTGGCTACCGCGCTTACGCGCAGGCCGCAAGACGTGGGAGGTCTCTATCCCGGAAGGAAAGATTTTATCCGACAAGCGTCACCGGAAATCCACTTTCAGCAAGCGCTCGCGGCAAATTCGTGACCAGATCAAGTGGTAGGGATGTTGCGCCGGGGATTGAACCTTCCCATGATGCGTGAGATCTCCAGGCTCATCGGACCACCCGTTTCAGAAAGGACCACCATGTCCCAGACCCTCGAAGTGACCTTCGTAGCGTTCGATCAAATCCAGTTGGAGGCTGGGGTGGAAACGCTGATCGTCTTCGCCGGGGAGGATCTGGCCCTGTCGCACGCGACGCGCGGGCTGCTGGGAGCGGCGGCCGATCTCGTGGTCCGGGCGGCCGCGACGGCGAAATTCAAGGGCAAGACGTCGTCCGCCATGGATCTGCTCGCCCCGGCAGGCGTCCATGCTGGCCGCCTGATCGTTGCGGGCGCCGCCCCGGCCAAAAAGCCCGCTGCTGGCGCTCCTGCGCTCGACTATGTCGCGATGGGCGGTCACGCCATGGGCAAGGCTGCTGGCGCCGCATCCGTCGCCATAGTCTTCGATCTGCCGGAATGGCTTGGCGATCCTGCGCTCGCGGCGGCGGAGTTCGCCATGGGCGTGCAGCTGCGCGCCTATCAGTTCGATCTCTACAAGACGAAGAAAAAGGAAGAGGACGAGAAGCCCGCAGCGGTGAAGGTGACCATTGCGGTCGCCGACCCGGAGGCCGCCCGCCGGGCCGCCGGCCACGCCAACGCCATCGCGGAGGGGGTGAAGCTGGCCCGCAGCCTCGTCAACGAGCCGCCGAACGTGCTGTTCCCCATCGAATTCGCCAAGCGCGCCAATCAATTGTCGAAGCTTGGGGTCGAGATTGAAGTGCTCGACATCGAGGCCATGGCCAAGCTTGGCATGAATGCGCTGCTCGGCGTGGGGCAGGGCTCCATTCACGAGAGCCGCGTCGTCATCATGCGCTGGAATGGCGGCAAGGCGGGCGAGGCGCCGGTCGCTTTCATCGGCAAGGGCGTCACCTTTGATTCGGGCGGCATCTCGATCAAGCCGGGCGGCGGTATGGAGGATATGAAGGGCGACATGGCGGGCGCCGCCTGCGTCACCGGACTGATGCATGCGCTCGCGGCCCGCAAGGCCAAGGTCAACGCCATTGGCGCCATCGGCCTTGTGGAAAACATGCCCAGCGGCGCGGCGCAGCGTCCCGGCGACATCGTGAAGACCATGTCCGGCCAGACCATCGAGATCATCAACACCGATGCGGAAGGCCGCCTCGTGCTGGCCGACCTGCTCTGGCATATTCAGGGCAAGTTCAAACCGAAGTTCATGATCAATCTGGCGACCCTGACCGGGGCGATCCTGGTGGCGCTGGGCAATGAATATGCGGGCCTGTTTTCAAACAGCGACGAGCTTTCGGCGCGGCTCACCACACTGGGCCTCGCTACGGGCGAGAAGGTCTGGCGCATGCCCATGGGCCCCGCCTATGACAAGCTGATCGATTCGAAATTCGCCGACATGAAGAATGTGGGCGGACGCCATGCGGGGTCGATCACCGCCGCGCAACTGCTCCAGCGCTTCGTGAATGATGTGCCCTGGGCGCATCTGGACATCGCGGGCACGGGCATGGCTTCGCCGCAAAACGACATTAATCAGAGCTGGGGCTCGGGTTGGGGCGTTCGCCTGCTCGACAGACTCGTGGCGGAGCATTACGAAGGGTAAGCAATCGCTCCGGATGGCCGCTATGTCTTGGATTCGTAACCTGATTCCGGTTCTTGCCTTGATCGCTTGCGCGCCAGCGGGCGCGCTTGCGCAGACGGCTGGCTGCACAGGCTTCAAAGAGGCGATGGTGCGGGTTGCGGGCGACCTCAAGCCGGAGTTCATTCGTCCTCTCGTGGTCTCGCGCGGGGCGGGCGTCGGGCTCGATAATTTCGACCTTGTGACTCGGGCGCGAATCGACGGCGTCCTGCGTTGCAAAGACGAGGCTTTCGTCAGTTTCGAGGCGAAAATCACTCTGCCCGCCGATGGGCCGCTCCTCGCCCAATTTGACAAGGTGCAGGAAGCGGCGCTCGTCGCCGCGCTCAAATGGGCGCCAACCCGGGTGGAGGCGACCACGCGTCATATGGCCAGCGACGCGGCTGAATATCTGCGCGGCTCCCAGGAACGCGGCGACGTCGCCGTTTCTGGGAAAGTCGAGGAACACGCAGGAGGGGGCGTCGACATTGGCTTGCTGTGGACGCTCACCGAGCGCAATTTCGTTATCTTGACAGGGCAATGATGGACGTCTGGTTTTACCATCTCACCGCTCAGCCCCTCGAAAAGGCGCTGCCGATCCTGCTGGAACGTTCCATCGACAAAGGCTGGACGGCGGTCGTGCAGTTGACGACGCAGGAGCGGCTCGCGGCGCTCGATGCGCGTTTGTGGAATGCCGGCGACGAGAGCTTTCTGCCCCATGGCACTGCGGCGGAAGAGGATGGCGCATTGCAGCCCATCTACCTCACGACGGGGCCAGAAAATCCCAATGACGCCGAGATCCGCTTTTTCGTCGAGGGCGCGCAGGTCGCCCCCGTGCTGGCGGCTGCGGATTGGGAGTATGATCGCCTCATGGTCATGTTCGATGGCAACAATGACGCGGAATTGCAGGCGGCCCGCTTGCAGTGGAAAGAGCTGAAGGCCAAAGGGCTGGCGCTTTCCTACTGGCAGCAGAACGAAAATGGTGGATGGCAAAAGAAGGCTTGAGGGCGTGGACGCCCCACCTTCAGCGAATTCGGGTTTACGGGCGCGCGCCGACCTGATTAATCCGGTCTCATGTCCATAGAACAATGCACCAGCGCCGATTCCCGCGCCCATGACGATGGCTTCGTCAATCAGGCCTCGCGGCGTGAGTTCTGGATCGCCGCTCTCGCGAGCCTGCTCTTTTCCATAACGGCCACCCATTCCACCCTCGTGGCGGTGGCCTTCGGGCGGCTGGGCTATTCGCTCCAGCAGATCGGCGTGGTGCTTTCCATCATCGCCTTTCCCGTGGTCGCCTCGACCTTTTGCTCGGGCCTCATCATCGGCAGGTTCGGCGCGTTGGGGGCCATGCGCCTGTCCATGCTGCTCGGCATGCTGGGCGTCGCCAGCATGGCGCTGACCAGCGACGCTTTCTGGCCCTCGCTCGCCTCCCGTCTCTTGTGGGGCGCGGGCGTTGGCTTCTTCCTGCCGCCGACCATGGTCTATATCCAGAGCAAGCTCACCCAGAAGCGCTTCGTCTATCTCGTCAGCGCCTTTTCCGCGACCGTGCCGCTGGGCCTGGCTTTCGCGCCCGCCATCGGCGAATTCACCCTCAACCATTTTGGCGTCGCGGCAATGTTCGTGACGGGCGCCGCCCCCGCGGCCATCGCCTTCGCGCTGACCTTCGCCTTGCGGCCGCTGGAAAAGCCAAAGGCGGGCGGCGGGCTTGGAGTGAGGGCGGCGGCGCGGCGCTGGCATCTGTTCCCGGTGCTGGCGCTGTTTGTTGGCGGCGCTCATTACGGCTATGCGGCCTCCTATTTGTCGCCCGCTCTGGAACATGCGGGCACGGCGCTGGGCTGGTTCTTCGTTCCCGTCACGTTCGCCATGGTCTTCAGCCGCGTCGGCGCCATGCGCAAACTGTCCCAATATCATCCGCGCCTGTTGGCGGGAGGCGGGTTGCTGTTGACCAGCGTCTCCCTCGTCTTCGCCGCCTGGAGCGCCAGCCCCGGCTTCGCCGTCGCAGCGGGGCTGATGCTGGGGACGGGCAACAGCATGATGTATCCGGTGATCTCCGCATGGATGGGCCGGGGCTGCCCACCCGCCCAGCGCGGTGGGGTGCAGGCCATCGCGGCGACGGCCTTTTATGGCGGCATCTATGCGACGCCATGGCCTGAGACGTGGTTGGTGGCGGGCTTCGGCTATTCGGTCACGCAGTCGGTGCTGGGCGTGATTGGGGTCGCCATGGCGGCCACGATCATCGCGTCGAAAGGGGAGGGGGAGTGACGGTCAGCCGTTGACCGCCGCCTCCAGCTCCTCCGACAGGGCCAGCCATTCCTCTTCCGCCGCCGCCACCGCGCGCACGAGTTCCGCGCGTTGCGTCGCGAGTTGGGTCGCCTTGGACGGGTCTTTCGCATAGGCGTCGGGATGGGCCAGCATGTCGTCCACCTTGGCGACGAGCCCTGAGAATTTCGCCATCCTCGCCTCCACCGCCTCGATCTTCTTCCGTAATGGGGCAGTTTCGCGGCGGGTCTTGGCGTTGTTCTGGCGTTGGGCGGCGAGGGTCTCCTTCTGGTCGTCCTCGTCGCTGGCGCGCGTGTTCTTGCGGCTCTCGGCGCGCGATTGCTCCAGCACGAAACGGCGATAATCGTCCATGTCGCCGTCGAAGGTCTTCACCGTGCCGTCGGCCACCAGCCAGAGCCGGTCGGCGCAGGCCTCCAGCAGATAGCGATCATGGGACACGAGGATCACCGCGCCCTGATAGTCGTTCAGGGCCTCGATCAAGGCGGCGCGGCTGTCGATGTCGAGATGGTTGGTGGGCTCGTCGAGAATGAGCAGATGCGGGCCGCTGAAGGTCGCCAGCCCCATCAACAGGCGCGCCTTCTCGCCGCCTGACAATTCGCTCACGCGGGTGTCGGCCTTCACATTGGGAAAGCCCATCTGGGCGCAGCGTGCGCGGATCTTCGCCTCCGTGCCGTCGCGCATCAGTTCGGCCACATGGGTATAGGGCGTGCCGCCGGGCGCCAGATCATCCACCTGATGCTGCGCGAAGAAACCCACGTCGAGCTTGGACGAGCGCCGCACGGCGCCGCTCATGGCGTCCAACCGTCCCGCGATCAGTTTGGCGAAGGTCGATTTGCCGTTGCCGTTCGAACCCAGCAGGCCGATGCGGTCGTCGTTGGAGATGCTGAGCGACAGGCGCGTCAGGATGGTGGTCTCGCCATAGCCTACGCTAGCGCCCTCCATCGCCACGATGGGGGGCGAGAGGGGTTTGGCGGGGGAGGGCAGGTCGAAGGGGAGCACATCGCTGTCCACCATGGCGGCGACCGGCTCCATGCGCGCCAGCATCTTGATGCGCGATTGCGCCTGCCGCGCCTTGGTGGCCTGCGCGCGGAAGCGATCCACGAAGGCTTGCAGATGGCGGCGATGCTCTTCCTGCTTCTTCACCAGCTTCATTTGCAGCGCCTGCTGCTCGCGGCGCTGGCGCTCGAAGCTCGTGTAATTGCCGCGCCAGAGGGTCAGCTTGGCCTGGTCGAGATGCAGAATGTGGTCGGCGACTTCATCCAGCAGATCGCGGTCATGGCTGATGACCAGCACGGTCGCGGGATAATGGGCCAGATAGTCGATCAGCCAGAGCGTGCCTTCGAGATCGAGATAGTTGGTGGGCTCATCGAGCAGCAGAATGTCGGGCGCCGAGAAGAGCACTGCGGCCAGCGCCACGCGCATGCGCCAGCCACCCGAGAATTCCGACAGGGAGCGTCGCTGCCCCTCGTGATCGAAGCCCAGACCCGACAGAATGCCCGCCGCCCGCGCGGGGGCCGAATGGGCGTCGATGTCCACAAGGCGCATCTGGATTTCGGCGATGCGGTGGGGGTCGGTGGCGGTCTCCGCCTCCGCCATGAGCGCGCTGCGCTCCTTGTCCGCGTCGAGCACGAAGTCGATCAGCGTGCCCGGCCCGCCCGGCGCCTCCTGCTCCACGCGGCCGAGCCTCGCGCTGCGGGGCAGGGTGACGGTGCCGGACTCCGCGCCAAGCTCGCCCGAGATCATGCGGAACAGGGTGGTCTTGCCAGCGCCATTGCGCCCCACGAAGCCCACGCGCGCGCGATCAGGCAGCGCGGCAGTCGCCTCGTCAAACAGCAGCCGCGGCCCGAGCCGATAGGTGAGATCGTTGATATGGAGCATGGCCGCTATCTGGCACGGCGCGGGGCGGCAGGCAACCGGAGGGCGGCCCTCAGTCGAAGTCGCCCGCCAGTTCCGCCCGCACATGCTCCGGCAGGACCGCCATATGGCTGTAGTTGGCGTGGCCCATGCCCACGATCACAGGCGTGCCCGGCGTGCGGATGGCCCCGATCTGGGCGGGGGTGAAGTGGAAATGCACGAATTGCACAGACGAGGCCTTGCCCTCCGCCGTGGTGCGGTCCTGATCGGCCTCCGCCACGCCCGGGATCTTCTCCGCGCCGATCTGCACGAAGGTCGTCTCCTCGATGCCGCCGAGGCGCCCGAGGATGCGCTTGCGGCGCTCGGGATCGTCGATCTCGATCATGAAGGTGGCGACCAGCTCCTGCCCCTGCGGCACCAGCGGATTATAGGCGGCCAGCTCGTCCACCATCTGCGCCTCGCCGCCCCGCTCGATATGCAGCATCTCCTGCACTTGCACCCACATCGTATCGAAATTCTCGAAATAGAAGGTGACATGCGGGCCGACTTCCACGCGGCGGTTCTTTTTGCGTTCTGACATGTCGCGGCGCGTCTGCACGCGCACCTTCCCATAGGCCTCGAGCGGCAGGATGTCCGCTGCGGTGATCTGATGCTTGTTGGCCATGGCTGGCGCTCCCGGTGTCGCTTTAGAGCCCGTAGGATCGGGCGAAGATCTGGATGGGGTGGCGGACGAGTTCGGGCTTGCCCCCCTCGCCGCCGAGTTTCTCCACCCCCTGCGCGATGTGAACGCCCGCCAGCGGACATTCTGATGTCACGAAACCCTTGCCCGCATCGCGCGTCGTGCGCGCCACGGGCTTGCCGACTTTGAGGGCGGTTTCGAAGTTCTGCTTCTTGAAGCCCCAGGCGCCGCCATGGCCCGAGCAACGTTCGATGACCTTCACATCCGCTTGCGGCAATAATTGCAGCATCTCCGCCGCCTTCTGGCCCATGTTCTGCGCGCGCGAATGACAGGAGATATGCAGCGACACGCCGCCCGCCATGGGTTGCAGCCCCGGCGCCAGACCGTTCTTTTTCGCGATGTCCACGATATATTCGGAGAGATCGAAAGTGGCGCTGGCGAGCAGCTTCACGTCTTCGTTCTTGGGGCAGATCAGCGCCCATTCGAATTTCATCATGAGGGCGCAGGAGGGCACCAGCGCGATCACGTCATAGCCCTTTTCTATATAGGGCCGCAGCGCCGCCGACACCAAGGCCGCGCTCTTGGCGACCTCCGCGATGTTCCCCTGTTCCAGCATGGGCATGCCGCAGCAATGGGGATGCACGACTTCAGTCTCGACGCCGTTTTTCGCCAGCACCGCGCGCGCGGCGACGCCCACATCCGTGTCGTTGTAATTGTTGAAACAGGTCGCGTAGATCACCGCCTTGCGGCCGAAGGCGGGCGCCTCCTTGTTGACCGTGATCGGCGTGGCCTTGGCCTGCGCGACAAAGGTTTTCGAGGCGTATTTCGGAAGCTCCGCCTGCGCGTCGAGGCCCGCGACTTTTTCGAGCAAGCCGCGCGTCAGCGTGTTCGATTTGTCGCTGGCCCAATTGGCGATAGGCGCGATGGCGGTGGCGATCTTGCCGTTGCGGTCCACCTTGGCCAATTCGCCATCCGCAAAATGGCCCTCGCCCTTCTTCAGCTCGACGGCGCGATAGCGCAGCATCAGATGCGGGAAGTCGAGATTGAATTCATGGGGGGGCACATAGGGGCACTTGGTCATATAGCACATGTCGCAGAGCGTGCAGGCCTCCACGACGGGCTTGAAACTCTCGCTGGCGACGGTGTCGAGTTCGCCGGATTTGGATTCGTCCACAAGGTCGAACAGGCGGGGGAAGCTGTCGCACAGATTGAAGCAGCGTCGGCAGCCATGGCAGATGTCGAAGATGCGGCGCATCTCTTCGTCCAGCAGGGCCTCATCGTAGAACGCCGGGTTTTCCCAGTCGATGGGATGCCGCGTTGGAGCTTCGAGGCTGCCCTCTCTCATGGATTCCGCCCTTGTTGAGAATGCATCAGGAAAAAGTGCGGCCCGAACGCTCGCCCGGGCCGCAAAGGGGATTACTTGATCTCGTCAAGGGCGCGCTGGAAGCGGCCAGCGTGCGAACGCTCGGCCTTGGCCAGCGTCTCGAACCAGTCGGCGATTTCGTCGAAGCCTTCTTCGCGCGCCGAACGGGCCATGCCCGGATACATGTCGGTATATTCGTGCGTCTCGCCCGCGACGGCGGCGGCGAGGTTCAGCTGGGTCTTGCCGATGGGCAGGCCGGTGGCGGGGTCGCCGCATTCCTCGAGGAATTCGAGATGGCCGTGGGCGTGGCCGGTCTCGCCTTCGGCGGTGGAGCGGAACACGGAAGCCACATCGTTGTAGCCCTCGACGTCAGCCTTCTGCGCGAAATAGAGATAGCGGCGGTTGGCCTGGGACTCGCCCGCAAAAGCGGCCTTCAGATTGTCTTCAGTCTTGCTGCCTTTCAAAGACATTATCTCACTCCTCCAGATGATTTTGCAGCCACGCCTTGGGACCGGACGGCTGATGCCGCCTATGTTTGTATTGTAACGACGTTGTGTCAAACGCCATTACAGCGTTCGACAAAAAGTAGCCGGGCGGCTAAGAGGTGGGAAATTGGTTTTGCCTCTTGCGATGATCGGCGCAGCCTATGAAGGCGCCGCCCCTCCCGGAGGCGTCATGCCTCGATCCTATCAGTAGAAGCTCTAGCCCAGCCGCTTCACGCAGTCGGGCAGGCTGGCGCGCACCACCTCCGCCAGCCGCTCCATGGCTTTGCGGCGGGGCATGTCGCGGCGGAAGGCGAGGCGCACCTTGCGGCTGGCCTTATCGCCCATGATGGGTCGGAAGGCGATCTGGTCTTTAAGTCCAGCCCAATTGGCCATGGCGAGGCGGGGGGCCAGCGTCAGGCCATATTTCGCAGCGGTCAGATGAACCAGGGTCTCCAGCGAGACGGCGCGCACGTCGGCGGAGCCCGCCAGCGAGCTTTCCGAACCCTGATGGGCGCATAGGTCCAGCGCCTGGTCGCGCAGGCAATGGCCGTCCGTCAGCAGCAGGAGCTGCCTTGGGTCAATCGTCGCCAGATCAATCTCGGTCTCCACCGCCAGCGGATCGTCGATGGGCATGGCGAGCCAGAAGGATTCCTCGAAAAGGTCGATCTCGGCCAGCCGGTCCGTGCCGGGATCGGTGGCGATGAGGGCGGCGTCGATCCGCCCGTCGGCGAGGGGTGGCAGCAGATTGCCGGTCAGATCCTCCACCAACATCAGCGGCGCGTTGGGCAGATCAAGGGCCGCGCGGGGCAGAACGAATGGCATCAGATAGGGGGCGAGAGTGGGGATCACCCCCAGCCTGATCGTGCCTGCGAGGGGGTCTCGGCTGGCGCGCGCGGCGGTCACGATGTCATTGGCGGCGGCGACGGAGCGGCGGGCGTTCACGAGGATTTGTTCGCCCACCGGGGTCAGCCGCACCTGTTTGCCCACCCGCTCGAAGATGGTGATCCCCAGCTCTTCCTCCAGCTTGAGGATTTGGCCCGAAAGCGTGGGCTGGCTGACGTTGCAGGCCATGGCGGCCCGCCCGAAATGGCCGAGTTCAGCGACGGAGATGACATAGCGCAGGTCGCGAAGGTTCATGGCGGCCTCTTGGACATATCGGCGGTTACGATCAAAATAGAGTATGTGATCGGCGAATTCAATTTTTGATGAGCGTCCCCCAAGCCGAGGCTGGCGGCTTGTGCCATCGGGGCGGGGCGGTTATAAGCGCGCTCCTTCTTCAACACAGAAAGTTCGAGCCCTGCCATGGCGGTTCAGCGCACCTTTTCCATCATCAAGCCCGACGCGACCCGTCGCAACCTCACAGGCGCTGTCAACGCCACCATCGAGCAGGCTGGCCTGCGCATCGTCGCCCAGAAGCGCGTGCTGATGACCCGCGCCCAGGCCGAGACCTTCTACGGCGTCCACAAGGAGCGTCCCTTCTTCGGCGAGCTCGTCGATCAGATGACGGCTGGCCCCGTGGTCGTGCAGGTGCTGGAAGCCGAAGACGCCATCGCCCGCTATCGCACCGTCATGGGCGCGACCAACCCGGAGAAGGCTGACGCCGGCACGATCCGCAAGCTCTTCGCCCTCAACATGGGCGAGAACACGGTTCACGGCTCCGACGCCCCCGAGACCGCCGCCGTCGAAATCGCCCAGTGGTTTGCCGAAAACGAGATCGTCGGCTGAGCTCACGAAGTTGGATAGTTTGAAGAGGGGTCGCCCAGCGCGGCCCCTCTTTTCTTTTGGGCGCGGCGCTGCAATGCTGTGGCATGAGCACAGCTGAGCCCCACACGATCCACCGCCCCTCCGTCTGCCCGCATGATTGCCCATCGGCCTGCGCGCTGGATGTGGAGGTGATCGAGGGCAAGCGCATCGGGCGCATTCGCGGCGCCCAGGACCAGACCTATACGGCTGGCGTCATCTGCGCGAAGGTCGCGCGTTACGCCGAGCGCATCCATCACCCCGAGCGTCTGCTCTATCCGATGAAGCGCACGGGGCCGAAGGGCTCGCGCCAGTTTGCTCGCATTTCGTGGGATGAGGCGCTTGATCTGATCGCGAAGCGTTTCCTCGCCGCCGAGCGCGACCATGGGGCGCAAAGCGTCTGGCCCTATTATTACGCAGGCACCATGGGCCGCGTGATGCGCGACGGCCTCAACCGCCTCACCCACGCGAAGAAATATGCGCGCTTCTACGGGACCATTTGCGTCAACCTCGCGTGGCCCGGCGTGGTCGCGGGGCTTGGCAAGATCGCCGGCCCAGATCCGCGCGAAATGGCGAAGTCTGATTGCGTCGTCATCTGGGGCACCAATGCGGTGGCGACGCAGGTCAATGTGATGACCCACGCCATGCGCGCCCGCAAGGAGCGCGGCGCCAAGATCGTGGTCATCGACATCTATCGCACGCCGACCATGCAACAGGCGGACATGGCTTTGTGCCTGCGTCCGGGAACTGATGGCGCGCTGGCCTGCGCGGTCATGCATGTGCTGTTTCGCGATTGTTTCGCCGACCGCGATTATCTGCGCGACTTCACCGACGCGCCGGATGAACTGGAAGCGCATCTGCAAACGCGCGACCCGCAATGGGCCTCGGCGATCACTGGCCTCAGCGTTGCGGAGATCGAGGCTTTCGCGAAGCTGGTTGGCGAAACGAAGCGCACATTCTTCAGGCTGGGCTATGGCTTCACGCGCCAGCGCAATGGCGCGGTGAACATGCATGCGGCGCTGAGCATCGCGGCTGTGACGGGCGCGTGGAAATATGAAGGCGGCGGCGCCTTTCATAACAACGCTGCGATCTATCATTGGAACCAGACCACGCTCGAAGGCCGCGAGCTGATCGATCCAACCACCCGCGTGCTCGATCAATCACGGATCGGCGCGATCCTTACGGGTGATCCAGCTGCGCTGCGAGGCGGCGGGCCGATCATGGCCATGCTGATCCAGAACACCAATCCCATGTCCGTCGCGCCCGATCAGACATTGGTGAAGCAGGGCTTCGCGCGCGAGGATCTGTTCACCGTGGTGCATGAGCAATTCATGACCGAGACGGCGGCCATGGCCGATGTGGTGCTGCCCGCCACCATGTTCCTTGAGCATATGGATATCTATGCCGGCGGCGGCCACCAATATGTAGAACTCGCCGATAAACTGATTGAAGCGCCGGGCGAATGCCGCAGCAATCACGAGGTCATTTGCGCTATCGCCAAACGCGTCGGCGTCACCCATCCAAGCTTTGACATGAGCGTGCGCGAACTGGCCGCCATCACCTTGCGCGAGTCCGGCCTGCCTGCGCTGGAAGAGCTGGAAAAGCGCAACTGGATCGACATGCAGCCCGACTTCGAGACGGCGCATTTCCTGAAAGGTTTCGCCTGGCCCGATGGCAAATATCGGTTCAAGCCGGATTGGCGGTCGACGCCTTTCAGCAATATCGGCATGCTCGGGCCGTGGCGCTCGCTTCCCGTTTTTCCCGATCATTGGGACGTGTTGGAAAATGCAGATGAGGCCCACCCCTTCCGCCTCGCGACAAGCCCGGCGCGCAGTTTTCTGAACTCCAGCTTCAACGAGACGCCTTCCTCGCGCGCCCGGGAGGGGCGGCCCGAGGTGATGATCCATCCCGACGATGCGCGCCGCCTTGGCGTCGCTGATGGGGATGCGGTCGTGCTCGGCAACGGGCGCGGCGAGGTGCGCCTGAATGCGCGCTTTTTCGAGGGGGTGGGGCGTGGCGTGCTGATCTCGGAAGGACTTTGGCCCAATGGCGCTTTCGCCGATGGGAAGGGCATCAACACCCTGACGGGAGCCGATTCGCCAGCGCCCTTCGGCGGCGCGGCTTTCCATGACAACAAGGTCTGGCTCAAACCTGCAAAGTAAGCGCTCGTTAAGCATCCGCGTCCGCTCAGCTTGTGCGGCACTGGGCTTGAGTGGTATCGGCGGGTTAGTACTTCGGGTTGATCGATCGGTTGAGTCTCAGGGGGTTTTCGTGCGCTCCAAGCTTGGTGTTTTCGCGGCTGTCGCTTTCACGTGCCTCTCCAGCGTCGCCTTTGCGGGCGCGAGGCCTCCTAGCGCGCCGTCTGGCTTCGATCATCCGCCGACCGACGACGAAATTCGCAGTCGCCTGCGCGAAATCTGCACCTCGCTCGTCGTCGCCGACGGCAAGAAGGCGGATGTCGCGGGCCGTCGCTGCGGTTGTTACTCCAAGGGCGTCATGAAGGCGCTGACGCAGGGGGAGCGCGATGAAATGCGCGTCACCGGCAAGTTCTCGCCCAGCGCCCAGCCCAAGGCCAAGGCCTTCATGGCGACGTGCCGCATCAACGGCTGAGCTCGGGAGGGGCGACGTCCCGTCGCCCCAGTTCGCGTGTGGGATTGGGCGACGAGACGTCGCCCCCTCCCGATTACAGCCGCTTGGCGGCGATATCCGCGCCTTCGCGCAGGGCGCTGAGCTTTTTCCAGGTCACAGACGGGTCAATTTTCCCGTAGCCCGCGAAAGTGCCAAAGCCGCAATCGGTGCCGCCGATGACGCGCTCGGCGCCGACGATGGAGGCGAAGCGCTCGATGCGCTGGGCGATCAGCTCGGGATGTTCCACATAGTTGGAGCAGCTGTCGATCAGGCCGGGCACAAGCACGGTATCGTCAGGCAGCTTGGCGTCGCGCCAGACGGTCCATTCATGTTCATGGCGTGGATTGGCCGCCTCGAACAACAATTGCGCCGGGCGCGCCTTCAGGATGACGTCGATCACCTTCTCCAGGGCGATGTCGTGATCGTGGGGGCCTTCATAATTGCCCCAGCAGATATGCATGCGCATCCGTTCGCGCGGAATGTTGGCGGTCGCCGCATTGAGCGCCTCGACATTTTGCTCGGCCCGCTTGACGAACTCGGCTTCGCTCAACCCCTGAAAGCCCGTATGCGCCGCCATCGCGAGGTCAGGGGCGTCAAGTTGCAGATCAAAGCCCGCCGCGATGATCGCCTCATACTCCGGCCGCATGGCCTCGATGAGATCGGAAAGATAGGCCTCGTGCGTGGGATAGAATTGATTGGGCTGGAAGGCGGTGATGAGGCCGGGCGAGGCGGCGTTCATGAAGCCGCGCACGGACTGCCCCTCCTTGCGCATGGCCGCGCCGAAACGGCGAATGTCGTCGTCCCCAGGTTTGGCGTCGACGAGCTGCACCTTGCCGATGCAGGCTGCGCGGACGAAGGTCTGGCTTCCCATGATGGCGGCGAGTTTTGTCCGTAGTTCCGGCAGGTCCGCCAGATCCTTGGCGGGCGTGCGGTCCACATGGCCGCCAAAGCCCGACAGGCGGGCTGTGATGTAAGTGGAATAGCCGACCTTGCCCAATTCCCCATCGCTGACGATGGAGACGCCCGCCTTGATCTGCGCGCGGATCGCGGCCTCGATTTCCGAGGAAACGAGCGTGTCGAACGCGGCCTCGCCCACATCTTCGCCATGGTCGCGCTTCAGCAGCATGGCCGCAAGCTCAGGGGAGCGGGGCAGGCTGCCCACATGGGTGGTATGGATGAATGTCATGAGAAATCGACCTTGAGATCAAGGAAGCCAGCGCGTTCTGCAAAGCGCCAACCGTCCGGGGTACGCAGGAGTTTGTCGTGAAAGCCGCCGATCAAGGCGGGCGAGGCCGCCGTGTTTTCTCCGGCGGGGGCTGCGTAAAGCAGCAGGGTGCAGCGAGAGATCGCTTCGTCGGCGGAGATCACATCGACGACGATGTTGGTGATGAGGTGGCAGGACTTGCGCGCCGGGCGGCTCGCGAAGGAGGCACGGATCGCCTCGCGGCCCACCACTGCGTCCCCGCCTGCGGGGCGGATGAAGCGCCCGTCTTGCGTGAACATCGCCGCGACGGCGTCCCAGTCGCCAGCATCGTTGAGAAGGGCGAAGCGCGTGGTCAGGCGCGAAATTTCATGCTCGGCGAGCATGCGGTCGAGCGGAGTCATGACGTGGCGCCTCCATCAATAGCGCGAAGTGGGCAGATAGCTTGGTGGGCTTTATCCCACTCCGCCTTGTTTTGTTAAGTTTATATGCGTGGGCAGGCCCAGGCACAAGCGCGCCGGCTTCTCGACCGGTCAGCGCTTCACGCCACCTGCGGCGCCACCAGCGCCGATGTCTGCGCCGCTTCGCCGTGCACGCGCACCCGCGCGCCCTCGATGGCGAGGCGACCGCCCGCCAGCAGGCCCAATGCCAGCGGATAGATCACATGTTCCTGCGCCAGCACCCGCGCGCCCAACGCATCCGGCGTGTCGCCATCCAGCACCGGCACGGCGGCCTGCGCGATGATCGGCCCTTCATCCATGCCCGGCACGACGAAGTGCACGCTCGCCCCATGCAGCTTCACCCCGTCAGCAAGTGCGCGCTCATGGGTGTGCAGCCCGCGATAGAGCGGCAGCAGGGCAGGGTGGATGTTGATCATGCGCCCGGTCCAGCGCTCCACGAACCATGGGGTCAGGATGCGCATGAAGCCTGCAAGACAGACCAGTTCGACGCCATGGGCCTCCAGCACCTCCTGCATGGCGCGTTCGAAATCTTCGCGCGACAGGTGATGCTTGTGGTCGATGGCGACCGTGGTGACGCCGTTTTCCCGCGCGGTCGCCAGTCCCGGCGCCTCGGGGCGATTGGACAGGACGAGGGAAATCTCCGCCGGGAAGGAAGGATCCTTCGCCGCCGCGATCAGGCTCGTCATGTTCGAGCCACGCCCCGAAATGAGCACGGCGACCCTGCGGCGGGCGCTGGCTTCGCTCATAGCGCCAGATGTCCGCGATAGGAGACGCGCTCGCTTTCGCCAGAGAAGGCCACCACCTCGCCCATCCGCACAGGCGATTCGCCCGCCGCCTTGAGCGCGGCCTCGACGTCTGCGGCGCGGGCGGCTTCCGCCACCACGATCATGCCGACGCCGCAGTTGAAGGTGCGCAGCATCTCCCGCTCGGCCACATTGCCGGTCTTCGCCAGCCAGCCGAACACCGGCGGAACCGGGATGGCGGCCAGATCAAGCGACACGCCTAGCCCATCGGGCAGCACGCGCGGGATATTGTCGGGGAAGCCGCCGCCGGTGATATGGGCCAGCGCCTTGATGCCGTCGCAGGCCTTGAGGGCGGCAAGCAGGGGCTTCACATAGAGGCGGGTCGGCACAAGCAGCGCCTGCGCCAGGGTGCGGCCCGGCGCGAAGGGCGCCTCCGCGTCCCACCCCAGACCCGTCAGGGCCACGATGCGCCGCACCAGCGAGAAACCGTTGGAATGGACGCCCGAGGAGGGCAGGCCGAAGAGCACGTCGCCGGGCTTCAGATCGCCGCGCGGCAGCAGGCGCCCACGCTCGGCGGCGCCCACGGCGAAGCCCGCCAGATCGTAGTCGTCGCCCGCATACATGCCCGGCATTTCGGCGGTCTCGCCGCCGATCAGGGCGCAGCCGGACTCGATGCAGCCCGTCGCGATGCCTTTCACGATGGCCGCGCCCGTGGCGGGCTCCAGCTTGCCGGTGGCGTAATAGTCGAGGAAAAACAGCGGTTCGGCGCCTTGCACGATCAGATCGTTGACGCACATGGCCACAAGGTCGATCCCCACGGTGTCATGGATGCCGCTCTCGATGGCGATCTTGACCTTGGTGCCCACGCCATCATTGGCGGCGACCAGGATCGGGTCGGTGAATCCCGCCGCCTTGAGGTCGAAAAGCCCGCCAAAGCCACCGATTTCGGCGTCCGCGCCGGGACGGCGGGTGGCGCGCACCAGCGGCTTGATGCGGTCGACCATCTCGTTGCCTGCGTCGATATCGACGCCAGCTTGAGCATAGGTGAGCCCGGGCTTGCCCTCAGTCTGCATGGAATGTCCCCTGTATGCAGGCCGGGTTAGCGCGCGGCGCCGGTGGATGCAAGGCAATTGGGCGGAATTCTCCCTGCTTCGAACGGGCGATACCTTCCAATGTGGAAATAGGCCATAATGGGCGCGTTAGGCCAAGAGGCGGAAATTTGAAAAATATCCCAAATCTGATCACCTTGATGCGCCTGCTGCTGGTTCCGGTCGCGGTCGGGATGATCGCCGAGCAAGCTTGGGGCTGGGCTTTCGCCGCTTTCGCGCTTGCTGGAATCTCTGATGGGCTGGATGGATTCATCGCGCGGCGCTTTGACATGCGCTCGGAGCTTGGCGCCTATCTCGACGCGCTTGCCGACAAGGCGCTGCTCATGTCGATCTTCATCGCCCTGGCGGTGGCGGGGATCCTGCCAGTCTGGATCGCCATTCTCGTCGTCTCGCGCGATTTGATGATCCTGGGAGCGGTCATTGTGTCCTGGGTGCTCGACAAGCCAGTTCAAATTCGCCCTCTCTGGATTTCCAAGCTGAACACCGCCGCACAGATCATTTTTGCCGGGGCGGCGCTCGCCGCCATGGCTTTCGGCGTTTTGCAAGGGCTATGGTTCGATCCCATGCTCTATGCCGTGATGGCATTGACGCTCGCCTCCACGGCGGCCTATCTGGCGCAGTGGCTCAGGCATATGAGTGCGTAAAGGACGTTCATGCGGATAGAACGGCAGGTTGGTTTCTGGCTCGCGGCTTTCGCGGCGCTCGTGCTGTTCCTCTATGTGTTCAGCGGCGTGCTGCTGCCCTTCGTGGCCGGGATGATTCTGGCCTATCTGTTCAACCCTCTGGCGGACAAGCTGGAGCGGGCCGGGCTGAGCCGTCTTGGGGCGGCGCTGCTCATCGTCGTGTGCATCAGCCTCGTCTTCCTGCTGCTCCTGATCCTTTTCGTGCCTGTGCTGGCCCATCAGCTCGCCTCCTTCATCGAGGGGCTGCCTGATCTCGTGACGCGCCTCCAGGCGCTGGTCGCGCAGGAGGGAGGGGCGCTTGGCGGGAAGCTCGGGAGCGGGCTTCTGGAAAGGCTCGGCTTCGACGGAAAGCTCGATTCAGCCGACATCCAGAAATCGCTGGGCGATATCGTGGGGCAGGGCGCGCAATGGATGCTCGCGTTCATGAAGTCGCTGTGGTCGGGCGGGCAGACGCTGCTGGGAATCTTCTCGCTGCTGGTCGTGACGCCGGTCGTCGCCTTCTATCTCCTGCTCGACTGGGGGCGCATGATCGAGGCGCTCGACAGGCTGGCTCCTCCCGCCCACCGCGACGACGTGCGCATCATCGCGCGCGACATGAACCGCGCCATCTCGGGCTTCCTGCGCGGTCAGTCGCTGGTGTGTCTGTTTCTGGGCCTGTGGTACGGAATAGGGCTCTCGCTCATCGGCCTCAAGTTCGGCTTCCTGATCGGCATTTGCGCGGGCTTCCTCAGTTTCATCCCCTATGTTGGGTCGCTGACGGCGCTGGTTTTGTCGGCTGGCATGTCGATTGTGCAGGGCTGGCCCAGCCTGATGCTGTTTGGAATGGCGATGGGGGTCGTCGGCGTGGGGCAGTTTCTGGAGGGCAATGTGCTGACGCCGCGCCTCGTGGGCGCCTCCGTAGGTCTGCATCCGGTCTGGCTGATGTTCGCCCTCTTCGCCTTCGGCAGTCTTTTCGGCTTCACGGGCTTGATTCTCGCGGTGCCGGTGGCTGCGGTCATCGGCGTGTTGTGCCGCTTCGCGCTCGCGCATTATTTCGAGAGCCCGATCTATCGGGAACCCGCCGCTGACGCGCGGGAGCCTGTCTGATGGCCCCGCGTCAACTCACGCTGGACTTGCCGGTGGAGACCCGATTCGGGCGGGAGGATTTTCTCGTTTCGCCCTCGAACATCGACGCATTCGAGACATTCGAGCGCTGGCCAGCCTGGTCCGACCGCGTGCTCCTGCTGCTGGGGCCGACGGGCGCAGGCAAGAGCCATCTGGGCGCGATCTGGGCGGAGCGCAGCCGCGCCCGCGTGCTGCCAGCCTGCGCCCTTGCGAGCGCCGACGTCTCGGTGCTGGCGTCGGGCGGCCCGATCCTTCTCGAAGATGTCGAGACGGCTCGGGGGATCGAGGTGGAGCTCTTCCATCTATTGAACCTGGTTCGCACCGCCGCAAATGGTTGGCTGGTCATCACGGCGCGGGGCTGGCCCGATGGCTGGGGCCTGCGCACGCCTGATCTGCTTTCGCGTTTGCGTCTCGCGCCCGCCGTGGAGATTTCCGAACCCGACGACGCGTTGGTGCGGGCTGTTCTGGTCAAGCTGTTCATCGACCGACAGCTTGTTGTCGACACGACCGTGGTCGAGTATCTCGCCTTGCGCATCGAGCGTTCGCTTGAAGCGGCGCGGCGTGTGGTCGAGGCTCTGGACCGTGAAGCCTTGGTGGCCGGGCGGCGGATCACGAGGCCCATGGCTGGCGATGTGCTGCGCTCGTTGGAGACGTACAGATGGTGATGTCATGGTACTGTCATATCCCTTCGAAAAGGTCCGCGGCGACAGGTGGATTGACTGGAGGCCGACGTGTCGGATGACGTGAACGAACAGGCGACGATCGAAATTTCGGTCGCGTCGGAAAAAGATCTTCGCGCGGAGGCGCGCATGCCCGGCCTGAGCGAACGGCAAGACCGCTTCATCAATCGCGAGCTTTCATGGCTGGAATTCAACCGCCGGGTGCTTGAAGAGGCCTCCAACCGGAACCATCCCCTGCTGGAGCAGCTTCGCTTCCTGACGATCTCGGCCAGCAACCTCGACGAGTTCTTCATGGTGCGCGTGGCGGGACTGCGTCGCCAGAGCCGTGCAGGCATCGTCACGCCATCGGACGATGGTCTTTCGCCCGCCGATCAGCTCGTACGGATCCGCGAGCGCGTGGCTGTGCTGGCGGCCGAGCAGCAGTCGCGCTGGCGTGAATTGCGTCTGGAGCTGGCGCAAGAGAAGATCGAGGTTGTCGACCCCGCCGAACTCTCGAAGGCGGAGCATGATTGGATCAGCGACCATTTCATGCTGCACGTCTTTCCCGTTCTGACGCCCATCGCCATTGATCCGGCGCATCCATTTCCTTTCATCCCGAACTTCGGTTTCAGCGTCACCGTCGAACTCATTCGGCAGTCCGATGGACGTCGCCTCAATGCGCTCGTGCGCCTGCCAGCCAAGATTGACCGCTTCGTGCGCCTGCCCGAGCAGCTTGCGCCCGGCAAGGCGCGCTTTGTGGCGCTTGAGGCGTTGATCATCATGCAGTCGCAGCGCTTGTTTCCGGGCTATGCGGTGAAGGGGCATGGTTTCTTCCGCGTGGTGCGCGACAGCGAAATCGAGATCGAGGAGGAAGCCGAAGATCTCGTGCTGTTGTTCGAGACCGCCTTGAAGCGCCGTCGGCGCGGCATCGTCATCCGGCTGGAGTTTGACTCCAATATGCCCGACGAGTTGCAACAGTTTGTGGCAGAAGAACTCGATGTGTTGCCCGAGGAGATTTTCATCCATCACGGGATGCTGGCGCTCAACGAGCTTTCCGACATTGTCGGCATCGCGCGCCCTGATTTGAAATTCACGCCCTATAATCCGCGCTTTCCTGAGCGGGTGCGGGACAACGGCGGCGATTGCTTTGCGGCGATCAAGCAGAAGGATCTGGCGGTTCACCACCCCTATGAATCCTTTGACGTGGTGGTGCAGTTCCTCAGCCAGGCGGCGCGCGATCCCAATGTGGTGGCGATCAAGCAGACGCTTTATCGCACGTCCAACGACAGTCCGATCGTGCGCGCCCTCATCGAGGCTGCGGAGGCGGGCAAATCCGTCACGGCGTTGATCGAATTGAAGGCGCGTTTCGACGAAGAGGCCAATATTCGGTGGGCGCGGGATCTGGAGCGCGCGGGCGCGCAGGTCGTGTTCGGCTTCCTCGAGCTGAAGACCCACGCCAAACTGTCGATGGTGGTGCGTCGCGAAGGCGCCAACCTCGTGACCTATTGCCATGTGGGAACCGGCAATTACCACCCGGTGACGGCGCGCATTTACACGGATATTTCCTACTTCACCGCCGACCCCGCAATCGGTCGCGATGTGGCGCGCATCTTCAATTATGTGACTGGCTATGCCGAGCCCGCCGGGCTCGAGCGTATGGCGGTTTCGCCGATCTCGCTCAAGAAGCGCCTGTTGCAGCATATTCAGGATGAGATCGGCTTTGCGCGGGCGGGCAAGCCGGCGGCGATCTGGGCCAAGTGCAATTCGCTGGTGGATCCGCAGATCATCGACGCGCTCTATCAGGCGAGCCAGTCCGGCGTTCAGGTGGATCTGGTCGTGCGCGGCATATGCTGCCTGCGTCCGGGGGTGCCGGGCCTGTCCGACAATATCCGCGTGAAGTCCATCGTTGGGCGCTTTCTGGAGCATGCGCGGGTTTATTGTTTTGGTGGTGGGCACGGATTGCCGCACCCCAAAGCCTATGTTTACATCTCCTCCGCTGACCTGATGCAGCGCAATCTGGAGCGGCGGGTGGAGGTCATGACCCCCATCGTCAACCCGACCGTCCATGAACAGGTGCTGGACCAGATCATGGTCGCCAACTTCATGGACAATCAGCAGAGCTATCGCGTACTGCCAGATGGGAGTAGTGAACGGGTCAGCTTGTTGCCCGGCGAGGAGCCGTTCAATGCGCATAGTTATTTCATGACCAATCCCAGCCTTTCGGGGCGGGGCAAGTCGTTGAAAAGCTCCAGTCCGAAGAACCTGTTTAAACGGTTGCAATCACGGTGACGGCATGACCTTCGAAAAAAGCCTCGCGAAGCTTGATGCTCCGGGGCGTCTCGCTCTGGGAAAGCCGGTGGCTATAGTGGACATCGGGTCCAATTCCGTTCGGTTGGTCGCCTATGAGGGCCTTTCCCGGTCGCCGACGCCATTATTCAATGACAAGTTGCTGTGCGGTCTCGGCCGAGGCGTCGCGGTCACCGGCAAGCTGCCGGAGGATGGCGTCGCAAAGGCGCTGGGCGCGCTGCGGCGGTTTCGCGTGTTGTGCGACATCATGGAGATCGGCGATGTCCATGTGTTGGCGACGGCGGCCGCGCGGGACGCTTCCAACGGCAAACAGTTTCTGGAGGCGGCGCGCGAGGCCATTGGCGCGCCTATCGAGCTGCTGTCAGGTCGTCGCGAGGCCGAGCTGTCCGCGATGGGCGTCGTCTCCGGGTTTTTCAAGCCGGACGGCGTGGTGGGCGATCTTGGCGGCGGTTCGCTTGAACTGGCGGATGTGAAAGGCGCCCGTCTGGGCAAGGGCGAAACCCTGCCGCTTGGTGGTCTCGCCTTGATGGATGTGTCCGGCAAGAGCCCGAAAAAGGCGATCAAGATCGTGCGCGAGGCGCTCGCCGACAGCAAGGCGCTGCAAGGTTTGCGCGACCGCAGTTTCTATGCGGTGGGCGGCACCTGGCGCGCTCTGGCGCGGCTGCACATGCGCCAGCGCAACTATCCGCTGAACGTCATGCATGGTTACTCCATTCCCGCGCGCGATGCGTCCGATTTCGCCTCGCTGGTGGAGCGCGTCAACGCCGAGGCGCTGATCGCCATCGACAGCGTGGCGAGCGCCCGGCGCCCCTTGCTCGCCTATGGCGCCGTCGTGCTGGATGAGATCATCCGTCGGGCCAAGCCGCGAAATGTGGTGATTTCAGCGCTTGGCGTGCGCGAGGGCCTGCTTTTCGAGCGACTTGAGGCGGCGCAGAAACGCGCGGATCCGCTCATCGCCTCGGCTCGCGACCTCAATGTGTTGCGGTCCCGCGCACCTCTGCACGGCGAGGAGTTGTGCGCATGGACCGATGATTTCATGCGCTCCACCCAGCTGGAAGAAACGTCTGACGAAAAACGCTTGCGCCATGCCGCCTGTTTGCTCTCCGACATCGGCTGGCGCGCCCACCCCGATTATCGCGGCGAGCAAGCGCTGAACATCATCGCCAATGCGGCTTTCGGCGGCATCGACCATCCAGGCCGGGCCTTTCTCGCGCTCACCACGTCCTATCGACATATGGGGCCGGATGCGGATGTGAGCCCGACCATCCGCAGTATCGCCACCGTTCGGATGCTTGATCGCGCCCATATTCTGGGGGCGGCGATGCGTGTGGGTTATCTCCTGTCGGCGGCCATGCCGGGCGTTTTGTCGCGTTGCCCAATGATGTGTTCCAGGGCCAAAGTGGTTCTGTCCGTCCCCACGGATATGGCGCCGCTGGTCAACGAGCGCTTGAGCGGACGCCTGAAGCAGATGGCCAAGCTGATCGGCCGCGAACCGACGATCAGGCTTCTGGATTAAACGTCAGGCCTTTACGCCGCATCCACAGATGGCTCAGGCGCATCCCGCCATTCCAGCGTGACGACCTTGCCCTCTTCAACCGTGAGGGCGAGGCGTCCCTGCTTCAGTTCAAGCGCCTTGGCGCCGAACAGTTCGCGACGCCAGCCCGAAAGGGCCGCGACCTTGGCGCGGTCATCTGCGGCGATGGCTTCAAGATCGTCCACCGTGGCGATCATCTTGGCGGCGACGCCATGGCGTTCGGACACCTGCCGCAACAATACTTTCAGCAGTTCGACAGTGGCGCCCCCGCCATTGCTGCGCCGCTCGCGATCAATGCGCGGCAAGGTTTTGGGATCGCGGGCGAGGCCCAGTTCGACAGCTGCGAGAATGTCAGCGCCGGAGCGGGACCGCTCCATGCCGCGCGGGAATGATCGAAGCTGCCCAAGCAGATCGGCCGTGCGGGGCGCCGCCAGCGCGATCTCGATCATGATGTCGTCCTTGAGCACGCGCGAACGGGGCACATCGCGCGATTGGGCCTCACGCTCGCGCCAGGCGGCGATCTCCATCAGGATGGCGAGGTCGCGCGGTTTGCGGGCGCGGTTGCGCAGGCGCTCCCAGGCGTTGTCAGGATGCTGCTCATAGGTCGATGCGGAGGTCAGCGTCAGCATCTCGTCGGCCAGCCAGCTGGTGCGGCCGGTCTTCTCCAGACGGGCGCTGAGCCAGCGGTAGACGTCGCGCAGATGGGTCACATCCGCCAGCGCATAGGTGATCTGGGCCTCGGAAAGGGGGCGGCGAGACCAGTCGGTGAAGCGGGAGGACTTGTCCACCGGGATCTTGCAGACCGACTGCACCAGCTCCCCATAGCTGACCTGATCGCCGAAGCCGCAGACCATGGCCGCCACTTGCGTGTCGAACAGGGGCGCCGGGACCATTTTGGCGAGGTTCCAGACGATTTCGATGTCCTGCCGGGCGGCGTGGAAGACCTTCACGATGGCCGGATTGGCCATCAGCTCGAAGACCGGCGTCAGGTCCAGGCCCTCGGCCAGCGCGTCGATCGCCACCGCCTCGTCGTCCGAGGCGAGCTGGATGACGCAGAGTTTTGGCCAAAAGGTCGTTTCCCGCAGGAACTCGGTGTCCACGGTGACAAACGGGTGGCGGGAGATGCGGTCGCATACCGCTGCAAGGGCTTCGGTCGAAGTGATCAGGCTCATCCCTGTTGCCTATACATGAATCGATCCTTTTGCGCGAGGCGCCTTGGGCGGTGGCGGGACTATTCCCCGCTTTATGCTGATTATGGCCGCATTCGCGCCACAGGGGGTAGCGAAAAGCGCAGATGGCGGCAGCTTGGCCTGGTCCGCCGCTTTCAAGGCCCGCGAATGGGCGTCCTGCGTCCAAATTCCGGGTGCCTTTTGGCCTATCTCGATCCGCCGCCCTTTCCCGCCCCCGTCGTCGTCCTGAAGGACGTTGGCGGCTATGTCACCGAATATCAGGCCCAGACCGCCCGTTACCTTCAGGAGGGGCGCGAGGTGCGGCTGCATGAATGCCGCTCCGCCTGCACCATGGCCCTCAGCCTGCCCAATGTCTGCGTCTATCCGAGCAGCCTGCTGAAATTCCACAAGGCCTATAACGCCAACACCCGCGAGGCTGACGAGGGCGTGTCGGCTGAGCTGTTCCGCAGCTACCCTGCGGCCGTTCAGGCCCGGCTCGGCGGGTTGACGCGCGAATACCGCGTGCTCACCGGCGTCGAGTTGATCGCCCTTGGACTGCGCAACTGCAACGATGGCGGCACGCAAATGGCGCGCGCCCGCCCGCAAGAGCCCGCACCCGCCGCCACCCCGTCGCAGCGCACGCTCTTCGGGGCTCTGGCGGCGGCCTTTTCGCCCAAACCCCTCGATCCCACACCCGTCGGCACGACTCGGGCGCCCAGGGTCAGGGTCGCCTATGCGCCGCCGCCAGACGCCCACAAGGAGGCGGCGCAAGCGTCGCAAAGCGGCCCCGTCAAGGTCGAGCCGCTGCCCGGCCCGGGCCTGCCCAATCTGATCGCCGGGGCGCAGCGGGCGCTGGACGCCGGTTTGAAAGCCACGACCTCGCTGTTCAGTTTCTAAAGGCTCGACTGGATATGGTCGCGCAGCACCGGATAGATCTGGTTGTCCCAGCGCTTTCCGTTGAACACGCCATAATGGCCGACGCCCGGCTGCATATAGTGCGACTTCATGTAGGGCCGCAGATTGCTGCATAGATCCTGCGCGGCCAATGTCTGGCCGACGGCGCAGATGTCGTCTTTTTCGCCCTCGACGGTCAGCAGGAAGGTCCGGCGGATCGCCTTTGGGTCCACCGGCTCGCCGCGAAAGGTCAATTCGCCTTTGGGGAGCGCGCAGGTCTGGAAGACGGTCTCGACTGTTTGCAGATAGAAGTCGGCGTCGAGATCCATGATCGCGAAATATTCCTCGTAGAAAGCGCGGATCTGATCGGCCTTGGCCGCATCGCCCGCGACGCGGGCCTGGAACATGTCGACGAAGGATTTCGTGTGGCGTTCCACATTCATGCTCATGAATGCGGCCAGTTGCAGGAAGCCGGGATAGACGCGGCGTCCCGCGCCGATCTGGCCTCCGGGCACCACGCCGATCATCTTTTCGCGAAACCATTCAATGGGTTTCGACGTCGCCAACTCATTCACCTTGGTGGGCGAGACGCGCGTGTCGATGGGGCCGGCCATCAGGGTCATGCTTGCGGGCTGGGCGGGATCCTTGCGGGCGGCCATAACCGAGACCGCCGCCAGCGCCGCCACCGTGGGCTGGCAGACCGCGACCAGATGCGCGTTCGGCCCCAGGACTTGCAGAAAGTCGATGATATGGGACGTGAAGTCGTCGAGGGTGAAGGCGCCTGCGCTCAGCGGCACGTCGCGGGCGTTTTTCCAGTCGGTGACATAAACCTCGAAGTCGCGCAGCAGCGTCTTGATGGTGCCGCGCAGCAGGGTGGCGAAATGGCCTGACATGGGCGCCACCAGCAGCACTTTCGGCCTTTGTTCGGCGCCCTCGCGCGAGAAGCGCAGCAGGTCGCAGAAGGGCGTTCCAAGGGCGACGGATTCCTGCACCGCCGCCAGATCGCCATTGGGCGTCTTCACCTCGGTGATGGCGAAGTCCGGGCGCGTATGGGTGAAGCCCGCCACCTGCACCACTTCGCACATCGCCGCCATGCGGGCGAAGGGCGAGGCGAAGGGCGTCGCGGTCCAGGCGCGCAGCAATTGCTGCGAGTTCCCGGCCATCATGCGGATCGGATGGGCCGCATCCGCATAGCGTTGGTAAGCGTCGTACATCATGGCGCTTCGATATCCCGGTTTCCTGCCCCGGTCCAGCAAGCGCTGTGCCAGAGGCGGTTCGGGCGTGTCTGGCATATCGTTTGCTTTCTCTATCGCATATCGGAGAACGATCATGGCGGCGACGACGCTCACCATCAGCAGCAAGAATTACTCATCCTGGTCCCTGCGGGGCTGGCTCATGACCAAACTCGCGGGAATTCCCTTTGAAGAGGTCATCACCGCGCCCGACGACGCCTCCGCGCGCGCCGAGATCCTGCTTCTGTCTCCCTCCATTCTTGTGCCTTGCCTCACCTACAAGGAGTTTCGCATCTGGGACACTTTGGCCATCGGCGAGTTCCTCAACGAGATTGCGCCTAAAAAAGGCCTTTTGCCCAAGGATAGGCTTCACCGCGCCCATTGTCGCGCCATCTGCGGCGAGATGCATTCCGGCTTCACTTCGCTGCGCTCCGCTCTGCCCATGAATTTGAAAGCGCATTTTCCCGATTTCAAGGTCTGGTCGAAGGCGCGGGCGGATATTGACCGCATCATCGAGATCTGGGGCGAATGCCTCTCCGCCTATGGCGGGCCCTATCTCTTCGGAGAAACGCTCACCATGGCCGACGCCATGTATGCGCCGGTGGTCACGCGGCTGCGCACCTATGACGTGCCGCTCGATCCCGTCAGCGCCGCCTATTGCGACCGCATTCTTGAATGGCCCGCCATGCAGGCGTGGCTGGCTGCGGCCCAGCTCGAACATGAGGAGATCGAAGAGCTCGAGGTTGAATTCTGATGTTTCAACGCATGCCATCAGTCACAGGAGATGGGTCATGTCCGGAGCCATGAAAACAGCATTTTCCCATGTGAAGCCCGCCGACACCGAATGGAAGGGCGGCGGCCTTCGAGACTTCTTCCTCTATCGCGATCTTGGCGTCAAAGACGCCACCCACGGCAATGTCATCGCCCATCTCGTCAAAGCCAACATGCCGCCCGAGGTCGGCACCGGCTGGCATTATCACGTCGCCGATTTCCAGATCATCGTCATGACCAAAGGCTGGGCGCGGTTCATGTATGAGGACAAGGAATTCATCGTCGAGGCTGGCGATGTGGTGCATCAGCGCCCCGGCATGGTCCACTATCTCTTCGATTACTCCTCCGACATGGAATATATGGAAATCGTCGGCCCGGCCGATTTCGGCACGGTGGAATGCGAAGGCCCGGCGGTGAAGATCCCCGCGCCTACGCCCTGGAACTGAGGCGGGTTCATTTCCTGACGAGCATGGGGGCGCCCCTCGCTTGCGAGGCGACGCGTCCCTGGGCGCGAATGAGGTCTATCCCGCCGCCCGGTTTCGGGCGAAAGCCTCCTGCATGTAAGGCAGCAGTTTGCCGAAGGCGCGATGGGCGACCACGTAGCATTCGAAGTTCCGCGCGCAGGTCTGGGCGCGGGCGCAATCGGCGTCTCCGCAGGCATTGGGGAAGTTGCAGAGCTCCACGAGGGTCCGCACATCCGCGCGAAAATCGGGAACGCTGTCAATCAGCTCGCGCACCATCACGCGCTGTATTTTTCGCCGCAGGCCGGGCGCCAGAGGCAGAAGGCGTTTGTCCTGGGCGGACAGCCGGGGCGGTCGGGCGGGCGATGGTTTGGGCGCCTTTCTCATGCGGACTCTCCTCTCGGTGGCTGAACAGTTGAAGCCCGCACGCGAAACCGCGCCGGGTGGATGGGCATGCACGCCCCTTGAGGGGCTGGGGGCGCCGTTTCGGCGCTGATGAGTTGTGGGTTGATCGCCTCGCGGCGCCCCCGGCGCGGATTCTTCGATCATCGCTCCCGCTCTTGGCCCGGGCCTCGTCACGCTCCAGCCTCTGGCGGAGGGGGAACGGCAGGCCCTGATGCGGCGCTGGAGCCCACGGCTGTGAGCCCGCCAGATCCGCATCTCAGGTTTGTGAGCGTCATCTGCTCAGACCGGTCATTTTGCCGGACGGGCGGGTGACTGGGCGTGGCGTCAGCGGGAGGAACCCCTTTTGACATGTCCACCGGCGGCCAGCCGAAGAACCACGCCTTTTGCGCATGATCGCCCGGGAGGCAGGCTCCGGTAGCCAACCCCGCAGGAACCGCTCCCCACCCCCCGAAAACGACCGCT
>CAIUWR010000016.1 GCA_903902915.1 uncultured Hyphomicrobiales bacterium | reverse complement strand
TACAACCTCGGCTGTGAACCGCCAATTGTTGTCCGCAGGTCTGACATGCAGGGTGCTCCCGTTGAATTCGCATTTCAACGAAAACCCCTTGCCGTTTTCGCCGAGAACGACGATCCGCTCAGCTTTCAGCTGACGGCACCATTTCACAAAGCCTGTCGCATCTGCGGCGAGCTTCTTGGCTACCGCGTATGACATCAGCAAGCCGCATTGCGGCCATGTCGTCTGCACCGCGCCAAGCTTGGGCAGCGTCGTGATATGCGTCTCATACCCGCGGTTGTGCAGGTGAGTGATCCAGGCCTCGGAATCAGCGAGGCCGTCAGTGACACAAAGAACTGCGCTCACAGCATTTCCCTTCGAATTCGCACGTTGCGTTGGTTAAAAGCAACGGCTGAGCCAGTGCTGTAAGTTTCATGTTACGAAGGTTGAGCTGTGTTTCGTTATGGTGCCATGTCTCTGAAAATTAACGATTTTTTAATAAAACCCATTATGGTGCTACGTCGACGGCATGTGAAATATTCGCTTTTTTGCGACGTCTTCCACTGAATTGCGTCGCACAACTTAGTTGTCATTCTTGATTGTCCGACAGTTCCCAGTCAAAAACTCGACATGCACAACATCAGCCGTCTGAGATTCGACATGCGATTTCCTCCGGGCGCGGTAGCCGCATGACCAGAGACGAAGTTTTTCGCTATCTTGATCTGCCGAGCGCAGCGATGCGTGAAGCGCTCGACCTCATTTCGCGCGTCGCGCCATTATCGACATCGGTCTTCATCAGCGGCCCGTCGGGCAGCGGCAAGGAGTTCGCCGCGCGTGCCGTTCACGCCTTCTCTCATAGAGGGGCCGCGCCGTTCGTCGCCGTCAATTGCGGCGCTATTCCCCGCGAGCTGCTTGAAAGCGAATTATTCGGCAGCGAGAAGGGCGCCTATACAGGTTCGGTGCGCACCCGCGCGGGGCTGCTCGAGACCGCCGCTGGCGGCACGCTTTTTCTCGACGAACTTGGCGACATGCCGCTCGACATGCAGGTGAAGCTGCTGCGCGTCCTTGAGGACCGCCGTTTCACGCGTGTTGGCGGCACTCAGGAAATCAAGGCCGACGTCAGGCTGGTGTGCGCCACGCATCGCGACCTTATGAAGATGGTGGACGAAGGCTCGTTCCGGGAGGATCTGTTCTACCGGGTCAATGTGTTTCCCATCGCCATCAAAGGGCTCGACGAGCGGCGCGAAGACATTCCATTGCTCGTTGAGCTCATCTTGAAGAGGTTTCGCGGGCAGGGCGTGGGCGAGGCCCCGAAGTTTCATCCCTCGGCGATTGCGGCTCTGCAGGCTGCGTCCTGGCCAGGCAATGTCCGACAACTTCGCAATGTGCTTGAGCGCTGCTGTGTGCTTTATCCGGGTCAATCCGTAGGAAAGAGCGAGATCGAGCGGATCGCTGCGCCGCGAAAGGTGATCGACCGGGTTGAAGAGACGATGGCGCTCTTCTCCTCTCTACAGGGGCTTGGCTTTAGTCGCCCCGCAGGATCGACGCCGGAACCGCAAATCTCGCTAGAGGCGGATCCTGAGCCTGAGCCCGAAGCGGCTGCTGCTCCTTATGAGAATGGAGATCTTGCGCCGCCGCTCGCGCCGGATCTGCTGGCCAGCCCCGCGGATGTTTCGGCTTTCTTGCGCGTGACCCCTGACTTTAACTTTCGGGATCACATCACGAGGATCGAGATCGCCTTCATCAAGGGCGCGCTGTCGGAAATGAACGGATCGGTAAGTGGGGCCGCGCGCGTGCTGGGTTTGCAGCGCACGACCCTGATAGAGAAAATGCGGAAATATGCGATCGACCGTGAGGAAGCCTGATCAGGCGGCCTTGGCGTTGATCGTGTTCCATGCGGTGGAAATTTCGCTGATGGAGTTATGCACCTCGTTGATCGCGGGGATGCTGTTTTGAAAGCTCGCCTCGATCAATTTGCGGCGCGCCCAGTCATAGAGCTGGGCCAAGGACTGGGCGACTTCGCCGCCGCGCTCGAAGTCCAGGCTCGTGGCCAGGACATGCACGATCGTCATCGCTTTTGAAATGTGTTTTGATTTGGCTGCAAGGTCTTTCTTTTCCAGTGCTTCAATTGTCAGTTCTAGGCTCGCGAGGAACTCGGAAAAGAGAATCTGGACGAGGCTGTGCGGGTCAGCGCCCTCCACAAGGTAATCCTGCTCCGCAGTCTCATAGGCCTTGATCGCATCCCGATTAAACATGGTGTTCACCGCTCCTGTGCCTGCACTGATAACGGCGCACTTGCTCGAAAGTTTAACGTCGGGGTTGAAAACAGACGGCGCAATTTTTCTGGCATGAGGATTGCTACATCGTCGAAAGGATGCAGCATTGAGCCGCACGTTCCACAGCCAATACGCCGGAGAACAGTATGCTTTCGATCGTCATGTCTGGACTGCAAGTCTCTCAAAAGGCCCTCGACGTCACGTCTAATAATATCGCTAATGCGGGGACTGTGGGTTTCAAGGGCTCGGAAGCTTCCTTCGAGGACGTGTTCGCGAATGATCCCTCTACGGGCTCGAAGGTTGCCGTCGGTTCAGGCGTCGCCATCGGCGCGGTCACGCGAAGCACCTCCCAGGGCCAGTTGCAAACAACCGGCAACGTAACGGATCTTGCGATCGCCGGCAGTGGATACTTCGTTTTGCAGGCTGATGACCAAAGCAATGGAACGACGGACACCTATTACAGCCGCGCTGGTAACTTTACGGTTAACGCCAGCGGTCAGATGTGCGATCCGCAGGGCAATTTGCTTCAGTGCTTCACGCTCGATGGCAACAACAATCCCACCAAGGTTCTTCAGAATGTGACGCTTCAAACCCAGCTGCCCGGTGGAGAGATGGTTGTTCCTCTCACGGCGTCTGCTGGCGTTGGTACGGCGGTGTCCGTTACGCTTGCGGACGGCAGTCAGATTTCCGCTACAGTGGCTCAGGCTGATGTTGCAGCCGGGTTCATCGCGATCCCCAGCGCCACGTTGACGTCCGATGTGGCGGCGGGCGCTACGGCTACCTATCCTAGCACGGACATTAATGTGCCGTTGAACGGGCTTGGCGTCGGGGATACGATTACTCTGACTGACAGCACTGGCGTGTTCCTGACCAGGAAGGTGCTTAATGCCGCCGATGTTGGAGCCGGTTCGTTGGATATCAAGTGGCCCTCGTCGCTTGACCCCACCAGCAGCGTTACGGCCACAGCGACGCTTGGGCCCAATTCAACGCTTGCTTCGGCCCCTGTGCTCGTTGCGGCTCTGACGCCGAATCCGGTTTCCCAGCCCGCGACCTATCAAGCTGTCGTCATGCAGAATATAGCCATCAACACCAAGGGTCTTGTTCAGGAAAACTATAGCGATGGCAGCTCGCGTTATATTGGCTCCATCGCGCTCGCCAACTTCCCAGATGAGTCGGGCCTGAAGCCGATTGGCAATACAGACTTCGTCGCCTGTCAGGCCAGCGGTCCGCCGACCTTGACGCAGGCTGGCGCCCCCTACGCGGGCGACATCCATTCCGGCGCGCTCGAACAGTCCAACGTCGACATCACGCAGGAATTGATGGGAATGCTGAAGGCGCAGCAGATCTACAATGGCAATGCGCGCATGATGCAGACCGAAGTGGAAATGGCCCAGCGCATCACTGACAAGCTCTGATCGCAATCCCTGGATTGACGTAAGACGTTTAACGTCGACGCGGGCGCGCCCGGTGGTGCGTTCGCTTGTATTCATGAAGTCGCATCATGCGGCGCAGCGCCTTATTGGCGCAATTAAAGGAGTCGCTCGTGTTCGGCATCGTAGGCCTCGTGCTTCTATTTGGTTGCGTCTTCGGCGTCTTTGTCGCCCATGGAGGCAATCTTGAGCCCATCATCGAAGCGGCGCCGCCCGAGTGCGCCACCATTCTGGGCGCCGCCATCGCGGCCATGTTGATCGGCAACGACCTTGACACCGTCAAGGGCGTGGCGGGCGGCTTCGGGAAAATCTTTGGCGGATCCAAGTGGAAGAAGCAGGACTTCCTTGATGTGATCTTCCTCGTTTCGCGCCTCATGAAAATCTTGCGCGTCGATGGGCCGGTGGCGCTTGAAGCGCATGTCGAGAGCCCGGATACGAGCGCGATCTTTGGCGAGTATCCAAAGATCATGAAGGATCATCATCTGCTGCATCTGATCACGGATAATATCCGCCTGATGGTGATTTCATCGGGCAACCTCAACGCCTATGCGGTTGAGGAGGTGATGGACGCTTCGATCAAGGAACATGCGCACCATGCGCAGCATCCCGCCCATGCGCTCAACTCGATGGCTGGCGCCTTGCCTGCGCTCGGCATCGTGGCTTGCGTGCTTGGCGTGGTGAAGACCATGGGCGCGATTGATCAGCCGCCAACGATCCTCGGCGGCCTCATCGGCTCCGCGCTCGTCGGCACCTTCATCGGCGTGTTCCTCGCCTACGGCATCGTCGAGCCGATGGCTGGCCGCTTGGGAGCTGTGTGCAAGGAAGAGATGCAGATCTACCATGTGGTCAAGCAGATCATCGTCGCGAGTCTGCACGGCCATCCCCAGCCGCTTGTCATCGAGGCTGCGCGTGTGACGATCAGCTCGCACAATCAGCCGAGTTTCGCCGAAGTCTTTGACGGTCTGCGAGGGAAATAGCCATGGCTGAGGCCAAAAAGGGAAAGAAGGCCGATACGCCGGTTCTTCCGGCGCCGATCATCATCAAGAAGGTCCAGGGCGAAGAGGGCGCAGCCCATGGCGGCGCCTGGAAGATCGCGCTCGCCGACATGATGACGGCCATGATGGCCTTCTTTCTTCTCATGTGGTTGCTTGGCGCCACCTCTGAATCCAAGCGCAAGAGCGTAGCCGATTACTTCAAGCCGACGCCCAAGAGCCTGGTCCAGATGGGCCAGCTCGCAGGGTCCAACGGCGTGCTTGGCGGCCGTTCCATCATGGATCCGGAGGGGCTTCCCACCAACGCCTCCCAGACCTCCATTCTCGATCTGGAGCCCCCCAAGGTTCCGGAAGGCGAGGAGGGCGAAGGCAAGGGCTCGGAGAACGACGACAAACAGGGTAAAGGCAAGAGCAGTGAGAAGGGCGAGAAGTCTGGCGGCAACGGCGCCGAGAGCGATGACAAGCAGGGCAGGGGCAGTTCGTCGGGCGACAAATCCGAAGCCGCCAAGGCCAAGTCCGCCGCCGAGCAGGATCAGAAGAACTTTGACAGCATCGAGCAGGATTTGCGGCAGAAGCTTCAGGACAACAAGGCGCTCGCCGCCTTGCAGGGGCAGGTCCAGTTCATCCGCGACAAGGACGGCTTGCGCATCGAAGTCATCGACAAGGCCGACTTCTCCATGTTCGGTCTTGGCACATCCAAGCTGTTGCCGCGCGCTCAGGCGTTGCTGGATGAGATCGCAAAAACCGTCGCCGTCATGCCCAACAAGGTCAAGGTGCGCGGACACACCGATAGCGTGCCGTTTGCGAATCCTGATCAAAAGAACAATTGGCTGCTGTCGGCCGACCGGGCGGACCAAACCCGTCAATTGCTGGAAAAGCGCGGCGTTTCGCCTGATCGCTTCGCCGGTATTGAAGGGGCCTCCGACATCGAGCCATTCATTCCGGCCGACAAGGCCGATCCACGCAACCGACGCATCAGCATAACGCTGAAATATCAGGGGCAGGGGACATGAGACGGACGTCCACACTTCTACTAGGGCTGGTTTTGATGGTTTCGACGAGCGCCTTCGCCAGTGAGGGGCCGCCCAAGAAGAACGATCCCAATGCGCCGCCGCCTCCCGTTCCCTCTTCGCTGACTGGCAATGCAAAGCCGCATTGCCAGCCCGGCACCTATCCCGCCAGCAACTTCTGCAAGCCGGCTCCTCCCGGCTTCTACGCGCCGCCCGACACCACCTATCCAGTGGCCTGCCCGGCTGGGCAAACGTCTCAATCTGGAGCGCGCGGCACGTCGGAGTGCTTTTGAAAAAAGGCGCCGACCTTAC
This sequence comes from uncultured Hyphomicrobiales bacterium, assembly GCA_903902915.1. Classification (GTDB taxonomy): domain Bacteria; phylum Pseudomonadota; class Alphaproteobacteria; order Rhizobiales; family Beijerinckiaceae; genus Terripilifer. The sequence continues at coordinate 1,441 of CAIUWR010000016.1, read as the reverse complement.
TGGGGGTCTGTACTGGCATATGCGCGCGCTCGTCGCGCGCCAGCGGCTCTGGGCGCCCTTTAGGGCGGAGCTTGACGATTGGTTGACTGGCTGGGCGCCGCCCGTCCGCAGTTTGCTCCTCGTGGGGCCCAGCGCAGGCTGGTGCTTGCCAGACCATTTTCTGGCACGCTTCGATAAACTGCATGCGGTCGATATCGACCCCGCCGCGCAGTCCTTCTTTCGCCTTCTGCATGGCGGAGCCCTGCGGCGCGCGGGCGCGGAGCTTTCGTGGGCGCGCAGGGATTTCTTCGCAGATCCCGTCAGCGTGCTTGCGGCCTATCCCGACGCTGCGGTGCTGTTCTGCAATGTGGCGGGGCAGCGCTGCGTTCAGGTGCGCGATCCTGTCGCCGTGGAGGCGGAGCTGTCCCGGCTGCAAGGATTGCTGCAAGGGCGCTCCTGGGCGTCCTTTCACGATCTGTTGTCGGGCAAGTCCGGGGGAAAGTCCGGGATCGCCCCGGCCTCGCTTCATTTGCCGCAGCATATGGGCGCGCACGAGCTTCTCGCCTCTTGTGGGCTCGGCGGTGAATGGTATGACCACTTGACCGGCCAGCTTTTGCCCCAGACGGCGCCGCGTCGCATTTTGCCATGGCGGTTCAATCGCGCGCGGTTGCATCTGATCGAGGCGGGGTGGGTCGAGGGGCCCGGCGCTGTTTCGGAAAATGGGCCAAGTGCGCCGACTTCAACGCGTTGTTAACTCCCTTCAGGAAATCCAAATGAACATGCCCATTTCCAAATCCGCGTTCGCCGCCACTTCCGCTGGAGCGCGTCTCGCGTCCTTCACCATCGAGCGCAGACCTGTCGGTCCGCGTGATGTGCTCATCGAAATCGACTATTGCGGCGTCTGTCATTCGGACCTGCACATGGTCAACAACGACTGGGGCATGTCGGCTTTTCCGATTGTGCCCGGCCACGAGATCATCGGGCGGGTGGTTTCCATGGGCGCTGAAGTGACGGATCTCGCTGTCGGTCAACGCGCGGGCGTCGGCTGTCTCGTCGATAGTTGCCGCCACTGCGAGGCCTGCGAGGACCATCTGGAGCAATATTGCACCAAGGGCTTCACCCTCACTTACAGCAGCCCCACCAAAGACCCGGGCGGCCTCACCTTCGGCGGCTATTCGAAACAGATCGTGGTGGACCGCAACTATGTGGTCACCGTGCCCGGGACGCTCGATCCTGCGGGCGCCGCGCCTCTGCTTTGCGCGGGCATCACGACCTATTCGCCGCTGGCGCATTGGAAAGTGGGGCCCGGCATGACGGTGGGCGTCATTGGTCTGGGCGGCCTCGGGCATATGGGCGTCAAGTTCGCTCACGCCATGGGCGCGCGGGTGGTCATGATCACGACCTCGCCGAACAAGGGCGAGGACGCCAAGCGGCTGGGCGCCGACGATGTGCTGGTCTCCAC
>CAIUWR010000015.1 GCA_903902915.1 uncultured Hyphomicrobiales bacterium | reverse complement strand
GGCGCCGTATTCAGCGCCGCCGCCGGGCCAATCGAGCCCACGATGCACATGGTGCAGTCCCGCTTCAGGAGTCCCATATAGGCGTTGAAGTCATGGGGGACCGGAATCGTGTTCAACAGGAAGTCGAACTTGCCGGTCCAGGCCGCCATGGCCTGCGCATCGGTGGAGACCAGCACATCGTCGGCGCCCAGACGCTTGGCGTCCTCGCCCTTGTTCGGCGAGGTCGTGATCATGACCACCCGCGCGCCCATGGCGTGAGCGAACTTGACGCCCATATGCCCGAGGCCGCCCAGACCAATGACGCCCACCGTCATGCCGGGCCCCACTTTCCAGTGCGCCAGCGGCGAATAGGTCGTGATGCCCGCGCAAAGCAGAGGCGCGGCGCCCGCAGGGTCGAGCGTCTCGGGCACGGTGACCACATAGTTGCGGTCCACCACGATTTGTTTCGAATAGCCGCCGAAGGTGAGGCCGCCCGGGTCTTTGGTGGGGCTGCTGTAAGTGAGGGTGAAGCCCTTGGTGCAATATTGCTCCAGATGGTCCTCGCAGGCCTCGCACTGGCGGCAACTATCGACGAGACAGCCCACGCCCGCACGTTGACCGACGGCGAGATCCGTCACGTCAGCGCCCATGGAAACCACCCGCCCGATGATCTCGTGGCCGGGCACAATCGGAAAAGCCGACATGCCCCAGTCGTTGTTGACCATGTGCAGGTCGGAATGACAGACGCCGCAATAGTCGATTTCGATGAGCACATCACGCGGACCGACAGGTCTGCGCTCGATGGTGAAGGGCGCGAGACGCGCTCCAGCGGAAGTGGCGGCGAAGGCGGATTTGGAAATGGGCGTGTTCATTATGGACTCCAAGAATTGCGTCGCCGGTAACAGAGGTCTGCAAAATACCAGCCCTGCGCGCACGCCGGCCGAAAAACATTGCGCCTATTTGATGATGTTCGTAACCTTTTGCAAACAAACATTGCGCCTATCCAATTCCGTCCGTAAACTTCCGCAATCTTATGGTTGTTGGGGGGTGACGTTGGACGAAGCGGAAATTGAACGTCTTGCGGGTGGGCCGCCGCGCCTCGCCCTTAACGATATCGTCAACCATCCGCGCCTCGCCGAAGCGCGGGCCGTCTTTGTCGACCGGCTTCTCAATCTCTATAGCGGCGACCCATACACGGTGCGGCTGCTGATCGAATCCGGCCGTTTTCTCGTCTATCTGATAGCCAGCATTCTGGACGCTGGCGTCGATCCGGCTCGCCGCGAAACCTGGCTGACGATTGCGCGCCTCAAAAAGGAAATGAGCCTTTTCGGACTGGCGAGCGACCGCCACATCGACACCCTCATCGCAAGGCTCTGCTCAGCCGGCTTCATGGATCGCAAGCCCGCCGAACAGGACCGCCGCGTGCGCATCCTGAAGCCGACGGAAAAGCTGAAGGCGCATTATCGCGACTGGCTCGCCGCCCATATCGCGCCGCTCGCCGTGCTCTATCCGGAACACGACTATGGCGCCGTCATGAACCCCGATTCCCCGTTCCACGCCCTGCACCGCCAGGTCAGCGTCAGCTTTCTGCCGTTTGCAGCGTCGCAGTTGCTCTCCCTCCAGGATAGCATGCTGTTCTTCAATCACGCCGCCGGCGCCGTCATACAGGCCGAGCTCATTCGCACCGCCACGCTCGCGCCGGGCTACCCGGACGCTGCGGTGCCTTACGCCGATATAGGCAAGCGTTTCGGCGTCTCACGCACGCATGTGCGGCAGTTGCTGATCGCCGCCGAGGCCGCTGGCCTTGTCAGGCTGCACGCTCGCGGTGGGCCGCGTGTGCAGATTCTGCCGCAGCAATGGGCGAGCTATGATCGCGGCGTCGCCGTCGGCATGTATGTGCATGATCTGGTGTATGTCGCGACGGAACGGGCGTTGCAGCCGTCCAGCGAGCGACCGTCATTGGCGGTGGCGTAATCAGATAAGCGCCTGGCGCTATGGGAGATGGCGGGGATCGTCGCTTTGCGAGGCGCCCCCGCCCGCCTCCTGAGCCTACTTGCGCAAATGCGACGGCGCAGGCGGCAAGCCCCAGCCTGAGCCCCAGACGCCGGGCTCCCAGACCTTCGGACGCTGGGGGCGGTCGATGTGCCAGGGGCGGGGTTCGAAGTAACCGAGTTCTTCGTTCTTCATCTGGTCGAGTTCGCAATAATATTCGACGACATGATCATCCGGATTGCGATGATAGGTCGCCAGATTATGGCCGGGACCATGGCGCATCGGCCCCCAGCCGAGCGGTATGCGCACCTGCGCCAGCCGCTCGCAGCTTTCCATCAGATGGGCCGAATCCTTCAGCTCGAAGGCGATGTGATGCAGCTTGGGCCGCTCGCCCCGGAAGAAGTTGAGCGAATGGTGGTCCGGGTTGCAGCGCATGAAGACGAAGAAATCGCCCAGCCAGTCGGATTCGCGAAAGCCGAGGATCTTCTTGTAGAAGTCGCAAAGCCCTTTCACGTCAGGCGTGAAGAAGGCGATATGACCCACCTTCAACGGCCCGACGCCCGCCACGTTCTGGTTGGGCGCAACAAACGCCCAGCTGGAATAAAGCTCGATTTCGGTGCCCTTGGGATCCCTGAAGACCAGCGCCTTGGGCGTGCCGGGGAAGGGATCGTTGCGGATTTCGCTCGCTAGGCCCTCGCTCGCCAGAAATTGCTGCATCTTGCCGAAATCGCTGTCGGGCGCGACCTCGAAGGAAATGCGCGTGCAGTCGCTGCGGTCGGGCGAGGCCATGAGCACAATGTTCAACTGGCCGAGCCTGGAGGCGAGCCATGCGCGGCCCGTCTCCTGGGCGACGACCACGAACCCGTTGAAGTCGACGAAATAATCGAGGCTCTTCTGGAAATCCTGAGTCTCGATGGTCGCGTGGCCAAGGCGCTGCGCCTGAATCATGGGTTCCTCCTGATATCTATGGCCGAACGCCCGGCCCCTTGGCGCACAGGTTATCCCCGCCCGCAGGGCTTGTCACCGGCGGCTCGGCGCAGCGATTTGCAAACCGCCCCTTTGCGCGCGCCGCCTGAGCCTGTAGGTTCCGCGGATAACAAAATCCGGGAGAAACGCTCGATGATTCAGTCTCGCCACCCCTCGCGCCGCAGGGTGCTCGCAGGGCTCGCCGCCAGCGCAGTGACGCCCGCCTTCGCGCAAACCGCCGCCGATTACCCCAAGGCGCCGATTCGCATCATCTGCTCGGCGGCGCCGGGCGGGGGCAACGATCTCATTGCGCGTATCGTCGCCGAGCGATTGCAGGCCAAATGGGGCCAGAACGTCACGGTCGAGAACCGCGTGGGCGCTGGCAACAATCTGGCGACCGAAGTCGTCTACCGATCCCCGCCGGATGGCTACACCCTGCTGGTGTCGCCCCCGTCCTCCATCACGGTCAACGCCGCGCTGTTCAAGGAGCTGCGCTTCGACCCGAAGAAGATCGAGCCGGTGGCGATCACCTCCTACATCCCCAATGTACTGGTGGTGGGCGCCGGTTCGCCCTTCAAGACCGCGCAGGAATTCATCGCCTTCGCCAGGGCCAACCCCGGCAAACTCACCTACGCCTCTCAGGGCAATGGCACGACAGGCCATCTGACGGGCGCCCTGTTCGAGGAGCTGACCCACTCCAAACAGGCCCATGTGCCCTTCGGCGGCGCCGCGCCCGCGCTGAACGACGTCGCCGCTGGCCATGTGGATTTCATGTTCTCGGACATAGGCACCGCCCTGCCCCTGGCCCAGGGCGGCTTGCTGCGCATTCTGGCGACCCTGACGAAGGAGGCGCCGCCCGTCATGCCGGATCTGCCCACCATCGCCTCGGTCGGCATGCCCGAACTGCTGTCGGACACCTTCACCACTTTCACCGCGCCCCCCGGCACGCCGCTGGACATTCGCGAGAAATTGAACGCCGCCATGCGAGACATCATCATGACGGAGGATGTGAAAGAGCGGCTCAACAAGATCGGCGTTGTGCCATGGGGCTTGAATGTGCAGGAGTCCGCCGCGCATATAGCGCGTGAGACGGAGCGTTGGACGGCGGTGGTGAAGCGCGCCAACCTGCGCCCGGAATAGGAGAGCAAACGTGACCCTCGTGAAAGGCGTCCGCATTCATTCCCACGGCGGACCGGACGTCATGTCCTGGGAAGACATCGAGCTGGCGCCCCCCGGCCCCGGCGAGGCGCGGGTGCGCCACACCGCCATCGCGCTGAACTTCTCCGACATCAACGTGCGGCGCGGCGGCTTCTACCAGAAGGATCCGCTGCCCATGCCGATCATCCTCGGCAATGAGGCGGCGGGCGTGGTGGAGAGCGTCGGCGAGGGCGTCACTGACGTGCGGGTGGGCGAGCGCGTCGGCTATGTGGGCGTGGGCTCGAATTTCTTCGCCAAGACCGGCGCCTATGCGCAGCAGCGCAATGTGCCCGCCGACCGGCTGGTGAAGCTGCCCGAGACTGTGTCGGACCTGCAGGCGGCCAGCGTGATGTTGAAAGGCCTCACCGCCTCCAACATCATCAACCGCATCTATCGCCCGGCGGCGGGCGACACGGTGCTGATCCATGCGGCGGCCTCGGGCGTCGGCCTGTTGCTGACCCAGTGGTGCAAGCACCATGGCGCGACCGTCATCGGCACGGTGGGCAATGAGGCGAAGGCGCAGATCGCCCGCGACCACGGCCTCGACCATGCGGTGCTCTATCGCGAAACCGATTTCGTGAAGGCGGTGAAGGCGATCATTCCCGAAGGCGTGCGCGCGGTGCTGGATGGCGTGGGCAAGGACACGTTCATTCCCTCCATGGACTGCACCGCCCCCTTCGGCACGCTGGTCAATTACGGCAACGCCTCGGGCCATGTGCCCCCGGTGGACATCATGCTGCTGTCGCTGAAGGGCACGCTCTCCATGTGGCGCCCGGGCGTCAGCCATTTCCTCGGCGATCCCACGCGCTTCAAGGCGCTCTGCGCGGAACTGTTCGCGCTGGTGGGCGCAGGCGTGCTGAAAACCGCCGCCACCCGCACCTACCCCCTGCAAGACGCCATGAAAGCCCACCGCGACGCGGAAGCCGCGCAACACGCGGGGCCGGTGGTGCTGCTGCCGTAAGGGGCTCTGCATACCTCCCCCCTGTGCGAAGGCTATGCGGCTAATGACCTGAATTATAAGGGCGAAACGTCGGCCACTTCCCCTCCCCCTTGTGGGGAGGGGTGCGGGGTGGGGGTCCACGCGACTCCGTCGTTAGCGCCTTTGCAACCGCGCCCACGATCAGCATTCCCCGACCCCCACCCCGTCCGCTGACGCGGCCGACCCTCCCCACAGGGGGGAGGGTATAAAATCGCTTCATTTCAAATGGTTACGCGATACGCCAGCAGACATTCCGCTAAGCTTTCGGCTGACGGCGGCGACGATGGTTGCGATTACGCTGTCCATATCCGTCAGAATGGTTGTGTTGGTAAATCGCAGCACCTCGAAGCCATGTTCAGCCAACAAACGGGATCTCTCGCCGTCTCGCCTCTCGGCCTCATCCGAATAATGCTGGCCGCCATCTGCTTCGATCACAAGGCGGCAACCAAGACAGCAGAAGTCGGCGATATAGGGGCCAATCGCTAGCTGTCGTCTGAAATGCGTATCCTTCAACTCGATCCGATGCCGAAGCTCCCACCAGAGCCGTTTCTCAGCCTGCGTCAGCGAGGCGCGCATGCGGCGGGCGAAAGTGCGCTGGCGGAGCGGGGGGCGGTCGTGCGGAGGCTTGCCGATGGGCATGTGGTCGGCCTCGATTAAAGCTTTGCTTATGCAACTTGCGTTTTGGCTTGTCGCCAAGAGCGCTAACGACAAAGTCGCGTGGACCCGCATCCCGCACCGCTCCCCACAAGGGGTGCGGGATTGGCGGGCGCTTCGCCTTGATAATTGCAGTTTCTCCAGCCATTCACCTGTGCAGCACGAAGCCCCCTCCCACGTCGGCGCGGGCCACATAGCCGGCGCGGACCAGGGCGGCGAGGGTGGCGTCGACCTTTGGGGCGATGCGGCGGCCCTGTTTGAAGGCGTTGGAGAGCATGATGGCGTCCAGCGGGCGCGGGGCGGCGGCGAGAGCCGCGATGATGGCGGCTGTCTGGGCCACATCGTCGGCGGGGAAGCCCGGCTTGGGACCGGCGACGGGCAGGCCCGGCGCCATGGCTCCGCCCACCAGATCGAGTTCCGCCTTGTCCTTGGCCGAACCGAAGCGCGGGATCTGATAGTCGGGCCGCAACCACTGGACGAGGCCGCGCGCCTCCTCCTGCGCGCGCTCCTTGTTGAGGGCCACGAGGTTGGCGAGGACCGCCTCGGCGGGAAGCTCTGCGGGCCAGCCATAGGCCTGCGCCACCGCGACGTCGAGTTCGTCGTGCAGCTCTTTCAGGATCAGCACGAGCCCATCGTCGAAGATGCGACGCTCAGTGGGGTCAAGCTCGGCAGCGGAGGCGCCTGCGCGCAGGCGCTCCAGAACATTGTAAAGGCCGGTGAGGGTGAGATGGGCGTGATCGGCGAGCACGCGCTTGCGATGCCCATCCAGCTCCTCCGCGATGACGCCAATGCGCTTCTTCTGCGCCGCGCTGGCGAGGGGGAAGGGGAAGGGGTCGAAGCATCGGGATTTCGAATAACGCGGGTCGTTGCCCATGCCCAGCCAGCCGCCTGTGCGTAGCGCCCAATCGGTATGGGTTCGCGACGACAGGACGCCCAACGCGAAAGCGTCAGAGAGACCGATAGACACAATCATGTTGTCTGCTCTGATTGAATTATCCAAAAAAATAAACCAACGATGCTTGGACGTCTCTGGCGTCGCGATTGATCGAGCTTCGCCCTTTATGAAGCTCCGGTACATTTCATGGGTAGCGCCGAACCAGCACCAATTATTTCGGCGAAACGCCATATTGTTTTTATCGCGCTCGGGTTTCACCTTTTCCAAAAGGTGCTGATAAACTTTGGGAAATCGACGGCGGATTTCTTCTGGTTGAAGTGGGTACATATCGATCACAAGGACGTTTCGCGAGTGAGCTGCCAAGTCTTTGCCATTGCGATAAGGCCAGATATGTTTCTCTAGGCCGGGAATAGTGCCGAGCCCCAAATTCGCGGCTTCCTCTGGCGTGACGATGAAGCCCGCGCCATGCAGTTTCACCCCCGGCGATGACAGGCCATCATTCGCCTTCAAGGCCTGCGCCGCAGTCACATCCACCCCCACCGTCAAATCCGAATTGATCACGCCCCATCGCTCCGCGCATTCGATCAAAGGCGCGTCCGTCTCCAGGCCCTTCTCGCGCGTCACCTCCAGCAAGCGCCCCTCCCCTGCCCCCGCCTCGGCCACCGTCATGGCGATGCGCACGGCGGCGGCGTCTGGCGTCGCCTTGGTCCAGGGATGGTCGGGCACGGCCATCAGCAGGCGCAGGGGCGGCTTGCCCTTCAGATGGCGCTCCATCACGCGCCGCTGAAACACCTGCGAAATGGAATTGGTGGTGACGAAACCAAAGCGCCGCAGCACCGTGTCCTTGCGCGTCAAAAGCTCCGCCGCGCGGTCCCACCAATACATGACGAAATCGGCGCTTTCGTTCATATGCGAATGAGCGGCCCAGAGCGCCTGCACATAGTCATCGCCCAGCCGCGCGCGCAAATCCTTGCCGCCCATGAACGGCGGATTGCCCACGATGAACTCCGCCTCCGGCCATTGCGGACGGCGCGGCTTGTCGTAGCGATAGACCTCCATCAACGCGCCATCCGCCCCCGGCCGCGACAGCGGCTTGCCGCGCTCGTCCCGGGCCAAGGCCTTGTCAGCCTCCAGCACCGCATCCATCACGCGGATGTTCCTGAACGCCTTCAGGATGGGTTCGGGCGGCGGATCGGAACGGCTGCGGAAATGCCATTGCAGAAAGCCGATCCACAAAACCAGCTCCGTAATGGCCCCCGCGCGCGGATTGACCTCCATGCCCAGAAACTGATGGGGATCGACATTCTGCCGCTCAAACCAGGTGGATTCCTCCTGCCCGCCCAGAGCCTCCACCGCATCCACCACCTCGCCCTCAAGCCGCTTCATCAGCTCCAGCGCCACATAAAGAAAGTTGCCGGTGCCGCAGGCCGGATCCAGCACCCTTGTGGCGCAGAGCTGCGCATGAAAGCGCATGGCGAAACCGCGCGCTTCCCGAAACAGGGTCTCGCGCCTTGGATCCTGCGGCCCCAGCATGGCCGCCTCGCCCTTGCGTCGCTCGATGGCGCCGACAACCGTACTCCATTCGCCCCGCAGCGGCTCGATGAGCGTGGCGATGACCAGCCGCTCCACATAGGCGCGCGGCGTGTAATGGGCGCCCAGCTTGCGCCGGTCGTCCGGGTCCAGCGCCTGTTCCAGCAGCGTGCCGAAAATGGACGGGTCCACCTCGCGCCAGTCGTAGCTGGCGGCCCGCCGCAATTCGCCGATCTCCTCGGCGCCCAGAGCCAGCACCGTGCGCCGCTTGAAGAACTCGCCATTGAAGCGCGGCACCTTCTGTCGGATGGCGTGGGCATAGAGGCCCATGTCCATCGCCTCCCAGAGCTGGCCGACATCATGCTGGAAGGTTTGCGGGTCTTTTTCGCAGCGTTCCAGCACCTGCTTGAACGAATGTTCCGGCAGCAGGCCCACATCCTCCGCGAACATCGTGAAGAGGCAGCGCATCAGGAACATCGCGACATCTTCCGCCGGATATGTCTTGACCTCCAGAGCTTTGGAGACAGCGGCCAGACGCTCCGCGATCTCGCGCGTCACGCGGGCCGAGCGGCGGGCGGGGTCAAGGGAGAGCGGATCGGTCCAGATGTCTGCGAGGAGCTGGCGCATGGGCTCCTGCCGCAGATCCTCCAGATAGATGCGGAAGGCGCGGCGGTCGGGGAACTGGTCGAAGGCTTTGCCGTCGCGGCGAAAGTTGGCGTAAAGCTCGAAGCAATGGGCGACATCGCAGACGATGAGGAAGGGCGGCGGCTCGTGGGCCTGCGGCAGCAGGCGCGTATAGCTCTCGCCCTGCGCGCGGGCGTTCATCATCAATGTGTCCCAGGCGCCGCTGACGGGTCTGCGCCCGAGCTGGTCGGGTGCGAGGGCGAGGCTCATCTGCCCCTTGACCTCCTTGGCGCCATCCTTGATCTGCCGCGACTGCTTGGCCTCCAGCACGAAGCAATCGCGCTTGTAGAGGTCCATGCGCCGAGTGGAGACGGAGCCGTCGCGGGCGACCTCCTTCACCGCGCGCTCGAAGACGTAATCGTTTTGGCCGGGATGGCCCGCCGGATCAGGCCGGGGCAGGTCCAACGCATCGCAGAGCTCGCACAGGAACATGGCGTAATTCGCCCGCTCCTGCCCGCCGTGCCGCCGCTGCCACCTCGCTATGAAGTGCTCGATGGCGGGCGGCGCGGCGGAGGGCTTCATTGCAAAGGCTCAGTGTTGAAGTTATCGTTTCAACACAAGCTTTGCAATGAATCGGTTAACGAGTCCACCCGGACCCGCCCGGCCTCGCCTACTGGAAATACTTCCGCGCCCTTTGTTTCGCCTTGTCGGAGGCGTTGATTGCGCCCAGCGCCGCTTTTTCCAGCGCCTGCGCGCTCACGGGCTCTATGTCGATCTTGGCGGCCTGCGCATCCTTGCGGAAGTCGGGGTCGTTCAGCATGTCGGCGAAGGCCTTGCGGATCGCTTCGACCCGCTCCTGCGGCACGCCCGGCGGCATGGCGAAGGGATGGCCAAGGCCGTTGCCCGCCGTCACAACGTCCACCACCTGCCGATCCTCGGGATCCTTCACCAGTTCATCCAGCGAGGGCGCGCCGTTGAGATCGGCGGGCTTTGGGCCGGAATAGACGAGGATCTCGATATCCTTGTTGGTCACCCAATCCGGTTTGGAGGCGTTCCAGCTTGACCAGGAATTGTTGCGGGCCGAGACCTCGCCGCGCTCCATGGCGATGTTCAGCGGCCCGGAGCCGGTGTAGCCCATCACCATCTTGAATTTGGTGCCCAGCAAGTCGTTCAGCATGACCGGATAGGTCAAGGTGATGCCGGAGGAGCCCACGCAGCCCGCGATGACTTCGGTCTTCTTCGCGTCCTCGATGGTCTTCACGCCCGTGGTCTTCCATACCGCCATGGTCTCGACGGTGGGGGCGATGGAGCCGATCCAGTTATATTTGGAGGCGTCGAACTGCACGCCTTCCATGCCCACGGCCTGGGACGTGGGCAGGCCGTTCTGGATGAGCCCGATATAGGTACCGTCCCTGGGCGCCACCTTGTAGAGATAATTGGCCATGACCATGCCGGTGGCGCCGGTCATGTTCTGGGCGATGATATTGGGATGGCCCGGGATATATTTGCCCAGATATTTGGCCACGAGGCGCAGCTGGAAATCATATTCCCCGCCCGGACTCACGCCCACCAGCCCGTAAATGGTCTTGCCCTTGTAGAAGTCCTCGACCGCATCGGCGCGGGCGGCGCAGGTCAGGGCCGCGCTCAAGGCGACCGCCAGGCGCAGCGGCGTCAAAATCTTCATAGCGTTTCTCCCATTTCTCGTTCCGCTTTACACAATCGAAAGCGAAGGGTCGAGCGAATGGGTCACTCGGCGAGCGTCTGTTTGGCGTCGCCCGCGCGGGCCTCGATCTGCCCCAGCGCGTCCACCACCGCATCGAAGGTCAGCAGGGTGGACGAATGCCGGGCCTTGTAGTCGCGCACCGGCTCAAGCACGGCTATATCAGCCCATTTGGCGGCGTCCGGCGGCGGGGCGTTTTCTTTCAACATGCGGCGCACGCTGTCGCGCAGGGCGCGCAGCTCTTGCGGGGTCGAGCCGACGATGTTGCGCGCCATGATGGAGGACGAGGCCTGACCCAGCGCGCAGGCTTTAACGTCATGGGCGAAATCGGTCACATGGCCATCGCGCAGCGTCAGATCCACCGTCACGGTCGAGCCGCAGAGCTTCGAATGGGCGGTGGCGGTGGCGTCGGGATGCGGCAGACGGCCAAGATGCGGTATGTCCGCCGCCAACTCCAGAATGCGCTTGTTGTAGACGTCGTTCAGCATGTTCGAAGGCTCTTTCGCAGACATTCGCATTCAGGCGGGAACTGTGCTTAGTATATAGGTGAGAAACGGGCGTTTCGAACCCGTCAGGCCAGAAAAGCCCTGCCTTACGATCAAAATTCGCCCGAAAACAGCAGCTGAAAATAATGACGTGGCGACTGTGGTCCGGCTTCGGCTTGATCCCGTAACATGTTCAGTCAGTCAACAGAGCAGGAGGCGCCACATGGATGCGGTGGTTAAGACCTTGAACCCCAATACATCGACCAAGTCCGCCGTAACTGCGGTCCCCGTCATACGGCCGTCCCGCGAAGAGGCGGAGGCTGCGGTGCGGGTTCTGCTCCGTTGGGCTGGCGACGACCCCTCCCGCGAAGGCTTGCGCGACACGCCCAAGCGCGTCGTCAAAGCCTACGAAGAACTCTTCAAGGGCTACCATCAGAACGCCGAAGAACAGCTTTCGACCGTGTTTGAAGAGGTCGAAGGCTATGACGACATGGTTCTTGTGAAGGACATTCCCTTCACCTCCCATTGCGAGCACCACATGGTGCCCTTCGTCGGCAAGGCGCATGTGGCCTATTTCCCGGCTGATGGCGTGGTGGGCCTGTCGAAACTGGCCCGCGTGGTCGAGGTTTTCGCCCGCCGTCTCCAGACGCAGGAGACCATGACGGCGCAGATCACCGACACGATCGACAATGCGCTGAAGCCGCGCGGCATCGCGGTGCTGATCGAGGCCGAGCATATGTGCATGTCCATGCGCGGCGTGCAGAAACAGGGCGCCTCGACGATCACCACACGCTTCACCGGCGCCTTCCGCGACGACCCCGCCGAGCAGGCGCGCTTCTTCGCCATGGTGCGCGGCTTCCGCTAAACTGGCCGTCTCAAGACAAATCATGCGCCCCGAAAGGGCGCATTTTTGTGCGCGGCGTCTGGTCACCCGCCGCCCGCAACCTCGGGCAGGCGCACCCCGTCATAAATCCACGCCAGGCAGCGGAAGGTGTCCTCCTCCGTCTTGTCCGCGCAGGCCTCGTTGCGAACATCGGCAGCGAGGCCGCGCAGGTGGTAGAATTCCCACAGGCTGCGGCTCTCCAGAACGATGCGGGCGGTGCGCAGGCTGCGGGCGCGCTCAAAGGTCTTGAACGCGCGGGGAAAATCCCCCTTCATCATGTCGATGCACTCGGCCAGCACCACCGCATCCTCGATGGCCATGCAGGCGCCCTGCGCGAAGGATTGCAGGGTGGGATGGGCCGCGTCGCCCAGCAGCGCCACCCGACCATCGCTCCAGCCGCGAATGGGATCGCGGTCGGCGATGACCCAGCGCCGCTTCAGATCCATCATGGCCAGCATCTCATGCATGAGCGGATGGGCGGAGGCGTAGGTCTCCATCAAGACGCGGCGATAGGTCTCCTCATCGGCGCGCTCATAGAGATTTTCCGTCTGGAACACCGCCACGATATTGAACAGGCTGCGGTTTCGCAGGGGATATTGCACGATGTGGAAGCCCGGCCCGCCCCACAGGATCACCTCGTCGCGGCCGATCTCCTTCGACACCTGCTCCATGGGCACGATGGTGCGATGGGCGACATAACCGATGGGGCGCGGCGTCTCCTCGCCGATCATCTGGCGGCGCACCGCCGAGCCGATGCCATCTGCGCCGATGACGGCGGCGGCCTCGAATTGTCGGCCGTCCGTGGTCGTGATGAGGACGCGATCCTCGACGTTCTCGTAGGAGGCGAATTCGGTGGAGGGCAGGATCTCCACATTGGGCAGGGCGCGCGCCGCGTCCAGCAAGACCCCGTGCAGATCCACCCGGTGGATCGCCACATAGGGATCCTTGAAACGGGCGCGGAAACTGTCGCCTGCCGGAACGCGGGTGATTTCCTTCGCGCTCAGCGCGTCAAGCATCAGCACGTCGGGCGGGAAATGCGCGTGTTCGAGCACGGCCTCCTCGACGCCGAGGCGCCGGAACATGGGGAAGACATTCGGCCCGAGCTGAATGCCGTAGCCGATGACGCCCAGCTCCGGCGTCGCCTCGATGATGCGCACCTTCCAACCCTTGCGGGCGAGGCCCAGCGCCGTCGCCACGCCGCCAAGCCCGGCGCCCACGACATAGATGGCGAGATCCTTCGACATGTTTCCCCCTTGCGAGCTGCGCAATGCTGGCGAGAGGCTCGAGCGCGCTACCGAAAGCCGCCGCCGCCCGCCAGTCGCGTCGCGAAATAGGCGATTGTTTTAGAATATACTTCCGCCTTGTTCCACTGTTTGATGACGGCGTAGTTCGGCTGACCCGGCTCCCAGCCGGCGCCCTGCCGCCAGCCATATCCTTTCAGATAGTTAGCGGTTGACGCCAACACGTCAGGCACGCTGGCGACCAGGTCGCGCCGCCCGTCGCCATCATAATCCACCGCGAATTTCAGATAGGACGAGGGCATGAACTGGGTCTGGCCGATCTCCCCCGCCCAGGCCCCTTTCATGGCTGCGGGCTTCATGTCCCCCCGATCCACGATCTTCAAGGCGTCGATCAGCTCCGTGCGGAACATCTCGGAGCGGCGGCAGTCATAGGCCAGCGTCGCCAGAGCGCGGATCGTGGGGAAACTGCCGTTGAAGGAGCCAAAATCCGTCTCCAGCCCCCAGATGGCGACGAGAATCTCGCCGGGCACGCCATATTGCGCCTCGATCCGCTGGAACAGGCCGGCATGTTTGCGCAGCAAATTGGCGGCGCGCGTCAGACGGGGATTGACCATGCGGGATGAGAATTCCTCGAAGGTCTGATGGAAAACCTTCTGGCCATGGTCATGGCGCAAAATCCCCTGATCGAAGGCGACGCCCGCAAGGCCCGAGGCGATGGCCGCTTTCGAAACGCCCTGCGCCGAAGCCTCCTGCCGCACGCCGTCGAGCCATGTGTCGAAATTGCCGGTCTGGCAGAGGGGCGCCGCCAGCGCCGGGCTGGACAGCAGGCTCATTGCGAGGGCGAGATGTTTGAGATTGATCGGCATATGCTGCTCCGGTTGCTGCGCAAGGAACCCTGCGGGCGGGCGCAAGTTGCCGCCCAATGCCTGAAATCTGGTGAACATGGTGAAAATTGCCGGTTTGATCCGCCTGATCTGACCGCTAAGGTGCGGCGAATGTTCGACGTGATGGACACCATGCACTTCTTTGACGGACCCTCGGCGCGGATCGCCTATATCGACGTAGCCCCCACCGGGCCGGATCTGCATGAGCCGATCCTGCTCATCCACGGCTTCGCCTCCACCCATGCGGTGAATTGGGTGAACACGCTCTGGGTGAAAACCCTGACCCAGGCGGGGCGGCGCGTCATCGCGCTCGACAACCGGGGCCATGGGCAGAGCGAAAAGCTCTATGCGCCAGAAGATTACGCCACCCCCGTGATGGCGCAGGACGCCTGCGCCCTGCTCGATCATCTGGGCGTCGCGCGGGCTGACGTCATGGGCTATTCCATGGGCGCCCGCATTACGGCCTTCATGGCGCTGAACCATCCGGGCCGGGTGCGCGCGATGATTCTGGGCGGGCTGGGCCATCATCTGGTGGCCGGTGTGGGCCTGCCCATCGGCATCGCCGACGCCATGGACGCGCCCGCGCTGGAAAGCCTCACCGACCCGATGCAGCGCATGTTCCGCGCCTTCGCCGAACAGACAAAGAGCGATCTGCGCGCGCTGGCCGCTTGTATCAGAGGTTCCCGCCAGACGCTGGACGCCGAGGAGCTGGGCGCGATCCTCACGCCTGCGCTGGTGGCCGTGGGCGACAAGGATGCGGTGGCGGGCGATCCGCACGAGCTGGCGGCCATGCTGCCCAAGGGCGTCGCCCTCGACATTCCAGGCCGCGACCACAATCTTGCGGTGGGCGACAAGGTCTACAAGCAGGGCGTGCTGGAATTTCTGGCCGTGCGGCCGTGACTTCTGGCGGGCCTTCGGCCGTGCTATAGTCGCGAGATTGATGGAGTTGAGCGCATGGCGCAAATGCAATCCGCAAAAGTGATCGGTCTGGGCAAGGTGGATCCGATTTTCGCGCGCATCCGTCAGGAGGCCGAGGAGACCGTTCGCAACGAGCCTGAACTCGCGGGATTCTTCATGTCCTCGGTGCTGAACCACGAGACGCTGGAAAGCGCCATCGTGCACCGGGTCGCGGCGCGGCTCGACCATCAGGACATCGCGAGCGATCTGATCCGCCAGACTTATCTGGAGATCATCTCGCGCGATCCCTCCATCGGCGAGGCGTTCCGGGCCGATCTCATCGCGGTGGCCGACCGCGATCCCGCCTGCATGCGCTTCATCGAGCCCCTGCTCTATTTCAAGGGCTTCCACGCCCTGCAATGCCACCGTCTCGCCCATGCCCTTTGGAAAGCCGGACGGCGCGATTTCGCGCTGTGGCTGCAAAGCCGCTCCTCGCAAGTTTTCCAGACCGACATCAACCCGGCGGCGCGCATCGGCAAGGGCGTGTTCCTCGACCACGCCACGGGCCTGGTGGTGGGACAGACCTGCGTCATCGAGGACGATGTGTCGATCCTGCATGGGGTGACGCTGGGCGGCACCGGCAAGGAGCGCGGCGACCGCCACCCGAAGATCCGGCGCGGCGTGCTGATCGGCGCGGGCGCGAAGGTCATCGGCAATATCGAGGTGGGCTATTGCGCGCGAATCGCCGCAGGCTCCGTGGTGCTGAGCCCCGTGCCCCACAACAAGACCGTGGCGGGCGTGCCCGCGCGGGTGGTGGGAGAAGCGGGCTGCGCCGAGCCCGCGCGCAGCATGGACCAGATTTTGGCGGAAAAGCAGGAAGGGTGAAGATGGGGGCGACGCCGCTCGAGGGATTCGAACCCGCCGCCCGCCTCATCACGAATGGACAGTTTTTGGTTGCGCAGAGGCGTTGAAGGCCAGCCGCTCCAGCGCCTCGACAAGCGCGTCCCGGGGCTCCGTTTGGGCGATCGCCTCGCCAAGCTTTTTGGCTGACCGGGCGAATGACGGATCGTCGAGCAATGTCACCAATGCTGTCCGCAAGGACGCACCATCCGCGTCCCGGGTCAGGCGAATGCCAGCGCCCCGCGCGGCGACGCGCGCCGCATTGTCGTTCTGGTCCCTCCCCATCGGCAGGCACAGCATTGGGCAGCCATTCGCAAGCGCGCGCATGACAGTGCCATGACCGCAGTGGGTGACCACGACAGCGGCCTGCCGCATCACCTGGTCATGGGGCGCCGATGCGACCACGACGGCATTTTCGGGCGCGTCGAAGGTTGCGCCATCAAGTCCCGGACCGAGGGTGACAAGCATGCGCACTGGCAGGTCCGCCGCCGCAGTCAGAAGCGCTTGAATGGTTGGCGCCTGATTCTGGAATGTCGAACTCATGGCCACAAGCACCAATGGACGAACGTCGTCGAAAGCCCAGGGCGAGATCCATTCCGTCGCCCATATCGGCGGATCCAGCAGCGGGCCGACATAGCTGAGCTTGTCGGGAAGACTCTGCGCCGGAAAATCAAAGGCGCTGCTGGTCGCGACCAGCAGCATGTCGGCCATGCGAGGATGCTCCAGACCGTCAGTCAGGGCATGCAATCCGAATTTCACCCGCGCTTCATTCAGGACGGGCAGTCGTTCGTTGATCTGGCTTGCAAACCATGCCGCGACGCCGGCGGCCATGGCTTTGTCCTCCTCTGACGTCGCTGGCGGCAATCCGGGACCGACGGGCGGCACGCCGGGAATTGGAACGAAAAGGCTGACCTGGGTGGCGAGGCTCACAACGGGCACGCCGGCAGCCTTGGCGCCGATCAAAGGCCCGAACAGCAGGTCGAGCGAGACGACGACGTCGGCGGGTTTACGGCGTAATTCGGCCAGCGTGTCCGCCGCATAAACGGCGGCGGGGCCGATGGTGATATGGTCAAGAACCCGCAAAAGGTCCCCACCGGGCTCGCTCGGCTCCCAATCCTTGACCGTATCTTCCTCTATGCTGTGATTGCGTTTGTTCGGCGCCGAGGTCCAGGGCAAGAAGATGCCGCCCGCAGCCTCCACTTCGGATCGCGCGGTGTCGTCGATGAGGATCCGAACAGTATGCCCCCTCGCCTTGAGCCTGCGGATGGCCGTTGCAAAAGTCGGCACGCTGCCGCCAGCATCCAGATTCGTGAAAAGGAATTCATATGGCATGGGACACTCACTCCTCTTTTAACAGTTTTGAAAACATCGAGGACATGACACGCTGGGCGGCGTCGACAGAGAGTTTGAAGTCCCGTCGGAGCAGCTTCCAAGTGTAAACATCGCCCGCGATCACGAGCTGGCTGACCATGGTTTCTTGCGCTTGCGCCTCCATTGGCAGCGCCTTGGCGAAAACATCTGTGATCCAACCGCGATGCGTCGCGCGTCCGAGGTTGTGCCAGATGCTCAGGACCGGATGCCGGTCCTCCTGCGCCAGCATTCGGATGACGAAATCGCCGACCTCCTCGTAATCCTCGAACAAGGCCTCGGTCACGTGCTGAGGCGATGCAGTGGTCGGCATGACGCGACGGCGTTTCACGCCCTGGGCGAAATGATCGACAAAGGCCTCCACGAGGCCGTTCTTGCCACCAAAAAGTCGGATCACTGTCTGTCGTGTCGTCCTTGCCGCCGCGGCGATCTGATCAAGCGTGATGTCCTCCATCTGCCGATCCCGCATTGCTGCGTCAAAGGCCACGACAACGCGACTGCGCATCTCTTCGGTCGCCGCCGCGCGGGCCACCTGACGGTACGGTCGAACGTCCTTTCTCATTTAGTATTACTCTTTGACATCCGTATAACACTCAGTAATGCCAAGCTCGCGTTTAGTCAACCGCAAAATCGCAAATCTGTTGCGTTTCAAAGAGGTGTTTTCGACGTCAATTTCCCGGATTTCCAAGAGGCCGTGGCGCCAGGGAGCGGACGGGCGTCGATCGCGAGCGCGAGACAATCCGCTTTCGCTCTGGCGCTGCAAACGGGAGGACGCGCACAAGCTGCGGTCAAGGTCGCTCGGACGCCAACTCATCCACTGTCAGTATTGCGCCCGCCTTGCGGCGCGTCCGCTTTTCTGGCACTCCAGCGTCTCATCGCATGAGGCTGACGGGACCATTATGGACAAGACCGAACTTCGCAAACTTCAGGCTTTCGTGCGTCACGCTTTCGACAACGAAGGCATTCGCGTAAGCCTTGATCCGAAGGATATCGAGGCCGCCGTCGTGACCTTTGGCGAGCGGCAGATCGGCAAGATCATCGTCGACGATGAAGACGGCGACCGCTCCTTCTCCTTGGAGATGAAGCTGCCGGTGGGGCGGGAAGTGTTGCAGGAATATCTGCGTCGCCTCTTCGAGACCGAGAAGCTCACCATCGCCGCCCGCATGAAGAAGAATGATTCCGTCGAGCTGAACAACGGCGAGGATTTCCTCGGAATCATTTCCGCCGACGATCCGAAGGGCAAGAGCTACACGCTCCAGATCGCCATCCTTGATTTCGATCTTGAGGATTTCTGAGGGACTGAGCGCCCTCACCGCGCGAAGGCGCAAAGCTCAATCGACTTGGCGGCAGACTTTCTCAGCGTGTCGGCATGTGCCATATTGAGACATTCATGAGGAGCGCCCCTCGCATGCCTGTTTATTCACTCGACGGCGAAAAGCCGGATTTGCCCGAAGATGGCCGTTACTGGATCGCGCCCGACGCCCAGGTGATCGGCAAGGTGCGGCTGGCGGAGGATGTCGGCGTCTGGTTTGGCTGCGTGCTGCGCGGCGACAATGAGTGGATCAGCATCGGCGCCCGCACAAATGTGCAGGAAGGCACAGTGATGCACACCGACATGGGCTCCCCCCTCGACATCGGAGAGGGCTGCACCATCGGCCATCGCGCCATGCTGCATGGCTGCACCATTGGCGACAACACGCTCATCGGCATGGGCGCCACGATTCTGAACAACGCCCGGATTGGCAAAAACTGTCTGGTGGGCGCCAATGCCCTCGTCACCGAGGGGAAGGAATTTCCTGACGGCTCCCTCATCGTCGGCAGCCCGGCGAAAGTCGTGCGCCAACTCGATGAAGCGGCCATTGCGCGGCTCGGCAAATCGGCCGAAGGCTATGTGCGGAACTGGAAACGGTTCGCGAAGGGGCTGACGCGCATCGACTGAGTCGGCGGCTTTCAAACGCGACCTTTGCGAATCGAGGTTATCGAGTGAACCGGCAGCCGATTTTCAATGTGCCCGGCGTGATCGTCGCGGCGGTGGCCTTGCTGGCGCTCATTCACGGCGTGCGGGACTATCTGATCACCGATCAAGAGGACGCCTGGGCGCTCGCCACCTTCGCCTTCGTGCCCGGGCGGTTCACGCTTCGCTACGACCCGGAGGGGCTGGCCGCAGCGCTGGGGCAGCTGAGCCAGACCGGCGCCGCCATGTTCTTTCTGGGCGATGGCGAGCCGCAATGGTGGACCTTCGTCACCTATGGCTTTCTTCATGCGGATTGGACGCATCTGGGGATGAACGCCCTGTGGCTTGTGGCCTTCGGAACGCCGCTGGCCCGCAGAATCGGCGCCTTTCGCTTCATCATTTTTTCCCTTGTGGCGACGGTGACGGGCGCAGCCGCGCATTACCTGCTGCATCGCTATGAATGCCTGCCCGTCATTGGCGCTTCGGCCGCCGTCTCGGGCATGACGGGCGCCTGCCTGCGCTTCGTGTTCCAGCCCCATGGCCCGCTGGGAAATTCCTGGACCGCGCCGGGCGAAGAGGCCTATCGGCAACCGGCGCTGACCCTGCGAGGCGTATTGAGCGATTCACGCGCGCTGACGTTTCTGCTGTTCTGGTTTGGCGTGAATTTCGTGTTCGGCGCCATGTCGCAAACGCTTGGCCTTTCGCAGGGGCCGGTCGCCTGGGAGGCGCATGCGGGCGGTTTCGTGGCGGGGCTCTTGATGTTTCCGCTCTTTGATCCGCCGCACCTTCGCCGCGCGACGTGAACAATCAGCTCTTGCTTTCGGCCCGAGCGGGACTATCCTCAGATCTGGCGACAAAACGACGCGGAGATCAGGGAGCTCCTCATGACCGTTGCGCGCATACTCGCGGTTAAAGGCCGCGACGTCTTCACTACCCAACCACACCGCACCTTGCAGGAGACCGCACGGCTGCTCGCCTCCAAGGGCATTGGAGCGGTCGTCGTGACGGGCGCCGATGGCCAGGTGCTGGGCATCATCTCGGAGCGCGACATTGTGCGCGCTCTGGCCGAAGGGGGCGCGCCCGCGCTTGACGATGCCGTCTCAAGCCACATGACCAGCGAGGTTTTCACGGCCTCCAGCAGCACATGCATCCATGACATCATGGAGCGGATGACCCATAGCCGCTTTCGTCACGTGCCGGTGGTCGAGGGCGAGCGCTTGGCGGGGCTCATCTCGATCGGGGATGTGGTGAAGCACCGGATCGCCGAGATCGAGACCGAACATCGCGCGCTTCGTGAATATATAGCGACCGCCTGAGCATTTAGCGCGCTGGCTGGATGACGGCGGGCGTGGCCGCCAGATGATCGACGATTTCGGGAATGGCGCGCCGGGCTGCGTCGCGTCCAAGCGCGATCAGTTCGTCCGCGCGATGGAAATCGAACAGGCCCATGCCGTCGAGCCGCGCCTTCACCATGACGTCAGGCGGATCGCCCGCAAGGCGGGAACGTGAGATGCGATCCTGCATGGTGTTGAAGGCGTCGGTCATCACGGTCGCCATGCTGGGCGCGCCTTCCTTCGTCCGTCTGCACAGAGCGGCCCGGCGCGCGCCCCGGACGCCCGCCGACTCCGCGGCGGCCTCGATGACTTCGGGCGCGTCGGGCTGCATCATCACCGTGCCGCGAAACAGGGTGTCGCCGAAGATGTTCACGGCGACGACCATGTCGGCGCCAAGAGCGCGGCACAGCGTCACCGGCACGGGATTGACCAGAGCGCCATCCACGAGCCAGCGCCCGCCAACCAGCACCGGCTCCAGAATGCCGGGCAGCGCATAGGAGGCGCGGATCGCCTCGCCCAGATCGCCCTGCGTCAACCAGACCTCATGGCCCGAACCGGTCGCTGTTGCGACAGCGGCGAAACGGATGGGCAGATCCTCGACCCGGCGATCGCCTACCGCCGCCTCGAGGCGCGCGCGCAATCGCCCGCCGGAAATGAGGCCGCGCCCGGAGAGCGTGAGGTCCAGGAGGCCGAAGACCCGGCGGCGCGTCAGCGCGCGGGCGAAACTCTCCAGATCATCGAGCCGTCCGGCGGCGTAACAGCCGCCGACGACCGCGCCGATGGACGTCCCCGCGATCACATGGGGGGTGATCCCATGGTCCGCCAGTTCGCGCAGCACGCCGATATGACACCAGCCCCGCGCGGCGCCGGCGCCCAGCGCCAGGCCCAGCGTCGGCTGTCGCCTGCCCGGCGTCAGGTCTTCGTCCGGCTTTTCCTGAGCTGATCTGACAAAAGAGAGCATCTGGTCCCCCAATGCCGAACAATGCTCAGCTCAGCCTTGGGTTCCAGATGGAAGCGCGGTGGGAGCGTCAGTCCTCGTCGATCACCAGACGCAAGCCATCTGCGGCGTCCACGCGCCTGTAGAAGCAGGAGCGTCGCCCCGTATGGCAGGCCTTGCCATCGCCGCCCGCCTCGACCTTAAGCAAAATGGCGTCCTGATCGCAGTCGGTGCGCATCTCCACCACCTTCTGCACCTGGCCCGAAGTGTCGCCCTTGCGCCAGAGGGACTGACGCGAGCGCGACCAGTAGTGGGCGACGCCGGTCTCCAGCGTCAGCGACAGGCTCTCGCGGTTCATATAGGCGACCATGAGAATCTCGCCGCTCGACGCCAGCGTGGCGATGCAGACGATGAGGCCATCCGCATCGAACTTTGGCGCAAAGCCAGCGCCTTCTTCAAGCTCATGTTTGGCGCCGCGGGGGGCGAATGTGACTGTCATGGCGCTGAACCTCTCATCCATGCGCGGCATTTAACACGGGGCGGGCCGACCGCGAAGCGGCCGGGGGGTGAGCCCGCCGCCCTCCCGCAAAAGCAGGTGAGGCTTCGTTGCGTCCCTCCCCCTACCCAAACCGCCGCGCCTTCATTATGGTGCGGCGCAACTTCCGCAGATTTCGGGGACAGAGCATGGCCGCTGATCACGCCACACCGCATTTCCACAATCAGCCGGGGGTTCGCTCCGTGCGCGTCGGCGCCAAGGAATTCATGTGCGTGGGCGCGCTGCCCCCCTTCGACCATCCCCATATCTTCATCGACATGGGCGATGCGGAAGAGGCGATCTGCCCCTATTGCTCAACGCTCTATATCCACGACGCAGCCTTGCATGGGCGTTCGGACCCCGCCGAATGCGAATGGACGCCCGAGGCGGCCGCCTGATCCTCTCAAACAGGACTGACTGAATGGCGCAACCGCCGCACGCGGTCATAGCGGGCGCTGGCGTTGGTGGGCTCACAGCCGCCATCGCGCTCGCGCGGGCGGGCTTGCGCGTCAGTGTGCTGGAGCGCGCGCCCGAGCTCGCCGAGGCGGGCGCCGGCATCCAGCTCGCGCCAAACGCGACAGGCGTACTGGCGGAACTTGGCCTGCTCGAACGCACGATGCAGGCGGCGCTGACTCCGGAACATCTGCGCATACGCAGGGCCAGCGACGGCATTGAGCTCGCGCATTTTCCCCTCGGCGTCATCGCCGAATCCCGATGGGGCGCGCCCTACGCGGTGATCCATCGCGCGGATTTGCAGAACGTGCTTCTGGAGCGCTGCGCGGCCACGCCCATGATCACCGTCGAGACCGGCGCCACGGTGGCGGGATTCGCCGAATCGGCGCAAGGCGTCGAAATCGCCATCAAGCAGCACGATGGCGCGCGCCGGGTGATGGCGGATTTGCTGATCGGCGCCGATGGGTTGCGCTCCACCATTCGCGCGCGGCTGGGGCTGGGTCTGGGCGATGAGCCGGTCTGGTCAGGCCGCACCGCCTGGCGCGCCCTTGTGCCCGCCAACAAGGCGCCCGCCAGCGCCCTTAAACTCGAAACCAGCCTGTGGCTCGGCCCCAAGGCCCATCTGGTCCACTATCCGCTGCGGCATGGCGAGCTGATCAATATCGTGGCCATCACGCAGGATGGGTGGCGTGACGACGCAGCAGCCGATCTGTGGTCCATCAGCGGCAAGTCCACAGATGTCTCGCCGCGCTTCAACCGCTGGCACCGCGATGCGCGCAATCTTGTGGCCGCGGCGAAGGCATGGAAGCGCTGGCCGCTGTTCGACCGCCAGCCTGTCCGCCGATGGACGCTGGACCGGGTCGCCCTGCTGGGCGACGCCGCCCATCCCATGCTGCCCTTCTTCGCGCAGGGCGCGGCGCAGGCCATCGAGGATGCAGGCGCGCTCGGCCGCGCCTTCACGCGCATGTCCGACATAAAATCAGCCCTGGCTGACTATGAGCGCGCGCGCGCGAAGCGGGCGGGCGACGTGGTCATCGCCTCGCGCAGGCAGGGCGCGATCTACCATATGAGCGGCCCCATGGCCTTCGCTCGCGACCTCACCATGCGCAGCCTCAGCCCGCATCTGATGATGTCTCGGCTGGATTGGCTGTATGATTACAAGCCGAAACGGTGAGAAAGAGATCAGCGGGACTTTCAAGCTGATCCATATCTGGTGCGGACGGCGGGGGTCGAACCCGCACGGGAGTCCCGAGAGATTTTAAGTCTCTTGCG
Organism: uncultured Hyphomicrobiales bacterium; assembly: GCA_903902915.1. GTDB lineage: Bacteria > Pseudomonadota > Alphaproteobacteria > Rhizobiales > Beijerinckiaceae > Terripilifer. The sequence goes on along the minus strand of CAIUWR010000015.1, from coordinate 45,095 downwards.
TCTACCAGTTTCGCCACGTCCGCAACCGCCGGAAAAACGCCAGCCAGACACTATTTGCCCGAGAGGCGGCGTTCGCGCAACTGAAACCCGGCGATAGCGACGTTTGAGCAGAGGTGCGCTGCGTCAAGGCTCTGCGAAGGCGCCTCGACGCAGCAAATCGGGTGATGGCTCAGACCTGTTGATCTTCCGCAGCCTTTTGCCGACGCGCGCTCGCCACCAGACCACCCTTGCGGCCAGCGTCCATGGCCAGCTGGTTATCCGCCGAAAAGGACCGCTTGGCCTTGGGCACGTTCGCGCCGCCCTTGCGGCCGGCATTGGCGGCCAAATCAGGATCGCGCGCGAAGCTGCGAGAATCACGCGGCACCGACTTGCCCCCGAGCCGGGCGATTTCCCGGCGCCGTTCAGCAGACATGGAAGCAAAGCCGCGATTTGAGATTGCCATTATTTCAACTCCCGTAAAAAAACGCTACGGCATTACGTAACGTAAACAGCAACGATCTGATTTTAAGCGCCAGATACTGTCCGCATCGGAAGCACTTATATCTCGAACCGTTACGCTTACGTGTACCAGCAAAAAAATACAACTGCTAGTGGTGGTCAGAATTATTTAAGGGGTGTAGCGCGCGTGCTTGCCCGGCAGGTGAAAGACCCCTTACTCTGGAAAAAAAAGCGGAGCGGTTTCATGGATTCGATCAATCTGACCGGGAAAACGTGCCTGATCACCGGCGCTGGAACCGGCCTTGCGCGCGCCATGACGCTGGGCCTGGCGCAGGCGGGCGCGATCGTTCTGGCCGCCGACATTGATGAGGCGGGGCTAATGGAGACGCAGGCTCTGGCGAAAGGCGCGAAGGGCGCCATTCTCGCTCACCATCTGGACGTGCGTGAGCCCGCCCAATGCGAGGCGGCGGTCGCCCGCGCCATCGCCGCCTTCGGGCGTCTGGATGTGCTCGTGAACTGCGCGGGCCTTGGCCCGGTCTACATGAAGCGCAATTTCATCGAGGAGCCCCTGCGCTTCTGGGACGCGGACCCGGATCGCTGGTGGAACATGGTCGCCGTCAATCTGCGCGGACCGTTTTTGCTGGCCCGCGCGGCGGCGCCCCATATGGTCGCGCAGCGCTGGGGCCGCATCGTCAATGTCACGACGAGCTTCTCGACCATGATGCGTGGCGGCAACATGCCCTATGGCCAGACCAAGGCGGGGCTGGAGGCGGGCTCGGCCAGTTGGGCGGATGATCTGGCGGGCACAGGCGTCACCGTGAATGTGCTGATCCCCGGCGGCGCGGCGGATACGGGCATGATCCCGCCCGAATCCATGCCTGACCGTTCGAAGCTGGTGGCGCCGTCAGCCATGGCGGCGCCCATGGCCTGGCTTGCGAGCGATCTGTCGGATGGCGTCACGGGCAAGCGCTTCGTGGCGCAGCACTTCGACCCCGCCGCCCCGCTCGCCGAGCCCGGCTGCGCGCCTGCGGCCTGGCCCGGCCTTGCGGCGGGCGCCTCGAAGGGGCTTGGCGAGGGGACGCGCTAACCCCCGTCACCCCGCCCGGATCGGCGCCTTCAGCGGCGGCGGCAGGCCGCGATGGAAATCGAGGGACAGCTGCAAGGATTGAGCGACCCGCTCCGCGCGGTCGATGAAGAGCGCGGCGGCGTCGGGCGGGCAAAGCTCGCGCGCCGCCCTCGAGAACAGATCGAGCCAGCGCTCGAAATGCGGGCGATCCAGATCCGGAATCTTGAGATGGGCGGGTACCGGGCGCCCATCGTATCGCTTGGTCATCAGGAGCATGGACGACCAGAAGTCGCACATCTTGGCCAGATGCGGCTCCCAGTCCTCGATCTGCGCCGTGAAGATCGGGCCCAGTTCCGCATCGGCCCGGATACGGTCATAGAAACCATGCACGAGCGCGTGGATCATCGCCTCGGTGACGCCCAGGGCGACGCCGGGGGCCGGACGATGGATGACGGTAGGTTCAGGTCCGGCCATAAGCACTCACGCGACTTTGGAGAAAGCTGCGGTCATGTTGTCTGAACCACCTGAAACTGCAAGGAAAATCACTCCTTGCCGATGATCGGCTTGGCGTAGGACAGTTCGAGGTCCCAAGGGAAATAGATCCAGGTGTCCTGCGACACTTCCGTCACGAATGTATCGACCAGCGGGCGACCAAGCGGCTTGGCGTAGACCGTGGCCACATGGGCCTTGGGAAGCATCTCGCGCACCACCTTCATGGTCGCGCCCGTATCCACGAGGTCGTCGATCACGAGGATTCCGGCGCCCTCCTCCGCGAGGATTTCCGGCGAAATGCCCTTGAGGATGCTCAGCGAGCCCTGCCGACCGCCGCTATAGCTGGCGATGGAGATGGTTTCGATCACGCGGGTGCCCAGCTCCCGGGCGACGATGGCGGCTGGCACGAGACCCCCGCGCGTGATGCAGACGATGGCGCGGAACGCGCCCTGACCGGACAACCGCCACGCCAGGGCGCGCGAATCACGATGAAATTGATCCCAGGAAACGGGAAACGCCTTGGGTGCCTGCTCGGTCATGATGCCCTCCAGATGGGGCGTCATAGCAAGCTGGGCGCGCAGGGGAAAGCGCGCCGCCGCGTTCATCCCCATGTGCCGCGTCCATGCGCCGCACGATTCCGCGCTGGCTTGTGGACGGAAGCTGGATCGGCGCGATCACGACCCGCTCAGGGGGTCGTGGGCGTCATGGACTTCAACATGGCGTCCACCGCCTCCAGGGCCGCCTGCAAGGCGGCGCCATCCTTGGAGCGCACCACGATCTGGTTGCGGAAGCGCCCTTCCACGAACTGCGGATAGGAGCCGATGATCGTGTCGGGATGCGCCTTGGCGATTTCGGACAACGGGGTCGCATAGGTTGCTTCGGGGATGCCTGTGGCCTCCACCGTCTCCATCATCATGCGCGCGCCGGTGCTCAGGCGCGGGGCCACATCGTCCAGCATGGCCTGCATGATGGAGGGCACGCCGGCCATCACGATGACATTCTCGATCCGGAAGCCGGGCACTTTCGAGATGGGATTGACTACATGCTCCGCGCCCACGGGGATGCGCGCCATGCGGCGGCGCGCCTCGTTCAGATCCTCCGGCTTCAGGCGCTCCAGCATGGCCGCGATGATGCGCGGATCTTCATAAAGCGGGATGCCCAGCGCCTGCGAAATCGCGTCGGCGGTGATGTCGTCATGGGTCGGCCCGATGCCGCCGGTGGTGAAGAGATAGGTATAGCGCGCGCGCAGCCGGTTCACGGCCTCGACGATCTCCTCCATCTCATCCGGCACCACGCGGACCTCTTTCAGGTCGATGCCGATATTGGTGAGATATTCGGCGATATAGCCGATGTTCTTGTCCTTGGTCCGGCCCGACAGGATCTCGTCTCCGATGACGAGAAGGGCGGCGGTGATGGTGTCCTGGCTCATGTGGGGCTCCCTCTCGCCCAAGGTTTAGGGAGACGAACGCGGCCTCGCAAGGAAAAAGGCGCAGCGTCCATTGACCAGCATGGGCGCGGGCGGGCAGGCTGCGGCCATGCGTTTCCCCAAGCCCCTGATCCAAGGCCGCCTGATCCAGCGTTACAAGCGGTTTCTGGCCGATGTCGAGCTCGACACCGGCGAGACCGTCACAGCCCACTGCGCCAATCCCGGCGCCATGCTGGGCCTGAAGGCGCCGGGCGCGCGCGTCTGGCTTTCGGTGTCGGACAGTCCCACCCGCAAGCTGAAACATTCGTGGGAGGTGGTGGAGGCCGATTTCGGGCGTGGGCTCGAATATGTCGGGATCAACACCGCCCATCCAAACGCCATCGTGGCGCAAGCCATCGCGAGCGGCTTCTTCCCCGAATTCGCCCCCTGGCCGCGCCTGCGCCGCGAGGTGAAATATGGCCGCAACAGCCGCGTCGACATTCTATTGGAGCGCGATGACGGGCCGCCCTGCTATGTCGAGGTCAAGAATGTCCACATGATGCGCCAGCCGGGCCTCGCCGAATTTCCCGACAGCGTGACCGCGCGCGGGGCGAAACATCTGGATGAGCTGGCGGATATGGTGGCGGGCGGCGCACGCGCCGTCATGGTCTATCTGATCCAGATGGACGCCGACGCATTCAGCCTCGCCGCCGACATCGACCCCGCTTATGCGCGCGCCTTCGCCAAGGCACATGCGGCGGGCGTCGAAGCCATTGCCGCAGTGTGCAAGGTGGATCCGGAAGGAATCGAGATTGTGCGGCGCGCGGCCTTCGTTCAGGCGCGCTCGTAGGCCACATTGGTGCGGGTGCGCATGACCTCGCCATAGCCGCACTCGGCCATGATGCGCCCGAGATCGGCGGCCCAGCGCCCATGCGAAAATTCCATCAGCACGAGCTTGGGGCGCAGATGTTCCGGCGCCTCGCGGAAGAAGGGTTCGAGGATGAGATCCTCCGCCCCTTCCACATCCAGCTTCACAGCGTCGATGCGCTCGAACTGCTCTTCGGTGACGATGCTGAGCAGGGTCTTGGAGGGCACGCGAATTTGCTCGCCAGCCGAATCCGCGTTGACGATGCGCATGGACGTCTCGCCCTTGTTGCCCGCCGCGACAAACAGCGTGATCTCGCCATCAAGATCGGCCACCGCGCAGTTGAGCGCCTTGACGCTGTAGAAATCGTTCAGCCGGATATTGTAGACGAGCCGCTCGAAAATCTCCGGCTGCGGCTCGATGGAGACGATGCGCGCGCGCGGTCCGGCATTGGCCGCCACGAAGAGCGAATAGCCCCCGATATTGGCGCCGATATCAAGGAACACGAAGTCCGGCGTGATGCGGCTGGCGAGCAAGGCCCGCTCCACCGGATCGAAATATTGCGGCGTGAAGAGAATGCGCTTCTCGCAGACGTTGTTATAGGGCGAGAGCCGCATCCGGGCGCCCATGGCCTCGATGTCGACCGGCTTGCCAGCCAGCAGACGCACTGCGACGCCGCGCAGAAAGAAAGCCATGCGCTTGCCTGCCCAGCTCGCGTCGCAACGCCGCGTGGCGCCGATGAGGCTTCTGATGAAGGCGGTCGGCGCGAACTTGCCGTAGCCTGTGGTGTCGCTCGTCATCTCGATCTGCATTCTGGATACCGGCCGGGGCGTAGCGGGCCTGCCCGCGTTCGTCCGGGCTCTTAGCACGGCCAAAGGGCCAAGGGCCACCTTCGCATCGACTATTGCGCGCAGCCGGTCGCCCGGCTTAAACAAGGCTCCATGCGCAAGGCTCTCGTTCAGGGATCATGGATGCGGCGGGGCTTCCTGGCCTTCGGCGTGGTCCTGCTCGCCTATGCGATCCTCCTGCGCGGTCTGGCGGCGCCCCTGCCCGCCCTGCCGGGCTCTCTTGAGGCCGCCCTCGCCGATCCACACTATCTGTGCCTGAACGATGGGAGCGACCAGGGGCTTCCATCCCATGGATCGCAAACCTGCGGCGAATGCTGCCTTGGCCTGACGCGCGCCGATCTGCCCCCGCCTCCCGTCACGCCGATCCTGACGGCGTGGCCGCGCCTCGTCTGGCGCCCAACCGCCCTTTCTCCGCCCGCCCACGAAAATGGGCCGCCCAAAGAAGCCTGGACCCGCGCGCATGGCCAGCGCGGACCGCCCGAAAGCCGCGCTCCGACGACTTTCACCTGACGACCTCATCGCGCGCCTGCGGGCGCCATCGGAGATGATTCATGACTATTTTCTCGAAAACCGGCCTTTCGGCCGTGCTGCTGGCGCTCGCCGCCGCCCCTGCCCTCGCCCATGTCACGCTGGAGACGCAGCAAGCGCAGATTGGCGTCAGCTACAAGGCCGTGCTGCGCGTGCCCCATGGCTGCGCCGGATCGCCGACCGTTCGGCTGCGGGTGCGCATTCCAGAGGGCTTTATCGGCGTGAAACCCATGCCCAAGGCAGGCTGGACCCTTGAGACGGTCAAGGCGCCCTATGGCAAGACCTATGAGGGCCCCCATGCCAGCCTGACCGAAGGCGTGAAGGAGATCATCTGGAGCGGCGGGCGGCTTCCGGACGACTGGTATGATGAATTCGTCTTCACAGGATCGGTCGCCGCCGACCTGACGCCGGGGACCATCCTCTATTTCCCGGCGGTGCAGGATTGCGAAACCGGCGCAGAACGCTGGATCGACATTCCGGCCGAGGGGGCCAGCGCCCATGATGTGAAGGCGCCGGCGCCGGGCCTGAAGCTTCTGCCAGCGAAGCCGCACGGACAATGAGCCTCTTTCGGCTTCTGGCCGTGTTGGCGGGCCTCGCTTTTGCGGGCCCCGCCTTCGCTCATGCTGCACTTGTGTCCGCCACGCCCGGCGAGGGGGCGGCGCTGCAGCAGGCGCCGCGCAAGGTCGAGCTGCGCTTCAACGAGCCGGTGCAACCGCTGGTTCTTCGCCTCATCGACGCGAGCGGCGCGGTTCATGACCTCGCCCTGCAATCACAGGGCGAGCGTGTGGTGGCGGCGCTGCCCGAAGACCTGCCAGAGGGAACGCAGATTTTCAGCTATCGGGTGGTCTCGCTGGACGGGCACCCGGTCGGCGCATCCTTGTCCTTCTCCATCGGGACGCGGAGCCGCGCGCCCGAGGCGCCCATCGAAAGCGCCTCGCGGGCCATATGGATCTGGGCGGCGAAGGCGCTCGACCTCGCCTTGCAGCTCGGCGGGGCGGGAATGGCGTTCTTTTTCGCGTTCCTCAGTCCGATGGCGCCCACGCGGGGTTTCCGCAAGATCAGCGCAACCGCCCTTGGCGCGGGCATGACGCTGGTTTTGCTCTCGGTGGGCTTGCAAGGGCTGGATCTGCTGGGCCTGCCTTTGACCTCGCTTGCGGAAGCGACGCCGTGGCGCGCGGCCTCCGGCACGTCCTTCGCTCTCATGACGCTGTTCGAGCTGCTGGCCTTCACCTTCGCCGCAATGACGCTAACGACAAGAAATGCAAAGCTCATGAAGGCGCTGGCCTGCGCCTCTCTGCTCTGCGTCGGCTGCGCGCGAGCGACTGGCGGCCACGCGGCGCTGGCTGACCCTGTATGGTTGATGCGTCCAGCTGTGTTTTTGCACACGATGGCGGCGGCCATCTGGGCGGGCGCCCTGCCGCCCTTGCTCTGGCTGGCTCTGACCAACGCCAGCGCCCTTCAGGCAGCCTTGCGCCGCTTCTCGACGGTGGCGCTGGTGACGGTCGAAGCTTTGCTGATCCTGGGCTGCCTGATCGCCATCTTTCAGGTGCGTGAGCCAGCCGCCCTTCTCACGACCGATTACGGTCGGCTGCTGAGCGTCAAACTGGGACTCGTCGCCCTGCTCCTGGCGCTGGCGCTGTGGAACCGGCGCATCGCGACGCCGCGCGTGCTGGCGGCGGAAAAGGGCGCCGCGCGGCTCATCGCAGGCTCGATGGCGCTGGAGATCGCCCTGCTCCTTGGCGTCTTCGCCGTGGTCGCCGCGTGGCGGTTCACGCCGCCGCCCCGCGCCCTGATCGAGGCGCGGACCATGACTGATCTGGAAATCTGGAGCGGCCATACGAAATCGGTGGTTCGGCTTGAGCCGGGACGGAGGGGGGACAATAGCGTGAGGGTCGAGTTGTTCGACCATGCCTCGACGCCGCTTCCCGTGCGCGAAGTGACGGTCGCCCTCTCCGCCCCACAACTGGGGATCGAGCCGCGCATCCTGACCGCACGACGGTCAGATGACGGGGTCTGGCGGATTCCGTCGGTCTATCTGCCTGCAGCGGGCGACTGGACGATCACGGTCGAGGCGCTGGTCAGCGATTTTGAGAAACTGACGGCCTCGGGCGTTTACAGAATCGCGCCATGACCCCTCGATTCGCATCCAACGCGGCGCCATATCTTTCCATAACCGCTGCTTTGGCCTAGTAACTGGTGTAACTTGCCCATGATCCATTCCGGAGATGAGATGACCTTCGTCGACGCAACTCTGGCGCCCACCCGCAAGACGGGACAAATCAAGCTGCATGGCCCCGCTGATTTTGAGGCCATGCGCAAGGCGGGACGGCTGGCGGCGGAAGCGCTCGACATGCTGGGGCCGCTGGTCCAGCCTGGCGTGACCACCGAGACGATCGACAAGCGCGCCTTCGAATTCGCCATGGACCACCGGGCCTATCCGGCGCCGCTGAGCTACCGGGGCTTTCGAAAATCCATCTGCACCTCGATCAACCATGTCGTCTGCCACGGCATTCCGGACGACAAGCCGATGCGCAACGGCGACATCGTCAATATTGACGTCACGCTGATCGTCGATGGGTGGCATGGCGATTCGAGCCGCATGTATCTGGTGGGCGAGGTTCCCCGCCGAGCGGAGCGGCTGGTGCAGGTCACCTACGAATCCCTGATGCGCGGCATCGCCGCCGTGAAGCCCGGCGCCACCACAGGCGACATCGGCGCGGCCATTCAGGCCTATGCGGAGGCTGAGCGTTGCTCCGTGGTCCGCGATTTCTGCGGCCATGGGCTGGGTCGGCTGTTCCATGACGAGCCCAACATTCTCCACTACGGCCGTCCCGGCGAAGGCCCGGTTCTCAAGCCCGGCATGTTCTTCACCATCGAGCCCATGATCAATCTGGGCCGCCCGCAGGTGAAGATCCTCTCCGATGGCTGGACCGCCGTCACCCGCGACCGCTCCCTCTCGGCGCAATTCGAACATACGGTGGCGGTGACGGAGACGGGCGTCGAAATCTTCACCCTCTCCCCCGGCGGGCTGCATCACCCCCAGATTGGCGCGCCTGCGTGACGCGCGGGGCGGACGACCAGCCCCGCCCGCCGGGCCTTGAGGAGGCGCCCCATTACAAGGGCCATCGCGAGCGGCTGCGCTTGCGCTTCGCCGAGACAGGCGATCAGGGCCTGCCCGACTATGAAATTCTGGAACTTCTGCTGTTCCGCTCGATTCCCCAGCGGGATGTGAAGCCCCTCGCCAAGGAGCTGATCGCCCGCTTCGGCTCCCTGTCAGGGGTGCTGGGGGCGCGGCGCGAGCGGCTCACGGAGGTGAAAGGGATTGGCGAATCCGTCGCCGCCGATCTCAAACTGGTCGAGGCGGCAGGTCGGCGCCTCGCCCGTCAGGCCATTCAGGACAAGCCCGTTCTGGGATCCTGGAAGGATGTCATCGACTATTGCCACGCGGCCATGGCCAATGCGGATCGCGAGACGTTCCGAATCCTGTTTCTCGACAAGCGCAACCATCTCATCACCGATGAGGTGCAGGGCGTCGGCACCGTGGACCATACGCCGGTCTATCCGCGCGAGGTGATCCGCAGGGCGCTGGAGGTTGGCGCCACGGCGATCATTCTTGTGCACAACCACCCCTCCGGCGACCCCACGCCCTCCAACGCCGATATCCGCATGACGCAGGATATCGTGGCTATCGCCGGTCCCATGGGCATTTCGGTGCATGATCACATCATTATCGGACGCAACGGCCATGCGAGCCTGCGCGGGCTGAAACTGATCTGATTGGCGGCCACGCTTGCGCCTGACGGGCGACCGGGCCATATCCAGCACACTGGCAGTTCTCGACACTGAAGGTCCACCTTGCGCTCCTCGGATTTCGACATCCTCATCATCCCCGGCCTCGGCGGCTCAGGCTCCGGCCACTGGCAAAGTCGCTGGGAGGCGAAACTGTCGACCGCGCGCCGCGTCGAGCAGGACAACTGGCAGAATCCGCGTCTGGAATATTGGCGGGACCGAATCGTCGCCGCAGTCGAATCCGCGCGGCGGCCGGTTCTGCTGGTCGCCCACTCGCTCGGCGTCACCGCCGTGGCCCATGCAGCCCCGCGCTTCGCCCCCGATGTGGTCCGCGGAGCCTTCCTCGTGGCGCCACCGGCCGACTCGGTCCTCATCAAGGCCGCAGGCCCCTCCTTCACGCCTCTGCCGCGCGATCCCCTGCCTTTTCCCTCGGTGCTGGTGGCCAGCCGCAACGACGCCTACGCCCCTTACGAGGAGAGCGAGGAGCTGAGCTACGCCTGGGGCAGCCGACTGCTGGATGCGGGCGAGGCGGGGCATCTCAACGTCGAGTCCGGCCACGGCCCCTGGCCGGAGGGGCTCATGAGCCTGGCGGGCTTCATCAAACAACTTTGAAGACGCCTTTTGCTGCACGCTTTTTACCAAGTGTTAGCCACGTCGTAAGGCAGGCGAAACGAAGGCCGAGAAACGCGGTAGGATCGCACGGTCAATCTGGACCGGACGACGCACATGACCAGACTTCCCCTGCTCACAGCTCTCGCAGCCACGATTCTGGCGGGCTCCGCCGCGCGCGCGGCGGATTTCGACCTTCAGACGACGCCCTCGCGCCCATCGGCGGATTTCTCCGGCGTCGGCCTCGGCGTCGATGCGGGCGTAGGCCTTGGCACGACGGGCGGCGTCAACGCCTCGGGCATGGTCGGCGGCGCTCATGTCGGCTATAATTTTCAAGCCAATCAGCTCGTTGGCGGCGCGGAGACGGATGTCCTCACCTCGGGCGTCAAATCCGGAAGTCTCAGCACAACTTCCTTCCAGCAGAACTTCCTGTCCTCCACGCGCGCGAAGGCCGGCTGGGCCTTCGGCGGCCTGCTCGCCTATGGAACCCTGGGCTGGGCCTATTCCACCTCGAAATTCACCGACGCAAGCGGCACGTCGAACAAGTCGATCAAGGGGTCGGCCTATGGCGCGGGCGCTGAATTCGCCGTGACGCGCAACACCTTCCTGCGTGCGGAATATCTGCGCTATGATTTCGGCGCCCAGACCTATGTGACGTCGCTGACCTCGCGCGCCATGAGCACAAACACCAATATGCTGCGCGTTGGCGCCAGCGTGCATTTCTGAGGCGCCCAAACCCGCCTGACCCAGGTTGCCAAACGCGCGTTTGATCCTATGCTGACCATGAAGCGGATGGCCCACGAGAGCCGCCGCCATGGGAGGTTGGGACCGGCATGGCCAAGACGGCGTCCGCACAGAGCAATCCGCAATCGCCGCCCCCTGCGCAGGTCGATATGACGACCGGCGGGGAGCCGCAAGGCCGCACCACGCCAGCGCTGGGGCGTTGAACAGCGCGATCATCACGAAGACAGCCCGCAGAGGCTGCATCAATCAGGAGGAAAATATGACGGGACTCTGGGCGAACAGATGGTGGGTCGTCGTGGCCTCCGCCTGCGGCTTGATGGTGGGACAGGGCTCTATTCTCATCTTCACCTTCGGCGTCTTTCTGAAGCCGGTGAGCGAGGGGCTGGGCGTCAGCCGCGGCGAGCTGTCATCGGCGCTGTTCGTGAGCACGTGGACGACGGCGTTGGGCTGCCTCGCAGTGGGGTGGCTGATTGACCGCTTTGGCACGCGGCGCGTCATGATGCCGGGGATTTTCCTTTTCGCCCTCACGGTCATGGGCTTCGGCTTCATGGAGGCCGATCCAGTCTGGCTGATCTACGCCATTTTCGCGATCGCTGGCGCCGTTGGCACCATACAGACGCCGGTTCCCTATGCTGCGGCGATCTCCAAATGGTTCGACCGCGAGCGCGGTCTGGCGCTGGGCCTGGCGACGGCGGGCGTGGGGCTGGGAACGGTCCTGATTCCCCAACTCGCAGGGGCGCTGATCGCGAATTTCGGCTGGCGCGAGGCCTATTTCGGGCTAGGCGGCGCCATCCTCATTCTGGCCTTTCTGCCAGTGGCCTTCTTCGTTCGCGAGCCTGTGGTCGCGAATCCGGAGGAGAGCGCGGTGGCGCGCGGCGCGGCGCCGGGAGCCCCGGCGAGCGTGGCCCTGCGCAGCTGGCGCTTCTGGTCGCTGACGATCGGATTCTTCCTCGGCGTGATGTCCATCAACGGCACGATCGTCCATATCGTCGCCTTGCTGACGGACAGGGGCGTGCCCGCGCAGACGGCCACAGGCCTGTTGTCGGCTGCGGGCATGGCCATCATCATCGGGCGCATCATCTGCGGCTGGTGCCTCGACCGGTTTCACGGTCCCTATGTGGCCGCCTGTTTCTTCGTTCTGCCCATGGTGGGAATCGCGCTTCTGGCCAGCGGCTGGACCATGCCCTGGCCGCTCATTGGCGCAGCCCTATGCGGGACCGGAATCGGCGCGGAGATCGATCTCATGGCCTTTTTCATCAGCCGTTATTTCGGCCTGAAGGCCTATGGCACGATCTACGGCCTGTCCTTCGCCATCTTCAACATCGGCACGGGCCTTGGGCCGGCGCTGAGCGGCCGCAGCTTCGACTATTTCCACTCCTACGTTCCCATCTTCATGGTCTACGAGGGGGCGCTCGCCATCACTTGCCTGCTGTTGGTGGGGCTTGGGCCATACGCCTATCCCGCGCTGCGCAAACTGCCGCAGACCGAGCCCGAGCGGTCGCCACGAACCATATGAAGCCAGAGCGCGACGCCGCCTTGCCTTTGAGGAACATGATCATGCGTGTCGGTCTTGTCGGTCTGGGACGCATGGGCAACGCCATGGCGAGGCGGCTGTCGACTTTCGATATCCGCCCGACCTGTTGGGATCAGTCCCAACAGGCGTCAATCCATGCCGCAGCGCAGGGTTTCAACGTGGTCGCCGATCCCTGCGCGGTGGCGCTGGCCAGCGATCTGATCCTGATCTCCATCACCGAGGACGCGGGCGTGCGCGGCCTCTTCACCCAGACGGGCGGCTTTGGCGCGGCTGATCTGCGCGGCAAGCTCTTCATCGAGATGAGCACCCTGCGCCCCCAGACCGTGCGCGATCTCGCCCTCCAGCTTGAGCCTTTGGGCGCCGCCATCATGGACTGTCCGGTGCTGGGCACTGTGCCTGCCGCGCAGGACGGCAAGCTGGTGGGGCTCGTGGGCGCCAGCGACGCCGACTTTCAACGCGCCCGGCCTCTGCTTGAGAAATTGACCCGCGCATGCGCGCCCATGGGGCCAGTGGGCGCCGGCCATGCGATGAAGCTGGCCTTCAACCTCGCCATGGCCGCCTTCATCAACGGCGTCGGCGAAGGCCTCGCCATGGGCGCGGCCCAGGGGCTCGACCTGAACAAGATGATGGGCGTGTTCCTGAATTCGCCGCTCGCCAATGTGGTGCTGGAGAACAAAGCGGCCAACTTTTTGGGCGAGGCGGCGCCTCTCACCCTCGACATCCGCACCCTGCGCAAGGACCTGCAGTCGGCGTTGGCGGCGGGCGCAAGCGTCGGCGCGACCATGGGCGCAACGGCGGCGGCGCTCGGCGTGCTGTCAAGCGCCGTGGCGGCCGGCTGGGGCGACCGGGACATCGGCGATCTCGCCCCCTTCCTCAGGGACGCGCTCACCCAGAAAATTCCAACTCGCGCCGAATAATACAAACAAAAGAAACAGAAAAAATTACTTAGGTAATTTCTTTGAAATACTTGTTCATACAAGAAGAAGCGGGGCCTGCTCTTGCAGTTTGAACGGTTTTATTGGTAACATTTGACACCAAAATCGTTCAGGGGCGATAGATCGCGTGGCAGCAAATTCAGAGCTCGACCTTCACCTGGATGCAGGGCGCCCGGAGCCCGCACCCCAAACGAAACACAAGACGGATGTGGGCGCAGTCGCTTTTCTCACGACCGTCGTCGTCTCGATGATTGGCATCGCAGTTCTGGCGGGCAACATCTTCACAGCCGCTCATCACCTCGAGAACGCGAAGCGCAACGCCGAAAGCGTGGCGCACACGCTCACCGCGATTGGCGTGAAGCGCAAGGCCGGACAATCTGATTTGCCGCACTGTCAGCTGCGCGAAGAAAACGCCGGCAAACTGACATGGGGGCCATGTTGGGAAGAGATTTCCCACCTTCCTGAAATCGCCGCGCTGGTGAACGTGCTTGAACCCGATAATCCCGTTTTCGGCCCGCCATGCGATGGAACGGACGAGAGCATCGGCCTGATCACCATTGAAAAAGGCACGCCCTGGTTCTCGGCGGGCACGACTGGAGTCACATACGCTGCGAGCGATAATGAAGATTCCATAGCAACAGAAACGCCGCTGCGGGTGCAGGTTTGCAATCGCTGGGGTGAGGCCGTGAAAGTCGAGGAGATCAAGTTTTGACCGAGACCTCCTTGCCACCCACCAGCGACCTCAAGGCTGGCGCCCTTCGTCCCAGCATTGGTCAACGGATTTATTCGTATTTGCTGGATCCCGACGTTGAAGGGAATCTCCAGGGAATCATCGAGAACTTCGTCGCTTGCCTCATTCTAATGAATGTCGGCTCGATGCTGATCGAGCAGATTCCGGAAGTCTACGAGCCGTACAAGAAATGGTTCCATTTCTTCGACACGGTCTCCATCGTCGTCTTCACGGCGGAATATTCCATCAGGTTCCTGCTGTCGCCCTATCAGAAAGGCTTCGCGGGAAAACGATTTCCGCGAATCTCTTATGCGATCTCGCCTTTCGCGGTCGTCGATCTGCTTTCCATTCTGCCGTTCTACCTGTCGGCCTTCATAGCGCTTGATCTGCGCATGCTGCGCGTGCTGCGACTGTTGCGGCTCCTCAAGTTGTTCCGCGTCATCATCCCCGCCTGGAAAGAATATCGCGAGCTGAACGAGGGGCGCACCTTCCGCCAACATGTGCACGCGATTGTCTGGCCCTCGCGGTATGGCGGGCAGATTCATAGCTTCTTCGACATGTTCATCATCGCATGGGTGGTGTTGTCGGTCGTATCGGTTCTTCTGGAAACGGTGGAAGCGGTTCACTACATCCTCGCCATGGAATTCGCGGTCCTCGATTCGATCGCGGTCGCCGTCTTCACCACTGAATATCTGATGCGCATGTATTCCTGCGTCGAAGATCCAAGGTTCAAGGAGGCATGGGCTGGCCGCGCGCGATACGGCTTCACGCCAGGCGCGGTGATCGACGCGCTTGCAGTCATGCCCTTCTTTCTGGAAGCGCTGCTGCATCATCTCTTCGATCTGCGCTTCTTGCGAATTTTCCGCATGTTGCGTTTGCTCAAGCTCACGCGCTTCAGCGACGCGACCAAACTGGTCTGGGACGGCATCAAGCGTGAAGCGGGCACCATCGGCGCCTCGTTCTTCGTGTTGTTGCTCGTGATCATCCTGTGCGGCAGCCTTGGCTACCTGTTGGAACATGCCGCGCAGCCGGACAAGTTCGAAAGCATTCCCACGGCGATCTACTGGTCAGTGATCACCCTCTCCAGCGTCGGCTATGGCGACATATCGCCAGTCACGCCGATGGGGCGATTCATCACGTCTCTGATGGCGCTTTTGGGCATCGCGCTCGTCGCTATTCCATCTGGTATCTTGTCCGCCGCCTTCACGGACCAGTTGCGCATCGAGCGTGAAAAAATCGGAAGCAAAATTGCTGCTTTGATGGAAGGCGGGTTCACCAATGCGGACGAACACGCCCTCCTGCAAGATGATGCAAAGCGGCTCCACATCACCGAGACTGAATTGAACTCGATGATCAAAATGGCTCAACGGAACCGTTTGATGGACAAAGCCATCAGAACGGAGTTCAACCTGAACGCCGCCAGCCAGGACGGCGAACTCGCCTTCGAGCAGTTCCGCAGCCTTGTCAGCCAGATAAAACAAGTGGTCATGATCTCTGACCAGAAGCTGGCTGGAATGATGATTCCGGAGGGGGAAGCCTCTCCTCTTGAAAAGACCATCTACGAGAAGGTCGCCCAGCAAAAGACGGCGCCGGAGCCTGGCTAGCGCCATGAGCGACTAAATCGCCGCCCTGACAGGGGTGCGCAAACAGGCCTCGGCAAGTCATTTGCCGGGGCCTTTTCATTGGAAATATTTGCGCGCCCGCTGCTTTGAAGCGCTTGAGGCCCCCAACGCCTGTTCGACGGCGCTCGACAAAGCCTCCGCGCTCACCGGATCCACTTCAAGGTTATTGGCGGCCGCCTCCTTGCGGAAGTCCGGGTCATTCAACATGTCGGCGAAGGCTTTGCGCAGCGCCGCAACCCGCTCAGCGGGCACGCCCGGCCCGGTCGCGAATGGATGGCCCAGCGTGTCGCCCATGGTGACGATATCCAGCACCTGCCGATCCTCGGCATTGCTCATGAAGTCGCCAGCTCCAGGCACATGTTGCAAATCCGCAGGTTTGGGGCCTGAATGGACAAGCACATTGATGTCCTTGTTGGCGACCCAGTTGGGCTTCGAGGCCTTCAGACTCGACCAGGAACCCGCGCGTCCCGATACCTCCCCACGCTCCATGGCGAGGTCCAACGCCCCGGACCCGGTATAGCCGAGCACCATCTTGAAACGGGTTCCCGCAAGGTCGTTCAGCATCACGGGAAAGGACAGCGTGATTCCGGACGAGCCGACGGCGCCGACGATCACGTCCTTTTGGCGCGCCTCCTCGATGGTCGTCACTCCGGTGGTTTTCCACGTCACCATGGTTTCCGTCGTTGGCGCGACGGAGCCGATCCATTGAAACCGCGCGGCGTCGAATTTGACGCCATCGACGCCAACCGCCTGCGAGGTTGGCAAGCCGTTCTGGATCAAGCCAAGATATGTCCCGTCTTGCGGAGCGACCGCATACAGATAATTGGCCATCACCAGCCCCGTGGCGCCCGTCATGTTCTGCGGGATCACGGTTGGATGGCCGGGGATATATTTGCCGATGTGGCGAGCCGCCAGGCGCAACTGAAAATCATATTCGCCGCCAGCGCTGACGCCCACCAGCGCGAAGACCGTCTTGCCCTTGTAGAAATCAGAAACCGAATCTGCTTGCGCAGCCGAAACGCCCGCAGCAAGACCCAGCAAGGTCGCGACGATGACTGGCTTAGCCTTCATGGCCTGTCTCCTCCCGAATTTTAGCGATCGCGTTGAACGATCTTTTCCTCAGCGCAATCTATGACAAGCCGACGACGGGCGCCAGAAGCCAGAGCGCGTCGCTTTCCATGGCTCGTTGAAGCGTCTATCTTGCGCAAAGTCACACAAGAAACTGGAGACAAGGATGGCGACGCTCCCCACAGGCGCAAACTTCAAGCGCGCGCAAATTCTATGGGAGCTCGGGCTCCACATTGCGGGCAACCCTCAGACGAAATACGGCGGCAACCGTGACATGTGCATCACGGTGGGCAGCGGCGCTGGAGACGAGATGAAGCCCTGGCTGCGCTTTTCCACGGGCTCCGCCATCATGGCCCATGCCGTCGCAAGGGGCGATATCGACATGGCTTTCGTGAACCCCTCCGCGCTGCTGACACAGGCCTATCGCGGCACGGGCGTCTTCCACGCCCCCCTGCCCCTGCGCATCATCGCCAATTACCCCAGCATAGACCGCTTCGTGATCATAATGCGCGCGAGCCTCGGCTTCACCTCGCTGCATGATGTGAAGAAGGCGCGCTATCCTTTGCAGATTTCACTGCGCGAAGACCCGACCCATTCAACGCTGGTGCTGGTGGACCAGTTGCTCGCCCTCTATGGCATGAGCCTGACGGAGATCAAATCCTGGGGCGGCGGCGTGCATCCCGCAGGCCCGCCGAACGACAAGCGTCGCATGGCCGGCATTCGCGATGGCTCCATCGACGCTGTTTTTGATGAAGGCATCAGCATCTGGATCGACGAGGCGCTCAGCCAGGGCATGAGCCTCATCAATATAGAGCCAGAAGCCTTCGAACATCTGGGCGCCATCGGCTGGCGGAAGGTGAAGCTGAGCACGGGCCGCTTCTCCCATCTGCCGGAATATGACTGCATCGACTTCAGCGGCTGGCCGCTGTATGCGCGGGCGGATCTGCCAGAGCAGGTCGCCTATGACGTCTGCGCAGCCATCGGCGCGCGCCACGACAACATGACATGGGAGAAAGGCACCCACGAAGGCCTTGCCCAGATTGGCCGCGAAACCGACGCGACGCCCATGGACGTGCCCATGCACCCGGGCGCGGAACGCTGGTTCCGCGAGCAAGGGATCATTTAACAATCTGTCGAAAGAGGCCCGCATTCGCCAGGGATGCGGGCCGTTGCATGGAAAAAATCTCAGAACCCCAAACGCAGCGGCGCGATTCGGGCTCTCACGAATTCGCGAACGCGATGATAATGACGCTCCGTCACCCAGAAAAACGCGAAACCATACGCATATAAAAGAACCAGAAGACCTATGGCCGAAATCGCCTCCGTCACGCCCAGATGACTGTAGGAGACAAAATTATTTTTCAACGTCATTGCGACGACAATCATCAGCGGCGGGTAGTGGTAAAGATAGAGGCTATAGGTGAACTTCGCGAAAAATTTTGAAATGGCGCCAGCTTTTGCTTTTGAGATGGTCTGATCATGACGGCAGCTGTTGATGATAAGCGCGACGCAGAGGGCGGTGGCGACAATATGCGTAAAGCCCCAACCACGCGACCATAAGTATTCGTTGTTGGCCGAGGCGAGGCAACAGACCAGCAGGGTCCAGGCAACCCATTTGGGCGCTAACCGACGTCTGGGCAGCCAGCAAAACAGTCCCAGACACCAGATCACCCCATAACGGAGAACAACATCTGAAACGGTGACGAGAGACGCCGATAAAATGACCAGAGCCACCAACCTGACCCGCAAGCCTTTGCCAAAAATGACCAACAAAAACGTCGGAAACATCAGATAATACCATAGCTCGCACGCCAGGCTCCATAGCGGACCATTGCTGCCGAACGTCGGGACGAACATGGTCTGCAAGCCAACCAGATTGCCCATGAAGATCAACAGATCGGTCCGATCCTTCACATAAGAAAACTCCGGGCCCGAATATACATGCGCCAAAATCTGATCGGACAGAAAGCCGATGACCAGAGCAGGAATGAGCACGACATAGATGCGCGTCATCCGATCAACCGCATAATCGACCATGCCTTGGCCGCTTTTGGCGATGCAATGCATCGCCGCCCGCCCGACCAGAAAGCCGCTGACCACAAATAAAATCATCACGCCCTGATGACCGAGGTAGAACAATTGAAACGCGAACAGATTGAACAGGTCGAGGCCGTCCTCAAAATGAAACAACGCCTCGCCGACATGATTCACGACCACAAGGAACGCCGCCAAAGAGCGCAACAGATCCAGAGTGCGCGAGAGCGACGGGCTTATTGAAAAGTCCATACCGCCCATCTGGCGCTCCGCCGCGCTGACCAGATCCGCAATTGCCAATCTTGTGGCGGCGACTGGTTCCAACGACATCAGACGACGTGCATCCGCCCCCATTTCAGCTCTCCTGATATGGGCTGCTTATGCAATCTTATCGCCGCTGCCTGCAAGGTTGTTTTGCTGTTTAAACTTTGAAAAAAAGTCAAGCTCAAGCACTATCATGCGCGAGGCTAATTGATCAGGAAGACCTTCTTGTCATCGCAAAGATCAATGCCCTCATGTTGTTCGGACGGGTCGTCGCCGACCTGCACCCAAACGACGAAAATACATCCCAAATCCTTGGGAACCTCCACCTGGACGCTCTGCCCCCCTTTCAAGCCCGGCTTGAGGACGAAAGACTTCCCGTCCGGCTTGATCGAGACGAACTTGAGTTCGTTCAAAATCCCCACACGATTATTCGTCACATCAAGCCGGTCGAACACAGGCTTCGCCTTGCGATGCTGGACCGCAGGACTCGGCGCAGGGCTCGGCGCAATTTTCGAAGGCTTGGGCGAACCAGAGGGCAAAACCAATGGCGGTGGGGATGCGGGCGCCAGAGCCACGGGCGTCTGCGGCATGGTCGGACTGACCGCCTGACCCGAAGGCTCCACCAACGGCGGCGCCCTGTCCTCGACCACACTTTGAACCGGCGAGTTGAGCATCGGCGTTGATGGCCGGTTCACGGGCGGGGCGTCGGGTCTTAGCCAATCAAAAGGCGACGGCTCCTTTGTCTGTGTCTGCGCAAAAGCGCAGACATGAGACAGAGCGAGGCACATCAACCCACCGACAACATTGGCAGCCAAGCCATTCAGACGCACGAGCCACCCCAATCCAGCTGAAGCCACTGACTCCACATGAAAGGCAGGACGTTGGTCATCCACTTTTCAATCATGCCATTGCGTGTGGAAACAACGCATAGCATAGCATTGCGCTTCCAGCGATCAGGATGACGATCACCTTCACCCACAGGAAGTTATTCACAAAAATATCAAGCCGCCAAATTGGTTCGGCGCGCATTAATCGGCGGGGGCGATGCCAGCGTCGCGGATGATCCGCCCCCAGAGCTCCGCCTCTTCGCGAAACCATTTGTAGGTTTCAGCCGGGGTCGAGGGAGCTGGGTCCATCTGTATGCCGCGAATGCGCTCGATCACATCAGGCTGCACGAGAATCGCGCGAATGTCGGCGTTGATTTTCTCAATCAAGGCAGGCGCCATATCCGGGGGGCCGGCAATGGCGAACCAGGTCACGGCGCGAAAGCCGGGCAGGCCCTGTTCAGCCACCGTCGGCACGTCCGGCAGGAAGATGGACCGCTTCAACGATCCTACTGCGAGCGGCTTGATGAGGCCGTCTTTCAACATGGGTATAGAGGTTGAAATCACATCGAACAGAAAATCCGCCTCCCCCGCCATGACGGCGGTCAAGGCCGGGGCTGCGCCACGGTAGGGAACCTCAAGCAGATTGAGGTTCGCCCGCCGACCAAATTCAAGCGCCGCAAGCTGAATGGTGGATCCCAAGCCTGCCGTGGCATATTTGGTCTTTCCGGGGTTTTGCCGCGCGTAGGCGATCAGATCCGCCAGCGTCGAGCCGGGAAAACCGCCCCGCACCGCCAACATATAGGGCACTGTCGCGATGAGCCCCAGAGGCGACCATTTCTCCGGATCAAAGCCGGGATTTTTGAACAAGGCCGCATTGGTGGCGAAAGAGGTCGGCGGCGAGAACAATAGCGTGTAGCCATCGGGAGCGGCGCGGTACACTGTCGCCGCGCCAATGTTGCCCGTCGCGCCGACCACATTGTTCACGACGACGGGTTGCCCCCATTTCCGCGAGAGTTGATCGGCCATGATGCGCGCGAGGATGTCCGTGCTGGATCCTGGCGGGAAAGGCATCACCAGCCGAACCTGACGAGAGGGATAGTTGTCCTGCGCCGCCGCCATCGACGCCACGCAGATCAAGGAGGCGAGACATATCAGAACCCGTGCGACGAAATTCGGCATGCCTCACCTCCCGAATGTTTTTCTTATGTTAAAAGAACCTCTAGGCGGCCTCGAAGAACTGCCTTTGCGCAAGGCGCTCGCGCAATCGCGGCATCACCTCGCGCGCGAACAGGCGCATGCTGTCCGTCGTGTCCGCCGCGCCAAGGTGTCCGCCCTGCGTCATCAACAGAAGATTGCCGAGCCCCCCAATGCCATCGGTGAACGCGCAGATCTGATCGAAGACCTGATCAGGCGTGCCCGCGAAGGCGATGCCACATTCGATGAAATCGTCGAGCGAGGCCGTCGAAAGCTCGACAGGCCTGCCCTTGGGCGTCATCAGCGTGCGAAAGGCGCGCGGGTTGGGCGACCGCGCGGAGCGCATGGCGGCTTCGACGCTGAAATAACCGGGCGGCTTGTTGAAAGGGTCGGCCACCTGCGCGTTGGTGCGCAAATAGTCTGCGATCAGATCGCACCGGCGACGCCCCTCGGCCTCGTCAGACGCGACGCCGCACATGGCCAGATAGGCGAAGCGGTCGACGGGCACCTGCGTCCCATGGCCGCCTTCCCGATAGCCCTGGGCATAGGCTTTATGCAGCTTTACGGTTTCCGCCATGCCGCCCATGAAGCTCGCCATCACATGGCCGCGCGCTCCGATCTCGACCGCGTTCGTAGGCGTCGCCGTCGAGACCCAGATGGGCGGCCGAGGCTGTTGATACGGGCGCGGCCATATGTTCACGTTGCGATAGTGGAAGAAGTCGCCCTCGAAACTGAAGGGCCCTGACGTCGTCGTCATCGCCTTCACAATGAGGTCATGCGCCTCCCAAAAGCGCGGCATGAGCGTCACCGCATTGGAATTGGCCGGCTCGATGTCATAGGGCACGCCCTTGATCATGCCGAATTCGAGCCGCCCTTTCGAGATCACGTCAATCATCGACATTTCTTCCGCGACCCTGATGGGGTCGGGCCGATTGCCAACCGGCACGCCAAGAATCAGCAACCGCGCGCGCTTTGTCACGCGCGCCAGAATCGCCAGAATGACGGAAGCGGAAGCCGTGAGGCATGTGGCGGTGGAATGATGCTCATTGAGCATGATGTCGAAACCCAGTTCATCGGCGAGCATCCACTCGTCGATGTAGCGGTGGTAAAGGTTGTGCGCCACATCGGGATCGCAGAGTTCGTTGGGCAGCGTGATGCGAAGCGACGGGCGCTCGGCGCCCCAGGCGTCGGGATAGGGTTCTTCTGAAAAGTGGAAAATGCGCATGGCGGGTCACCCTGATCTAGCGATGAGCGTCGGCGAAGGAGAGAATGGCGTCGAGCGTCGCTTGCGGTCGTTCGACTTGCGGAACATGGGCTGCATCCGCGATCTGCGTGAAGACGGCGCCGGGCACATGGCTCGCATAGGCGCGCCCATAGTCTGGCGATGCGATCTGATCATGCGCGCCCCAAATGAACTGGGTGGGGACAGTGATGCGACGCAAGCGGGACAGCAATTTCGGATCATGCATGAACGGCGTCCAGCCATAGCGCGCCAGCCCCTCTCTCGCGCGCATGCGACGGGCCAACTCGTCGTCGGAGATCTTTTTCACATCCGCCTCAAAGACGGATGGATCAACATAGGCGCGAGCGCGAAGCTCTGCGTCAGGCAAGCCGAACAGATCGGCGATGTCGCGCGTGAAGCGATCGCCTATCTTGACGCCAAGCGGATCGATGAGCGTGATCGACGAAAAAGCGGCGCAGGACTTGATCGCCATCTCGGCTGCGACCCATCCGCCAAAGGACGCGCCGACAAGCACAAGCTCCGAGAGCTTCATGCGGTCGATCAGGTCGAGATAAAGATAAGCGAGATCATCGACATGATTCCAGCGACGATCCGCGGGAGCGGCCCCAAAGCCTGGCGCGATGGGAACTATGACGCGACCATTGCGCGCCAGTCGCTGAATGAATGCGCTTTCATCCGCAAACCAGAGCCCTGCGGAAAGATAGAGAATATCGCGTCCCTGCCCATAAATCTGTGCAATTGCCGGCGTTCCGCCAATATCAAATGCAACCGCTTCCTCACCCATCGGCCAGCCCCTTTTTGCGGACGGTCTCTCATTCAGCCGTTTTTACGCAGCTACGATCATTCATTTTTTGTCCGGGCAGTCAATTGGAAATGAAAAACCGGAACCAGCGGGCCGCCCAATTGGAGGAATTGATCGCCGCCCCCGGCGCCACTCCAGATCCATATTGCCGGGCGTCGGATTGAGAGCTAATCTCATCGCAAATGATAAGCGTCGTCGCGAGGCTGCGGCCCGAAGAGCGCAACATGGGAGGGCGAAATGGCTATGGACGGCATTGAACGCGATGGCCTGAAGGCAGGCGATGTCGTGATCGTCACCGGCGGCGGCGGAGGTTTTGGCCGCGCATTTTCCCTTCGTCTCGCAAGCATGGGCGCGCGCATCGCCATTTGGGACATCAATGAAAATGATGGCGCAGAAACGGCGCGCCTGGTGCGCCAAAATGGCGGAGATGGCGGCTTTTTCCGCGTTGATCTATCCGACCCCGCGTCCATCGCCATGTGCGCGCAAAGCACGGTCTCCACCTTTGACGCGCCCTATTGCATCATCAATAATGCGAGCGTGTTCCCGCGCGCAGAGGTGATCGACATGTCTCTAGCGGACTGGGAACTGACGTTGAAAGTCAACATCACCGCCCCCTTCCTGATCGCAAAAACCTTTGGCCCCATGATGATCGCACAAGGGCGCGGCGTCGTGATCAATCTGGCCTCTGGACGAGCTGTGGAGGGCGCGGCGAAAGGCGCCAACTATGCCTGCACCAAGGCGGCGATCCTCTCGTTGACGAAGTCGCTCGCCCTTGAATGGGCGAAGCACGGCATTCGCGTCAACGCGATCATTCCGGGACAATCCTTGACCGCCATGCCGCTGGCGGCGACGCCGGAGGCGGACCTTCATGCCCATGCCAAAACGCGCAACCCGATGGGCCGAATTGGGTATCCGGAAGACGTCGCCGGTCTCGCAGCCTATCTGGTGAGTTCAGACGCGGCCTATATGACGGGTCAAGGCGTCGCTATTAACGGCGGCGCCGTGATGGTGCCTTGACCAGCGACCGCCACCAACCGGGAGGCGACGACCGCTCGATCAATGAATGGTTTGACCGCCATCCACGAGCATCGTCGCGCCGGTCACGAATGACGCTGCGTCGGAGACGAGAAAGGCGATCACATCGCCGATTTCTTCGCATTCCGCCGGACGGCCCAGCATGATGCGCGCATTCACGGCGTCCATCTTGACCAACCCTTTGTCGATATAGCCCTTATAGCGCGGCGAAAGCGTTGAGCCTGGACATACCGAATTCACCCGCAGCCCTTGGGCGCCATAATCTATGGCGAGCTGCCGCGTCAGATTCACAACGCCCCCCTTCGTCGCACAATAGACCGGCATTTTCGCATTGCCGATGACGCCGAAGGTTGAGGCGACATTGACGATGGACGGCCGCTTCGATTTCAGCAAAAGCGGAATGAAATCACGGCACATGAAATAGACGCTGTCGAGATTGGTCGCCATCAGCTCCCGCCACCGCTCCGTCGGCAATTCGTGAATCGGCGACGAGAAATTGTTCCCGGCATTATTAACGACCGCCTTCACCTCGGCAAAGGTGGAAGCCGCCCATTTCGACAGACGACTGACATCCTCCTCGCGGGATATATCCGCGACAAAGGTCTCGCATTTCCAGCCCCTGGCGAGGAATTCGGATTGTGTTTCCTTCAACGTCGCTTCGGTGCGGCCCACGATGACGGACGTGGCGCCCATTTCACATAATGCCGCTGCGGCGGCCTTGCCTATGCCTGCGCCTCCGCCCGTGACGACGACAGCTTCGCCTTGCATCTTGAGCTTCGACAACATTCGGGCAATCTCCACCATACAATGCAATTGGATCAGACGTCGTCGCGTTTGAAATCGATATTCGGGCCACCCTTCTGGCTCTTCAAATAGGCGCCCACGTCGCCGAGCGGGTCCATGGCGCGGCGCAGTCGCTGCCCGACCAGTTGGTCCAGTTGAATCGCTTGGGAAAGAGTCAGGTCGCGGCCCATCTGAGCCGTGATTTTGTGATGTTCCAGCGGCGCCAGATGACGCGATCCGATTTCGCGCGCAATCTTGACGGTCTGCGCTTCAAGTTCAGCTGCGGGCATCGTCAGCGACACAATTCCGAGCTGATCGGCCTCGACGCCAGACAGATTGCGGCCCACCAGCGCGATAAATGACAGCTTCTTCATCGGCACGCCGCCATGCAGAAGCGTGGACGTCACCAGTTGGCCGAAACTGCCACGCAAAATTTCCGGCATGCCAAGCTGTGCGTCCTCAGCCGCAAAAACCAGATCGTGACAATTCATGATGCCCAGCGCGCCGCCAAGGCAATAACCATGAACCTGAGCGATCATGATGCGCGGAAAGCCGCGCAAGGCCTCAGCCAACTGAATGGTTGGCGTTGGCCGATCCCAGTCCAGCAAGGGGCCGTCGCTGACGCTCTTGAGGAAGTTGAGATCAAGACCCGAGGAGAAGCACGGACCAGCGCCCCTTGTGATCACCGCCTTGATCTCCTTGTCGGCGCGCACAATTTCAAGAGACTGCATGAAGGCCTCGCACATGGCCTCATTCCAGCAATTACGCTTCTCGGGACGGTTCAGCGTGATGCGGGCGACCCCTGCGCCCTCCAACTGGTCAAGAACCAGCTCAGGCCAGGTTTTGATATTGATCCAGTTGTCGGCGGCGACAGCGGACATGCGTTCCTCCCATTTGTTTTCCCTATAAAATGCCAGGATCGGTTGATCCGTCAATGCCGCTCGCCGGAAAAGTCTCCCTATAACTTTTCGCAAGGCGCCTTGCCTGAAAGGCGTCTTGCCGCCATGATCGCCTCCAAAGCGCATAAAATGCGGGGAGGACATGTGATGAAGATGCACGTTCTGGGCCTGATCGCCTTGCTCGCGGCCTGCCCTGCGACGCCCTCGGCCGCCGATCCTGTGGCTGACTTCTACAGGGGCAAACAGATGCAATTCATCATCCGCACGCCGCCAGGCGGGGATTATGATTCTTATTCGCGTCTGCTGGCCCGGCACATGGGGCGCCATATTCCAGGCAATCCCACGATCACGCCGATCAATATGCCAGGCGGCGGCGGCATCATCGCGGCCAATCATGTTGGGCAGGTGGCCCCCAGAGACGGCACGATCCTGACCATGGTCAGCCAGGGCCTGCCCGTCGATCAGGCGTTGCAACTTAGTCCGGGCCTGCGTGTGGATCTGCGCAGCTTCAACTGGATTGGCAATCTGGCGAACGCCAACCAGCTGCTCGTCGTGTGGCACACCTCCAAAGTCAAAACGCTCGCCGAGGCCAAGGCGACCGAAACGCTGATCGGCTCCACAGGCGCCGGTTCCATATCGGTGCAACTGCCTGCCTTCTATAACAATGTGCTCGGCACCAAATTCAAGATCATCCTGGGTTATCAAGGTGGGCAAGACGTCGATCTTGCGATGGAACGCGGCGAAGTGGATGGCCGCGGCACAAACACCTACACCGGCTATCAAACCTCCAAGCCGCATTATCTCGCCGACAAACTCATTATCCCTTTGATTCAGGTTGGACTTGCGCGTGAAGCAGAGCTTGCCGACACGCCGCTGCTTCTCGATCAACCGGTGCAGCCCCAGGACAAGCCATTGCTCGATTTCATGTCGAGGGCGGTGACGGTCGGACGGCCTGTCGCGACGACCCCCGACGTGCCGGCAGAGCGGGTGGCGGCCCTGCGTAAAGCCTTCATGGATACGCTTGCGGATCCTGAGTTCATCGCCGACGCAAAACAGCAAAATGCGGAGGTGCGGCCCATGACGGGCGAAGTCCTCCAGACAACTGTCAGGGATTTGATCGAGGCGCCGCAGGCTGTACGTGATCGGGTGAAAATCGCCCTGCAGCCAAAGGCCAGCGACACGCTGGAATCGGTGCCAAAACGCTGAGGCGGGAGCCCGTTACACCTGAGGCGCCGACCCGGGCGAGACAGCTTGCTCGCCACATCAGACGAACCTTAGACTGAAAAAAGCAAGGGAGGGCAGCGCGTGACAAACGTCAGAGCCAACACATTGGTTTCAGTGAACCGCCGCATGATGCTGACGATGACCGCCGCAGGCATTGCATCGCCGCGCACGGCCTTCGCCGCCGACAGAATCAATATCGCCATCTCGAATTCAACCGGCGATTTCGCCATTTTGATCGCCATGAAGAAAGGCTATTTCGCCGAGGAGGGCCTCGATGTTCATGGCGTTGTTTTTGACTCCGGCGGAAAGATGATCGCGCCGCTGGGGTCGGGCGACATCGACATCGCGACTGGCTCCGCCAGCGCCACCCTGTTCAACGCAGTGGCGCGCGGGATCAAGATCCAGATCGCCTGCGGCAACGGCAATGCGCGGCCTGGATATGGCCATGAGGTTCTGATCGTGCGCAAGCAACATGTGGATTCAGGTCGCTATAAAACTTTGGCGGACCTGAAGGGAATGAAAGTTGCGCTGCCGGGCCCAGGAACCGGCGCAACGTCCACCATCAACGAGGGCCTCAAAACCGTTGGACTCTCGTTCAAGGATATCGAACCCGTCTACCTGGGCTATCCGCAACATGTCACGGCCCTCAGCAATGGCGCTGTCGACGCGGGCCTGACCACCGAACCGGCGGCGACCTATGCGGTGGAACAAAAGATCGCGGTCGAATTCATGACCAACGATCAATATTATCCAAATTCCGACACAACCCATATCATCTATTCATCCCTGTTCGCGCAGAAGCGTCCCGACGCCGCCAAACGTTTCATGCGCGCCTTCATCAAGGCCATGCGTTTTTATGATGGCGCACTTGCCGATGGAGGACTGAAGGGGCCAAACGCGGATGAGGTCATCAAGATTTTGATGGAATTCACCGACCTGAAAAATCCAGCGCTCTACAAGACCATGCACACGCAGGGCTCGAACCCCGACGCGAGGTTGAACTGGGACAGCCTGCGCACGGATTTCGAATTCTTCAAGACGCAGGGCTGGATCGAAGGCGCGGTGAATATAGACCAAACCGTCAACACCTCCTTTGCGGACGCCGCCCTTGAAGAGTTGGGGCCTTACGTCCGCAAGTAGATATGGCCACAGATCAAAGAAAGCGCTCCAGACCACACATCTGGAACGCTTTCGATCCGATGACGAGCGAAGCAGTTAGTCGCCCTTCGCCGCAGCCGTTTTCTGCTTGCCATAGGTGACGCGGTAGATCACGCCATTGCCGTCGTCGCTGAACAGCAGCGAGCCATCCGGCGCAAAGGTGGCGTCCACGGGGCGCCCCCAGACGTTCTCCTCGCCAGCCGTGAAGCCTGTGACGAAGTCCTGATACTCGCCCGTGAATTTGCCGCCCTTCGTCGGCAGGCGGATGATTTTATAGCCCGTGTGCAGCGAACGGTTCCAGGACCCATGCAGCGCCACAAAGCCATCGCCCTTCCACTCCGGCGGGAACATGCCGCCCGGATTGAACGCAAGACCCAAGGCCGCCGAATGGGGCTGCAACAACACGTCCGGGACAATCGCCTTGCCCTTCAGGTCAGGCCGCAGGCCGCCTCCGGGGCGCGTATCTTCGTTCGCGCCGATGTAATACCAGGGCCAGCCATAGAAACCGCCCTTTTTGACGCTCGTCACATAATCAGGCGGCGTATTGTCGCCCAGCAGGTCTCGTTCATTGGTGGCGCAAAACACGGTCCCCGTGCCTGGCTGCACCGTAAGGCCGGAGCAGTTTCGAATGCCCGAGGCATAGACCTTCTTGTCCCGCCCCTCGGGCGTATAGGTCAACACATTGGCGCGCCATTCCTCCTTGTCCCAGGCGGAGCCAAGGTTGTGCTCCTTTTCCCATTTGGGGATGTCGGATTTGTCGCCCATGTCGATGGCGACATTGCTCGACGAGCCGACAGCCACATACATGGACTTTCCGTCGGGCGAGAAGGCCACATCGCGGGTCCAATGACCGCCACCGATCGCCAGATCGCTGACCACCGTCTCCGGCGCGCCCGTCGCCTTCATGTCGCCCGCCTTGTAAGCGAAGCGGACGACTTTTCCTTCAAGGCCGACATAAACCCACTTTGGCTGCGGTCCCGGAGGATAAAAGGCGATGCCATAGGCGTCCTTCAGGCCTTGCGCAAACGTCTCGGTCGACTCGGGCCTGTCGCCAGACTTCGCCGGGCGGATGACAGTGATCTTGCCTTCCGGTCGGCTCTGGGAGATGAAAATATCGCCGTTCGGCGCGATGCGGATGACACGGGCGCCCTGCAATCCGGTGGCGAAGGGCTCAACCTTGAACCCGGGCATGGTATGCAATTGCGCGTCATCGGGCTTCGCCACGACTTTGGAGCGGTTCGCCGCCGAGGGCGTCGCCAGAGGCGCGGCGACATCCTCCGGTCCGATTTTCCGCATCAGACCAGGCGAGTCGGTGCGCCAGTCGCCGAAGGCGGAAGCGCCGCCCCGGTAATCAAGCGCTGCCGCCGCGCTTACGCCAGCCAGTAGCGCAACGGTCGAAACCGCCGCAAGAGCCAAACGGACCTTCATCAAAACCTCCCCTGTCAACGGCGTTCATTGGCCGCGTTGAGCAGCGATCATCGACCCAGTTCGCGAGAGCGTCAACCACGCGACATCAGTTTGAAAGGCCGCCCATATACGTGGCCAGCCTGGCGCGCTCCTCGGCGTCCAGCGACTGCATGATCGACATCATCGTTTGCCCATTGCCGCGCTCGCCGCGCGCGAATGCGCCCATCTGATCCGCAAGATATTCGGGAGATTGCCCGGCCAGCCTTGGCGCGACGCCTTCTGGGCTTTGACCGCCGCCAAGATCCACGCCGTGGCAAGATCGGCAGGCCGCAATCGCGTCAGGTTCGGAGGCCGCCGCCCCGTTGGCGCGTTTGGGCCAAGGCCTGCTGGCGATGAGCGCAGCGGCGCGCGCCAGATCGGACGATCTGATGCTCTCCGCCATGGACGACATCACCTGGCTTTCGCGCTCTCCGCTGCGAAATTCCTGCAATTGCTTTTGCAGGTAGCCGACCTGTTGCCCGTCGATGATCGGAATCGTGGGATCATGCGGCGGCGCGCCGACCCCATGGCACGACCCACAGGATTG
Organism: uncultured Hyphomicrobiales bacterium; assembly: GCA_903902915.1. Taxonomy (GTDB): domain Bacteria; phylum Pseudomonadota; class Alphaproteobacteria; order Rhizobiales; family Beijerinckiaceae; genus Terripilifer. Next base: position 14,966 of record CAIUWR010000015.1, on the reverse strand, counting down.
AAGCCCCGCCTCGACCGGGTCGGCGGCGAAGCCACTGTCGGCCTTCGTGGCGACGAGCGCCAGCAGCAGCGAAGCGAAAAGCATTTTCTTCATGACGCAATTCCTAATCTGGAATTTCGCAATGATGGCGCCATTGAACGCGACTGACAATAAGCCCAAGGCGGCAAAAACCGACGCGCGCCAAAACAGGGAGGCTCACCGCTTGTCGGGCGCCGACGTTCCCAAATCCAGGGCCACTTGCTCATAAATGCCCTTTTCCAGCCGACTTACGTTCGCGCCGCGCCCGATCACGACCGCCAGTTTTTCATTCGAAACTTCAATGATTTCCCGCATGTTTGCGACGATTCCCCGGAATTGTTCAAAAGCGAGCTGCGGGTCGCTTTTGGCCGCCGCAAGATTGAACTCGGTGCGCAGCGCCTTGTCCAGGCTGCGGGTCCGCTGCGCCAGCTCGATCATGGAAGCAAGCTCAATGTCCGTTATGTGCAGGCGCCGCGAATCAGCTTCCAGCTGCGCTTTCTCCTCGGCGTCAATTTCAGCGCCCTCCATGATCGCCGCTATCTTGCCGCCGATGGCTTCACGCTCGATTCGCAGCTGGTCGGTGAAAGCCGCGGCCAGAATACCGGAGGGAATCGCGATCAGCGCGATGCCCAAAAGCGCCATCAGGGAGGTCAAAAATCGTCCCGTTGGCGTAATTGGCGTTATATCGCCAAAACCAACGCTGCCCAGCGTGATGACGGACCAGTAGATCGCCGCCGGGATGCTTTCGAATTTGTCAGGCTGCGCGACATGTTCCAGCAGATAGCCAAGACTGCCGCACAGGATGATGACGAGCAACAATACGAAGAAAGAGGCGCCGATGGTGCTCGCTTCGCGCTTGATGCCATCCCAGACCAGTTTTGTCGCATCGCTGAAACGGGTGAGCTTCAGAAGGCGAAGCATCCGGAAAATGCGCAGGAAACGAAGATCGAAAAGGTGATGCAGCAGCGCCTCAAGAAAGAAAGGCAGCACAGCCAGCACGTCAATCACGGCGCCCGGCGTCACTCCATAGCGGGCGCGGCCGGCATAAGGCTCCCTGAACCTTGGATCCTCGACGCAGGAATACATCCGCATCAAGAATTCGATCGTGAACACGGCGACCGCGATCGAGTCGAGGACCGCAAATTCCATCGCGAGGATGTAATGAACCGCATCAACCGTTTCCAGGACGACCGACAGAACCGATATCACCACCCAAGCGATGATGAAAAACTCAAAAAACTTTTGAATTTGCCCGCCGAACCGGGAGGGCCAGACAAGGGCGTGAACATGTTGGCGGAACGTGCGGCCAACATTCAGCTGCCGAAATTCTTTCCAGGCGGGAATTAGCACACGAAACAACTTGAGGAGCCGCAGCAGCCTCAACACGCGCAAAACGCGCAGATCCAGAGCGACGAACGCCGAGAGGTAAAATGGCAGAATCGAGAGAAGGTCGACCAAGGCGAAGGGGGAGAATGCGTAAGAAACCCGCGGGTAACGACGGCCGACGGACTTTTTCTCGAACGGGCACAGGGCCAGCCTGACGACATATTCGGCTGAAAAGACAATGATGGAGAGCGTGTCGAAGAAGTGAAACCACTTCTTGAAGGGCTCGTAGATCTCCGGAATCCGCTCGATGAGCATCGAGCCGACGTTCAATAAAATAAGACAGGCGATAAAACCCTCGATGGGGCGCTGTAAGTTTCCCGGGACATCAGGATCAAGCAAGAACGAATAAAGGCGCTTGCCCAGTCTTGCGGCGGCGCCTTTATCCTGGTTCGGGACGGGATCTATCAAAACTCGATCTCCTGGACCTTTACCGTATCAACCTGAGATGCGCACCCATGCGGCGGGGCCGATCATGACGAATGACGGCGACATCCGGTTTGTTGCGCGAACGATGAATTGAGCCCTCTAGATATCCGAACTCAAATCCGCCTTCCACGCGATCCATCAGCCATGAACATGATTTTCAGCGCATTGATGAATCGTTTTGGAGCGGCCCGAAAAATTCTTTCTGAAAATATTTCGATATGCTCGCAAATGTTATGAAACGATACTTTGATCTGGATGGCATGATCGACCCAACGCCGGGGCGGCGCCGATCAGCAAACCCACTCCAACGCACGACTGGTCGGCGATGACGAAAGCTCAGCCCTTGGCCGCACGCATGGCGCGGGTCGCAACATCTTCAAGCCAGCCGAAGTCCATCTTTCCGTGGGCCTCGCAGACGAACCAGGGCTCGCGCGAATCGGGCTCAAGCATCAAGCCATATTCGATCAGCTTCCAGGCGAATTTCGCGTAAAGCTCCGAATCCGTCACGCGCCAGTCCCGGTAATTTGCGGGCACTTTTTCCGAGAAGTGGATCCCGATCATCGCTGGAGGACCGGCGAAGCAATGCTCGATGCCTGCCGCCGCAAAGACCCGCCCGAGCACATCGACGATTTTCCCACCAGCAGCGTTGATCGTCGCGAATGCATCTGTATTGGCGAGAATGTCCAGCGTCGCGGATGCGGCGCTGAGCGCGATCAGGTTGGCGGTATAGGTGCCGCCATGCACCACGCCGCCCTTGAACGAGCCGACGCTATCCATGACATCGGCGCGCCCCCCGAAGGCGGCGACAGGATAGCCATTGCCCATCGCTTTCGCATAGGTCGTCAGATCGGCATGGATTCCATAAAGCTGTTGCGCGCCGCCCGCCGCCACGCGAAACCCTGTCTTCACTTCATCGATGATCAGCATCGAACCGTTTTTTGTGCACAGGTCGCGCAGAAGCTGCAACCATTCATGTGTGGCTGAAATGGATCCAGCGTTTCCGATGATGGGCTCGAGGAGAACGGCCGCGAGATCGTCTCCGCTCGCATGGAATAGGCGTTCAAGGCTTTCGTAATCGTTCAGCCGGATCAAGGTGACCAGATCACGCGTCTTGTCGGGAACGCCCGCGCCGAAGGGAATGATGGCGGGCTGGGCCGCCCCGTGGGGATCCCAGTTTTCCAGATCTGACTTCCACATCATCTCATCGTAAAGACCATGAAAGCTGCCCTCGACGATGGCGATATGCTTGCGCTTGGTGAAGCCGCGCGCGGTGCGCACGGCTCCCATCACAGCCTCGGTTCCGGAATTTGCAAACCGCAATTTCTCGATATTGGGACAGAGCGCCTTGACCTGCTCGACGACCGTGATGTCGAGCGGCGTCGAAAATCCCGATAGCGTTCCTACAGCATTGATCTGGTCGATGACGGCCTGATCGACGCGCCTGTCGCGGTAGCCCAGGATGATCGGGCCATAGCCGAGCCGAAAATCGACATAGGTCTTTCCGTCGCAATCGGTCAGTTCGCACCCCTGTGCGCTCTTGATGAAGACCGTGCGATCCTCGCCCCAATAACGATAGTTTTCCGCCACGCCCTGCGGCATATGGCGGTGAGCCTCCTTGAGCAGTCGCGTCTGTTCAGGCCTGTTCATTGTTTTTGTCCAAATGGCGGACGCAAGAGCAGGCCCGCGCTGTCCTCGATCAATTTGACGACATGAAGTTCGGCCGCCCCACCGCCATAGGTCTTTCGCGCCTCTTCAAAACGCTCGCGCGCAAGCCCGCCCATTTTCAATTCGATCCCCTGCTCAGCGGCGATTTCATGGGTCAGCCGCAGATCCTTGCAGCAGAGATCGAGCGAGAAACTGGGATCGTAATGACCCGCGAAGATGGAGGGAATATCATGTTCCGCCACCCATGAAGCGCCCGCGCTCGCCTTGATGGCCTCGGCCACTATATCAAGCGATATGCCCGCTTTGGCGCCAAGCATCAGGCCTTCGCCGACAGCGGCGGCATGCACGAACCACAGAAGGTTGGTGATCAGCTTGATGGTGGCGCCATTTCCATGCGCGCCAACATGGAAGATTTTCTCGCCGATCACATCGAAGATCGGCATATAGGCGTCGAAAGCTTTCTTGTCGCCCGCCGCGAAAATCCCGAGCCGTCCTTCACGCGCCCCATCAATGGCGTTGGTGACGGGCGCTTCGAGATAATCCACGCCAAGCGCTTCAGCCTGCGCGCCGATGTGGCGGGCAAGCTCAACCGAACTCGTCGTTGTGTCGATGAGGCCGGCGCCTTTTTTCATGGCGGCGAGCACGCCCTGACCAAAGAGCAGAGCCTCGACCTGCGCCGGACCAGGAAGCGACAAAAAGATGACGTCGGCAAGCTTCGCGCTGGCGATGAGATCTTGCGCCTTCACGCCCCCAAGGGGCAGCAAGTCCGCAAATTTGGTTTCATCCAGATCCGCCAGAGCGAGCTGGTAGCCGGCACGCAGCAAATTGGCGGCGATGGGATTGCCCATATTGCCGGTGCCGATAAACAGGATGGAGGGCTTTGACATGGGGAATTTCATGCCTTCCGAAAGGCGAGAAACTTGCCGGCGTCGCCCGATTGGGGAATGAATGTGAAGCCCAGATCGCCCAACATGCCGAGCGTCCGTTCCCAGGAATAGGTGCGGTAATCGATGGTCTGCGCCATCACTTTGCGGCCTTCGTCAATAAGGTAGTAATGTTTGGTGAAACCGTAGTCATGCGGCGCAACTTCCTGAGCATAGGTCATGCCGTTTGAAATCGGCTTCTCGTAGTTGAAATGCGGCCCCTGAATGCCCAGAAGCAGCGTTCCGCCAGACGTTATCCGATCCGCGAGCTTCTTCAAGCCGATGAGATTGTCAGCCTCGCCCGAAATATGGCTCACCATGAACGGCTCCTTGTCGCCGTCGATGACGAAATACCACACGCCGCCGTAGGAGAACGCAGCGTCATAATTTTCGGTCAGCGATAGTTCGACGACATTTTGCGTCGCAAGCGTAATGGTGGGAAATTTCGCGAGACGCTTGCGCGCCAATTGCAGCATGGCCTCGGTCAGATCTATGCCGGTGATCCGCGCGCTGGAGTGACGACGCCCGAACTCTTCAAGGATGAGGCCGGTGCCGCAGCCAATCTCCAGAATATTGGTGAAAGGACCATGTCGCGTGAGATCGTCGACGATCTGCGCATAGTCATAATACCCGGATGTCATAATGACATCGTAATATGATGACATGTTCGTATAGTCACCCATCGTTCCCTGTCCTCAGCCTGCCGATATAGCCATCTCGCACATTTACGGGAGGTAAAGTTTATATGCTTTGTCGCCTGCGTCAATGTTGCATCAACTTAGCAAATATAACGACCCATCGGCAGAACAGAAATCTGGCGAGAAAGGAACTTTTAGGGCTCGACGATTGTTGATCGCACTTCGATTCTGCATAACTACATGCGTCTAATAATAAACGATACATGTATATTAAAACTGTAATTATTTCAGAAAAATTTCAGGCCATGATTGACGTTTCGCGGCTCATGCCAGTCCCGTTAACCGGACCGCACGCTCCCACGCCTCACTTCGATGACCATACGCAAGCCATCGACATGGGAGCGCGCGTCCCGTTTATTGAGCAGCCGAAACCGGTTTCATATCCTCGTATCCTCGGATTTTGTAAATCGCCGCCGAGACGATCCAAGCGAGGGCGAACACGCCTATAACCACCAGCCCGAAGACAGACAGATTGTCGTTGAGCGCGCCAATGGCCTCCCAGAAACCGCCCTGCATTCCAAGCTCGTCGCCTATCAAGCCCAGCGCCTCAACGCCGCCAATCAGAAGCGCAACAAGCACGGAGGCGGCTGTGATGGTCATGTTGTACCAGAGCTTGCGCAATGGATGGACGAAGGCCCAACCGTAAACCCCCACCATCGCCATACTATCGGCCGTATCGACCAGCACCATGCCGCTGGCGAACAAAACGGGAAACACCAGAATGTCCCACGAGGACACGCCCTGAGCCGCCTGCGTGGCGGATATCCCAAGCAATCCGATCTCGGTCGCCGTATCAAAACCAAGACCGAAGAGGAAACCTAGCGGATACATGTGCCAGCTTCGGCGGATGAGGGCGAAGACCGGCCGAAACAGACGCGCAAGGAGTCCCCCGCCTCCCAGCAACATATCGAGGCTTTCCTCATGGACGGGATGTCCCAATTTCGCCCGCTGGAAAGAGCGCCAGACGCCTTTCAAAATCATCATGTTAGCCAAGGCTATCACGAGCAGAAACGCCGCCGACACAACAGTCCCGATCAAACCGCCGACCGACTTGAAGCTCTCCAGATCATCCTGAAAGATCGAGGCCGTGGCCGCGATCAAGATCGAGGCGATCAGCACGATCGTCGAATGGCCCAGAGAGAAAAAGAATCCAACGGTGAGCGGCCGCTTACCTTCCTGCATCAGCTTGCGCACGACATTGTCGATTGCGGCGATGTGATCCGCATCAACTGCATGGCGCAGGCCAAAGACCCACGCCAGCAGCGCGGTGCCCAGAAGCGCGGGCCGATCTTTGAATATCGCATAAGCCCACAACCAGCTCACGACATTGGCGACGATGAGAAAGCCCAGGATCGCGGAGGCCTTGAACTTGAACTGGCGAGGCGAGTCGTCAAAAATTCGATTACCCAAGCCCGCCATGGATCTTCCTCCCGAAAACGCGTGGAGGAGTTCTACCAATTATGAAAAGCTTGTCAAATCTGCATAACGATATCGAGGCCACCGCCATCTGGGCCGCGACCACCGCTGCAAGAGGTGGCTCGCCGACCCCGATCAAGGCGAGAGCGCTCAGGCGCCGTCTCTGACACGCTTCGCAAGCATCCTGCTGAAGCCATCAAAGGCTTTTTGCATGATGGCTGGTTTATAGGGGAACATATCGACAGGATCGACCGCATGGACCCAGGCGCGACTGTCAGCCTCGAACACCAACAAACGTCCATCGCTCGTCTCGCTGCAATCAAGCACCACATAATCAAGCCGCAGCTTTTCGTGAATGCCTCGCAAAGCAGCGGCGTGTCTGGTCGCGAAACCGCGATCAAAATTTTCCATCATTTCTTGCTCTTCGGCGCGTTTGGACGCTGACAAATCCATGCCGGCGGGAATGTAATGAACGATCCAGTCATCAGAAATGGCCAGATGACAGATATATGGCTCACCGTCGATCAGGGCGATGCGCAGCTTGCGGAACGCGCCGTCAGGCGACCTGTAATCCACATAATCCGAGACATAAAACGCCGCCTCGCGCTGAGACGAAAAGTAGTCGGCGAGCATGTCCGCATTGTCGATTTTCTGCAGACCTTTGCCAGCGTGGCAATCCACGGGTCTGACAATTTTCGGGAAACTGGTCAGACGCATTGACTCGCGCGGAACCCGACAGGTTTTGGGCACGATGACATTCGGGACGCCTGCAAGCAGCTGATAAACTTTATCACGAGCGCAATTCAGCACATGTTCCGGGTGGTTTATGACCGGGCGCGGCCAGGATGCGAAGACCAGGACGAGGCTCTCCAAAAGCAGGCGATCCTTACGGGACTCGCCGAGCGCGATGATCGCGACGTCATGGTCTGGAACCAATTCCGGCACGTCGCCGCGTTCGTCCAGAAACAACAGGTCCATCTGAACGTCGCTATGTTCGATAAGATATTCGATGGGCGCATTATCCTGACCGCCCTCTCGCCCCATGATGGCCAGCAAGCGAATTTTTGGAGCCTGAGCGCAGCTGTAACGAAATGTGGCGCGACGTTCGACAGCTCTTGCATGCATCTCCCGTCCGAGGTCCAGCTCACCGCTGGAATAAAACAGGAGGGAAAGGCGCATGAACATATTCGCCGGATCAGGATCCTGGCTCGCCTCGCTCAACATTCGCGGAATGTCGGACCTGTCGATGCGTCCAATCGCGACCGGGGAAAGGATCGGCTGAATATGCAAATTGGTCATCTTTATCCGAGCCAACCCGGGCTTTGCGCTCATCGATTCGTAACCTCTTCGCTCTCCAGAGACGCACCGCAACTCTAGGAGGACGGACCGACATAGACAAGCCTCTGGTTAAGCTTGACTATTCGAGGCGTTTGGAGAAGATGGAAGCGGCGTTTGACCAGCCTGTCGGGGTCGGCGCCGATGAGGCTGAAATCTGGATTGATGGTTTAAATGGCTGATGAACTGACGCTTGATCCGGCGGATTGGGAGCAGGTGAAGCGCACGTTTCACGCAGCTGTGGATCTGTGCATTTCTCAAATGCAGGGCGTGCGCGAGCGGCCAGTTTGGCAGCCTACGCCAGATGACGTCAAAAGGCGTTTCAAGGCTGCGGCGCCGCAAACCGGCGAAGACCTCGATGTGCTTCTGAGCGAATTCCAGTCTCACATTCTGCCTTATGGGAATGGCAATACCCACCCTCGTTTTTGGGGATGGGTGCATGGCGGCGGCTCTGTCGCTGGCGCGCTGGGGGAAATGCTGGCCGGATTCATGAATAGCAATGTCGGCGGTCGCGACCATATCGCGACCTATGTCGAGCGCCAGGTGCTCGACTGGTGCAAGGAGATTTTCAAATTTCCTGCAACCTCCAGCGGAATTCTCACAAGCGGCACGTCCATGGGGACGATGATCGCGCTTAATGTCGCGAGAAATGTGAAGGCGGACCGCGATGTGCAGATGCTCGGCATGTCCTCAGGCCCACGAATGACGGGCTATGCCTCAGCGGAGGCGCATGGATGCAATTCAAAGGCGTTTGATCTCTTGGGTCTGGGGCGCGAATCCTTGCGCATGATTCCGGTTGATGAACGCTTCCGCCTGAAACCGGATGCGCTCAGGGAAAAAATCAGCGCCGATAGAGCGGCCCGCTGCTTGCCATTTGTGGTGATCGCATCGGCAGGCACTGTGAATACAGGCGCCATCGACGACCTCACGGCCATTTACGACATCTGCCGAGCTGAAAACCTGTGGCTGCATATTGACGGCGCATTTGGGGGTTTGGCGCGACTTACCGAGAGCTTCGGGGCGGAGCTGGAACCCATCGCGCTTGCGGACTCCATTGCGTTCGATTTTCATAAATGGCTTCACGTTCCCTATGATGCAGGCTGCGTGCTCATCAAGAATGAAGAAGCGCATCGGACGGCCTTTTCAGCCCGTCGGGAATATCTCGTCAGCACCGGCGTTGGACTTGCTGGCGGCGATCCCTGGTTCTGTGATTACGGTCCGGAACTGTCGCGTGGATTTCGCGCGCTCAAAGTCTGGTTCACGTTCAAAACCTATGGCGTGGAGCGGCTTGCGCAGTTGATCGAACAAAACTGCTCTCAAGCGCAAATGTTGGCGGAGCTCGTGAATGACGCGCCTGAGCTTGAGCTATGTGCGCCTGTTCACCTCAACATCGTCTGTTTTCGCTTCAAGCTTGATGCGCCCGAGCATGTCATTGCCGCATTGAACAAGAAAATCGTATCGACCTTGCAATTGGAGGGCGTCGCAGCCCCATCGACAACTACGGTTCATGGAAAGACCGTCATTCGCGTCTGCATCACCAATCACCGGACACGCGCCGAGGATCTGATTGTGCTGGCGACCGAAATTCGAAGGCTCGGCCGCCTCTTCTCGAATGATGCGCAGTAGCGGAACGCCCTGCTTTGTCGGGCAAGTTCGACCTTCCGCCCACGCGCCTGATCAGACGGCGCCCGCGATCGGCTCTTCGCAGGCCTGCCCGGTATTTTACCTTGGCTCCGCCAAGCTGGAAGCATAGGCTGCGATGGAACGAAGTTCGTTTCTAGGAGCGCAAGCCGGGTGAGCCAGTCGAATCGCACTGAAAATGATACGATTTCAGCTCCAACGGTAATGGACGTGCTTGATCAGACCACCTCCAGGACCATGAGTGATTCGCTCGCGGCCAAGGAGGCGCAGCGTGAAACGCCGACCGCCGCACGTTCTGGCGAACAGATTGCGTCCCTGAACGGGCTCCGGGCGATCAGCGTGATCATCGTGATCGGATCGCATTTGGCCACCTCGGTCAGCACGCCATCGTCCATCAGCGGCATATCCCAGCTCTTTAACGGATACCTTTTCGACGGCGCCCTTGGCGTTCGGATGTTTTTCTGCATCAGCGGTTTTCTGATCACGCACCTCCTGTTGAGCGAAAAAGACAGGACCGGGAAAATTTCTCTCAAGACCTTTTACATAAGGCGAACGCTACGGATCTGGCCTGTTTTATATGTTTTTGTGCTGTTCCTCTTCGTCATGAGCCAAACGACGGCGCTGACGATCACCCCATGCCAATATGTGACTGCTCTGACCTTCACGAAGAATCATGGATGTTCCTCATGGATTGATGGGCATTTGTGGTCGCTGGCGGTCGAGTTGCAGTTCTACGCAATTTGGCCCGCAGTCATCGTCCTCTGCTCAACCAGAACAGTGATCAAACTTGCAATTGCTGCGATTCTCATCGCGCCTGTTTCTCGCCTCATCGAGGCGGGCGCGGACCTGCCACGTTGGTGGCTGACGTCCAATATAGATACGCTGATGTGCGGCGGTCTCGCCGCTTACGCTCAGAAACTCCATCGCGCGCTTTTTGACCGCATTCTCAATACGCGTCCCACTTTGTCGCGCTGCGGTGGATTTGCGATCCTGGTGACGCCGGTGATTGTCGCGCGGCAGTTTCCGCACGCATCGTTGCAAATTATGCTTGGTCCAACCATTCAGGCGTTTGGCGCAACCTATTTGATCGCCTCCTACGCGCGCGGCCCAGCGGGAGCGATCAAAACCATTCTTAATTCAAGGCCTCTGAATTTCCTCGGCATCATCTCCTTCAGCCTCTACATTTGGCAAGAACCCTTCTTCATCTGGCCTTCGGACTTCGGTTTTCAAAAGCTTCTGACGTTTGAATGGCCCTTTAACATCATCGGCATGCTGATTGTGGCCACCGCCTCCTATTATTGTTTCGAGCGCCCACTTTTGTCCCTTCGACGAAAATACAATACCGCGCATGGGTCATAAGCGACCGACGTCGCATGCAGGCTTTTGGCATATATATTGCTGAGCGCTGTGAAAAGGTGCTCAATGTCCGACATCGCCACGAATATTCTTGCTGAACTGAAGACGTCCACAAACAAGACGGCGACGGCGCAGGCCGTGCTGTCGTCCTTCGGGGCGGGTTCGACGGGCTCGATTGGTCAAGCGGACTTTCAGAAAGTCTTTGCCGAGGTTCAGCTGGAGCAACCAGCGCAATCCTATTCCGCCATTGCCCCGACGACTTTCAGCACCAAGCGAACGATCTTCGAGTGCATGCTATATCCCAGCTACTCGACGAATTATGCAGCCGCGCAGTACCAGGCGTCCGAGATGCTGAAGTCGCTTGACGCCAATAGCGACGGCTCTGTTACTTTGGCTGAGCTGGAAGCCTATGGCGCACAAACGACGCCGGCACCAACGACCACGGGCCAAGGCTCGTCCACCGGATCCGGTTCAACTTCAACCTCAACCTCGTCCGGCAACGCGACCGGCTCGACTTCGGCCACCGCCTCGGCGGCAACGCCAACCTTCATTTCCATGTCGTTGACGACAGTCGCGTCAGTTGCCGAAACCGCCTCGGCGACGACCTTCGCCAATACGATGCTCACGACCTTCGATACTGCAGGTATGGGCTATTTCACCCTGAATGACGTCCAGTCGGCCTATGCGAATGATCCTGCGTTGGGCGACGCGTCCCAGGCTCAATCTGTCATCTCCAAGTTCGATGGCAATGGCGACGGCCAGGTGAGCAAGCAGGAATTGGTGGCCGGATACCAACAGATGGACATCGCGAGCAATTTGTTGGGCGCCTATGATCCGAATGGCGCGGGCTATATCGATCTGACGTCCGCACCGGCGCAAATCGCCGGGGTCTCGCCCAGTTTAGCGGCGATGCTGAAATCGTGGGATTCCGACAACAACGGCCAACTGACCAATGCCGAGTTGATTTCGGGCATTCAGGCCAGTTCCCTGTCGTTGTCGGAAATGTCGGCGTTGGTGAGTTCGGTGAATGCGTCCGTCGAGGCGCAGACGTCAATGTCGAAATACGATACGGCGAATAAGGGTTATATTGTCGCTGCGGACTTGACCTCGGCCTCATCCGGCAATCAGAGCTCTGCCGACCTTACGGCGGCGCAGAACGCCATAGCCGCATGGGATGAGAATGGGAATGGGCAGGTTAATCTCGGCGAGATGATTAACGGTCAGCAGGTGACTGATGTGACCAATCAGATCCTTTCCCAATTCGACCCTGGGCAGCAAGGCTACATCGATCTGAGCGCCGCAGGCGTAGCGGCCATGTCCGCCGCTCCCAACTTCGTTAATTTGCTTAAGTCGTGGGACGCCGACAATAATGGCGAACTGACGCAACAGGAGATTATGAACGGGTTGCAAACGAGCAACGTGAAATATCAGATCCAGGCAAAGCAACAGAACGCATCGACATCAACTGACGCAGCATCTCAAGCCGTATCGCTTTTGTCGGCGGTTGACACGAATTACGACGGGCAGATCAACCTTGGTGAATTCCTGAATTTCGCCGGGTCGGATGCGTCGATTTCATCGGACCCGATTTCCACCTTTAACGCCTGGGACACGAACAAAGATGGCTATTTGACTTTGGACGAGCTCCAAACCGGGATCCAGACCATCCAGCAGGCGCAATCCATCGTGTCGCAATATGACACCTCCGGGAAAGGCTATTTTGACGCGGCTGATCTGGAGGCTGCCTTAAGCTCGGCGGACCCAACGCGGTCCTCGACGGACGTTGCGGCGCAAGCTCAGCAAATCATGAACTTCTGGGATGCTGACGCAAATGGAAAGGTCACGGTTCAAGAAGTGATTCAGGGCGTGAAGTCTGGTGGTTATGTCGGCGGCCAACAGTTGGTGAGTTCGTCGAGCGCCAGCACGCAAACGTAAGTCGGCGACGATACTCTTTTGAGGACTACGCCAGACGTCATGCGTTGCAAACTTGCTTCCGCCAGAAGCCCGAAAGATCGGCGATTTGGCGGCGGCTTCATTTTTGAGATTCCATTTTCCTGATCCATAACGCCAAACAGACGGACGGCCGTGTTTGGACAGGTGACGCAGGTCAAGGCCCGCCAGGGGCAAGCTGCTTATTCATGACGACAAGCCTCTCGAGCCGCCTGGGGGATTGATCATGCCCGAAAGCATCAAAGCCATCAGCGCCATTTCACATGTGGCCTGCGCACGAGACTCCGTGACGGCGCATATGATCCGCCTGTTAAATGATGGCGGGTTGAGACACCCTGTCCAACCCAAGAACAAATTCAAGATCACCAAGGGCAAAGCGGCCCGCCACGATGATCTGGAGCATTCGGACCACGAATTCCATTACATCGACATTCTGGCGTAAAGGCTTGGGCGGCGCCCACCCGCCGCGCCCCGGCCCCATAAATAAAGGGCTACCGCATTTTGCATGCGATAGCCCAAAGCGTGTGATTTCTTCGCTGCAAAAATTAGCGCGAATAGTAGTCAATAATACCAGAAACCCTTATTTGACGGGCTTTTTTGAGGGTCATTTTTGCGTGTGTAGCATCTGTGTAATAGGAAATAAATCCTAAATAGCACCTTTCCGAGCGCCTGATGATGCTATGATAGCAGCCACCTCAACGCCCCACAAACTTCGCTCAGCATCGTAGTCGAGTTAGCGTGCGAAACACCGCGATTCTAGGTGATCACCCCACGAAATAGGAAATTATGCAGCGCCCTTGAACTGATATGCCCTATCGACTAGCATTAACCATACAACCAGTGCCAAGCATTTGATCTATCATACTTAACAGATCGCTACCTACGGCACTGCGGCCTTCGAACGACTATGGTAGTGACGGCGGCAGAGGAGCAAAATTTAGGATGGAGGCCCGGTTTATTACTGCGGCAAGCGTAAGGACCCCACAGGGGCAGCTAGCACCGAGACCGACGGCCACGCCCGGTTTCACCGACCTCGAACCTCCCCCGCTTTTGACCGCCCCCCGACGGTCAGGCCATAGCTGATGATCGAAGACGGGCGACTGCAGCGCCTTGCCGCATGATAGCGACATATGGATCACATTTCAGTTACCATCGCCTTGCACCACTGCTTTGATCAAGCAAAAACAGGCGGTAATATTGGGAAATTCGACGTTAGCGTTAGTACAGCAGGTCGAATTCTCACGGAATTTTGACTTGACAATTTTTTCTAGATTCCAGCCGCAACCTATCGGTCGCCCCGATTGAGACACATTCGACGCGCTAAACAAGCGGGAGCGCCACCTTTCACCAGCCCCCAAGCCCGGGTGACGCTTGGGCCCCGGTCGCCTCAAGGGTGACCGGGGTTTGCTCATCTCCTCATCTCAATGATCGAGATGGATGCCGACACCCTTATTGACGAAACGCAGTGTATAGGCGGCCCGGTAATCCAAATCTTCCGGCACCACATTCGCAGCAACCATCTTCCTGAAGAAGCTTGCAATCCGTGCGTCGGTCATGGCGCCGACGCCACTCGACAGCGCGTCTCCAGACTCCACGATTCCATATTCCCTGAGCTTTCCGACTGAATAACCGATCTGTTCGTCGGTCATATCCGGGTTAGCCTGCCTGATCAGCGCATTGGCTGCAGCGTTGTCACCATGCAGATAGTGCCGCCAACCAAGAATGGATGCATCGACGAAACGCTGCACAAGATCGGGATTCGACTCGACGAGATCTTTCCTTGTCTCGATCAGGGTTGAATAACTGTCGAACCCATAATCAGCCAACAAGAAAACATTAGGCCTGAAGCCTGCTTTCTTTTCGATTTGAAAGGGCTCGGCGGTCAGATAGCCTTGCTGGATCGAATGGACATCAGCGATGAACGGTTGGGGATTAAAGGTATAGGGCTTCACCTTTTCTTCGCTGAAACCATGCACCTGTTTCAGCCAACGAAAATCAGTCGCCAGATTTTGATTGTGCAACCTGTCGTCTGGAAATTGTATTGAGCGTTGTTCAAGAATTCTGGCATCCCCACTTTATATATGCCTTTGTGTCAGCGCCCCACTTTTCATCGATTTCGACGAGGATGGCGCTAACGAGCCGCATGAGAGAG
>CAIUWR010000014.1 GCA_903902915.1 uncultured Hyphomicrobiales bacterium | reverse complement strand
CTGAAGAACGTGCGTTATAAATGGTCTGGGGAAAGCTTTCTGGCTGAGACCTACAGGCTGGCGGCGGATTTCGCGGAAAGATCCACGCGCGGCATGGCGGTCGCCATGGCCGCGGAGCAGCTCAAGAAATCAGGTTACGCGCCAGACATCATTTTCACCCATATAGGGTGGGGCGAAGGGCTGTTCCTGAAGGAGGTCTGGCCCGACGCCAGAAAGATCGTTTACGCCGAGTTCTTTTATGCGCCGCGCGGATGCGACACCAATTTCGATCCCGAGTTTCAAAAAGACAGTTTGATGAGTTCGATCTGGATCAGGTCCAGAACCGCAGCCATGGCGCTCGACATGAGCGACGCCGATGAGGCGGTGGCGCCAACCCATTGGCAGGCGTCAACTTTCCCCGCCCATCATCGCCCGTCGATAAGAATCCTTCATGATGGCGTGCGGACCGATGCGATCAAACCGGATTCTGATGCTTCTTTCCTGATCCCCGAACGAGGTTTGACGCTCAGAAGCGGCGATGAGGTTCTCACCTACGTCAGCCGCAATCTGGAGCCTTACCGGGGCTATCATACTTTCATGCGCAGTCTTCCCCGGATCCTCCGCGAAAGGAAGCAGGCGCATGTGGTGATTGTTGGCGGCAGCTCAAACAGTTACGGCGCCCGCCCTTCTGGCGCGCAAAGCTGGAAAGACATATTTCTGAACGAAGTGGCGGATCAGATGGATCTCAGCCGCGTGCATTTTGTCGGCAACGTCGATTGCAATCGCTTCGTTTCCCTGATGCAGGTCAGCCGCGCGCACGCCTATCTGACCTATCCCTTCGTTCTGTCCTGGTCGATGCTGGAGGCGATGAGCGCGGGCGCGCTGGTCATCGGCTCGCGCACCCCGCCCGTGGAAGAGGTGATCGCGGATGGCCAGAATGGCCGTCTGGTGGATTTCTTCGATGTGGCGGGCTGGTCGGACGCCATCATCGACGCTCTCGCGCGCCCGGAACATTATCTGGGCATGCGGGCGGCGGCGCGGGCAACGGTCGTCGCGCGCTACGATTTGAAGAGCGTTTGTCTGCCGCAGATGGTCGCTTTTCTGGAGGGGCAGTCGGCAGTCGGCATTAGGAAGGCAGGAAAACTGCCCACGTCGGCAAAGTCCCCGACTGCCGACTGCCTAATGCCGACCGCCTAAACCTCACATCCCCGCGCGCAGCGCCTGATCGAGATCCGCGATGATGTCCGCCTGGTCTTCGATGCCGATGGACAGGCGCACCACGTCGGGGCCTGCGCCCGCCACCACCTTCTGCTCGTCGGAGAGCTGGCGGTGGGTGGTGGAGGCCGGGTGGATGACCAGCGAGCGGGTGTCGCCCACATTCGCCAGATGCGAGAACAGTTGCAGGTTCGACACCAGCGCCAGCCCTGCGTCGTAGCCGCCCTTGAGGCCGAAGGTGAAGACCGCGCCCGCGCCCTTGGGGCAGTATTTCTTGGCGAGGTTATAATAGCGGTCGCCCTTCAGGCCGGGATAGCTGACCCATTTCACCGCCGGATGGCTGGAAAGGAATTCAGCCACCGCCAGCGCATTGTCGCAATGGCGCTGCATGCGCAGGGGCAGGGTCTCGACGCCGGTCAGCAGCATGAAGCTGTTGAAGGGCGAGATGGCGGGGCCAAGATCGCGCAGGCCCAGCACGCGGCAGGCGATGGCGAAGGCGAAATTGCCGAAGGTCTCGCCCAGCACCATGCCGCCATATTCGGGGCGCGGGGCGCTCAGCATGGGATAGCGCTTGTCGGCCATCCAGTCGAAGGTTCCGCCATCCACGATCACGCCGCCGATGGAATTGCCGTGGCCGCCTATGAACTTGCTGGCCGAATGCACGACGATGTCCGCCCCATGCTCGAACGGGCGCAGCAGATAGGGCGTCGCCAACGTATTGTCGACGATCAGCGGCACGCGGGCGCGCTTGGCGATCTTCGCGATGGCCTCGATGTCGCAGATGGCGCCGCCCGGATTGGCGATGGACTCGATGAAGATCGCCTTGGTGCGCGGGCCGATGGCCGCTTCGAAGGTGGACAGATCATCAGGGTCCGCCCATTTCGGCGTCCAGTTGAAGTTCTTGTAGGCGTGGTTGAACTGGTTGATCGAGCCGCCATAGAGCTTGGTGGAGGCGACGAATTCGTCGCCCGGCTGCATCAAGGCGTGGAACACCAGAAACTCCGCCGCATGGCCCGAGGCCACCGCCAGCGCCGCCGTGCCGCCCTCCAGCGCCGCGATGCGCTCTTCCAGGACGGACGAGGTGGGGTTGGTGATGCGGGTGTAGATATTGCCGAAGGCCTGCAAGCCGAAGAGCGAGGCGGCATGGTCCACATCGTCGAAGACGAAAGAGGTCGTCTGATAGATGGGGGTGGCTCTTGCGCCGGTGGCCGGATCGGGCTGGGCGCCCGCGTGAATGGCGAGGGTGGCGAAGCCGGGCGGCGTCTGGGGGGCGTCGGTCATGGGTGCGTCCTCAAAGTGTCGTGGGACAGGTTTAGGCAGGAAGCGTCGGGCCTGCAACCTCGCGCGCGGCCCGATTCGCCTGTATGCATGTGGATGGCCGGACGGTGGCTGTCATCGGGAAGGACAAGATCTTGCGTTATCTCGCCTTTTTTCTTGCTGTCGGGGCTACGCTCCTGTTCGCCGCGCTGACGCCTTTCGTCGGCGCCTGGGCGCTCTGGCCCATGCTGATCGCTGGCGCCCTGACGGCGCTGGGCATTTGGGACATGGTGCAGCCCCATCACGCTTTGCGCCGCAATTATCCGATCATGGCGAATCTGCGCTTCCTGCTGGAAAGCGTGCGCCCCGAAATTCGCCAGTATTTCCTCGAAAGCGATCTCGACGGCGCCCCCTTCAACCGCAGCAAGCGCAGCGTCGTCTACGCCCGCGCCAAGGGCCAGCTCCAGAGCCGCCCTTTTGGCACCCAGCAGGACGTTTATGCGGACGGTTACGAATGGCTCGCCCATTCCATGGCGCCTGCAAAGCTGAGCACGCATGATTTCCGCGTGAAGATTGGCGGGCCGGACTGCAAGCAGCCCTATTCGAGCTCGCTGCTCAACATTTCAGCCATGAGCTTTGGCTCGCTCTCCGCCAACGCCATCCGCGCTTTGAACAAGGGCGCGAAGGCGGGCGGCTTCGCCCATGACACAGGCGAGGGGAGCTTCAGCGTCCACCACAAGGAATGCGGCGGCGACATCATCTGGGAGGTCGCCAGCGGCTATTTCGGCTGCCGCAACGGGGACGGCACCTTCTCGCCCGAGCGTTTCGCCAAGACGGCGTCCGAGCCGCAGATCAAGATGATCGAGATCAAGCTGTCGCAGGGCGCCAAGCCCGGCCATGGCGGCATTCTGCCCGCCGCCAAGGTGACGCCGGAAATCTCCGCCGCGCGCGGCGTGCCCATGGGGCAGGATTGCGTCTCGCCCTCGCGCCACTCGGCCTTCTCCACCCCCATCGAGATGATGGGCTTCATCGCGCAGTTGCGCGACTTGTCCGGCGGCAAGCCCGTGGGCTTCAAGCTCTGCATCGGCCAGCCCACCGAATTCATGGCGCTCTGCAAGGCCATGATCGAAACGGGGGTGACGCCCGACTTCATCGTGATCGACGGCAAGGAGGGCGGCACGGGCGCCGCGCCGCTGGAATTCGCCGACCATCTGGGCACGCCCTTGCGCGAGGGCCTCACCTTCGCCCACGATTGCCTTGTGGGCGCGGGCCTGCGCGACAAGGTGCGGCTGGGCGCGAGCGGGCGCATCATCACCGCCTTCGACATGGCGCGCGTGATGGCGCTGGGCGCCGATTGGTGCAATTCCGCGCGCGGCTTCATGTTCGCGCTGGGCTGCATCCAGTCCATGTCCTGCCATACCGACAAATGCCCCACGGGCGTCGCAACGCAGGATCCGCGCCGCGCCAAGGCGCTGGTGGTGCCCGACAAGGCCGAGCGCGTGCGCCGCTTCCAGGCCAGCACCATGGAGGCCTTGGCCGAACTTACGGCGGCTGCGGGCCTCACCCATCCCATCGACATTTCGCGCGAGCAACTGATGCGCCGGACCATGTCGGGCGAAGTGCTGAGCTTTGCGGAAGCCTATCCGCAACTGGCGCCAGATTCGCTGATCGAGGGAACCGCAGGCGGTAGATATGCGCGCCATTGGGCGATGGCGGATGCGGGAAGCTTCAGGGCGAAGGCGGGGTAGGGCTCAGCGCCTATCGATCGTGAACTTCTGAAACCCCTTCATCATCGCGGGCTTCTTCGAGGAGAGCATGCGCGTGTTGACGCCGGTCCAGCCGATCTCGCCGGAGATGCGGCCATATTCGATCTTGGGGCAGCGGTTCATGATCACCTGCACGCCTCTGGCCTCCGCCCGGGCGGCGGCGGCGTCGTTGCGGACGGAGAGCTGCATCCAGATCACCTTGGGCGGCGGGTCCAGCGCCAGCGCCTCGTCCACGATGCCGTCGGCGGCTTGCGAATTGCGGAAGATCTCCACCATGTCGATGGGCTCTGGGATTTCCGCCAGCGAGCCATAGACCTTCGCGCCCAGAATTTCGGTCCCCGCGAGGCCCGGGTTGACCGGAAACATGCGATAGCCCCGCCCCAGCAGATATTTCAGCACGAAATAGGAGGGCCGCACGTCATTGGCGGAGGCGCCGACCATGGCGATGGTCTTCGTGCCCTTGAGGATCGCGCGGATGAGGTCGTCGGGATAGGAATCGTGGTTCATGGCTCCAAGTCGTGCCATGTCGGCGCGCGCTTGTCGAGAAAGGCGCCCATGCCTTCGCGGGCGTCCGCCTCCAGCAGGTTCGAGACCATGATGCGCGACGCCAGATCATAGGCCTCCGGCAGGGGGCAGGCCATCTGACGGCGGAAGGTGGCCTTGCCCATGCGCAGCGCTGTGGGGGACTTGGCGGCGATATGCGCGGCCAAGGCCAGAGCGGCGTCAAGCGCCTGACCTTGCGGCGCAACCCTGTTCACGAGGCCGAAGCGCAGGGCCTCGTCCGCGCCGATCATGTCGCCGGTCAGCAGCATCTCCATGGCGTGTTTGGGCGCCAAAGCCCGCCCCAGCGCCACGCCGGGCGTGGAGCAGAACAGGCCGATGCCGACCCCCGGCGTGCAGAAGCGCGCCTGCGCCCCCGCCACCGCCAGATCGCAGGTGGCGACCAGCTGACAGCCTGCGGCGGTGGCCACGCCCTCCACCGCCGCGATGACCGGCTGGGGCAGGGCGGCGATCTGCTGCATGAGGGAGGAGCAGCGCCCCATGGTCTCCTCGAACAGCGCCTGGCCTGCGTCCGGCGCCTCGCGCGCAGCGGTGAGTTCGCGCAGATCATGCCCCGCGCAAAAGGCTGGCCCCTCGCCCGATAGCACGACGCACATCGCGCCGGGATCGCGCGAAATGGCGTAGAGTTGATCCGCCAAAGCGGCCATCATCTTGAGCGACAAGGCGTTTCGGTTGCCAGGGCTGGCGAAGGCGAGGTGGATGACGCCGCCGTGATCGGTGCGGGAAAGGAGTCCGATTTCAGCGACTTGCGGACTTTGATTCACAGATTGCCTCATCGCCGTCATGCTTTCTCTGTGGGCCGTATGGGGCATTGTGGCGGCGAGTTTTCCATGGTTCAAGCGGGGCTGCAACGAGGATCCGCCCATGGCCCCGCAGACCGGTCCCCTGATGAGCCTTGAGGAGGTGAACGCCTTCCTCATCCGCGATTTTCCACAGATCGCGCCCGGTCGTGATTTCCTGCTGGAGGCGGTGGGGCCGATGAGCGCGCGGATGCGGTTGCTGGCGTCCGAGAAACATCTGCG
>CAIUWR010000013.1 GCA_903902915.1 uncultured Hyphomicrobiales bacterium | reverse complement strand
CTCGCGTCGAAGATCGCCGCCCGCTTTGGCGTCGCCTTGTCCCGGAAATTCGCGGCGCAGGCGATTCCCATCATCGGCGCCATGGGTGGAGCGGCGGTCAATCTGGCGTTCCTTCAGCATTTCCAGCAAATCGCCGAAGGCCACTTCACGGTGCGGCGGCTTGAGCGGACCTATGGCGCAGCGATTGTTCGGACCGAATACGAGCGGTTGAGAACCGCCACCCTCGCCGCCGCGCCGCACCCCTCCCCCGCCTGACCACCATGGGTTGACACGGACGCCTCGTCTCCCGATTGTTCGCGCAACTGAACGGGAGGAATTCATGTCGCAGCGCCTCAAGCGCCTTATCAGCGCCACCCTGGCTCTTATCGCGCCAGCTCTTTTCCAGGCCGCAGCCGCCGATTCCGTGGAGGATTTCTACAAGGGCAAGACCCTCGAAATGGTGGCGCCCACCTCCCCCGGCGGCGATTACGACATTCGCGCCCGCCTCGTGGCCCGCCATATCGGGCGCTTCATTCCGGGCAACCCCTCGGTCGTGGTGCGCAACATGCCCGGCGGGCTCGGCGTCGCAGCCGCCAATTATCTCGCCCGCGTGGCGCCGCGCGACGGCACCGTGCTGCACGCCATCTTTCAGAATATGCCCGTATTGCAGGCCATTGGCTCGCCGGGCGTCGAATTTGACGTGCGGCGGTTCGGCTGGATCGGCAATACGACCGACAGCCCTAACGTCATCAATTCCTGGTACACCACGGGCGTCAACAGCATCGAGGATGTGAAAACGCGCGAGCTTGTCGTGGGCGCCCCCGGAGCCGCCTCCACCTCCTATATCTATCCGGCCGCGCTCAATGCGCTGGTGGGGACCAAATTCAAGATCGTCGCGGGCTATCCGGGCGGCAATGACGTGAATCTCGCCATGGAGAAGGGCGAGGTCGGCGGGCGCGGCTCCAACAGCTGGGCCTCGTGGAAGAGCGGCCATCCACAGTGGCTGGCGGAGAAAAAGATTTCCATCCTCGTCCAGATCGGCCTGCAACGCGCGCCCGATCTGCCGGATGTGCCGCTGATGTTCGAATTGGCGAAAAATGACGAGGACCGGCAAGTGCTCACCTTCATGTCCGCCGACATGGGCATTTCCCGCGCCTTCGTCACCACTTATGACGTGCCCCCCGCCCGTCTGGACGCCTTGCGCAACGCTTTCGACAAGATGATCAAGGATCCCGATTTTCTCGCCGAGGCGAATAAAATGCAAATGGACATCAGCCCCTCCACCGGGCTGGAGGCGCAGAAGGTGGCCGAAAGCATGCTCTCCATGCCGCCGAACATCGTGCAGCGCGCCAAGGTGCTGTTCGAACCAGGAAAATGAGACACGCCCTCGCATTGGAGCGGCTCCGCAAAATCTGCGGCGCGCACGGAGACTGATTCGACGTCCAGTGGGGCGCCTGAGCCATATTCGCCGCCGCGCGCCGCCGATCGGCGGAGCCAAGCCCATATAAATCAACAACCTGAGCGATTTTGGCAGTCCACTTGCGGAACGCACCGCGAACAGATAGTGTTCGTTCACGCTTTGTTTAAGCGTTTCCCGCAGTCTTCGAGACGGATCCCCGTTTGCGAATCTCTGCGCGCCGGCCACCGGGACGGGACCTTCGAGAGGACGCCATGCTGACGAAAAAACAGAGCGAGCTGCTGCGCTTCATCAACGAGCGGCTCAAGGAAGACGGGGTGCCGCCCTCCTTCGACGAGATGAAGGAGGCGCTGGATCTGCGCTCCAAATCCGGCATTCATCGCCTCATCATGGCCCTTGAGGAGCGTGGCTTCATTCGTCGCCTGCCGAACCGCGCCCGCGCGCTCGAAGTGCTGCGTCTGCCCGAGTCGTCGACGCCGTCGCCGGGCGCGCGCGGCGGGCGCTTCTCTCCCTCGGTCATCGAGGGTGATCTGGGGCGCGTGCGCCAGACCAACGCCGTGCCGATCCCCGGAGACGACAGCGGCTCGGTGTCGATCCCCGTCATGGGACGCATCGCCGCCGGCACGCCCATCAGCGCCATCCAGACCCGTAGCCACACCATCGGCATGCCAGCCGACATGCTCGGCCTTGGCGATCATTTCGCGCTGGAAGTGCGGGGCGACTCCATGATCGAGGCCGGCATCCTCGATCAGGACGTCGTCATCATTCGCAAGCAGGATACGGCGGAGACCGGGGACATCGTGGTGGCCCTCATCGACGACGAGGAAGCGACCTTGAAGCGCCTGCGCAAACGCGGCGCCTCGCTGGCGCTGGAAGCCGCCAACCCCGCCTATGAAACCCGCATCTTCGGCCCCGACCGCATCCGCATTCAGGGGCGGCTGGTGACCCTGATCCGCAAGTATTGACTAGCGGAACGGCGGATCCTGCTCCTGATCCCCCTCCTCCACCGCGTCATCCGCTCTGACGGGTGGCGCAAGCGGCGATCCGTTCGGCGCTCTGTCCACCTCGCGTTTGGGGGCTGGCGACCAGGGGCGGTTCTCGGTTGCGCTCCGCGCCGTGCGTGGCAGCACCTGGCTGTCCACCAGCCGCAAAAGCGTCGCCCCCGTTTCGCGAAGCCGGTCGATGTCGATGACAAGTTCTGCGGCGCAGCCCGAGGGCGCCGGTAGCGGCGAAACGATGATGTCGGCCCGGGCGCAATCCTGTGCGAAGGCGCGCCGGTCCAGCACCAGCGACAATGTCCGGCCGTCTTCAAGCTCCATCGCACAGCCTTGCAGATCGCAACGAGGCCCCTCCGGTCCGCCGGGCTTTTCCGCGAACGAGACGCCCTCTTGCGTGCGGGGCGCGGCGCTCGCCAGAATGGCGTCGCTCGCCAGCCGCCCATCCGCGTCGGCCCGCAACCATTGCTCCACGCCAAAGGCGCCGGGACGCCGGCCGAAGGCCGCCAGCCGCCCGTCGGCCATGCGCGCCGCAACTGCGTCGCCGGTGGGGGCTATGGCGACATCGAAACGCTCGCCACTCGCCGCGCCGTAAATTCCGATCATCGCCAGCGGCAAGGACAACAATCGCATGGGCAGGCTTCGCCACAGTACGGCGCAAAGCAAGGCCAGCGAAAGGAACGCGATGGCCCAGGGCGCAAAGGCGTAAAGATGCGCCGTCGCCCCCGGCAAGGCCCCAATCCATTTGGCGGCCCACAGCACGAAATTGATGCCCAGCCCAAGATAATTCCAGACCCAGCCATCCAATCCCAGCGGATAGAGAAAGGATCCGATGAGCGCGCCCGGCACGGCGAAAAACTCGATGATGGTCAGCGTCAGCGGGTTGCCCAGCAGCACATAGGGGCTCAACTCGTGAAATCCCGCCGCCATGAAGGAGGCCGTGGCCGCAGTGGCGCAGAGGGTGGAGACCAGCATGGCGAGCGGGCCCTGGCGGGTACGCTCCAGAAACATCAATAGCTTGTCGTTGCGATCCACGCGCGGGCGCATGGGCATTTCCACCATGGACCGAATCCTTCTGGCCGTGGCGGCGCGCGCCTCCCAGACCGCCACCAAAGCCGCCACGGCGGCGAAAGAGAGCTGGAAGCTCGCCCCCAGCAAAGCCTCCGGCTCGAAGATCACGATGACGAAGGCCGCAAGCGCGAGGTTGCGCATGCTGAAGGCCTGCCGGTCGAAGAGGACGGCGCCCAGCATGATCAGAGTCATGTAGAGCGCCCGCTCGCTCCCCACGCGGGAGCCTGTGCCGATGTCGTAGGCGATGGCCCCCAGCATGGCGAGCGCCGCAGCCCATTTCTTGATCGGGTAGTGCAGCGCCAGTGTGCGTGACAGCGCGAGCAGCCGACGGAAGCCCCAGAAGAAAATCCCCGCGACCAGCGTCATTTGCACGCCCGCGATGGTGATGATGTGAAAGATCCCGGCCTCGCGGATCGCTTCACGGGTGGGATCGTCCAGAAAATCGCGCTTGCCAGTCACCATGGCGGCGCCGATGGCGCCAGCCGGCCCGCCGATGGCGCGTTCCACCCGCCGCGCCAGCGCGTTTCGCGCCCGGTCTATGGCGGCGTAGAGGCGAAGGCCGAAATCGGCGGGCGCCGCCGCCTCCGCCACGTCGATGCGTCCAGTGACGTTTCCCACCGCCCCGATACGGGCGAAGTAGGCGTCCCGAGCGAAATCATAGCCGCCCGGCATGGCCGCGCGGGCGGGCGGCAGCAGACGCGCGCGCAGACTGACATGAGAGCCCGCCTCCTCCTGCATGGCGCGCTTGGTCGTCAGGCGCATGCGGTAGGGAGCCGCCTCGGGCGCCAATCCCTCCACCGAGGTCACGCGCAGGATGAAGCGGGCGCCCTCGCGGCGGTGGTCCACCTCCTCAAGAAAGCCAGTCACCTTCGCCACGCGAAGGCGATCAAGCACCGGCGCGCCGACCCGGGCGCTCCGCAAACCCGCGCTGGAGAGGCCGCCAAAGAAGGCGGCGCTGGCGACGAAGAGGCGAAAGGCGGACGGCTTGCCCCGACACACCATGGCGAGCGACGCGCAGAGGGTCATGAGACCGACCGTGAAGGCCAGCGAGGGGTCGCGATCGGCCGTGAGGTGAACCACCGCTCCCGTCCCCACGCAGACCGGAACCCAGAGAAAGAGCCGCCGCTCGGCGATCTCCAGACTTATGGCGCGCGCATAGGCGTCGTGCAGCTGCGCTAGCAAGGCGAAAGACGCCCAGCGACGCGGCGCCCCAGTGGCGCGGCCTCCAATCCCGGCGATACTGACCATCGACGCACCACGCATTGCAACGCCCAAGCCTATGCCAAGGGGTGCCGTTACGTAAAGGTGGGTGGTTGACCAATTGCAGGCGCAGCCGCCAGATCCACAGATGCG
>CAIUWR010000012.1 GCA_903902915.1 uncultured Hyphomicrobiales bacterium | reverse complement strand
CTCACGGGTTTGGCCTTGTTCGGCGCGATCATGGCGCGCGGGCGGGGCCGGGGCGCCCGGTTTGACCGCGCCTGCCTGTTTGTGGCGGAGCGCGCAGCTTTTCTGATCGCCTTGCTGGCCTTTTCGGGGCTGGCGTCGCAGCTGATCAAGCATCTGTTCGGCCGCGCCCGGCCGTCGCTGATCGACGTGGTGGGGCCGTTCCACTTCGACCTTCTGGCGGTGAAATCGACTTATGCGAGCATGCCCTCGGGCCACTCGGTCTCCGCATTCGCCATGGCGGTCGCTCTGGGCTGGATGGCGCCGCGCCTGCGCTGGCCCTTGCTCTTGTTGGCGGTGCTGGTGGCCATCTCGCGGGTGGCGATCTCCGCCCATTATCCCAGCGACGTCATCGCAGGCGCTGGCTTGGGCGTCGTCTGCGCCATTGCGTTGCGCCGGGCCTTCGCCTTGCGGGGCGTCGCCTTCCGCTGGACTTCCGCCGGTCTGCGCCTGCGCGGCGCGGGCAAGGTCCAGCCCGCCCTTTTCAAAGCTTCGAGCATATGAGTTCCCCAACCATGCAGACATTTGAGCCGCCGCGCGTCTCCGTCATCGTTCCCGCCCGCAATGAGGCGGGCAATATCGCGCCGGTCGTCGCGGAGATCGAGGCGGCCCTGTCGCCCCTCGGCGCCTTCGAGATCGTCTATGTGAACGACGGCTCCACCGATGGCACAGCCGACGAGATTCTCGGTCTGATGGCGACCCGCCCCCATCTGCGCCAGATCCGGCACGAACAATCCTGCGGCCAGTCGGCGGCGGTGCGCACCGGGGTGCGCGCGGCCCGTGCGCCGATGATCATCACCATCGACGGCGACGGCCAGAACGATCCCTCCTTCATGCCCGCTTTCCTGCGGGCGCTGGAGGCGGCGGGGCCGGGCTGCGGCCTCGTGCAGGGGCAGCGGGTGGGGCGCAAGGATACGGGCTTCAAGCGCTTCCAGTCGCGCGTCGCCAACAAGGTGCGCGGCGCCATCCTCAATGACGGCACCCGCGACACGGGCTGCGGCTTCAAATGTTTCCCGCGCGAGGCCTATCTCGCCTTGCCCTATTTCGACGCTCTGCATCGTTTCATGCCCGCGCTCGTGCGCAGGGAGGGCTATACGCTCGCCCATGTGGATGTGATCGACCGGCCGCGCCATGCGGGCGTTTCGAATTATGGGTTCTTCGACCGTCTTTGGGTCGGCATCCTTGACCTGATGGGCGTGCGGTGGTTGATCCGGCGGCGCAAGCGCGTTCCCTCCGCATCAGAGGTGTCTGGTCCATGATTGTCGATCTGTGGCACGCCGTCGGCGGCTATTTCTTTGATGTCTTCGTGCAGCGGCTGGATTGGTGGGCCTATATCGGCATCATCGCGCAGGCGCTCTTCACCGGCCGCTTCGTGGTCCAGTGGCTCGCCAGCGAAAAGGCCGGGCGCAGCGTGATTCCATTCTCGTTCTGGACCCTGTCCATCGGCGGCGGACTGCTGTTGCTGGTCTATGCGCTCTACCGCCGCGATCTGGTGTTCATCCTGGGTCAGGCCTTCGGCGTATTGATCTATTTCCGCAACCTGAGCTTCGTCCTGCGCGAACGGCGGCAGGAAAGGGCGAAGCAGGCGGGAGAGGGCGAGCCCGCTCCGCTCTGATTCAGGATTTTACCCGCACATATTCGCCCGGCGCATCGCACAGGGGCTTGAGCTTTCCGTCGCCCGGTTGGCGGGCGGGGACCATCTCGGGCGCCTGTGCGACGAGCCAGACGATCCAGTCGAGCCACCAGGTGCCGGGATGTTCGGTGGTCTTGGTCATCCAGTCCTCGAACGCGCCGGACGGGCGCGGGCCAGTCCAGTATTGATATTTCGGCTTGCCCGCAGGGTTCACCACGCCTGCGATATGGCCCGAGCCCGACACCACATAGCGCATGTCGCCGCCGAAGAACTTCGCGCCGTTGAAGACCGATTTCGCAGGCGCGATATGGTCTTCCTTCGCGGCGAGATTGTAGATCGGGATCGTCACGTTCTTCAGGTCGAGCCGGACATTCGAGAGCGTTATCTTGCCCTTGGTGAGATTGTTCTCAAGATAGCAATTGCGCAGATAGAAGGAATGGTTGGCCTTGGGCATGCGGGTGGAATCGGAGTTCCACACCAGCAAGTCGAAGGGCGGCGGTTCCTTGCCCTTGAGGTAGTTGTTGACGAAATAGGTCCAGATTAGCTCGTTGGGCCGCAACATGTTGAAGGCGGAGGCCATGCGGGCGCCTTCCAGAAACCCGGCCTCATCCATCTTGCCCTCGATGGACTGGATGCGTTGCTCATCGACGAAATGCTTGAGGTCGCCCGGATCGGTGAAGTCCACCTGCGTCGTCAGCAAGGTGGCGCAGGCGATGCGGTCGTCCTTCACCGCGCCCATCCAGGCGAGCGTCATGGAGAGCAGGGTGCCGCCCACGCAATAGCCCATGGCCGAGACCTTGCGCTCGCCGGTGGCCTGCTCGATGGCGTCGAGGGCGGTGAGGATGCCCTCGTGCATATAGTCTTCGAAGCTCTTTTCAGCCTGCCGCTCGTCGGGATTGACCCAGGACATGATGAAGACCGTGAGCCCCTGCGACACCGCCCAGCGCACGAAGCTCTTCTCGGGGTTGAGATCGAGCACATAGAATTTGTTGATCCACGGCGGCACGATCAGCAGCGGCCGCTTGTAGACGGTGGGCGTCGTGGGCGCATACTGGATCAGTTCGAAAAGGTCGTCGCGAAACACGACCTTGCCCGGGGTGGCCGCCATGTTGACGCCAAGTTCGAACTTCGACGGATCGCTCTGGCGGATTTTCAGCTGGCCCTTGCCCGCCTCCACATCCTCCGCGAACATTTCCATGCCGCGCACCAGATTCTCGCCGTTCTCGCGGATGGTCTCGCGGATCAGCTCGGGATTGGTGGCGATGAAATTGGAGGGCGAGACGGCCCCTGCGATCTGGCGCAGGTAGAATTGGGCCTTGTCGCGGGTGGCGGGGTCCACGCTGTCGGCATGGTTGACCAGCTCATTGGCCCAGTTGTTGGTCAGCGAATAGGCCTGCCGCAGGAAATTGAAGACCGGGTTTTCTTGCCATTGCGGGTCCGAGAACCGCCTGTCGCCCGCATCTGTGGGGACCAGATCGGCGGTATGTTCGCCGCCCATGCGGCGCAGGGTGCTCGACCACAGGTCCATGAAGCCGGTGGTGATGGCGGTCTGCGCCTGGAGGCTGCGCTTGGGGTCCGCGAGCCAATATTCGGCCACCTTGCCGAAGGTTATCACAGCGTCGCCCACGCTATCGGCGAGGTCCGCGTTGGTGCGTCCTTCCTCCATGGGTTTCAGATAGGCGGCGAGCGCCTTGCCCCCGACCTCGACCAGCCGGGCCGCATTGCGCGACAGGGCTTCGAAATCGGGAAGCGGCGCGCCGTCCACCACATCCTGCGGGGCGGAGGCCAGGGGCGGCGCTTTCGCCAGCGGGGGATTGGGCAGGGGCTGCGGAGCCAGCGCCAGCGCGGGTGGGAGGGCCGGGGGCTTGGCGGCAGGCGCTTTTGCAGCCTTCGCCGCCTTCGGCGCTTTCTTGGCGGCCGATTTGGCGACCGGTTTGGCGACGGCGGGCGCGGACGCCTTGTCGGCCGTCGCGCGGGATGCTGGCTGCTTCGTCTTCGTGGTCATGGCCTGTCCCCGTACCTTCCGCTCGCCCGATCACCAATCAAGCCGTTCTTTGCATAAGTCGCAAGGCGCCTGTCTGTCATTGCTTCTTTCGCATGGGGGCGGCGCGCCCGGATGCGTGACCGGTCGAGGAGCGATCGTTAACGATTTGTTAAGAAAGATTACAAGGACGGTATTCGTTCAGCCCTTAAGCTGAACTATTGATTCCTTTCATGTGGATCTTGCCGTGCCATCGAGCGTTGTCAGCGTCCCGGTCAATGAAAACCCCTTCGAGGCGTCTCATCTGCTTGCGCTTCGCAGTCTCTTTGGGTCCATTGAGAACATTCGTTCGTCACTGAACGTCGATGTCGAGGAAATGCTTTTGTATTTGAGCATCGGCTACCTGAACACGGAGCGAATTCAGCAGGTCGGGAGCAAAGGGTATATTTCCTCGACCAATATCTCCTCCGTCGCCGACTTCATGAAAATCCCGAAGGAAACGGCTCGCCGAAAAATCAAGCGGTTGATCGAGATGGGCCTGGTCGAGAACAAGCATGGCGTCGTTGTGAGCGACGCGGCCCGTTGGTTCTCCATTTCCCGGCAGCTGCCCCTCGCGCTTGATCGTCCGCGCTGATTTTGGCCTATTTGGCCTTTTCCGGCGGCTTGGGGAAGAGAACCGAGAAGATGGGCTCGAACTCGACCTCGTCCTCCGGCTTCCAGCTTTCGGGACGCAGTGGCGCATGGCCTTGCCCGACAGAAGTCGCATAGCTTCTGAAATTGGTGGTCAGCGTGTAGACCCGCGCCAGCAGTCTGGGCTTCCCCTTCAAGGGATTCCCGAACAGGAACTTTTTCTTCCGCTCCACCTGCAGGCTTTCGTAATTCGCGCAAAACCAGATGTAGGAGATGAGCATCAGGTCCACATCGGTGATTTGGACCGACTGGATGAAGCCGAAAAGCCGCTCCAGCGCATCTATCATGTCCGTTTCGAGCGCATCATTGCTGTACTGCTCCGAAAAGCCAGCCACGATTTCAGCAACGATATCCTCAGCGGTATTGTCTTCCGACAAAAAACGGCGCGCGGCTTGCGCGACCATCATCTCGAAGACGAATTGCGGTGGACAGCTGTCCTTGTTTGGGGCGCTCACTGGCGTTCCTTGATCAGCTTTGAGCTTTACGCCAACGCTTGAACCAGTCGTTGGCGCGTTGCTGGGCTTTGATGACGTCGCTCTGTTTCATGTTCGATACGATGGAATCTCTCTGGCGCCGCGCTTCAGCCTTTCCGGTGGAGACGGCGAGCGCCGCCCAGAAATAGGCCTCAATCTCGTTCGGCGCGCCGAAGGCGGGAAGATAGCTGGTCGACAGAGGGGTCAGCGCGGTGTCGTCGCCAGCCTCGGCGTCCTTGGTCAGCCGGGCGCGCGCCCAATCCATCGCTTTTTTCACAACCTGCGGATCAATGGTGTCCAGCATGGCGTTGCGGGCGGCGACCGCTTTTTTGGACCCCCGGATGGCGGCCATGGTGCCCCAGCGGATCGCCTCATCGAAATTCTGCGTCGCCCCGATCCCATGCCAGTAAAAAAGCGACAGATTCAGCTGGGCCTGAAGATCGTTCGCCTCCGCGAGGCCTTGCGTCAGGCGGAAGGCGCCGGATAGATCGCCGTTGCGCAGAGCGTCGCTCAGCTCAGGCTGGGCCGCCACCGCCTCGGCCGCGGAAGCAGCCGGGCCGGCAAGCCAGACGCCTGCGGCTGTCATTGCGACGAGTAGGGAACGAGAAAGGCGCAAGATGAGCTTTCTGGACATATCGACGGGGAAGCCGATGAATCATTATAAGCTACCGATTAGAACGATAGCAAACTGAGCTTGCTTGCGAGACTTTACTTTTTCGTGAAGGCCGTCAGGCGTTTATCGCTACGTCACCGCGCTTTTCCCGCTTTGGCGCGTAGCGGCGGCCCGAAATCGCCGCCCTGACCCATATTGGTTATATCGAGTCGATATGTGCCTGAACAGGGTTAAAAATTTCCTTATTGCGGCCGTCTTGCTGATGATAGACCGCACCGCCTGGACCAACGCCATGCTCGAACGTATTCAATCGGACGCCGGCGTCCCGAAATCCAACGCCGCCAATTCCGCCAACAGGGCGGATCTCGCTGTTACGCCGACTCCGCCGACGACCGACTTGCGAGACAAGGCGATCGCCCCGGTTGGTCAGGCCCAGCGATCCTCGACAGAGGCCGACATCGTGAATGCGCCTGCGCTGGCGATCCGGCAGGTGCAGGGCGAGTTCGAGGTGATCCAGAGGACCGAGGCGGATCAAAAAGCGCTTGAAAAGCTCTATGAGAAGATCTTGCCGGGCTACAAGGCGCTCAAGGACAAGATTGATGATCCGGCCCTCGTTCATGACGCTGTGGTGGCTTCGGAGCAGGTTGCGGCCTTTGGGTCGAGGCGGTCCGGGTCTGATGGGAACGTCGCGCCGCCTGTGATGCAGTTTCCAAGCGACAAGGAAAGGACGCTGGCGAAAATCGATGACGCTCTGCTCAAGGTCGGCTCCCTGCGCAGCAAGTTGTCATCGGACAATTCGGCCGCGCATGACAATCTGCTCAACATAAACGCGTCCGAGAGCGGGTTGGACATGGCCCGCATGCAGGTGAATGACGACTCCGTTATGACGGCGTCCGCCTCCATCGTCTGCGACGCCATCATGTCCAATGTGCGCGGCGCAGTGGCGGCGCACGGCGGCGTCTCGGCAAACCTCGTCAGACTCATTCTCAACTGACGACGCGCGTTCGCTTCCAAACAAGCGAACGCCCCTCGTCGTCTATTTGTAATCTCACTTCTATATACGCGCGCTTCGCGCTCTCCTCTCAATCCGCGTCAATCGCGCCAAGGCCCAGCCCTTGGCGCGATTATACGTGCTTAACGCAGGACGCCGCCGGGATGGGAAACGCGTGTTTGACTAAAGTAAATCGGATTTGCGCCGTTACTAGCTTCATCGGTTTTAGTTGTTGACGTATTTAACAGTAACTTGGCAGTAATGTATCGTTAATACTCAATTTTTATTTATTGAATTTGTCGCAAGCTTCCCTACGGAAACCTGGCATTAACCTTTTTATTCCATTTACTTTATCCATGTTGGGTTGCGCTCAACAGCGATCAGTAGATTATCTCCCGGAGAGTGACATGACTGTCATCAATACTAACATGGCCTCGCTTTACGCTCAGCAGGCGATGAACTCGAATGCGCGCGGTCTCGCAACGGTCATGCAGCAGCTGTCGACTGGCAAGCGCATCAATAACGCCGTCGATGACGTGGCGGGCCTCGCGATCAGCACCCGTCTGACGTCGCAGATCAATGGTCTCAACCAAGCAGTGCGCAACGCCAACGATGGCATTTCGCTGATCCAGACTGCGGAAGGGTCCACCGAACAGGTGACCAACATGCTTCAGCGCATGCGCGAACTGGCGGTTCAGTCATCCAACGACACCAACAATACGAACGACCGTGGCTTTCTCGACGGCGAATTCCAGCAATTGAAGCAGGAAATTGATCGCGTCGCGCAGAACACTCAGTGGAACGGCGCGAACATTCTCGACGGAACCGGGGGAAACAGCGCGAACGGCACCTTCGCCTTCCAGGTCGGCGCCAATGCCAATCAGATTATCACTATCAAGTTGGGCGATCTGCAAACTGCCGCCACTCCTGGTGCTGCCGTTACGTCTGCGACAACCACAACGCCGCACGGTACGTCCATTGTTGCTACTTTCAGTGGTGCTGGCGTCGCGACGTCCCATTTGACAGGTCTTGACGTCTCGGCCGGTGTCGCCTCCGCCAGCGTTGGGTTGGTGGTGCAGGCATCATTCGGTGGGAAGGCTGTGCAGTACAAGATCACGGCGGCTGACGTTGCCGCCACTACGGCAACGCCCCCCAAGACGCTGTCCGCCACTGTTGCTGATGCTCTTGCAGGCAAGCTGAATCTGACTTTTGGCTCTTCCGTCGCGTCCGATGTAGGCGGCGTGTTGACCGTCACGCCTCCGAGCGGTCAGGCAGCCTTTTCTTCATCGAACTCTTCAGGTGTCGGGTTTGTGACGGGCGAGTTGAGCGCTATCGCCAACTCGGACATCACAACAGCCGATGGCGCTTATAGTGGTCTTCAGGCGATCGACAGCGCGCTCCAGACCGTGAACGCGTCGCGTTCGAACATGGGTGCGGTGATTAGCCGCCTTCAGTTTGCGTCCGACAACCTCGCCAATATTTCCACGCAGGCGCAGGCTTCGCAAAGTCGCATCCTGGACACCGATTACTCCCAGGCGACGACCGAGCTCGCCAAGCGCAACATCATTCAGCAGGCCTCGCAGGCCATGTTGGCTCAGGCGAACCAGCAGCCTCAGACGGTTCTACAGCTTTTGAAGTAAACGGGATCGTTTTGGGCAGTTGTCTAGAGGGCGGGGAATCCCCGCTCTCTTCTTTTTGATTGCGAATGATTTGCGCCGCCTTGCCATTTGCCTGTTGTATGGATTTGCAGGGGATGGGTTTGTTTCTTTCCGATATTGTTGGGGCGAGCTGCTGAAGGCTCTGGAGTTGAAATCCAACGGGATCCTAAATCACCCTAGGTCGAGTGTTAGTGAACTTTGGCGAAGCGTTTTCTGTCGATGCTGTTCTTCTGGTCGGTTCTTATTTCGTCCTGGAATCAGATTTCAATCGGCGTCGTGGGTGCAACCGGGCTGATGGTTGACATATCAGACCGGGTTGATGGTTGACACTATTCTTGGTTTGTTTCCACCGTTTCGCCCCGCCGCGCGCGCGGCGGGGCGAAACGGTGGAAAGCTTTTGTCGGATCTATCACGCCAAGGGCGCGGTGGCTGAAGCTTACGACGTATCGTCCCTGATCGCGCTCGGTCAGGCCCACGACCTCGCCCGCCAGAGCTTCGCCGATGAACACATGTTCGCCGCGCCATTTGATGTCGCCGGACGTTCGCACCCGACGCACTTCGTGGTCGGAGTCGTACCAGGGGTCTTCCACCTTCCCGGGCATCGGTCGATCCGATGCGCTCCACACTTTCGCTGGCGGAGTCTGGTCAAGGGACTCGTGCGGTCGCTCTTCGTTGAAGTGCCTTCTGAAGTCGTCAAAGCGCGCTTGCTGTTCCCCTGCGGTCGCAGCAGGCGGGCGCGTCGTTTGCTCCTTCAACGTGCGGTGCATGCGCTCATGCCGACCATTATCCTGCGGCTTGGCCGGGCGACCATAATGTGGGTCGACGCCCAGCTTGAGCAGCCAGATCGACACCCGCGAGAGGCCGCCTGCGCCGGTCGAGCCAAACGGCGCGCCATTGTCCGACCGCATCGAGACGGGGAGTCCGAACTCATTGAAAAGGCGTTCCAAAACCGGCTTCACCTCCGCCTGGTTCGGGCGCACGATCTGCACTTGCAGAAGGTAGCGGCTGGCATTGTCCGTCACAGTCAGCGGATCGACGCGCTGTCCATCGCGGGTGCGGAACCAGCCTTTGAAATCGATGCACCATTCGCTATTGACCTCCAAAGGCGGAGTCTCGTGTCGCCCTTGATCGATCGGGCGACGGCGGCGGTGAACAGGCTCGACAAGCCCCGCTCGCGTCAAAATGTCCCCGATCGTCGACGCCGCAGGCCACACTTCGTCGGGAGCTTCGATGCGAAGCCGCGCGCGGATCTTCTTGGGCCCGAAATAGGGAAATCTCCGACGCATCGCCTCGATCCGCTCGACCAAAGCAGAGCCCGTTCGCAAAGGCTGCGTCATGGGCGCGTGGGACCGTTCCTGAAACCAACACGGGTCGCCGCTGGCGCGACGATTCCGCCATGCGTAAAACGTCTCCCGGCTCACCCCATAAAGCGCGCTCAGTTCGGTGACGCTGTACGCCCCCGTGTCATAATCGCTGAGCATCTTGATCCGCTCTTCCATCGCACAGGTCTCTCGAAACGCCATCGGAAGCCCTCCCGATGGCAATCTAAGCCTGTCAACCATCAACCCGGTCCAAACTGTCAGGAATCTACCCGGTTCATGCGGTGGGGGGGGGGGGGGGGGGGGGGGGGGGGGGGGGGGGGGGGGGGGGGGGGGGGGGGGGGGGGGGGGGGGGGGGGG
>CAIUWR010000011.1 GCA_903902915.1 uncultured Hyphomicrobiales bacterium | reverse complement strand
CTCATAGCCAACCACGGGATGAGCGAACGGCGGGCGTGTAAAGCC
Organism: uncultured Hyphomicrobiales bacterium; assembly: GCA_903902915.1. Lineage (GTDB taxonomy): Bacteria > Pseudomonadota > Alphaproteobacteria > Rhizobiales > Beijerinckiaceae > Terripilifer. The sequence continues at coordinate 3,253 of CAIUWR010000011.1, read as the reverse complement.
ATCGGCGGTTGCCGAATGACGGTTCGCTATAACTCCCGGCGTCCTGATGATGCGGTTGTTCGGGAACGGATGTTGATGATCGCTAGGGAGCGCCGTCGCTTTGGTTATCGGCGGCTGCTTGCCTTGCTGAGGCGAGAAGGGCATGTCGTGAACCACAAAAAGCTTTTCCGGCTCTACCGTGAGGAAAAGCTGCGGATTCCTGCGATGCCGCCCAGGCATACCGATTTGATGCCGCCCGGGATTCCTGGATGATGCCGCCCACCGTAACGAGATGAAGCCGCCCGGGTTGCGAGCCTTGCTGGCCGATGGATTTGTGTCATCTGGCCGGGTGTTGGGTCAAGCCTTGTTTGGCTGCTTTCCTCTCCCCCTGCGCAAGCTTTCGCCGCTTAGTTCGATGCGGTGGGCGTTATGGATGAGGCGGTCGAGGATGGCGTCGGCGTAGGTTGGGTCACCGATGATGTCGTGCCATCGGTCGACGGGGAGTTGCGAGGTGATCATCGTCGAGCGGCGTCCGTAGCGTTCCTCCAGGATCTCCAGAAGGTCGTGGCGGGCGCCCGCGTCAAGCGGCTCCAGCCCCCAGTCGTCAAGGATCAGGAGATCCGCCCGGCCGAGGCTCTTCAAGAGGCGGGGATGGCGTCCGTCGCCGCGTCCCAGCGCCAGGTCCTCGAACAATCTGGGCACGCGTTGATAGAGAACCGATTGGTTGTCCCGGCATGCCTTGTGACCCAGCGCGGCGGCGAGCCAGCTTTTGCCAACGCCGGTTGGCCCCACGAGGACCAGATTGTCGTGCCCCTTGATCCAGTCGCCCTCGGCCAGCTTCTGGAACAGCGCCCGGTCGAGCCCGCGCGGGCTGCGATAATCCACGTCCTCCACGGCGGCCTGCTGACGCAATCTGGCGGCCCGTAGCCTTGAGGTGAAGCGCTTGTCCTGACGCAAGGAGGCCTCGCGGTCCAGCAGAAGCGTCAGCCATTCGAGGCGGTCCAGGCCATCGGCCTGTCCATTGGCGGCAAGCTCGTCGAAGGCCTTGGCCATGCCATGCAGGCCAAGGGCGTGAAGTTGGGTGAGGGTTGGATGCTTGAGCACGTCGATCTCTCCTAATTGTAGTAGCGCGGCCCACGGATATTGGGGTGAAGGATCGGCGGTGCGTCCGTGGGGCGCTCGCGCGCGGGACGCCGATCAAGGTTGTTGTCGAGGATGGATTTGACCGAGCCATAGGTGCGCGCGCCGATCTCGATGGCGCGTTCGGCGGCGGCTTCAAGCCTCTGCGCTCCATGGGGGCCACCAAGCCGGATGATGCCAAGGCAGGCGCGGAAGCCCTGTTCGGGATGGGGTCGGGCTTCAAGGATCAGCTCGCAGAGCACCGCTGTCGCCGGTCCAATCAGGCCCGCATCGGCGCGGATACGCTCGATGGTCCAACCCGCATAGCGCCGGTGGCTGGAGGGCATGTGTTCGGGAACGGTTGTGTGCTTGTGATCGCCGCTGGCGCGCATATGCGTCGCGATCCGCTCGCCCCTGAGGAAGATCTCCACTGTCCTGACGGTCAGCCGCGCCTCGATCTGGGTGCGGGCGAAGCGATGGGGAACGCTGTAATAATGCGCGCCGATCTCCACATGATAATCAATCCCGACCCGGCCGATCCGCCATTCGCAGAACTCGTAGGGCTCGAGGGGCAAGGGCTTCAGCGCCGGTCTGTCGATCTCCTCCAGCAACTGACGGCGCGTGACGCCCAACCGCCGGATCGGGCGCTCTTCGTTGAGATGGGTCATCAGCTCGGCGATCGCCGCGTTCACCTCCGCCAGGCTATGGAAGATGCGCCGCCGCAGCCGCCCCAGCAGCCAGCGCTCGACGATCAGCACGGCTTGCTCGACTTTGGCTTTATCTCGTGGACGTCTGGGACGCGCGGGCAGGATCGCGACGTCGTAATGGGCCGCCATCTCCCCATAGGTTCGGTTGACCTGCGGGTCGTAAAGGCAGGCCTTGATCACCGCTGTCTTCGTATTGTCGGGCACGAGCAACTGCGGGGCGCCGCCGATGGCCGCAAAGCATTGGATATGAGCGTCAATCCAGTCCGGGAGAGCCTGGGTCCAGCTGGCGTGCGCGAAGGTGAAGCTCGAGACGCCCAGCACCGCCACGAAGATCTGCGCCTTGCGGATCTCGCCGGTCAGCCTGTCCACGACGATGGGCACGCCATCGCCCGCATAATCGACGAACAACCTCTCGCCAGCCGCATGGGTCTGGCGCATCGTGACTGGCAGGCGCGCCTCCCAGTTCCGATACAGGTCGCAAAACCGCGAATAGCTGTAACCCCCGGGATTGGCGGCGATATATTCGTCCCAGACGATCAGCAGGGTAACGTGTTTGCGCTTCAACTCAGCCCGGACCGCCTGCCAGTCTGGCTCCTCATGCCGACGATGGCCCCGTTTGCCCCGGCGGTTGGCGTAAAGGGCGGCCTCAAGCTCGCTCTCGCCGATCCCCTCGGGCAAGGGCCATCCAAGCCCGCTGACCTCAAAACGCTTCAGGGTCTCCCGAACCGTCGAGGGCGCAAGCCCCAGCCGCCGCGCAATCTCGCGCGTCGGGATATTGGCTGAAAACTTCAATCGTATGATCTCGCGCGCCTGCCGCATCGCAACTCTTTCCGCTGGCATCGATCTCTCCTTGATTGGCAAAGGAGAGACCCTAAACAGGCCAGCAGACGTGCTCGCAGCCATTCCAAACCCCGGGCGGGATAATCCCGTTCCGGTGGGCGGCTTCATTCAGGAATGGTGGGCGGCATCATCCCGTTATGGTGGGCGACATAATCTCGGAATCGTGGGCGGCTTCGTCAGGAATCAGCAGAAAAGCTGGCTGTTCGCCGTCGCAATGGCCGTAAACGGGCTATAGGCATGCGAGCGCCGCGGGCGAAGCCTCTGGTTCCCAACGAATGCTGGGCGCTCGACTTTGTGTCTGACCAATTGACCGACGGGCGCCGGTTCCGGATCCTGACGATCGTAGATATATGCACCCGTGAATGCATAGGCCTCATCGCTGACACGTCTTTGTCTGGCCAGCGGGTCGTTCGGGAGCTTGATCGGATCATCGCGGATAGAGGCAAGCCGAAAATGGTGATCAGCGACAACGGCACGGAGTTCACCAGCAATGCGATCCTCGGTTGGGCGGAGGAGCAGCGTATCGCATGGCATTATATCGCGCCTGGCAAGCCCATGCAGAATGGCTTCATCGAGAGCTTCAATGGGCGCTTGCGTGACGAACTGCT
>CAIUWR010000010.1 GCA_903902915.1 uncultured Hyphomicrobiales bacterium | reverse complement strand
GCATCGCGCAGCCGTTCGGGCACCAGGTTGCCCACAGCGGCGATCTGCTGTCCGAGCAGGTTGGTGAGGCGGTTCGCGACCGTCGTTTCTTCAAGCGCGCTCACCGCGCGGCCCAGCGCCGAGAGATCCCCGGATGTGAGTTCGACAGCCTCAGCAGTCATCGCGGTTGCGTCGGTCATGCGGCCATCCCAAGGTGGAGCCTCCGGCGAATGTGGATCGCCGGGGGGCGTCCGGCAAGGCTTGGCGCCCTTCACGCATTCTTTTGGCGGAAAATCGGGGACGATTGGTTTTCTGGTGATCACAATCATCCTTTTGCGCTATATTGCAGCCCTTGCGGAGCTGGATCGTTTGAGCGGGCCGTTCGTTCCACCCTTCAGTTCATTCAATCCGGGGCTGAATGATCTTCTGCACGATGTGAAGGCGACGGGCCCTGAATCTGCGAGGCATACACGCGCGGCGTGGCTGGTCTCGCTTACTTGAGGAGTGAAGCATGCTGGTTCGCAACATCCTTGGCCTTGCGATGTTCAGTCTGGCCCTAGGCGTCGCAGGCGCGCCCGCGCAGGCGCTGTCCGCAAAGGAATGCAGCGTCAAATACAAGGCGGCGCAACAGGCGGGCACGCTGGGCGACATGAAATGGAATGATTTTCGAAAGGCGCAGTGCGGCGCCGACGCCTCGGCCCAGCCTGTGGCGGCGCCCATGGGGGGCGCATCGTCCAATCCGCTGAAGCCGACCGCCTCGACGCCGACCGCTTCAATGCCCGCAGCGTCCGGCTCCGCCGTATTCCCCACGGCGCTCTCGCCCAAATACGCCAGCGAAAAGGCCGGAACAGCGCGGATGCACACCTGCCGCGACCAGTATCAGGCCAACAAGGCTTCAGGCGGCAATGGCGGTCTGCCCTGGATCAAGAAGGGCGGCGGCTACTACAGCGAGTGCAACAAGCGGCTTAAAGGCGCGTAGAGCCGCGCGTCCGGCGGGGGCGCGCCTGGACAAAGGGCCGCTATGGCTTGGCTGGCATGGACAGAAGGCTGCGCGCTCCGTATAAAGCGCGCGTCTTCCTGGAGGCCCGCCATGCTTGACTTCTCGCCTGTCTCGACCCTTCCCGCCGACCGCCGCAAGACCATGGTGGATTGTCAGTTGCGGACATTCGAAGTGACTGATCCGGCTGTTCTTGACGCCTTCCTGGCGACGCCCCGGGAATGTTTTCTGGCTTCGTCCGATCTGGCCCTCGCCTATTCCGACGCCCAGCAGGTCGTCGCTTCCGGCGACGTCCGCCGGGCCATGCTGACGCCGATGGTGCTGGCGCGCCTGCTTCAGGGCGCCGAGGTCGACAAGGGTTGCCGGGTGCTCGATGTGGGTGGCGGAAGCGGTTATTCCGCCGCCGTTCTCGCACGGCTCGCAGGATCTGTGGTGGCGCTCGAATCCGTCGCGGGCTTCAGCTCGGCCGCCGCCGCCAACGCCGCACAGCTTGGCCTCGAAACAATTCATGTCGTGACCGGCCCCTTGAGCGCAGGCGCGGCGGCTGACGCCCCCTTCGACGTCATTCTTGTCAATGGCGCCGTGGAGGAGGGGCTTGAGGCCCTGTTCGACGAGCTCGCGCCCGGCGGGCGGCTTGTTTGCGTCACCCGCGCCCCCGGACAGGTCGGCCGCTCCGGCAAGGCGACCCGCTTCGACAAGATCGGCTCGGATGTCAGCTCCCGATACCTCTTTGACGCAGCGGCGCCGGTGCTTGCGGGGTTTGAGCGCAAGCCACAGTTTGTCTTCTAGACTGGCATTTTAGCAACAGCATGACCTTTGCAATTTGGTGAAAATTTGCTTAAGCTGGCGCTGTCGCCCAAACGCGCCACTCTTTGTCTTTGATATCCACTGCGAAGTTTGCGGCGGTATGTTGACCCGGTCTGCGCTACTGTAGACCGTGGTGGCATGTTCATGCGTGATTCCGTGGATCCCTTTATGGGGAACATTGCGCCGGTTTGCCTCGCGAGAGGCGGCGCCATCGAGGTTGAAATGATCGCAATCGACGCAATGCGTCGCAATGAGTGCCTGCCTGGCGTTATGTGCAGCGTAAGGAAGCAGGTCCTGCTTTCGGTGTCGCTGATGTCGCTTGCTCTCGTTGCGCCATCCTTCGCTCTTGTTACGAGCGCCCGTGCGGAAAGCATGTCCGGCGCACTTGCGAAATCATACGCTTATAGTCCCGATCTGAACCAGCAACGCGCAGCGACGCGCGCGGCCGATGAGACCGTGCCCCGCGCGACGGCCGGCTGGCGCCCAACGGTGACGGCGACGTCGAGCGTCGGCGTGGCGACGACGAAGACGGTCGATCACGGATTTGTAAAACAGGACGGCAACACCCTTCCTCGCGTCAACAGCATTTCCCTTACGCAAACCCTCTATAATGGCGGGCGCACGGGCAACACTGTCTTGCAGGCGGAGTCGACCGTGATGCAGGCGCGGGAAACGCTGCGCCAATCCGAACAGGATCTCCTCTCTTCCGGTTCGACCGCCTATATGAACGTCTTGCGCGACACAGCGTTGCTCGAGCTCCAGAACAACAACGTGGAAGTGCTGCAACAGCAGCTGAAGCAGACCGAGGACCGCTTCCAGGTTGGCGAAGTGACCCGAACGGACGTGGCGCAGGCGCAGGCGTCTCTCGCGCAGGGTCAGGCGAGCGCGGCTGGGGCGCGGTTCAATTTGCAAAACAGCATTGCTGTTTACCGCCAGGTGATCGGCGAGCAGCCTCGCAATCTTGAGCCCGCCCGTGCGGTGGAGTCGCTGTTGCCGCGCTCCCTCGACGCAGCGCTGGCGTCGTCCCAGAAAGATCATCCGAAGATTCAGGCCGCCCTGCACGCGGTGGATGTCGCCGCCCTGAACGTGACGGTGCAGGAAGGCGCGCTTCTTCCGACGGTCAGCGCCACGGGTCAGGCGTCGGTGCTTCGGGAGCCTAACGGATTTCCTAATTATCAGACCAAGTCCTACTCGGCGGTGGCCAGCCTGAGCGTGCCCCTGTACGACGGCGGCACCACTTATGCCGGCGTTCGGCAGGCGAAAGAATTGCTCGGGCAGGCGCGCCTTCAGGCCGACCTGCAACGCGAAACGGTCCGCTCCGCCGTCATAGCGGCCTGGGGCGGGTTTCAGACCACGAAACTTCAGATCCAGTCTTATCAGGCGCAGGTCCGCGCCAATGAGATCGCGCTGGAAGGCGTGCGCGAGGAGGCCAAGGTGGGCCAACGCACCACGCTCGACGTGCTCAACGCGCAGCAGACCCTGTTGAATTCGCGCGTCAGTCTGGTCACATCACAGCGCGATCAGGTGGTCGCCTCCTATTTGCTCCTGGCGGCGGTCGGTCAGCTTTCGGCGTCCACGCTGGGTCTGCGCGTCGCCACCTATGACCCGACCGTGCATTTCGATCAGGTCAAGGACAAGTGGCTGGGAACGCGCACGCCTGACGGCAACTGAGCGCGTCTCGCAGCAGATTTGCAACATTATGGTGAGCCCGCTGATCGTTTCAGCGGGCTTTTCCATGTCCCCGATCCGCGCTCGCAAGAACCAAAACTTAATAAATTCTTTCCGCAGGTGGGCCAAATAGCATTTTCCCACAGGGGCTCTGCGTCGGGCTCTTGCTCGTTTGGCGGCCTGCGTTCAAGGTGTGGGCGTGGGCCATGAGAGCGACAGAGTCGCGCAATCGGCGGTCCAGTGTTCCAGTAAAGCGATCAGCCTTCGCGCCTTGAAGAGTTTGTGCAATGAACGCAGCGTACTCAGCCTCCCAGCAGACCGCAGCCGATCAACGGGGCCACGAACCGTCGATGGAGGAAATTCTCGCCTCCATCCGCCGCATCATCGCTGACGATCAGGTTCTTCCTTTGTCGCGTTCGCAGGCTTCAGCCGCACGTTCCGCCCCGCCGGAGCAGCACCAATTCGCAGAGCCGCATGATCATTACGATGATGCGCCTTCGGGGCGTCACGGTGGGCGCGCCGAGCCGCAGTCGCCGCCGCCCTCGCTTGACCAGTTCAGGCGCGATCTGCGGGACTCCGCGCCGCAGCGGGTCGCTCGTCCGACCTACCGTCCGGACCTCGAGCCCATTCAGCGCGCAGAGCCGGAACCGCCGCTCCGGTCGTTCGAACAGCCGACGATGCGCGACGAGTTGCTGGAGCAGGTTGGCGGTGCACTCATGTCGCCGACGGCGGACGCCAGCGTCAGCTCCTCCTTCAACGCCCTGGCGACCAGCATGATGCTGCAAAACAACGGCATGGTTGAAGACAGCATCCGCGAAATACTGCGCCCCATGCTCAAGTCCTGGCTCGACGACAATTTGCCCGGCATCGTCGAGCGGCTTGTGCGTCAGGAGATCGAACGCATGTCGCGCGGGCGCCGCTAGGATCGCATTCCGGACGGTTTTTTCTTGAACGCAGCGCTGATAGGGCGCTGCGTTTTTCATTTCGCGCCGTAGCGGCGACGGGCCAACATTGACAGGGGCCGGTCCGCGCGCTTTCTACGGCGCGACCCTGCGTAGCGACACGCGCCCCAGCAATTCCGGTTTCACGCCATGATGGACAAGAGTTTCGATCCCGCCGCCGTCGAAGGCCGCGTCGCCCAGGCCTGGGAGGATGCGCAAGCCTTCCGCGCCGGCCGCCCGGACAGGGCGGGAGCCGCCCCCTATAGCATCGTCATCCCGCCGCCGAATGTGACGGGCTCCCTGCACATGGGCCATGCGCTGAACAATACGTTGCAGGATATCCTGTGCCGCTTCGAGCGCATGCGCGGCAAGGATGTGCTGTGGCAGCCCGGCACCGACCATGCGGGCATCGCGACCCAGATGGTCGTCGAGCGCCAGCTCATGGAGCGCAAGGAGCCGGGGCGTCGCGAGATGGGCCGCGAAGCTTTCCTTGAGCGCGTCTGGGCGTGGAAGGCGGAGAGCGGCGGAACCATCGTCAATCAGTTGAAGCGCCTCGGCGCCTCCTGCGACTGGAGCCGCGAGCGGTTCACCATGGACGAGGGTCTGTCGAAGGCCGTCCTGAAGGTCTTCGTGCAGCTGCATCGCGAGGGGCTGATCTACAAGGACAAGCGTCTCGTCAATTGGGATCCCAAGCTGCTGACCGCGATCTCCGATCTGGAGGTGCAG
>CAIUWR010000009.1 GCA_903902915.1 uncultured Hyphomicrobiales bacterium | reverse complement strand
CGCCTCGTCTATCCTGAGGCGGACAAACTCCTCAGCACGCCGCGCGTCATCGTCACACTGGGACCATCGGGCGTTGGCAAGACCACGCTGCTCGCACAAATGATCGCTCGCCTGAGAATGAATGAGCCAAATGCGCGCGTGACGCTTGTCAACGCGCATACCAGCCGGTTCGGGGCGGCGGAGGATCTGCGCGCTTATGGCCGCATCCTGGATACGCCGACCATTGACATTGAACATCCCAGCGAGTTGACAGACTTCATCAAAAGCATCGACCAGCGCATCTATGTTTTCGTCGATATGCCAAGCGCGCCCGACGATTGCGCCAGAATTTCTGCGGTTCTGGAAGAAAACGCCGACTACCTGGCGCCCATAACGCGCATTGGCGTGGTGCCCGCGAACCTGTCGCGCGAAGCCGCGCTCGCCATCCTCGATCGCTATCATAATCTGGAAGCCATCGCCATCACCAAGCTTTCGGAAGCAAAGCCAACAGCGGCGATGCTGGGGCAACTCAGCCTCCGCAATGCACGAATCGCGTTCCTATCCTCCACCTCCCACCTCACCCGCGGCCTTTCCGAACCTGGAGCCGAGGATCTCGATCAGCTTATTCGAGGCGCCCTCCTCCCAGCCGCCCCCGCAGAGGTTTAACCGGAATGACCAAAGCCATGCAAAAAGGCCAGGCGATCGCTATCACGAGCGGCAAGGGCGGCGTCGGCAAGACCAATATCGCGGTCAATCTCGCGCTCGCGCTTTGTAAACTGGGCAAGCGCGTCGTGCTGTTCGATGCGGACCTGTCGCTCTCCAACGCTTATATTCTGATGGGCCTCAGCCCGAAGCAGACCATCGTCGATGCGCTGGAAGCAGATCTGCCCTTGAGCCAGGTCTGCACGGACGGCCCGCTGGGATTGAAGCTCATTTCGGGCGGAAGCGGCCTCAACGAACTGATGAACATGTCGGCCAAAAGCCGTCATCGCATCATCCGTTCGCTTCGTGAGCTTTCAAACGAATTCGATTATCTGGTGGTCGATACGGCTGCTGGCATCGAGGATAACGTTCTCGACTTTGTCTTCGCCTGCAATCGCGTTTTGGTGGTGGTCGTTGGTGAACCTGCGGCGTTCATCGACGCTTACGCCTGCATCAAGGTCTTGAGCCAATTCGGCCGCGTGACGCACTTCGATGTGGTGGTCAACCTCGCGCGCGACGAAGCGCATGGCAGGGACGTCTTCAAACGCTTCAAGGGAATCGTTGATCGCTTCCTGACGGCGAATCTCTATCACGCCGGAACGATCCCGGAGGACGAGCATCTGCTCGCGAGCGTCAACAATTGCGTTCCTCCTCTCGTTTCCGCGCCGGATTCGAAGGCGGCGCAGGCCATCGAAGCGCTGAGCGGCATGATTGCGGGGCCGCAGGCGACGCCCATCAATGAAGATGATGACATGTTTTTCGCCAGGGAAAGCATTGTCCCGCAGGGGGCCATCCAATGACGGCTGCGCAAGCCTATACCGCGCCGACCATCAACCAGAGCGAAGTTGAACGGCGCGTGCGATCGCATATGCAGCTTGTGCGCAAGATCGCATGGCAGATCCACGGGCGCGTTCGGGACGTGTTCGAGATCGACGACCTCATGCAAATTGGCATGATGGCGCTTGTGGAGGCCGCCAAACGCTTCCAGGACCACGGGCAGGCAAGCTTTCATGGCTATGCAGCGGTGCGGATCAAGGGTTCGCTGACCGATCATTTGCGCAAGAATCTCACGCTCACCCGTCTGGGCGTGCAACGTCGCACGCAAATCAGCATGGCGGAATTGGCGGTCAGAGCAGCTGGCGGCGATCCTGCAAATCGCGAACTTGTAGCTGCGGAGCTGGACATCAGCCTGTCCGAACTTCAGGCCTGGCGCGACAAGGCGTCATCGACGCCGAACAAGTCGCTGGATGAAATCTACGACGATCATTCCGTCTGGTTCACAGACGAGGGCCCGACACCGGAAGGCGCACTCGTAGCTGACGAACTGCGCGCCACGCTCGCCACCCAT
>CAIUWR010000008.1 GCA_903902915.1 uncultured Hyphomicrobiales bacterium | reverse complement strand
TGCCTCACGGCGGCGCGATGGTGTACTTAAGATACGTGTGACAGTCAGTTATCTCTCGAACAGGCCAACTCTCTCAAGTCGGCCCCGCAAGGATACCGCCGTCCACGTTTCTCTTTCTTCCGATTCAAATGTCAAACAGCGGTTCCACTTGCAGACGCCGATGCGACCCGACCCAATCGGGTTTTCGTCGCTCAGGTCTCTGGGGCGGAACGTCAGACGCACAGGGCGTCTCCGATGGGCGGTTTATAGCCCCCGTCCCTCAGATGACGCAAGAGCCCCCTCGCCGATTCGTGCAATTTTTTTTCAGTTTGATGACAGTCGAGGCAATACGCCCGGAAATCCGGCAGTTAGTTGGCTTATTTTTTTCGGGGGGCCTTTGGATTGTTTCCCGATGGATGCGGGTGCCTGCCGCTAAGTATCAGGCGACCTCAAGTGACGCGCTCTTCACCAGCAACCGGGCGCCACTTCGCTCGGCATGGATGTCCCGCAAAGCCGCCACGAACACGGCGAAAGCGAAAAGCGGCAAAAGTCCCACCTGAAGCACATTCCCGAAAAAAGTTAAGGCAGGGCTCAGCCAGACCCAAGAATAAAAGGTCCGGTTGCCGGGTGTGAGCTCGGAGGATGGCAGAAGTCGCCACACCGCGACTGCGGAGAGCGCCGTAAGGTCGTATTGGAAAAGGTAGGGGGTCGTCAGAGCTGCGGCGCTAGCGACCAGTTGCACCTTGAGAACACGGCTCCCGGCGCTCGGGAATGCGAGCGTCGTGATAATAATGACGGGAACGGCAACGGCGAGCTGAACGGCCATGGCCAAATCAGGATTTCCGCCAAAAGTCCGAACTGCGGCGTAAACGGAACTCATCATGTAAATGTAATAACCTTGGAACCACACTAGCAGCTCCGCTTGATACGCACTTGTGATCGTCAGAAAATCACGCCACGGCTCAATGCCAAAAGTCGCAGCGGACACGATCACCAGTATCGCCACGACCGCGATAGCGGCTCCAATTGCGCGCCATGCCCTGCTGATCAGCAAGACCGCCGGAACGACGAGGCCGAGATGAGGCTTCATGGTCAGCAAACCAAACAAGGCGCCGGCAAGACGCTGACGCCGATCAAGAACCAGAAACGCTCCGAGAAACAAGGAGGCGGTCACAAAGCCGTTTTGCCCTCCGATCACATTGATCAGCGAAGCTGGGGCCAGGGTGAGCAACACGACGCCTTGCAGGCGGCGCTCCCGTTCCAATGCGCAAGCCGCCACCGCGAGATAGATTCCCAGGGTTGAAATCGTCCAGAGCGCCAGCGCGACGAAATATGGCGGCAAGGAGAAGGGCCGCAAAAGGATCAGCATGAAGGGCGCCGCGCCCCAATTATGGAAAGGCAACGGCTGCCCGAACAGCTCCCCGATAGCCACGTGATACGCTTCGAAATCAAACAGAAGCTGCCCCCGCCCAGAAAAGGCGAGCTGTGGGCCTGCCCAGATGTTGATGAAATCCCTTCCGATCTGATGACCACTCACATCCAGGCCGCCCCCTGCAGGCCAGTAATATTGCCACGTTATCCTGCCGACGAGGTACAGGCTCATGGCTGCAAGGATGACGGGATAGCCCCAGCCCCTGAGCCGGGTCATTCCTCCACCCTCTTGATGTGAAGGAACAGATTTGAGCTGAACCAACCCATCGGCAAGCCGGTGAATCCCGTCTTGACAACCCTACCTTCCGGAGCAAGTTGCTTTAGGGATCCTAGGGTCATGAGCAATAAATTGGCCTGCTGCGCCCAGTGACCTTTCCCGAGCATGCCACACGCCAATTTAAAACTCGGATTCCAATAATGCAGGAAGGGAATGGCTGTGTGGTGTTCCACCGGAAAAAATCGATTCGGCACGGTGACATAGACCTGACGCGCCACGCGGACGAGTTCCAGAATGAACCGCTCTTGCTGCTCTCGCCCCCCTACATGCTCCAGAACAGCATTCGCCGTGGCGATCTCGAAACTTTGATCGGCGAACGGCAATGCGGCGCCTGGCGAAATACGTTCATAAGTCACCAAGGGAAACGCTCTCCGAAAAGCCTGACCTTCGCCCAGGCCCGCGGCTGTAATGCGGTGGGGCGCAGGATAGAGTTGCTCAAGAATATTCGCACCATCGGTAACGACATCCGAAACGCCAATGTCAATGATTGAAGCGTCTGGGCCGGGCTTGCAGGCATTGATGAAGTCAGCGTAGCTTCTTGTGCGCGCCTGCACCAGAATCCGCTCGCCAATCGACCTTGGCCGAATGGCTTCGTAATATTTCTGGTCAACCAAATTTGTCATGAGCTTGCGCGCCCCCTGGAACTCGCCCTCAGGTCCGGCTCACGTTCCATCAAACTCACAGCCTGTCCGGGAGACGCATGGTTCAGATATTGAATCCGTTTGCCGTCCCGTCTTAATGCGCTGACAGAGTCGAGCAATACGCCGCAGATCATGCTCATGAATCCGAGCTGGACAAGAGCAACGGCAAGGATGGCCGTCGGTAAGCGCGGAACCAGGCCAGTTTCCAGATATCCAACGACGACAGGCGCGCCGAGAAACATGCCCAGCAAAATGAAAGAAACCGAAAAGAAGCCGAAGAAGCTGAAAGGCTTCAATTCCTTGTACATGGAGATGATCGTCAAAAGGATGCGCAGACCATCGTGGAAAGTCCTCAGTTTGCTGACGGAATTCTCTGGTCTGGGCGCATATCGCAAGGGGAACTCGGCGACCGGCAAACGAAGGTCAAGCGCGTGAATCGACAATTCGGATTCGATCTCGAAACCGGAGGACGCGATAGGAAAGGATTTGGCGAAACGCCGCGACATGATGCGGTATCCCGACAAGATATCCGTGAAACCAGGGCCAAATAACGCCCTCACGCAACGATTGAACAGCTGATTCCCGAACCTGTGTCCCTGGCGAAAAGACCCATCCTGACCCAAGCGCACCCCGACCACGACATCGAGTTCCTGCGCCACAAGCTCCTCTATCAATTGCGGGGCGGCGTCAGCGTCATAGGTCAGATCGCCATCCGCCAACACATAAATGTCGGCCTGAATATCAGCGAACATGCGGCGAACGACATTGCCTTTACCTTGCATCCGTTCGCGCCGAACAATAGCGCCTGCGGCAACGGCGACTTCGACAGTGCGGTCGCTGGAGTTGTTGTCATAAACGTAGATCGCGGCCCAAGGAAGGTTCCGCCTGAATTGGGCTACAACCTCTCCCACCGTAGCTTCTTCATTATAACAAGGGATCAACACCGCGACGGAGGCTCCGAAAGTAGCGCCGTGCAGATCGTTACTCTCGGCAACCCTTTGAATTTGAAAATTTTTTTCCATACCACCCCACTAATCAAAATGATCATTTTCAGAAATATAGGCCTCAAAAACTTATGATTGTGTATATTTTGCAATTAAATGAAAGTCAAATTGAAACAATTATCCCTTGCGAGGGAGTGATCTGATTTGGCACGAACCCTTAAGGGACGTCAGAAAAATGAATATGAGCCGACACCGCGGAGGGAGAAAGGCGCCTGCGAAACGCACTGAGCGCATTGGACCAGCAACAATAACAGGCACGGCCGCCCACTCCGGCAAAAGGCCGAACATTCGCCTGAGGGCCCGACATGCGCGGCTGCGCCCACCCTTAGATCATGAGCCTGTAGGGGATCTGCTCCGGCCCCGACCGCTCCACGACGGAATTTGTCGTCGGATCATAATTATGTTGCAGCACCTTGCCGACCAGCCGTTCGCTGCGGACGATCACCGCGCAGGAACGTCCCTTCCCGCCCTGTTCGGCGTGGATCGCCCAGGGCGGCACGAGATCCACCACGCCGACGGCGCCAAGCGTCGTTCCCGTGAGCCTGATCTGCGCGAAGCCCGGCTGGCTCTTGTCGTCAAGCCGCTCATAGCGTTCGAGATATTCCTCGCCATAACAGACGCCGTAGGCCGTGTAGGCGTGGGCATGGTCATGCACGCCGCCCAAACGGCCAGGCTCGCGCACGACCGCATTGACGACAAACCCGTAGTCGTCATCTTCGTGCAGCAGAAGATTCTTCCGGCCTTCGGTGGACGGCCATGATTGTGAATGGCGCTGCAAGGCGGGATCGCGCACGAGCGTTTCCAGCCGGTCGCGCGCCAGCTCCATGCGGCGCTGCGTGTCCGACTCCTGCGACCAGATTTTACGCAAGTCCGCAATGAAGGCGTCAAAGGCCGGAAGCTTGTTCGACATCACCGCTGCTCCAGATTTTCGTGAACCGGCGTACCCTCGACCGTGCATCGGCGCATCAGGCGACGCTGATCGCGCGGGAAATCAGTACGCGCATGGATAAGCGCAAGATTATCCCACATGATGAGATCTCCTTGACGCCACTTGTGTGCGTAAGTGAATTGCGGGCTTTCGCCGATCTCATAAAGACGACCGAGAATTTCGTCGCTCTCCTCGTTGGTGAACCCCTCCAACCGGGCGGTCATGAGGCGGTCCACAAACAGAGATTTCTTCCCCGTATAGGGATGTGTGATGAAAACCGGATGGAACCAGTGGGGCACGGCGCTGATGTCCGTCGATAGATCGACTTTCTCCGAGCGCTTGTATTCGTGAATGTGCAAAGCCTTGCGGCCGGCAAGCTTGCGCTTCAGATCGTCAGGCACCGCCTCATAGGCTTTGTACATATTCGAGAACAGGGTGTCGCCGCCCTCGTCTGGCAATTCGACGCCATAGAGAAAGGTGTATTTGTAGGGCTTTTCCGAATAGCCGGAATCGATATGGAACCACATGTCGCCATCGCCAAAGGCGCCCACGGGAATGCCGTCCACCTTGATATTGGAGACGAGCAGAATTTTCGGGTCAAGCTGCCATGCGCCCTCCGAGCGCTCTCGCAGCGGCTCCGGCGCCTGCTTGCGCGCGCCAAGGGGGCCAAATTGCGCAGCGAAGCGCAATTGATCCTCCTGGGTCAGATCCTGTCCGCGCACGCAAAGAACAAGATGTTCGTTCCATGCCTGCTGAATTCTGGCGACGACTTTGTCGGACAAACTTTTCTTGAGGTCGACGCCGCGGATTTCAGCGCCACAGGCCTCTCCCAGCGGGATGACCTCCAAATCGTCCGCTCCCAACATGCGCATCTCCCCCTCGGGCCTGTCGGTGTGCGAAGGCATCACGCGCAGTCCTCATTTGCGTTAAAGTTAGGACGCGCGACGGCGCCGGTCAACTGACGCGGAGGTCGGTGGGATGCACGCCCCCTCTTGTTGCGATTCGTGAATGTAACGTCGCCCCGCACGCCATACGAACGCCCCCTAAACAGAATAGGTGCACCTTATTGCAATGAACAAGTTAAATCCAACTAAAACTCCACTATTGAATGTAACTATTCGCCCGAAACGGGCAACTACACTCGCAATTTGAGTATTTTGTAACGGTTATTTACCATTTTTATTTCTTTTTTTGTTAAATACATCAATCAAGGGCTTGCCCATACGTCAGCCTGTGGTATCGATTCGTTACGCTTGATGTTAAGTGAGTGACTTTGGGAGATACTTAGATGCAAAACTTCGAAACTCTCGGCCTCCTTTCCTCTATCGACCGCGTATTGCTCGAAGAGCGCGCAATTGGCTTGCTTGAGTGCCTCGCAGATCATGACGTCGACGGGGCCATGACCTTCCTGAGCCCGAAGGCCCAAGTGTTTTTGGGCAGCGACCGGCGCGCCATGCCCTTCTTCGGCTCCTATGAAGGCAAGGACGGACTCCGCCAGGCGCTTCGCGAAATCCATATTGAATATGATGTGCTCTCCCAGGACATTCGCGACATCGTCGTCGATCAGGACCGGGTCGTCGCGCGCCGCACCTGCCGCATGCGCCATCGCGGCACCGCCAAGGTCATGGATGTTGATTTCTGCGACTGGATCCAGTTTGACGGCGCCTTCGTCTCCCAACTGAGCCTGATGCCCGAGACGCTGGCCCTCGCAGAACTGGTCGCCTGAGCGCGGGCGTGGCTTGCCAGAGGGCGTGATTTGAGCGAGCGTGCCCCTCCTTGGAGGAAGCTGCGCGTCCCATGTCCCCTTTACCGCAAGTCGTCGCCCATCCCATCGCCGCTTCGTCGGGCATCGTCCGCCTCGATCATGTCAGCGTGCGTTTCGGCCTTGGCGCGTCCGCCTATGAGGCGGTCGCCGATGTCACCCTGGAGGTGGCGGCAGGCGAGTTCGTGGCCATCGTGGGTCCGACCGGCTGCGGCAAGTCGACCCTTCTGAATGTGGTTGCGGGGCTGCTGGCCCCCGCCGCCGGCCTCGCCCGGGTCCATGGCCGCAAGGTCGAGGGCGTTACGGCGCAAGCGGGCTATCTGTTCCAGCAAGACGCGCTCATGCCCTGGAAGACCGCGCTGGCCAATGTGGCCGTGGCGCTGGACGTAGCTGGCGTGGCGGGTCTTGAGGCGCGCGAGCGCGCGCAGGCCCTGCTGGCGCGGGTGGGACTGGCCCGATTCACGGAGCGCTATCCGCATCAGCTCTCGGGCGGCCAGCGCAAGCGCGTGGCCCTCGCCCAGATGCTGATCCGCAATCCCGCCATCCTGCTCATGGACGAGCCCTTCGGCCCGCTCGACGCGCAGACGCGTGGCATGATGGGCGATTTGCTGCTCTCCCTCTGGTCGGCCGACCGCAAGGCGGTGCTTTTCGTGACCCATGATCTGGAAGAGGCGATTTCGCTGGCCGACCGCGTGGTGGTCATGTCAGCCGGCCCCTCCTCGCGCATCATGGCGGAGCATCGCATCAATTTGCCGCGTCCGCGCGCGATCAACGAAATTCGTCTCGACCCCGCCTTCCATGACTACCGCCGCGCCATCTGGAACGATCTGCGCGACGAGGTCATGAAGGCCTATGGCGCGCAAGATGACGCGGGAGCCGCCCCATGAGCCGCATGCGCCTTCTCATTCTGCAAATCGGCGTCGGCCTTGGTCTGCTGCTGATCTGGCACCTGGTCTCCACTTATCCCATTCTGGGGGATGTGAGGACGATCCAGTTCTTCTTTTCCAACCCGGTCGATGTCATCGCCCGCATCTGGAAGCTTTTCTACACCGGCTCCATCTGGCGCCATCTGGGCGTCACGCTCAGCGAGACGCTGCTGGCCTTCGTCATTGGCTCGGTTGCGGGCGTCGTGGTCGGCTTCTGGTTCGCGCGACAGCCGCGCGTCGCCGCCATCTTCGACCCCTATGTGAAGATGGCCAACGCCCTGCCGCGCGTGGTGCTGGCGCCGATCTTCATGCTGTGGTTTGGCCTTGGCATCTGGTCCAAGGTGGCTCTGGGCTTCACGCTGGTGTTCTTCATCGTGTTCTTCAACGTCTATCAGGGCGTGAAGGAGGTGAGTCCGGTGGTGCTCGCCAATGCGCGCATGCTCGGCATGAACGAGCGCCAGCTGCTGCGCCATGTCTATTGGCCCTCGGCGCTTTCGTGGATGTTCTCGTCCCTGCACACGTCCGTCGGCTTCGCGCTGGTGGGGGCGGTGGTTGGCGAATATCTGGGCTCGGCGGCGGGGCTGGGATATCTCATCCACGAGGCGGAAGGCACGTTCGACGTCACCGGCGTTTATGCGGGCATGGTGGTGCTTTCACTTTTCGTCATTCTGATTGATTATGGCGTGACGCTGGTCGAAGGCCGTTTGCTGGCCTGGCGGCCGCCCGCCGCCGGAACGATTTAAAAACAAAGGGAGAGACGCCATGAAGATGACCCGGCTCATCGCCGCCGCCTGCTTCACGCTTGTGGCGAGCGCCGCAGCTTTCGCACAGACGCCCGAGAAGCCGAAGCTGACTTTGGGCGTCGGCGGCAAGGCCCTGCTCTATTATCTCCCCCTGACCATCGCCGAGCGGAAGGGCTTCTTCAAGGAGCAG
Organism: uncultured Hyphomicrobiales bacterium; assembly: GCA_903902915.1. Lineage (GTDB taxonomy): Bacteria > Pseudomonadota > Alphaproteobacteria > Rhizobiales > Beijerinckiaceae > Terripilifer. The sequence goes on along the minus strand of CAIUWR010000008.1, from coordinate 6,644 downwards.
GGTCTCGATGTCGAGATTCAGGATTTCTCCGGCGGCGCCCGCAGCTTGCAGGCGTTGGTGGGCGGCTCGCTCGATGTGGTGACGGGCGCCTATGAACATACGATCCGCATGCAGGCCAAGGGGCAGGACATCAGAGCGGTCATCGAGCTTGGTCGCTTCCCCGCCATCGCGGTCGCCGTGAAGAAGGACCGCAAGTGGGATTCGCCCGCCGATTTCAAAGGCATGAAGATCGGCGTCACGGCGCCCGGCTCCTCCACCAACATGCTGATGAATTTCGTCATGGCCCGCGCGGGCCTGTCGCCCTCGGACGCGTCCTATATCGGCATCGGCTCGGCCCAATCTGCTTTGGCGGCCATGCAGAAGGGCGAGATCGACGCGGTATCCCATCTGGAGCCGGTCCTGTCGTTTCTGGAACGTGCGGGCGAGGTGCGCGTGGTGATCGACACGCGCACGCAGGAGGGCACGCAAGCGCTGTTCGGCGGCTCCAACCCCGCTGCGGTGCTCTATGCCAAGAAAAGCTTCATCGACCAGAATCCAAACACGATGCAGGCGCTGGTCAACGCTTATTACAAGACCCTGCAATGGCTGAAGACCGCGACGCCCGAGGATATCGCCGCCACCGTGCCGCCGGAATATCTGCTGGGCGACAAGGAACTCTACATTCTCGCTGCGAAGAACTCGAAGGCGTCCTATTCGCTCACCGGCGTGATCGAGCCCTCGGGCATGAAATCCACCAGCGACATGCTGACCAAATTCGATCCAGAATTAATGGGCGCAAATGTGGATCTGTCGAAGACTTTCGATGACCGCTTCGTAAGGAAGGCGGCGGAGGTGATGAAGTAAGGTTCGGCGCATTATGAATTAACCGAGGCGGGGTAGGCTTCGCGCCAGTCGCCAGAATGCCGGAGCGCCCCCCTTGCGTCGCAAATTCCATACGCTGGACGTTTTCACAGACACGCCCTTCGCGGGCAATCCGCTGGCGGTGGTCGTCGATTGCGATGGGCTCAGCGCAGCCGCCATGCAGGCCATCGCCCGGGAGTTCAATCTGTCGGAGACGGTCTTCGTTCTGGATCCGGCGGATCCGATGAACACGGCGCGGCTGCGCATCTTCACGCCCACACGCGAATTGCCTTTCGCGGGCCATCCCACCATCGGCGCGGCGGTGCTGATCGCCCAGTTGCGCGCGCCCGAGATGCTGGGCGGCGCGGGCCTGGGGATCGTCATCGAAGAGCCCATCGGGGTCATTTCCTGCACGGCGCGCCGTCCAAAGGGCCAGGCGACGCAGGCCAGCTTCGTCCTGCCCAACCTGCCCGAATATCTTGGCGAGCCGCATGACGCAGGGGCTATCGCCGCCGCGCTGGGGCTAAATCCCGCCGACATCGGCTTTGACGAACACCGGCCCACAGTATGGAGCGCCGGAAATCCCTTCACCTTCGTGCCGGTGGCTTCCATGGAGGCCATTGCGAGGGCCTGTCCCGATGCGACGCTGTTCCCGGCCGCATTTGACGGGACTTGCCCGGCGGCCTTTCTCTACACGAAGGAAGTCGTGCGTGACGGCAGCCATGTGCGCGCGCGCATGTTCGCGCCGGCACTGGGCATCAGCGAAGATCCGGCGACCGGATCAGCCGCCGCCGCCTTTGCGGGCGTCGCGGCGCTGTTCGAACAGCCGGAGGACGGGGATCATTTGCTGATCATCGAACAAGGTTTCGAAATGGGCCGCCCGAGCATCATCCACCTGCGCATCCAGATCGAAGGCGGCGCGCTGGTCGGCGCCTCCGTGGGCGGCGCCGCTGTGATGGTCTCGCAGGGGACGATCGAGGCATGAGTGATCGCCTTATTCAGGCAAACGTCGACCTTCTCATGACGCGCTAATTTCAAAAATTCCGCGACTTGCATGGAACTGGCGAGAGCGTGACATGACGAACCCGGGAGGGACGACGTCCTCGTCGTCCCCATGACGACGCGCGACAGCCCGACCATTCATGGGGAACCAGGGCGACGGGACGTCGCCCTGCCCGATGTGGACGACGGGACGTCGTCCCTCCCGGGTTCGGTACAATATGAACGGACGCCGCTCTAGCGCTCAGCCCGGATAACCATGGCGGCGCTTGGACGCCGTGACCATCGCGCTGGCCTCGCCATCACGACCCGCCTGACAGGCGCTGGCGGCGGCGGCGATTTCGCGCTGGATCTGGTCATAGACCGACTGGGCCACATGTCCCATGTTCAGGTCGTTCTGCTGAATGGCCTGCCATCGCGCCACATCCCCAGCGCAACCGCGCCCCTCCGGCAATTTGAAGTCCGGCGGGGTGATGTTGGTCGAGGCGGGTTGCGGCGCCATGGCGACAGGCGCGCTGGCGTTGCAGCCAGCGAGCGCCAGAGCGAGCAGGAGGGGACCGATTGCGGCCTTCATGGAAAACTCCTCAGCGCTCGTAGAGCAGGCGCGCGCGGATGGTGCCATCAATCGCGCGCAGCTCTTCGAGAATCTGCGGCGCTTCGAGATAATCGCCCTCTGCGTCGATGACGACATAGCCGAGGTCGCCGAAGGTTTGCAGATATTGCGAGGCGATATTATGGCCACGCTTCGAAAAAGCCTGATTCAGACTGTTCAGCATTCCCGGCACATTGCGATGCACGTGGATGTAGCGTGTGCCCGCGGGGCGCGGCGGCAGCTGCACCTGGGGGAAGTTCACGGCGCCCAGCGTCGAGCCGATATCGCTGTATTCGATCAGCTTCTTCGCCACTTCCGAGCCAATGCGCTCCTGCGCCTCCTCGGTGGAGCCGCCGATGTGGGGCGTCAGGATCACGTTGTCGATGCCTTGCAGCGGCGTGTTGAAGCGCTCCTTGTTGGAGGCGGGCTCCACCGGGAACACGTCCACCGCCGCGCCCGCCAGATGGCCGCTCTTGAGGGCGTCGGCCAGCGCGTCGAGATCGACCACCGTGCCGCGGCTGTTATTGATGAGGAAGGAGCCCTTGCGCATCATGCGCAGCTGCGCCTCGCCAATCATGTTCGCGGTTTGCGGCGTCTCGGGCACATGCAGGCTGACGATGTCGGACTGCGCGAGCAGTTCCTCCAGCGTGGCGACCGGCTCGGTGTTGCCGTGGCGGAGCTTGTCGGTGAGATCGAAATAGATCACCCGCAGGCCCATGGCCTCGCCCAGATTGGAGAGCTGCGAGCCGATGCTGCCATAGCCCACGATGCCCAGCGTCTTGCCGCGCACCTCGAAACTGCCGTCCGCCGACTTGTCCCAGCCGCCCACATGGGCCGAGACCGAGCGGGGGATGATGCGGCGCAGAAGCATCACGATCTCGCCAATGACGAGTTCGGCCACGCTGCGGGTGTTGGAATAGGGGGCGTTGAAGACGGGGATGCCGCGCACCCGGCCAGCGTCCAGATCCACCTGATTGGTGCCGACGCTGAAGCAGCCCACCGCCATCAGCCTGTCGGCATGGGCGAAGACGTCGTCGGTCAGCTGCGTGCGCGAGCGGATGCCCAGCACATGCACGCCCTCCAGCGCCTCGCGCAGGGCCTCGCCGTCCAGCGCCTTGGTGAGGCGCGTGAGGTTGGTGTAGCCCGCCGCCTTGAAGAGGGCCACCGCGCTGTCGTTGATGTTTTCGAGCAGAAGGATGCGGATCTTGTCCTTCGGCATGGAGAGACGCTCGTTCATGGGGGCTCCGGACGGCAGATGCGTTGAGGGGGTTTTACTCCACACACAAGATTCCGCCAGCCCCCCTGCACGCTTGCGCGGCCAAACTTTGGAGCCGCCTGATCACGGAGGCGCAAGGACGGCGGGCGTCCCCATTTCCCCCCTTTCCGTAGCTTGTCAGCGCCCGCCCTATTCGGCTATGGTGACCTGTCCCAGCAAGGGATGATCAGGATTGAGGATGCCGTGGCGCGTTTGGCCACCCAGATGAACAGTTCCGACGCGGGCGTCCTCGCCTCGCGGACTGTTGCGCTGTCCTCAACGCTTTCGGGCCTTCTGCTGCTTCTTATCCGCCCCTGAGGGCCGGCCGGGCTTCGCCTGGGCGCTCAGGGGATCGAAGGCGCAGACGAACACCCCGATTTTCCCCGCCGTTGGCCGGGACGACTTTCAGGACAAGCCATGACAAACGCATCCATTCCCCCCGCGACCGGCAGCAATACGAACCGCGTCATCATTTTCGACACGACCCTGCGCGACGGCGAGCAGTCGCCCGGCGCCACCATGACCTTCGAGGAGAAGCTCGAAGTCGCCGACTTGCTCGACGCCATGGGCGTGGACGTGATCGAGGCTGGCTTCCCCATCGCGTCCGATGGCGATTTCGAGGCCGTGTCGGCCATCGCCAAACGGGTGAAGCGCGCCAGCGTCGCCGGGCTCGCCCGCGCCGCCATCAAGGATATCGACCGCTGCGGCGAGGCCGTGCGCCATGCGGTGCGCCCGCGCATCCACACCTTCATCTCCACCTCGCCCCTGCACATGAAATACAAATTGCAGAAGGATCCCGAGGAGGTGCTCGCCATGATCACCGCCCAATGCGCCCGCGCCCGCAACCTCGTCGAGGATGTGGAATGGTCGGCGGAAGACGGCACCCGCACGGAAATGGATTTCCTGTGCCGGGCGGTGGAATTGGCGATCAAGGCCGGCGCCACCACCATCAACATTCCCGATACGGTCGGCTACACCGTGCCCGAGGAATATGAGCGCATCTTCCGCACAGTGCGCGAGCGCGTGCCCAATTCGCACAAGGCGATCTTCTCGGTCCATTGCCACAATGATCTGGGCTTGGCCGTCGCCAACACGCTCGCGGGCCTCAACGGCGGCGCGCGGCAGATCGAATGCACGATCAACGGAATCGGCGAGCGCGCGGGCAATGCGGCGCTGGAAGAGGTGGTGATGGCCCTGCGCACCCGCGCCGACGTCATGCCCTATGTGAACAATATCGAGACCGGCATGTTGACCCGCGCCTCGAAGCTCGTGTCGGCGGTGACCTCGTTCCCGGTGCAATACAACAAGGCCATCGTGGGCCGGAACGCCTTCGCCCATGAAAGCGGCATCCATCAGGATGGCATGCTGAAGAACGCCCAGACCTACGAGATCATGACCCCCGAGAGCGTCGGCGTGTCGAAGACCTCGCTGGTCATGGGCAAGCATTCGGGCCGCAACGCCTTCCGCAGCAAGCTCAAGGAGATGGGTTACGAGCTGGGCGACAACGCCTTGCAGGACGCCTTCAACCGCTTCAAGGATCTCGCCGACCGCAAGAAGCTGATCTATGATGAGGACATCGAGGCGCTGGTCGATGACGAGATCGGCCATGCGGGCGAGCGGATCAAGGTCGAGGCCTTGACCGTGATCGCGGGCACCATGGGACCGCAGATGGCGACCCTGACCCTCGACATCGAAGGCAATCACGTCACCAAGCAGGCGGTGGGCAATGGCCCAGTGGACGCGATCTTCAACGCTATCCACGCTTTGGTGCCTCATACGGCCACTCTGGAGCTCTACCAGGTCCATGCGGTGACGCAGGGCACAGATGCGCAGGCGGAAGTCTCCGTGCGGCTCAGCGAGGCTGGCAAGTCCGTGACGGCCAAGGGCGCCGACCCGGACACCATGGTCGCTTCAGCGCGCGCCTATATCGCAGCGCTGAACAAGTTGATGGTGAAGCGGCTGAAGACCAAGCCCGAAGCCATGACGGGCGCTGTTACGCCCTGAGAGTCGGCGCTTGAGGACTTATGAACAGCGGGCCGCAGGGTCCGCTGTTTTTTGTGGCGCAAAGCCAGTGAATTGCCAAGCTCATGCATTCTCGTTTCAAGGATGGATTGCATGATCAGAGTTTTGGTAAGCGTCGTCGCCGGTCTCGCTTTGTCGGGCTGCGCGACCATCACACGGGGTACGACGGACCAGTTGCAGATCGTGTCCGATCCATCAGGCGCGGATGTCCGCACCTCCATGGGGCCGACCTGCATCACACCCTGCACCTTGCAGGTGTCCCGCAAGGATGAATTCACGGTAACCGTGTCGAAGCCTGGCTACATCGCGGAGAATGTGCCGGTGAAGACCCAGGTCGCTGGAAATGGCGCGGCGGGCTTTGCGGGCAATGTCTTGTTCGGCGGCATCGTGGGCATGGGGACCGACGCCTATACGGGCGCGACTCTTGAACATGTGCCCAATCCCGTCACCGTGAGCTTGAGGCCCGAGCCGACGCCTGCGCCCGTCGTCAAACCCCGCAAATCGCTCAAGCCTGCGCCGCAGAGCTGACATGGGAGCCACGATTCGGCGGAACGCAGATCGCGGTCGGTGAAAAACCGGCCGTGATCGCATTATTCCACAAAGCGATTTGAGCAGCGAAAGCCCAAGGTTCGGGGAGATATGCGCCATGCGATCTCCTGATCGCTCCATCCCGACGCATTATCTTTCGCAAGTCGCTGGACAGGTGCGGATACCTTTGCTACATCCCCGATCGCTCGCGGCGCTCCGTCGCTTGCAACTTCGATGGGCGCATAGCTCAGTTGGTAGAGCAGCTGACTCTTAATCAGCGGGTCCTAGGTTCGAGCCCTAGTGCGCCCACCATCGAAATCAAAGACTTAGCTTCCAGTTTATAGCTTTTTTGGACCCCTTTAGCGGGGCTCAAAAAGTTATAAACCGTTATAAACTCCAAGTCGGGTC
>CAIUWR010000007.1 GCA_903902915.1 uncultured Hyphomicrobiales bacterium | reverse complement strand
CCTCAAGGGTCTTGAGACGCCTCGCCTCGGAAACATCCATCCCGCCATATCTGGCCTTCCACTTGTAGATGCTGGCGTCGCTGACGCCGTGTTTGCGGCAAAGGTCAGCCACCGGAAGGCCTGCCTCCTGCTCCTTCAAGAAGGCTATGATTTGCTCTTCAGAAAACCTACCACGCTTCATGTTCTGGTCCTCAAGCTGGGCCAGAACGAACTTCAAACTGGATTAAACCGCGGGGGCAAGGTCACTTTGAGCACTGGGCCCGTTCCAAGCAGAAGCTGGCCATCCGCCGTCTCCACCAGATAGATCAGGGGCTTGGAACGGGGGTATGCCCTAGGCGGCTAAAAAATTTAGGATAATTTGCTTATATTAAGGACCGCGCGATCGTAGCGCGGGCCATCAGGCAAAACGAACCCAATTTTGCGTCGATTGCAGCCACTTGTCGCGTTTACCGCCTCAGATGAGATGGGTGCGACCTGGCAGTCAATCGGGTGTAGGCTCTTCTTACACCCTCAACGATTGAAAGCATGGTCAAAGGTGGGAGTTCTCGCGGCGCCGGCATCGTGCTACGTTTGTGATCTTGTTAAACGGCGGCGAGGGTCCATGTGTAAAATTCTTCCCATCGTAATGTGTGGCGGATCCGGCACCCGTATGTGGCCGGAATCGCGTGAAAGTCTTCCCAAGCAATTCATTCCGCTTCTGGACACACTGTCCACGTTTCAGACCACCATGTTGTCCCTTGCTGCGCCGCAGTTCGAGCGCCCCATCATTCTGACCAACGTCGAGTATAGGTTTCTGGTCGTCGAGCAGCTCGCCCGGATCGGTATGGAGGCGGAGATCGTGCTTGAACCGGTTCGCAGAGATTCTGCGGCGGCTGTGGCGGTGGCCGCCGAGCTGGCGCTTCTGCGCGGACCTCAAACCATTGTTGGCGTTTTCGCCGCCGATCATATGGTGCGCAAACCAGAGGCTCTCGTTGCGCTTTGCGTGGAGGGGGCGGCGGCGGCGGCCGAAGGCTACATCGTCACCTTGGGCATTCAGCCCGATTATCCCGCCACCGGCTATGGCTACATCCAGCCTGGGGAAGCCGTGGCTTCGGCTCCGGGCGTGCGGCGGGTGCAGGCTTTCATCGAGAAGCCTGTCGAGGAGAAAGCCAGAGTCCATTTGGCTGAGGGCTACCTTTGGAATTCCGGGAACATCCTGTTCCGCGCCGATGTCATGAAAGAGGAGCTTCTCGCCTATCATCCGCAGATCGCCGCCGCCGCCGCTAAGACGGTCGCTGCGTCCACGCTTGATTTGCAATTCCGGGTGCTGGATGAGGCCGCGCTCGCCGGCGCGCCTAGGACGTCGATTGATTATGCTGTGATGGAGCATACGAGGCGGGCGGTCGTCATGCGGGCGGACATTGGCTGGTCGGATGTCGGCGCCTGGTCAACGGTCATGGATCTGTCCACGCGCGACGAATCGGGGAACTGTATCCTTGGCGACGGCATCATCATGGATGCGAACAACGTGCTCGTCCGGTCTCCCGAGCGGCTCACGGCGGTCATCGGCGTGAGCGATGTGATCGTTGTCGCGACGCAGGACGCAACCTTGGTCCTCAGCGCGTCCCAGGCCGACAAGGTCAAGGATCTGGTCGCTGAGCTGAAGGCGCGGGGACGCAAGGAAGCTATTGAACACAAGCGTGTCTATCGGCCCTGGGGTTATTACCAGTCGATGGATATGGGCAGCCGCTATCAGGTCAAGCGCATCGTGGTGCGGCCGAACGGGCGCCTGTCATCCCAGAAGCATTTCCATCGCGCGGAACATTGGGTCGTCGTGCGCGGGACGGCGGAGGTCACCATCAACGACGAAGTGAGGGCTGTGCACGAGAATGAATCGGTCTTCCTGCCCATTGGTTCGGTGCATCGCCTCGCCAATCCCGGCAAGATTGATCTCGAATTGATCGAGGTCCAGACCGGATCCTACCTCGGCGAAGACGATATCGTGCGCTTTGACGACGTCTACAATCGAGCCTGACACCGCCGGGAGCCCGGCGCCCCGAAGGTTTGCCCCTTATGCGTCCAGCCCCTCCCGTGCGATGGCGCTCTCGCCTCTGCGCCAGGCGAGGAAGCCGGCGACGGTTCCCCCGTAGCGTTCCTTGTGCTTGCGATTGAATAGAGCGGCGGCCCCCATCCACTTGAGGCCCGCGCGGATCGCCCAGCGCCCGGGCTTTTCCGCAATGCCCCACTTGGCGTTCACGTAGAGCCTCGACCACGCCAGATGAAAGCGCGCCTTGAACACCCGCCCGGGGGCTGGGGCCGAGGAGGCGCCGCGTTCATGCCGCGCCACCGCCTCATGCACATGCACAAGCGAATGTCCGGCCTCGATGACGCGTCGACACAGGTCGTCGTCTTCATAGAAAAGGAAAATTTGCGGATCGAACCCACCGAGCGCCGCCACGACCTCGCGCCGGACGAGCAAACAGGCGCCCAGAAGGAACGGCGTGCAGCAGTCACCCTCGGGAGACCATTTCACGCCCTTCCGATTTTGCAGATAAGGCGCGAGCAGCGAGCGATTGGAGAAGAAGACGCGCCCGTTCGGCTCCACAATGCGCGGGGCGAGGATCGCTGCGCCGGGATAGCGCTCCGCCGCCTGGATCAGGAGGTGAGCAGCGCCAGGATCGAGCGTCAGGTCCGGATTGACCAAGAGGACGAAGGGGGTTTCGGCCGCCCGCAGGCCAATGTTCATGGCGCGTCCGAACCCCTCATTGCGGGCATTGCGGATCACGCGTGCGCCAAAGCTTTCGCCAATGGCGGCCGAGGCGTCCTTGGAGGCGTTATCTACCAGAATGGCGGGCACGTTCGCAGTGGCGAGCGACGCGAGGCAGGCGGGCAGAACGGCGGCGCTGTCATAGGAGACGACAACCGCCGTCATGACGCGGCTGTCCGGTCCGGGGCCGGGAAGGCGCTTGTCTGGCTGCGTCATTCGATGCCTTTGGACGGTCGGGGCCGGGGCGCGTCAGCCTGCAATGGGCCGGGAGCGCGAGCTTCAATATCATCAAAGGCCGGATCAATCATCCCCTGATCAGCTCCGGTTCCGCCCCCTCACGCGGCCGGAAAAGACTTGACGGCCAAGGATTGATGTTGTCCTGATCATGCATCGGCGGCTCCTGTCGCGGTTGGTTCCAGGGCAGGCGATCCACATGGCTGTCAGGTTGATTTCCGGGAAGCGGTTTGCAGACGCCCGGGGCTGGTTTTCCGAGGCCTATAATGCGAACACCTTCGCCCGGCACGGCGTCGATGTGACCTTTGTTCAAGATAATCAATCGCTTTCTGTGGCGCAGGGAACCATTCGCGGGCTCCACTTTCAGGCCCCGCCCCACGCTCAGGCCAAGCTTGTGCGATGCCTGCGGGGCGCGATTTTCGATGTTGCGGTTGATGTGCGCAAAGGGTCGCCCACCTATGCCCATTGGGTCGGCGCCGAGCTTTCGGCCGAAAATGGCAAGCAATTGTTCATCCCCTGTGGGTTCGCGCATGGGTTCATGACTCTGGAGCCCGATACCGAGGTTTTCTACAAAGTCAGTGATTTCTACGCGCCATCCTGCGACGGTGGCTTGCGGTGGGACGATCCGGCGATCAGCGTGCAATGGCCGGAAATACGCGGCGGTCGGCCACTTTTATCCGAAAAAGACGAGAAGCTTCCGCTTCTTGCTGCTTTCGAAAGCCCTTTCCCCTATGATGGGGTTCCTTTATCGCTCATCGAAGTTTGATACGTGGGAATTGCAAAATGCGAGTCGTCGTTACGGGCGGAGCGGGATTCATAGGTTCTGCGGTGGTTCGGCATTTGCTGAACGAGACCGATCACGCTGTTCATGTTCTGGACAAGCTCACCTACGCCAGTACGCTCACATCTTTGGACAGCGTGTCTGGAAATCGTCGTTACGGTTTCACCAAGGCCGATATCTGCGATGCGTCGGCCGTCAAAGCCGTGATAGAAGAGGTGGATCCCGACGTGATCGTGCACCTCGCTGCCGAATCGCATGTCGATCGCTCGATAGACGGCCCGGGCGCCTTTATCGAAACCAACCTCGTGGGCACCTTTGTGCTGCTGCAAGCGGCCCGCGCGCATTGGTCGCGTTTGCCAGAACCTCGCAAGGCGCGCTTCCGTTTTCATCATGTTTCCACCGATGAAGTCTTCGGCGCCCTTGGCGATGAGGGGTTGTTCACTGAGGAGACCGCGTACGACCCGCGCTCGCCCTACTCGGCCTCAAAGGCGGGCTCTGACCATCTGGTGCGCGCCTGGTGGCACACCTATGGCCTGCCGATCACTGTGACGAATTGCTCGAATAATTACGGGCCATATCATTTTCCCGAAAAGCTGATCCCGCTGATGATCGTAAAGGCGCTCGCGGGAGAGCCTTTGCCCGTCTATGGACGCGGCGAGAATGTTCGCGACTGGCTCTATGTCGATGATCATGCGCGCGCGATCCGGCTTGTATTCGAGAAGGCGGCTCCAGGCTCGACCTACAATGTCGGCGGTCGCGCCGAGCGCACGAATATGGAGGTGGTGCTTGGCGTATGCGCCGCGCTTGATCGTCTGCGTCCGCGCGCGGATGGCAAAGGCTATGCGGATCAGATTGCCTTCGTGACGGATCGTCCCGGGCACGATTTCCGTTACGCGATTGATTGCAGCCGCATCGAAGCTGACCTTGGCTGGTCGCAGACCGAGACTTTCGAAACCGGGCTGGCGAAAACAGTCGCCTGGTTCCTGGAGAACGAGGACTGGTGGGGCGCGATTCTTGCGCGTAACTATTCCGGCGAGCGGCTTGGATTGAAGCAGCCATGAAGGATGTGCTCGTAACCGGCGGTTCGGGACAGGTGGGCGGGGCGCTGCTCGCGCTGGCTCCCGAGGGCGGCTTTCGCTTTGTTGGGCTTGATCGAAGCGAACTTGATTTGCTGAACCCCTCGTCCTTCGCTCAGGTTATTTCCGCGCGGCCCTGGTCGGCCATTATCAATGCAGCCGCCTATACGGCGGTTGACCAGGCCGAGACGGAGGTTGAGGCCGCGTGGCGGATCAACGCTGTGGCGCCGGCCTGCCTGGCGCGGGAGGCCGCGCGTGCTGGCGTCCCCTTCGTGCATGTTTCAACGGATTACGTGTTTTCTGGCGCCTCGACGCGGCCCTATGCGGAAAGCGATCCGGTCGCGCCGCTGGGCGTCTATGGCGCCAGCAAGGAAGCTGGAGAGCAGGGGGTGCGGACCGGAGGCGGGCGCAGCGCCATCGTTCGCACATCATGGGTGGTGAGCCCATCGCGCGCAAATTTCCTCAAGACGATGCTGCGTCTGGGGGCTGACCGCGATGTCCTGCGCGTCGTTGCCGACCAGCACGGCGCCCCGACCTCGGCCGCTGATCTAGCGTCGGCTCTCGCCCTGATTGCGCGTGCGCTCGCCTCAGATTCAAACGCGCCTACGGGAACGTTTCATTTCGCCAATGCGGGAGCTACGACCTGGGCCGACTTTGCGGAAGAGATCTTCCGCTTGTCGGCAGCCAGAGGGGGTCCAAGCGCGCGCGTTGAGCCCATCACGACTGCGGAATATCCCACCCCTGCCAGACGTCCCGCCTATTCGCTCCTTTCGACCGCCAGAATCTCGCAGGCGTATGGCGTGTCGCCGCGGCGCTGGCAGGCTGCGATCGCAGATATCATCGACGATCTCATTCCACTGAGGGTCCCATGAAGGGTATTATTCTGGCTGGTGGTTCCGGCTCGCGTCTCCATCCCGCGACGCTGGCTGTGAACAAGCAGCTCTTGCCGATCTATGACAAGCCGATGATTTATTATCCGCTGTCGGTTCTGATGCTCGCGGGCATCAGAGAGACGCTCATCATTTCCTCCCCGGAATATCTCGCGAATTATCAAAACCTCTTTGGCGACGGGTCGGCCTGGGGCATCGAGATTTCTTATGCAGTGCAGCCTCGCCCGGAAGGCTTGGCGCAGGCTTTCGTCATCGGCCGCGATTTCGTTGGAGCGGACCCGGTCTCGCTGATCCTTGGGGACAATGTGTTCTACGGCGCAGGCCTCGGTTCAAAGCTGAAGCAGGCGGCGGCAAGAGCGCGGGGCGCGACGATTTTCGCTTACCATGTTGAGGATCCGGAGCGGTACGGCGTCGTGAGCTTTGATGAGGTCGGCCGCGCCGTCGATCTGGCGGAAAAGCCGGAGAATCCGAAGTCGCCGTGGGCGGTCACCGGTCTATATTTCTACGATAACCGCGTGCTCGACATCGCGGCGGCCGTCAAGCCTTCCGCACGGGGCGAACTCGAGATCACGGACGTCAACCGCGCTTATCTGGAGCTGGGTGACCTGAATGTGGAGCGCCTTGGCCGCGGCTATGCGTGGCTCGACACCGGCACGCATGATTCCCTGATCGAGGCGGGGGAGTTTGTGCGCACCATTCAGAAGCGGCAGGGCGTACAGGTGGCGTGTCTGGAGGAAATCGCTTTTGAGCAGGGCTTCATCAACGCAGCTCAGGTGAGAGCGCGCGGTGAACTCTTTTCCAAAACCGCCTATGGGCAATATCTCCTTCGACTGGTGCGCAATTGAGCATCCGCCCGACCTGGATTTCCGATGCGCACGCCACCCTGCAGGCTGCGCCTGCAGATGGGACCGTCATTTTCACGATCGGCACGATCGTTAATGACGGCGTGCAATATGAGGAGATGCTTCGTTCCTTCTCCGAGCGCGGCTTCGCTCAGGATTGTGAATATCTCGCCCTCGATAATCGCGAAGGCAATCGTTTCGAGGCATATGGCGGCATCAGGCTTTTGCTGGAGCGCGCAAGGGGCCGTTACGTGATCCTTTGCCATCAGGATGTGCGCCTGATCACGGACGGATGCAGCGAACTTCTCGCCCGCCTTGACGAACTCGATAGCCGCGATCCTCTCTGGGCGCTCGCTGGAAATGCAGGCGGCTCCACGCATGGCATAGCAAAATGCATCAGCGACCCCCATGGAGATGATCAGCGTGCGGGCGATCTGCCCGCCATAGCGCGATCTCTTGATGAAAACTTCATTGTTCTCAAGTCTGTGGCGATGATCGCGCCTTCTGCGGATCTCAGCGGATTTCACCTCTATGGAACGGATCTTTGCCTGCAGGCGAAAATGCGGGGACATAGGGCCTATGTCATCGACTTCCACCTTCGCCATCTGGGACGCGGAATCGTGGGGCGCGATTACTACGCCTGCCTTGAAGCGCTCGAAGACAAATACGCCAAGGTGTTGCGACCCGGCCCCATTCAGACGACCTGCCTGACGCCGATGATCAGCGCTTCGCGCTGGCGGTTGGCTCTCGCGCGGCTCTTGCGGCTGCGCAAGAAACTCAAGAAGCTTCGGATGGAACGTCGGGCAAGGGATGCAGCGAGCCAAGGCTGAAACCCGCCTTTTTCACTGATGCTGTGAAGAGCCGCTCAAGGGCGTGTTCGACAGCGCCATCCGTTCGACCGGCTTCTGGCGCATAGGCCGCAGGATCGCCAAGCCGGGCGCCCCGCAGATGCGTCAGCGCCGTCGGCCGCACCCAGAACATTGTGCCGGCGAAAAAGTCGAGCTCGAAGTCTGATGAAAGCCCGAGCAGCTTCGCCATCTGCAAGGTTTGGTCCCGGTTGCCGCTCCATGCGTCATGGAGGCTGAAGCGGCTGTTTGGAATCCGGAAACGTTCGGGTCCCAGAAGCCCCAAATGCTGGTCCGCCTCAAAACGTTCCAGCACTTCGTCAAGCCGTCCTGCGCCTGCGATGAGATCAAACAGAGCGCTGCGGCGCCATAACTCGCCGAGCGCGGTCGGGCGTCCGTCCCGGATCGATTTCTTGCTGTGAATTTTGCAAACGATGTCGAAGCCGTCGAGTGCGCCTTCATCGAGGAGCGCCAGAAAGGGACGCACGTCGCGCCCCGCATTCGCCACCACCGCAACCCGCGCTTCCGGATAGGCCGCCTTGATCGCTTGTTCCACCTGCGGGTTCGGCGATGTGAGCGTGACGATCAACCCGAAGGGATCGGGAATACAGGCCAAACTCGCCTCAATGTCGGCCCAGACATCCGTGAAATGCAGATGTGCGACGACCCCCAGCCTGAGCGTCGACCGCCGATGGGCCGAGCGGCGCGGGGGAACGGTCGAAAATCCAAGCGCGAGGCCAACAGCTGGTTCATTGCAGAGCAATTGCGCGCCGAGCCCGAAGAGCTTCAGAATCTTGAGATCCTTGCGCAGAGCCTTGCGCTTCTGACGATCTGCCGCATGCAAGGTGACGCTGGCGCTCGCGCGGGGCAGGGGCAAGGTGGGGCGCCCGAGCACGCGCGCCTGGACCGCGCTGATCAATCCGGCGAAGCGGCTGAGGCGCGAGACGCTTGCGCCGGGGCCCGCGCTGACGCGCGCAGGCATGGCGAGCCGCACCAGAACGTGCGTTACGTCCTGCGACGGAAGCAGGATTGTGGACGCCTCCCCCCGTGCTGGTTCAAACCGTAATGGCAGCGCATGGGAACCTGCGGGAGGGACAATCCTGAAAAAGGCCTGCTCTGCTCCCTTGGTCACGTAAATGTCTCCTGCCGATCGTCTCGATCAGGAGAACCAGGCGGCGCCGTTGAAGGCCTGACCATCAGGGCGCAACGATCGCCGAGGCGATGCGCGTGCGTATCTGGTCAGCAAGGGTCTTGCCATTGCGGATCTCGGCGTCGCGGGCGGCGCGGACATTGGCGAAGCGGTTGCCGCCGCGGTCATAATCCGCAAGCGAGATCACAAAGCCTTCCGTAACGGGTTTGCCCCCTGCGGCGGGAAGCAGCTTGTAATCAGCCCGCACAGAAAGCGAATTTGAAGTCGCGCGGCCGGTGACCGTGTCCACGAGGGCCGTTTGCCCGGACTGGGAGAAAGTGATCAGCAAACGATATTTGGGAGGCGGCTGGTCGCCCGAGCCGTTGAGGAGAAAGCGCAATTCCTCGGTCAGGTAATGACCGAGACGCCCCGGGACGGGCTCAATGGCGATCGCCTGCAACTCCGCCCGAGGATCGACGCCCCCATGCGGAGCGTACAATGGCTGAAAGCAGCCGCCCAGACCCAGCGAAACAGCAAGCACGGCCGAAACTTTGATGGTTGCCCGAACAGATTTGATTTCCCTCAATATTCCCTCCGTTCGTCGCCACCTGACCCGCAAACTTGATAATTCCATCAGCAAATGACAGCAATTTGATTGCCAAGCTCATGCGTTCGTCGTAAATTGACAATAGCAGTTTTGGCTTGGTCGTCACAGCCAATTCGGATGAATTCGATATCAAAGACCTCTTTTGGACGGAGGTGAGACGGGCGTCGGCAAAAGCGCAATTGACTGCTTCCGGCCACTCAGTCTGGGGCTTCATTGTTTCACGCTTCAGACCATCGTCTGGACCAAACGGCAAATAGACCCGGTAGATTTGCTTCCGGATTGTCTTTTCCTTGCAGGGGTACCGCCACTCGTAGAGGAGCCGCCATGACAACTCCAGTAATGTTCAATCATCAAATTTCTCCCCCGGTGCATGCACCTCTGGGAGATGTGCGCTTGTCCTCGCGATTCTTCGCTTTTGGCCAGATAGGGCGAACATCGCCCGATGGACATCAAGGTGGATGCGGCTTCCGAGATGAGTGCACTGCGTGGAAGGGCGCTGCGAGCGGTCTCCAGCCTTTGCGCGATCTCGATCAGGTGCGCGGCTTTTTGGCTGGCGGTGGCCCGCTAGCCTTTTTCGACCTTCCCTGGATGCCATTCTATCTCGCCATTCTATTTCTGTTTCATCCTTTGATCGGTCTCGCTGCCCTTGGCGGCGCGATCATGCTTGTGTCCTTGACGCTTTGCGCCGAGGTCTTCACCCGCAAGCCCATCGAGGAAGCCGCGCGTTTTGGGGGAGCCCGTAACGGTCTCATGGAGTCTGGCCGTCGTAACGCTGAAGTGGTCGCTGCGATGGGCATGGGGCCGCGCCTTGGCGCGCTTTGGGAGGAAGCGAACCAGAAGCATCTGGATGCGCAGGAGCAGGCGAGCGGGGTCTCCGGCGGCCTCTCGGCGATTTCCAAGGCGGCGCGCGCGGCGCTCCAATCAGGGGTGCTGGGCCTGGGGGCTTTCCTCGTGATTCAGGGGGAGGCGAGTTCGGGGATCATCATCGCCTGTTCGATCATCACTTCCCGAGCTCTGGCGCCGGTAGAGCAAGTGATTGCCCACTGGAAGTCTTTTGGCGCCGCCCGGCAGGGCTGGAGGCGGCTTCGCGACTTGCTGGCCGAGTATCCGGAACCGGTGGGCCTGTTGCAATTGGATACGCCATCTCTTGTGCTGACGGTGGAAGGGCTCGTCCTGTCCCCGCCCGCCAGCACGCGGGTGGTGGTCAGCAACCTGTCCTTCGAATTGAAGGCGGGAAGCGCGTTGGGCGTTATCGGGCCGAGCGCTTCCGGCAAGTCGTCGCTGGCGCGGGCGCTGGTGGGGGTCTGGAGGCCGCAGCGCGGCGCCGTGCGGCTCGACGGCGCGGCTCTCAGTCAGTGGTCCCATGAGGCTTTGGGGCGCTCTGTGGGCTATCTGCCCCAGGATGTGGAATTGTTCTCTGGGACCATCGCCCGGAACATCGCCCGTTTCGATCCCGATCCAGATCCGGAAACGGTGATCCGTGCGGCGCGACAAGCCGGCGTGCATGACCTCATCGTCCGGCTCCCCGAGGGGTATGACACCCGGATCGGGGAGGGCGGGGTGACGCTTTCCGGCGGTCAGCGTCAGCGTATAGCGCTGGCGCGCGCGCTTTACGGCGATCCTTTCCTCGTGGTGCTCGACGAGCCAAACTCCAGCCTTGATGTGGACGGCGAGCAAGCCCTCACGCAGGCGATCCTGAATGTGCGGGAGCGGGGCGGCGTCGCCGTGGTGATGGCGCACCGTCCCAACGCCTTGGCGACGGTGGATCTCGTGCTGGCGATGGCGAACGGGGAAGGCAAGGCTTTCGGACCGCGAGACGAGGTGTTGCGCAAGGTGCTGCGCCCCGTCGCGCAACCGCTTCAATCAGTCCCCATGGGAACGGCAACATGACGCCAGCTTTTGTAAAAACTGGCGCCGCCATGCGCCGTTCGCTTCTCGGGGGCGTTTTCGTCACCGCCTTGTTGACGCTGGGCGCGGGGGGGTGGGCTGCGACGACGGTGATTGTGGGGGTCGTCGTTGCGTCGGGTTCCCTCGTCGTCGATTCCAACGTCAAAAAGGTGCAACATCCCACAGGAGGGGTGGTTGGCGAGTTGCGGGTGCGCGATGGCGACCGGGTCAAGGCCGGGGATGTGCTGATCAGGCTCGACGACACCCAGACCCGCGCCAATCTCGCCATCATCACGAAGGCGCTGGACGAATATGCCGCGCAGCAGGCGCGCAACGAGGCCGAGCGTGACGGCGCGAATAACGTCGTCTTTCCGGCGGAGCTTTTATCGCGGATCTCCGATCCCGAGGTGGCGCGTGTGGTGGAAGGGGAGCAGCGGCTGTTCGAAATCCGGCGTTCCGCAAGGGAAGGGCAGATGGCGCAGCTGAAGGAGCGCGTATCCCAATTGCGTGAGCAGATCCAGGGGCTTGACGAACAGGTTGTCGCCAAGGGGCGGGAAATCGAGCTCGTC
Organism: uncultured Hyphomicrobiales bacterium; assembly: GCA_903902915.1. Classification (GTDB taxonomy): domain Bacteria; phylum Pseudomonadota; class Alphaproteobacteria; order Rhizobiales; family Beijerinckiaceae; genus Terripilifer. The sequence continues at coordinate 3,364 of CAIUWR010000007.1, read as the reverse complement.
AACGAAGAGCTGATTGGAGTGCGCGAGCTCTGGCGGAAAAATCTGGTTCAGCTCACCCGCGTTACCTCGCTTGAGCGAGACGGCGCGCGGCTTGAAGGAGAGCGTGGCGCGTTGATCTCCAACATCGCCCAGACGCGAGGAAAAATTACCGAGACCGAACTACAGATCTTGCAGGTTGGTCAGGATCTGCGGTCCGAGGTCGGTAAAAATCTCGCTGACATTCGTGGACACACGTCAGAATATGTGGAGAAGAAGGTCGCCGCCGAGGATCAGTTGCGTCGTATCGACATTCGCGCTCCCCAAGACGGCATTGTGCACCAACTCACGGCGCACACAGTTGGTGGCGTGATTTCGCCCCAGGGCGATCCCATCATGCTTATCGTGCCTGAGTCGGACTTGCTCAGCGCTGAAGTCCGGATTGCGCCGCAGGACATTGATCAGGTGCATATTGGCCAACGGGCGGTCATGCGCTTTTCCGCCTTCAGCCAGCGCACGACGCCAGAACTCAACGGCGAGGTGACGCGTATTTCGGCCGACGTCACTCAGGACGCAAAATCCGGCAACAGTTTCTACACGCTCAGAATAAATGCGCCCGACAGCGAGTTGGCGCGGCTAAATGGATTGCGGCTTCTGCCCGGCATGCCGGTTGAGAGCTTTATCCAGACCGGCGAACGCACAGTCATCACCTATCTCACCAAGCCCTTGTGGGACCAAGTCCATAAGGCCTGGCGAGAGAAGTGACGGGGGCGATCAAGCCCCCTCATGGTCCCGCCAGAATCTGGCCGCCCCTATATGGAGGGGCACGTCCATCGGGCTTGAGGCCCCTTCAGTGAAAAGCTCGTGCACGCCTTGATACTCGGGCTCCCAAACGATTTCCGCCGCCCGCGCTACCGCGGCCCGGGCGGCCTTGTAGGCAAGGTGCTCGGGCATGTCCGCGCGCGCGTAGAGCGGCCATCCGCTGTAATCGATGCACCAGTGGTCCTCGGGCGAGCCCCAATAGCCTTTGCGCAATAACACGCGGCGCCATCCCAAGGCGCCGAGCCAGGCGAAATGGTCCGGCGTCAGATCAATGAAGCGCATGCCGGCTTTCACGGCCATCTCGAGCCAAACGGTCAAGCCTTCGTCGAAAATGGCGTCCAGTTCGCCAGCGTTCAGCGCCGATACGCGCCGGGGATCAGCGGGCGCCCCGGTGACATTCAGCTTGCCGCCCCAGGACTCGATATCGGCCAGGCTGAACCCGTAGTAGGAGAGCGCCTGATCAATGAATACCCGAGTAGAATGGGTGACGTCTTCCTTCACCGAGACATGTAAAGGATATTTGCGGTCCTTCACGTCCTTTAGCGATTTCAGCCCCGTCTTCGGGTTGATCATGAATACGAAGCGATCATAGCTCGGATACATGGCGATCATGCGCAACGGCAGTGGCTCGGTGAAAAGGCCCACGCCCCGCACCGCCTGGGTCAGGAAACCCGAGGGATTCACCATGGCCATCTCCAGCCCGCCGCGGGCGACATCATGCGCCAGAATTGGTGAGCCGGTGCCCATGCGCAGGGCAGGGCGCCAGGCCTCACCCGATCCATTGCCAATGCTGATGCACATATCCCTGTCCCCGCCATAGGGCGTGGTTGGGTCGCCAGCGACATCGAGGCCGATCTCCCAGAGAAACTTGGCGCGCCGAAAATTCGCGCCGCGCGGAAGCGGTTCAGGCATGGACATCCTCCCATTTTCATAGATGATCGCATGGGCGCGTCGCTGGCTCAAGCGATCAGGATGGTGTCCGTTACAGGCAGGCGATTGACGAAAGCTTGTCCACATCCAGAATTCGCACGCCGTCAGGAATGACCGCGATGATTTTCCGTTGCGCCAGTTTAGTCATGGTGCGACTGACAGTCTCCAAGGTCAGGCCCAGATAGTCGCCGATATCCTGGCGGGTCATGGGAAGGTCCACCCGGGCGGAGAGGCCGTGCAGGGGAGCCCAGCGCGCACGCTGGCCGAGCAAGAAAGCGGCGACTTTTTCCTCGGCGCTCCTGCGGCCGAGCAGGAGCATATGATCCTGCGCCTGAGCGAGTTCGCTGGCATATCTGGCGAAAACCCGGCGCATGAGGCGCGGCGTCCGGTCGAGCAGTTCGGCGAAGCGAGCGCGGTCGAAGCGGCAGAGAGTGACTGGCGTGAGCGCCGTCGCGGTGAAGCTGTTGGTCGCTTGCATGGCCAGGCCCAGCAAATCGCCAGGAGCGGCGATTCCCACGACTTGCCTCCTCCCATCTTGAAGAAGCTTGGACAGCAGCACGGCGCCGCTGACGACATTCCAGACCGCATCCGCCCGTGCGCCCTCCTCAAAGGCTGTGGCTTTGGTCTGGAACATGATCTGGCGTGATATGTCGGAAAGCTCATTTTCAGCCTGAGCGGCGCAGATGGAGAAGTCGCGGACTGGGCATCGCCCACATCTGGCGTGCCGTTCCAGCTCGTCGCCCAGGTCCATCTGGCGAGGGAGTGGAACATGGGGATTCATATCAAGCATGGTCGCCACCTATGCCTGTCGCAGGGTTGAAGCCTGAGGTTTCAGCGTGGCTTTCGACCGCCGACCGCCGCCACCTTGGCCGCCTATGCGAGCAAGGCGAAACCACGCTTCTTCGCGGCGTCGTGCATCTGGACTCCATCGCGCTACCCCCCCGTCAGATACAGAACGACTGCGGGAGCTTTGGAGTTGCGTCGAATATTCGGAACATTCCACGACCGATCTGCGCACCCCAGGTTGCGCGATTCGCCAGAGACTGCTAGCTGATGGGCTTAATGGCGCGCCGGTTTAGCTCAGTTGGTAGAGCAACTGATTTGTAATCAGTAGGTCGAGGGTTCGATTCCTTCAACCGGCACCAATAAAATCAATGACTTAGCAGGATTTATCAGAGCGAAAATCGCTGCTCTATCTTTCCGGTAAGCGTACGGTAAGCAAAATGCAAAAATTGAGCATTACCGTGGGCCCTTGACGGCTAGGGCTGCTGAATAGATAAGGTCAAGTCTGGCGGGCAGCGATCTGCAAATCTTGGATTGGCTGTCCGCGCCCAGCCGTCCCAATCAAGTCGCTTCCTGAGCAAATCAACTCCCAGCCCAGCCCCATGAATGAGCAGCGCGGTATCGGGACCTGTGTCAGGGCGGCATCCAGTTCGCCGACCTGCCACGAAATCGAGACGGCTGGACCGCCCATTACAGGGTTCACCGCTTCGACCAAATCTGCCGCGAGAACGACATCGAACACCGACTGACCAAGCCCAACCACCCATGGACCAATGGCCAAGTGGAGCGGATGAACCGCACCCTCAAAGAAGCGACTGTCAAACGCTACCACTACGACAGCCACGACCAACTT
>CAIUWR010000006.1 GCA_903902915.1 uncultured Hyphomicrobiales bacterium | reverse complement strand
TGTTTCTGATACTGTTGCAGCGATCATTCCCAAAATAGATGCGTTCTCTCCATTAAATGGAAATGAGGATTTTTGGCTCAAAATGTCCTCTGTTGATGTTAATGGCTTACGCTTGCTGGCTTATGCTCAGAGTGGAATTTACTTTGAGCGAGAGAATTTTGTGGGTGCCAATCTTATAATTCCCACTGATGGAATGAGTCGCACAGAAATCGGTGGGGTAGGCTATGATTTTTGTGGAGGTGCTTCAGCCTTCTTTTCTGCAGAAGAACCAAACAAGCGACGTTGTGTCTTAAACCAAAGTGGCGTTGATATGAGATTGGATATTGATAGGCTCAGTTCAACTTGTTCTTCTTTAATGGGATTGGATTACAAAGGAAAAATAAATCTTCAGACAAGAACCCCTGCATTGGTGGATGATAAAATCCCCTTTCATCGCTTGTTTCAGATCGTGTATCAAAAAATTGATGCTGTTGGTGGAGATGCGACGATACTGCGTAAATTGTCTTTAGACGATTCATTATATCGCCTGTCTGTTGGACTGCTTCACCCTGATGTTTTTCTATCTCAGTCTGACGGAAATCGGTTTAATGCTCGATTTGAAGTTACTAAATTGTGTGAGTTTCTTCGTGCAAACCTCACGAATCCAGTCTCATTGACAGAGATGGAACGAGTGAGTGGTTTGTCTGCACGTGTTCTCCAATATTCGTTCCAGTCACAATTTGGATTGCGTCCAAAAGAATGGATAAGAAGAGAAAGGCTTCACGCAGCACGTGCTCTTTTGTTGAAGTGTTTTAGGAAGATAACTGTCACCAGCGTAGCCTATCGTTTCTGCTTCTCATCGCCATCTGAATTTGGACAATTTTACCTGAAAGAGTTTGGGGAGTTTCCATCTGCTACCTTACGAAGGAAATTGTGATTTCAATCACCTTGCTTGAAATGTCTAAATTTTCCAACTGTAGGGTGGTGGTGGTGTATTAGATAGCGCACTGTGTCGCACCCACATTGCTGAATGCTCAATCCCCCAAACTCGTAGCGAACGTCGCAGAAGTCGCAGACTTGCCGTAATACTGCTGAATTATCTCAACGCTGGTGCCCATATTCCTCGCTATGCTAAACACCTGATTACCCTTTCTAAGAGATTGGACTGCATAGAAGTGTCGAAGGCTGTAGAGTGAGTAGCGTTCTCCAAAACCATTGGTTTCCAATCCTGCTGCTTTTAGCACCTCTGTGAATTGATCTATTAGATTGATGATTTTGCCACCCTCATACATCACAAACAGATAGTCATTCTGCTTAGCACCCTGCTGCTTGCGACGATTTATCTGCCTATCAATCCATTGCTTGGCGCTAGCACGAGGAATGACGTCACGTGGTCCTGTCTTTCCACTTACGATGATGCGATAATTTGTCCGTCCTTTCTCATCAGTAAGTGGGTGTATGTCGCCCAATTTAACCCCATTCAACTCACCTACACGCATCCCACTATTAGAAAGGGTAAGGACGTAGTCACGCAGCATTAACCTGGTATGTAGCCACGCCTCATTCTTCGTCTCAAATGTTCGCTTACGAAGTGTCTGATAGAGGCGTTTGTATTCCCAAATCTCAAACGCTGGACGCACACGCTTCTTTTTGGGAACGAAGGAAAATGAAGGCAAAGGCATCTTGCCCCTATAACCCTTTTCAGTCGCCCACTTGATAACGCTCTTGCCCAGCGTCACTTCCCATTGCAGCGTTTTGTCAGTGGGGTGCAGTTTGTAATTTTTGGGACGTTTCGCTTCTGGTATCTTGCCGTAATATGCAACTCTCCAATCAACGAAATCACGCAGTTCTCTGTCGTTGATTTTGTCTATGGGTTTGTTGCCTGCGAATTCCAACCAAAACTTCTGCACACGCTTGATTTGACGTATCATCCCAACGCCGACTTTGCCTCGTTGGTAATCGACTTCACGTTGAGCCACATACTCTGCCATCACCTTCTTCAGTGTTGGAACAGCGTAACTGCTGCCTTCTTCACGTCTCGATTCAGCACGCCATAACTCTTTACGTGCTTTCGCTACTGCATCTCGTTTGTTGCGTGTTTTGAGAGTTCTGTAGATGTATTTTTGTGGAGCGATTTTGAGACGCATTTGGTAGATGCCCTCACGTGAGAACAGCACCAACCCATCCTCAATATGGACTGCGTCTTCCACTGCTCAGCCCCCTATGCACCTTTATAGTGCATTCAATTGGGTGAGTGGGCAATGCTTCAGTTTGCGTTTGAACCTATTACCAACTTGGTGATTGGTGGTGGGATTGGTGGCAAATGCGTAAGCGTAGCAATACTGGCGGGGTTGGGGTGAAAATCACTGCAGGTGTTTTTCAGAAACTGCCAATATCCACGCTGCGTGACAGCCACCAATTGCCTAAGTTTTGCCTATATACCCCCAAAAAACGCTAATTGCATAGGGTTTGCATAGGGTATTTTCGGCAATAAATTTTCGAAAAATCCTTATTTTTCAAGCCTAAACGAATATTCCGTGGCAGTGCTTGTATTTCTTCCCCGAGCCGCATGGGCAGGCCTCGTTGCGTCCCACTTTGCCCCAGCTTGAGGGATCCTGTGGATCGCGAGCCTGCGCCTCCGAGCGGTCGACGCCCAGACCCAGCGACTGGGGCGAGAGGGCGCCGGCGGCGATCAGCGCGTTGATGTCATCCAGCGAGGTCTCTCCGCTCATGCTTGAGGCCTCGAGGGCGGCCGGATCGGGCTGCTGCTCGAAGGCGACTTCGACGCGCATCAACTGCGCGGTCGCCAATTCATGCCATTGATTGATGAGCCCGTTGAACAGCTCGAAGGCCTCTGACTTGTATTCGTTCAGCGGATCGCGCTGGGCGTAGCCGCGCCAGCCGATGACCTGCCGCAGATGGTCCAGCATGACCAGATGTTCGCGCCAGAAATGATCGAGCGCCTGGAGCACGATCTGCTTCTCGACATAGCGCATGACATCGGGCGTGTTCTTTTCCGCGCGCGCCGCATAGGCCTCATCCGCCGCCTTGTGCAGGCGTTCGGCGATCTCTTCCTCCGCGATGCCGTCCTCGCGCACCCAGTCCGCCAGCGGCAGATCGAGATTGAGCTGGGTCTTCACGTCCTCATCAAGGCCCGCCACGTCCCAGGCGTCGGGATAGGAATCCTTCGGAATATGCTTTTCCACGATATCGTCGATGACGTTGCCACGCATATTGGCGACCGTCTCTTCGAGGGACTCCAGCGCCATCATCTCGCGGCGCTGCTCGAAGACGACCTTGCGCTGATCGTTCATCACGTTGTCGTATTTCAGAATGTTCTTGCGCATGTCGAAATTGCGCGCCTCGACCTTCTGCTGCGCCTTCTCCAGAGCCTTGTTGATCCAGGGGTGGACGATGGCCTCGTCCTCCTTCAGCCCCAGGCGCGTCAGCATGGAGTCCATGCGGTCCGAGCCGAAAATGCGCATCAGATCGTCTTGCAGGGACAGGAAGAACTTGGACCGGCCCGGATCGCCCTGACGGCCGCCGCGGCCGCGCAGCTGGTTGTCGATGCGCCGACTCTCATGGCGCTCAGTGCCCACGATATAGAGGCCGCCAGCAGCCTTGGCCTTCTCGCGGAACAGGGCGACCTCAGCGCGGATCGCGGCTTCGCGCGCCTCGCGCTCGGGGCCATGTTCCATGGCGGCGCATTCCTGCTGCACGCGCATGTCCACATTGCCGCCAAGCTGGATGTCGGTGCCGCGACCGGCCATGTTGGTGGCGATGGTGATGGCGCCTGGCACGCCCGCTTCCGCGACGATATAGGCCTCCTGCTCGTGGAAGCGCGCGTTGAGCACGGCGAAGAGCTTCGAGGGCTGGCCGTTACGCGCGGCTTCATAGAGCTTCAGCAAACCGTTGGGGTCCGCGAAGTCGATCAGCGTATAGCCGTTCTCCTGCATGAATTCGGCGAGCTGCTCGGACTTTTCAATCGACGTCGTGCCCACCAGCATGGGTTGCAGGTTCTGATTCGCGGCCTCGATTTCCCGCAGGATCGCCTTCAGCTTTTCAGCGCCCGTGCGATAGACCTCGTCGTCCTCGTCGAGGCGCTGCACCGGGCGGTTGGTGGGAATCTCCACCACGTCGAGCCCGTAGATCTCGGCGAATTCGTCGGCCTCGGTGGAGGCGGTGCCGGTCATGCCCGCGAGCTTCTTGTAGAGGCGGAAATAGTTCTGGAAGGTGATGGACGCCAGCGTCACGTTTTCGGGCTGGACCTGCACATGTTCCTTGGCTTCCAGCGCCTGATGCAGGCCTTCCGAATAGCGGCGGCCCGGCATCATGCGGCCGGTGAATTCGTCGATGATCACCAGCTCGCCATTGCGGACGATATAGTCCTTGTCGCGCTGGAACAGGGTATGGGCCTTCAGCGCCTGCTGGACGTGATGGACGATGGTGACATTGGCCGCATCATAGAGCGAGCCTTCCTTGAGGAGGCCGGCTTCCATCAGCAACTCTTCGACATGCTCGTTGCCAGCTTCCGTCAGATTGGCGGTGCGCTGTTTCTCGTCCACGTCGTAATCGGTGCGGACCAGATGCGGGATCAGCAGATCGACCTGGTTGTAGAGTTCCGATTTATCGTCGGAGGGGCCCGAGATGATTAGGGGCGTGCGCGCCTCGTCGATCAGGATCGAATCGACCTCGTCCACGATGGCGTAGGCATGGGGGCGCTGAACCATCTGGCTCAGCTCGTATTTCATGTTGTCGCGCAGATAGTCGAAGCCGAATTCGTTGTTCGTGCCGTAGGTGATGTCCGCGGCATAGGCCTGGCGGCGCTGCTCGTCGTCGAGCCCATGCACGATGACGCCGACCGTGAGGCCGAGAAACTGGTAGATCTGCCCCATCCAACCCGCGTCGCGGCTGGCCAGATAGTCGTTCACCGTGACCACATGCACGCCATTGCCTGAAAGCGCGTTCAGATAGGTCGCCAGCGTCGCCACAAGGGTCTTGCCCTCGCCAGTCCGCATTTCCGCGATGGAGCCCTCATGCAGCACCATGCCGCCGATCAACTGCACATCGAAATGGCGTTGCCCCAGAGTGCGCCGCGCCGCTTCGCGCACCGTTGCGAAGGCGGGGACGAGCAATTCGTCGAGCGTGCGGCCAGCGGCGATCTGGTCGCGGAATTCCTGGGTACGGGCGCGCAGCGCCTCGTCGCTCAGGGCCGCGACCTCCGCTTCCAGCGCATTGATGGCGGCCACTTTGGGCGCATAGCCCTTGAGGCGGCGATCATTGGCCGAGCCGAAAATCTTACGCGCGAGCGCACCGAGCATTGTGAAATCCTTAAAAGGCGGCCCGGCGCCTGCGCCCGGTAAACCGGGTCAGAGATAGGATTGAGGGTCTACCTTGTCAATCTGACCGATTTATCGCATGGCGCCATACCCATGCCTCTTTGGCGCCCCAATGCGCCCCTCTGGGTTGCCCCGGCGCGCAATTTCAAGGAAAGTGCGCCCCGCATTGGGCGCCGCCCAAACATCGACCCGGAGTTTTTTATGTCGTTACTCGACCATTCCCGCCTTCGCCTCCTGACTTCGGGCGCCATTCTCGCGCTCGCCCTCGCTGTAACTGGTCCCGCCAGCGCCAGGGTTCTGGCCAGCGTCGATGGCGTCGAAATTACCGATGAAGATGTGGCGGTGGCGCTGGAAGATCTTGGCCCCACCCTGCCCCAACAGATCGAAGGCCCGCAGCGCGAGGCGTATGTCCTTGATTATTTGATAGATCTGCGGCTGGTCGCCAAAAAGGCGGCGGCCGACAAGATGGGCGATGGCGAGGACGTCGCCCGCCGCCTCGCCTATTACCGCGACAAGGTCATGATGGAGAGCCTGCTCGGCAAGGTCGCCAGGGAAGGCGCCACGGACGCCGCCATGAAGCAGGTCTATGACGAGGCCGCCGCCAAGCAGAAGCCGGAGGAGGAGATCCACGCCAGCCATATCCTCGTGCCGACCGAGGACGAGGCCAAGGCCGCGCTGAAGCGCGTCAAGTCTGGCGAAGATTTCGCCAAGGTCGCCGACGAAGTTTCAAAAGATCCCGGCTCCAAGGGCGGCGATCTGGGCTGGTTCACCAAAGACCGGATGGTGCCGGAATTCGGCGAGGCCGCTTTCAAACTCGGCAAGGGCGAGATTTCCGAGCCTGTGAAGAGCCAGTTCGGCTGGCATGTCATCCGGCTTGAGGACAAGCGGCAGAAGGCTTTCCCCTCCTTTGAGGATGTGAAGTCGCAGGTGGCGCAGTTCGTCGCCCAGAAGTCCCAGACGGACCTCATCATGAAGTTGCGCGAAGCCGCGAAGATCGAGCGCACGGAGGCTCCCGCCCCCGTTCCCGCCGCGCCCGCCCCCGCGCCGGCCACGGCGCCCGCAGCGCCGAAGTAAGCGATGCGCCGGGCCAGCCGCGTCGCGATCCTGATCGCCGCGGCTGGCCTTTTTTGCCTGCTGGGATTGGCCGGGCTGGTTCTGTTGCTGGCGCCGCAGAGCCCAGCGCCCTTTGGTCTCTGGCAGAGGCTGAGCCAGATCGTCGGCGCGCCGCAGGATTTCGGCCCGACGGATTTCGCCACCCTGACGCGCCGCCCCGGGGATGCGCTGCTCTGCCCGCCCGACCTATGCCTCGCGACGCAGGCGGACGCGGTTCCGCCGGTCTTCACAATTTCCGCCCCACAGCTCGCCGCCAGACTGCGCGCTTATGCATCGGCCGAAATCGGCGTCGAGGATCTGCCCGCCGCCGGGCCTGAACATTTGCGATTCGTTCGCCGCTCGCTGATCCTGCGCCTGCCCGACGTGATAGATGCGCGCATATTGCCGCGCAGCTCCGGGGCCGCGACCTTGGCCCTCTACGCCCGCCCGGTGCTCAGCGTTTTCGATTTTGGGGCCAGCCGCGTGCGGATGGAACGCTGGATGGACGGTCTGGCTCAGTAGACCGGCTTGACCATGACGCGCGGCTCCGCAAATGTGCCCCCGGATTCGTTCAGCGCAATCAGCAGGAATTTCCATGGCCAAGATCACCGCCGTCTCGCCGCTCGCGCCCAAGTCCTATCCGCAGATTCCCGAGATCGAGGGCGTGCGCTTCGCCACCGCCGAGGCGGGCATCCGCTACAAGGGCCGCACGGATGTGATGCTGGCCCTGCTCGACAAGGGAACGCAGGTCGCGGGCGTCTTCACCAAGTCCAAATGCCCCTCCGCCCCGGTCGACTGGTGCCGCGCCAAGCTTCCCGGCGGCAAGGCGCGCGCGCTGGTGGTCAATTCGGGCAACGCCAACGCCTTCACCGGCAGGGTCGGCGACAAGGCCGCCAAACTGACCGCGCAGATCGCAGCCAAGGCCACCGGCGCGCCGCTGGGTGAAATTTTTCTCGCCTCCACCGGCGTCATCGGCGAGCCGCTGGACGCCACCAAGTTCGACGGTGTTCTCGACCAGCTCGTGGCCAAGGCGGCGCCGGGCGGCTTGCTGGAGGCCGCCAAGGCCATCATGACCACCGACACCTATCCCAAGGTCGCCACCGCCACGGTGGACCTCGGGGGCGTGCCGGTCACCATCAACGGCATGGCCAAGGGCGCGGGCATGATCGCGCCGGACATGGCGACCATGCTCTCCTATGTGTTCACCGATGCGCCCATCGCCGCCGAAGCCTTGCAGGCCATGCTGTCGAAGTCGGTGCAGACCAGCTTCAATGCGATCACCGTGGACAGCGACACCTCCACCTCCGACACCTTGATGCTCTTCGCCACCGGGGCCGCCGCCAAACGCGGCGCGCCGAAGATCGCGCTGGCCTCCGACCGTCGCCTCGCCGCCTTCAAGAAGGCGCTCGACGCCGTGCTGCTGGATCTCGCCCATCAGGTGGTGCGCGATGGCGAGGGCTGCCGCAAATTCGTGGAGATCCGCGTCGAGGGCGCGGCCAGCGCTGCGGCCGCCAAGCGCATAGCCATGTCCATCGCCAATTCGCCTTTGGTGAAGACCGCGGTGGCGGGCGAGGACGCTAACTGGGGCCGCATCGTCGCCGCCGTCGGCAAGGCGGGCGAGAGGGCCGAGCGCGATGGCCTCGCCATCTGGTTCGGCGATTTCCGCGTCGCCCACAAGGGCCTGCGCGACGGAACCTATGACGAGGCGAAGACCTCCGCCTATATGAAGGGCGAGAAGATCGACATTCGCGTCGACGTGGGCGTGGGCGGAACCGGCGTCGCCACCGTCTGGACCTGCGACCTCACCAAGGAATATGTGGCGATCAACGGCGATTATCGGAGCTGATCGGCTATTGATTCCCTGCGTCATCCGCGCCATGAATGAACGATTGATCAATCGTTCATTAAGAGCGTCTCATGCGCGGTGTTCTTGTCGTCCTCGCTCTTTCGGCCTGCCTCCTCGCCTGCGCCAAGCCGGATGTGGATGTGCCGTTCGATCCATCGGCGGCCGCCTTCATCCATGCGCCCGGCAAGGGCAAAATCGCCGGTCACGCCTTCTTCCGCTCGGAAAAAGGGTCGGTGATCTACGCGGCGGGGGAATATGTCTACCTTATCCCCGCCACGCCCTATACGGACGCGCGTTTCGCCAGCTTTTTCGGGGAGCGGAAATATCTGAAGGCCATGCGGCTGTTCATCCGCATGGAATCCGATCCCGAGTACCAAAAATTCACCCGCAACACGAAGGCGGAGGCGGACGGGCGCTTCACCTTCGAAAATGTCGCGCCGGGAACCTATTATATCTGGACGCAGGCCACCTGGTACGCCGACAATTCCATCCTGCCCTCGGGCGGGATCATTTACGAAAAGGTCACCGTAAAGGGCGACGAGACCGAGCCGGTGAAGGTGATCGTCTCGGGCAAATAGTTGCGCCCGCGCACGGGTCGCGTTAGGCGATGGCGGTCCCCGCAGGAGCATCGCCTTGAAACTTCTCCTTGTCGTCGCCGCCGCGCTCATCGACGCCGATGATCGCGTGCTGATCGCCCAGCGCCCCGAGGGCAAGGCGCTGGCGGGCCTCTGGGAATTTCCTGGCGGCAAGCTTGAGGTGGGAGAGCGGCCCGAAGAGGCGCTGATTCGCGAATTGCGCGAGGAGCTGGGCATTATCGTGAAAGAGGCCTGCCTCGCACCGCTGACGTTCGCCAGCTTCGGCTATCCCGATTTCCACCTGCTGATGCCGCTTTATGTCTGTCGCCGCTGGGACGGCTTCGTGCAATCGCGCGAGGGACAGGCGTTGAAATGGGTGCGTCCGCGCGATCTTCGCCAATATCCCATGCCGCCAGCGGACGAGCCGCTGATTCCGGCGTTGGTCGATCTGGTGGGCCCGGGCGCCTGACCGAATGGGACGCCCGCCGTCCTGAACTTCGGCTCGCGCCCCATCCCTGATCGGGGCGGGGCGCAAGCGCGCCTTACTTCGGCCGGTTGGCGATCAGGTCGTCGACCACGCCGGGGTCGGCGAGGGTCGAGGTGTCGCCCAGCGCGCCGAATTCGTTTTCGGCGATCTTGCGCAGGATGCGGCGCATGATCTTGCCCGAGCGGGTCTTGGGCAGGCCCGGCGCAAACTGGATGACGTCGGGGGAAGCGATGGGGCCGATTTCCTTGCGCACCCAGTTCACCAGCTCCTTGCGCAGAGCCTCCGTCGGCTCTTCGCCCGCCATCAAGGTGACATAGGCGTAAATGCCCTGGCCCTTGATGTCGTGCGGGAAGCCGACGACCGCCGATTCCGACACTTTGGGATGGGAGACCAGCGCGCTCTCGACTTCCGCCGTTCCCATGCGATGGCCCGAGACATTGATCACGTCATCGACGCGGCCGGTGATCCAGTAATAGCCATCCTCGTCGCGGCGGCAGCCGTCGCCGGTGAAGTAAGTGCCGGGATAGGTGGAGAAATAGGTCTGCACGAAGCGCTCGTGGTCGCCGAAGACCGTGCGCATCTGCCCCGGCCAGGAATCGGTGAGCACCAGATTGCCCTCGCAGGCGCCGTGCTGGGGCTTGCCTTCCGCGTCCACGATCTGCGGCTGCACGCCGAAGAAGGGCAGGGTCGCCGAGCCCGGCTTCTGGGCGATGGCGCCGGGCAGGGGGGAGATCAGCACGCCGCCGGTCTCGGTCTGCCACCAGGTGTCCACGATGGGGCAATGACCATTGCCGACCACGCGATGATACCACTCCCAGGCTTCCGGATTGATCGGCTCGCCGACGGAGCCCAGCAGGCGCAGGGAGGCGCGCGAGGTCGCCTTCACGATATCCTCGCCCTTCTGCATGAGGGCGCGGATGGCGGTGGGGGCGGTGTAGAAGATATTGACCTTGTGCTTGTCGATCACTTCCCAGAACCGTGCGTCGGTGGGATAGTTCGGCACGCCCTCGAACATCAGCGTGGTCGCGCCATTGGCGAGCGGCCCGTAGAGAATGTAGCTGTGGCCGGTCACCCAGCCCACGTCCGCGGTGCACCAGTAGACGTCGCCATCGTGGTAATCGAAGACATATTGATGGGTCATCGAGGCGTAGACGAGATAGCCGCCGGTGGTGTGCACCACGCCCTTGGGCTTGCCGGTCGAGCCGGACGTATAGAGGATGAACAGCGGGTCTTCGGCGTTCATGGGCTCGGGCGGACAATCGGCGGCGACCTTCGCCGCCTCCTCGTGGAACCAGACGTCGCGACCCGGCTTCATGTCCACCTTGCCGCCGGTGCGCTTGACGACGACCATGGTCTTCACGGCCACCTTTTCGGCGGCGGCGTCCGCATTGGCCTTCAGCGGCACCTTGCGCCCGCCGCGCAGACCCTCGTCGGCCGTGATCAGCACATCGGTGCCAGCGTCCTCGATGCGGCCAGCGAGCGAATCGGGCGAGAAGCCGCCAAAGACCACCGAATGGGCGGCGCCGATGCGCGCGCAAGCCAGCATGGCGTAGGCCGCTTCGGGGATCATCGGCAGATAGATGGTGACGCGGTCGCCGCGCTTGACGCCATGGGCCTTCAGCACATTGGCGAAGCGGCAGACCTGCTCGTAGAGCTCCTGATAGGTGATGTGGCGCGAGTCGGACGGATCGTCGCCCTCGAAAATGATCGCCGTCTGCTGCGCGCGGGTGGCCAGATGCCGGTCCACGCAGTTGAAGGCGGCGTTGGTCTTCCCGTCCTCGAACCATTTGATGGAGACATGATGCGGGTCGAAACTGGTGTTCTTCACCTTCGTATAGGGGGTCATCCAGTCGATGCGCTTGCCCTGCTCGCCCCAGAAACCATCCGGATCCGAAACGGAGCGGGCGTACATGTCCTTGTACTTCGCTTCATTGATGAAGGCGCCCTGCGCCCATTGCGCGCTGACCGGGTAAATTTTTTCAGACATGGGTTCTCCTCCCGGCGAACGAAACCGCGCCCGCAGCCGTCCCGACAGATTGATTGTGCTTTTATTATGCGCCAGAGGGGGCCTTTGAAACAAGCAGGCGCCGCCTCACACTTTGGTTGGCGATACTTTGGATCAATCTCTATGAATCATTCGTTCGGGCGAGGTCCGCTGCGGCCCGGTCACTGGCATTCCTTGCCGGTGCGGTCGAGGGCGGCGGCGACGCCCGCCAGCGCATAGGTGTCTGTGGTCGTGTTGCCCCGCAGGGAGTCGGCCTTGATGATCAGGCGCGGGCTCTTGCGCAGGGCGGCGACGAATTCGGCCTCCTGCGCGGCGTTCTTGAGCCAGAGATTGCCGCCCTTGGCGATCATGGCGAAGTTCGCGGAGCCGACTTCAGCCTTGGGCGCGGAGTCCGGCTTCACATCGAAACCCATCACCACGGACACTTCGTTGCGCACGCCCTCGCCCGGCCGTTGGGTGATGAAGACATAGCCTGGATCGCGCTTGAGGGGCTTTCCATTGAGAACCTTGGGCGCCCGATCCTTGGGCTCGGCGAGCACATAACAGGCCTTGGACTTGCCGGCGCCGGCCGCGTAGACGCCCCAGTCGTTGATCTTGTCGATGGCCGTTGGCTTGGGGGCGGCGCCAGCCTGGGCGGTCTTGGCGTCGTCCTTCTTCGCGTCCGGCTTTTTGGCCTCGGCGGGCTTTGGCTTGGCGGCCTGCGCGAAGGCGGGCGGCGCCGCGACGGCGCTCGCGACAAGGGCTCCTGCGACGAGCGTGCAGGCGAGAAGGGTGGCTGAAGGGGAGAGGTGGCGAATCATTTGATGATTTTACTCCATGTCAGCCCATGCGCGCGACATAATGTCCGCAACAAGACGAGCGAAACAGGCGAAATTCAGACCAACTCGGGATACAAGTCATTCTTCGGTTTCGCAATGTGCGTGATCGTGGCAGATTATCGCCACAGAAAACGGAACGCCGCCACACACCATGACGCCACTTGCTTGCGAACATGCCGCCCTTATGGCGTCGGTGGCCGAGCGGCGGGATCGCGGAGCCTTTGCGACGCTTTTCGATTATTACAGCCCGCGCCTCAACGCCTATCTGCAACGGCTGGGCGCTGATCGGACCACGGCGGAGGAGATCACCCAGGAGGCGATGGTCACGCTCTGGCATAAGGCGGACCTTTTCGATTCGGCGAAATCAAGCCTTGGCACCTGGCTCTACCGGGTTGCGCGCAATCGGCGGATCGACATCGCCCGCCGCGACCGGGTCGATTATGTCGATCCCTCCGAATATGCGCTCGACATTCCCGACGATCAGATTCCGGACGCGGATGGAATGATCGACGCCCAGACTCGGGAAGATGTGCTGCGCGCCGCCATGGCGGACCTGCCCGAAGAGCAACGCGCCCTCGTTCGTCTGGCCTTTTTCGACAGCCTCTCCCATTCCGAGATCGCCGCGCGCACAGGCCTGCCGCTGGGAACGGTGAAATCCCGCATCCGGCTCGCCTTCTCCCGCCTGCGCAGAGTGCTGGAGGCGGGCGGGGTGGATGACGCTGCGTGACGACGGCTTGACCATCCATTTGGCCAAGGTGACTGTGGCCTGCCTCGATGTTTGACTTCTCAGGCAATTCAAAGCCCTGGACATGCCCGTGATCAGATCAACCCCCGCCGCCCGCCCCCTCGCCCTCGCAGGCCTGTCCGCGCTTCTGCTGGCCCTCGCACCGGCAGGATCGGCTGAGGCGCGGTTCCGGCGCACGGAGCCAGCGCCGCCGCCGCTTGCGGCCTGGTCCGCCAGACCGCATGGAACCGTCATTCTGGCCGTCTCGCTGGCCGATCAGCGGCTGACCATCTGGGACGATGGGGTCGTGGTGGCCCGTTCCCCGGTCTCCACCGGCATAGCGGGGCGCGAGACGCCGCGCGGGGCCTTCACCTTGCTCCAGAAGCAGCGGATGCATCGCTCCAACATCTACAGCAATGCGCCCATGCCCTTCATGCAGCGCATCACCTGGTCAGGGGTCGCCTTGCATGAGGGCCATGTGACGGGGCGGCCCGCCTCCCACGGCTGCATCCGCCTGCCCGCCGATGTGGCGAGGAAGCTCTTCACCTATACGAAGATCGGCGCACGGGTGATCGTCACCGACGATCCCGTGACCCCCGCAGATTTCTCGAGTCCGAAGCTGTTCAGCGCCGTGACGCCTGCGCAGGAGGCGGTGGCCGCGCCTGTGGTGCAGGTCGCGCTTGCGTCGGCGATCAATGAAACCCCTGCGACGGTCGCGCCCGCAGCCGGGGCGCCCGCCAGCGAAGCGCCCATCTTGGCGGCGGCGACGGTTGTGGTCCCCCCCGCCGGAGCGGTGGAGGCTGCGCCTTTGCTCCCCGCCCCCATGGTCGAGGCCGCCAGTCCGCCGCCGCCCGCGCCTCCGGCGGCCGCCCCAAAGCCGCAACCCGCCGGCCATGTCTCGGTGTTCATCAGCGGCAAGGAACGCAAGCTCTTCATCCGTCAGGGCTTCGAGCCGGTCTATGAGAGCCCCGTCGAGATCGCGCCCGGCGCCGTTCTGGGCGCCCATCTCTTCACGGCGATGGAGGTGAATCCGCAGAATGGATCCGTCCGCTGGTCGCGGGTGAGCCTGCCGGTGAAGGGCCTGCGGAACGCCGACGCAGCCGAGGCGCTGGAGCAGATCCAGATTCCTCAGGAGGCGCGCGTCGAGGTGGGCCGACGTCTGGCGGCGGGCGCGTCCCTGCTGATCGCCGATCAGGGCCTGGGGCGCGAAACGGGCAAGACGGCGACGGACTTCGTGCTTCTCACGCCATAGAGCGTTTTGTCACCGCAGAAGCATGATCGACGCGAGCACGAGCCCCGCGATCCAGACCGTCTCCGCCACCATGAGCCCGAGAGGCCGCCAGCCCGTCGCGAAGACGTCGCGGAACGACGTCTTCATGCCCAGCGCTGAAATCGCCGTCACGAGGCACCAGCTCGATACGCTGCTCGCGCCTTCGGTGAGCAGGACCGGCAGGGACAGCGCGCTGTTGAGCGCCACCAGCGCCCCAAAGCCAATCAGGAAAAAGGGGAAGGCCCGCGCCAGCCGCGCGCCTGTGGCGCCCTTCTCCATCGCCACGCAGGAAATGCTCGCGACGACCGGAATCAGCGCCGCGACCCGCAGCAGTTTCACATAGGTCGAAATGTCGCCGGTCTCCGGCGAGACCATATAGCCCGCGCCCACAACCTGAGCGACGTCGTGGATGGTGCCGCCCAGAAACAGGCCCGCCTCCACATGGGTCAGATGCAGGGCGGCGACCAGCATGGGATAGAGCACCATGGCGAGCGTCGAGAGCGTCGTCACCACGACCACGGTCAGCACCGTGTCGCGCTCCTTGTTGGCGTAGTGCGGCAGGGAAGTGGAGATGGCCAATGCGGCCGAGGCGCCGCAGATGGCCACCGCGCCGCCCGACAGAAGGCCAAAATAGCCGCCCAGCCCAAGCCGCTTGCCAAGCAGCCAGCCGAGCAGGCAGGTCGTCGCCACGCCAGCGCAAACCATGAGAATCGGCGCGCCGCCGAGCCCCGCGATCTGCGACGCGGTGATTCGCAACCCCAGCAAGGCGACGCCAAAGCGCAGGACGGTGCGCGAACTGAATTCGATCCCCACCCGGCAGCGTCCCTCCTCATGCAGGAAATGAAAGGCCATGCCGATGAGCAGGGCGAAGAGCATGACGGGCGCATGATAGGTCTGCGACAGCCAGGTGGCCGCCAGCCCGATGGTGCCTGCCGCCAGAACGCCGGGATAGAGCGCCTGCAACAGGCTCGCCCGGGGGAGCCACCGGAGCCGCGAAGGGGAGACCGGCGGCTGGGCGGCGACGAGCCCTTCCATGCTTTCCAGCGACTCGAAATAGTGCAGCGTCTTCGTCTCGGTGGAGGGCGTCATGGGGTCTCCTGCCCTAAAGGCTTAGCATCATTTGCGTCGCCGTCTTCATATCGCGTCCGGCGGCGTTCGGCGCATCTGGACGGGCTTGGCCCTGTGACACAGATCCACAGGGGTCACCTTTGCGGAGATCGCCATGCATCCGACTTTCTCGCGCCTGCGCGCCCTTGTCGCCGCAGCCCTGCTTGGCCTTGGCCTCGCAGGCTGCGGATACAACACGATACCCACCCTGGAAGAGGCCGCAAAGGCCAGATGGGCGGATGTGCAGAACAATTACCAGCGCAGGGCCGATCTCATTCCCAATCTGGTCGCCACCGTCCAGGGCTATGCAAAGCAGGAGAAAGACGTGCTCACCGCCGTGGTCGAGGCGCGGGCCAAGGCCACGCAGGTGCGCGTCGACGCCTCCCAGTTGACCGATCCGGACAAGCTGAAGCAATTCCAGGATGCGCAGAGCCAGCTCTCGGGCGCGCTTGGGCGCCTGCTGGCGGTGAGCGAAAATTATCCTGAACTCAAGTCGAACCAGAACTTCCTCGCCCTGCAATCCCAGCTCGAAGGGACCGAGAACCGCATCGCGGTGGCGCGGCGCGATTATATCGACGCGGTGCGCGCCTATAATACGGAGCTGCGCACCTTCCCCGGCGTGCTATGGGCCTCGACCGCCTTCCGCGCCAACAAGCCGATGGTGGAATTCACCGCCAATGAGACGGCGCAAACCCCGCCGCAGGTGAAGTTCTGACCGGGAGCGGGCCTGTGCCGAAGGGGCGCGCAGGGGCGTGGGCCTTCGGCCTTGTGGCGGCGCTCCTTTGCGCGGCGCTCGCTCTGGCTGCGCAGACCTTTCCAGAGCTTACCGGCCGCATCGTCGATGACGCCAATGTGATCCCCGCCGCGACCCGCGCCAATCTTGAGCCCAAACTTGCGGAGCTGGAGACGAAATCGGGCGTCCAGCTCGTGGTGGCGACGGTCAAATCCCTCGATGGCCAGGCCATCGAGCCCTACGCCAACGATCTCTTCCGTTTCTGGAAGCTTGGCGAGGCGACGAAGAACAACGGCGTGCTGTTGCTGATCGCTCCCGCAGAACACAAGGTGCGCATCGAGGTGGGCTATGGGCTGGAAGGGACGCTGACCGACGCCCTGTCGAAAATCGTCATCGCCAACGCCATCGCGCCGCGCTTCAAGGCGGGGGACTTCGGGGGCGGCGTGGAGCGCGGCGTCGATGACATCATCGCCATCCTCACCACCGATGCGGCGGAATGGCAGCCCCGGCCCAAGGTGCGCGAGGAGCAGGGAGGGCTCGATCAACTGCTCCCGCTGCTGATCTTCGGCCTCGTGATCTTCATCTTCTGGCGAAGCATGGGCGGCCCGCGTCGTCCGGGATCCTTTGACCCCTCGACGCGCGGCGGCCCGGTCATTTTGCTGCCCCCGCGCCGGGGATCCTGGGGGAGCGGATCGGGCGGATTCGGCGGTGGGTTCATTGGTGGGGGCGGTTCGTCGGGCGGCGGCGGCGCCTCGGGAGATTGGTGATGAAGATCACGGCGCAAGATCAGGCCCGCATCAGCGCGGCCATCAGGGCGGCCGAGGCCCGCACCTCGGGGGAGATCGTTTGCGTGCTGGCGCGCGCGTCAAGCGAATACGCGGCTGCGCCCTTGCTCTGGGCCTCCCTCACGGCCCTGCTCGCGCCATGGCCGCTGATGCTGACGCAATGGCCGGTCCGCTCGCTCTTTGCGGCGCAGATCGTGATCTATATCGCGGCGTTGCTTTTGTTTTCGTCGCCACGACTGCGCGTCATGCTCACGCCCCGCCTCGCGCGTCGCGCCTGTGCGCACCGCGCGGCGAGCGAGCAATTTCTGGCCCGTCGAATCTCCCACACAAGCGAGCGCACGGGCGTGCTCATCTTCGTGTCGCTGGCCGAACATTACGCGCGCATCATCGCCGACGAGGGGATCGCCGCCAAAGTGAACCCGGACGAATGGCGCGGGGCGATCGCGGCGCTGACGGCCCGAATGGGCGAGGGCGAGGTGGCGGAAGGATTTCTGGCGGCCATCGCCGCCTGCGCGGACGTGCTGGCGCGCCACGCCCCGCCCGGCGAACGCCCGCGCGAGGAACTGCCGGACCGCCTCTATCTCATGTGATCAAGGCTGCCCCGACCGCAACAGGCGCAGCAGCTTCGTTCCGGGGCGCCCGTCGGTGGGCAGGCCCGCGCGGGTCTGCACATCGGCGATGGCCTGGCGGGTCTTGTCGCCGATGGCGCCGTCGGCCGGTCCGATGTCATAGCCGCGCTGGGCGAGAAGAGCCTGCAACTCGCGCCGCTCCGCCCGCGACAGGCCCATGTCGTCGGTCGGCCAGGGGGTCGCGAAGGGGCCGCCTCCGCGTAGCCGATCCGATAGATGGGCGATGGCCAGCGCGTAGGAGACCGACGCATTGTAGGTGAAGATCGCATCGAAATTGCTGGTGACGAGAAAGGCCGGACCCTCTGGCCCCGCTGGCAACAGCAGGCCCGCCGAATCCGAACCGGGCGGCTGGCCATCGACGCGCTTGACGCCCCTTGCGGCCCACCATGCCATGGGATGCTTGTCCTTGCGTCCTTCGGGGCCGGAATAGTCCTTCGGGATCGTGACCTCGAACCCCCAGGTCAGGCCCGGCCGCCAGCCGGAATTGCGCAGATAATTGGCGGTGGAGCCCAGCGCGTCGGGAACCGAGCCCACCACATCGCGGCGCCCGTCGCCGTCAAGGTCCACCGCGAAGCGCAAGAAAGTTGAAGGCATGAACTGGGTCTGGCCGAAGGCCCCGGCCCAGGAGCCCACCATCGCCGAGGCGGCCACATCCCCGCTCTGGATGATCTTCAGAGCCGCGATGAGTTCAGTGCGGAAATAGTCCTGGCGGCGCCCCTCGCAGGAGAGGGTCGCGAGCGATTGCACCAGCGGGCGCTTGCCGATGGCGCGTCCATAATCGGACTCGACCCCCCAGACCGCCACGATGGTGGCGCGATCGACCCCATAGAGCTTTTCAGCCAGCGCGAGCGGACGCGCATTTTCACGCAGCCGCGCGCGCCCGTCGTTGATGCGGTCTTCATCGACGAGGCCGGCGAGATAATCCCAGACCGGCGTCGTGAATTCGGGTTGCGTGTCGAGAAAGCCGCCCGCGTCATTGGGCGTCAGCCCTTGCGTGGCGGCGTCGAAGGCGGAGGGGGAAACGCCCGCCGCGAGCGCCGATGGCCTGATCGAGGCGATGCAGTCGCTGAAATCGGCGGCGGCGGGGGCCGTCGCGGCAAGGCAGCCCAGAAGGGCCAGAGCGAGGGCAGTGAGGCTGGAAGAATCGCGCATGAACCCACTCTATAGAGGCTCATGCGCGACTGAAAGCGTGAGCGGAGCGGGGCTCAGGCCCAGGGGCGGCTCTGCGCCAGATTTCCCTCGTAAGACGCGATGCCCGCGTCCTTCTGCATGGTGATGCCGATATCGTCGAGGCCGTTGATCATGCAATGTTTACGGAAGGCGTCGATGTCGAATTTCACCACGCCGCCATCGGGGCCCCGAATCTCCTGGGCTTCCAGATCAATGGTCATGGTGGCGTTGGCGCCGCGCTCGGCGTCGTCCATCAACTTGTCGAGATCTTCGCGCGACACGCGGATCGGCAACACGCCGTTCTGGAAGCAATTGTTGAAGAAGATGTCCGCGAAACTGGTGGAGATGACGCAGCGCACGCCAAAATCCAGCAGCGCCCAGGGGGCGTGTTCGCGCGAAGAGCCGCAACCGAAATTGTCTTCCGCGACGATGATCTTCGCGTCGCGATAGGCGGGCTGGTTGAGCACGAAATCCGGGTTCTCCGAACCATCCTCATTGAAACGAAGCTCCGAGAACAGGCCCGACCCGAGGCCCGTGCGCTTGATCGTCTTCAAGTATTGCTTGGGGATGATCATGTCGGTGTCGATGTTGCGGATCTTCATGGGAGCCGCAACGCCCGTGAGCTTCGTGAACTTGTCCATCGGTCGTGCCTCTTGCGCTGGCGCTTTTGCGCCTTGACGCCTTTTAGCAAGACCTGCCGCAGGATGAAAGGCCGCAAACGTCGATGGTTCGACACATATCGTTAACCAAAAGGCCGCTAGCTTGCGCCGATGGCCAACCATGACAGCGCGCCTCTTCGCATCGCAGCCTTGATCGAACGGATCGGGCGGTTCTCCCGCGCCCGTGAGGCCGCGACTTTGGCGCCCGCCCAGTGGGAAGCGCTGCGCTTCATCGCACGCGCCAACAGTTTCTCCCGCCAGCCCGGCGCGGTCGCCGCCTGGCTGGCCACCACCAAGGGCACGGCGTCGCAAACCCTGATGGCGCTGGAGCGCAAGGGGTTGATCCGCAAAGTCCGCCATCCGTCCGACGGACGCGCCACCCGTATCGAGACGACGCCAGCGGGGCTGGCGATGCTGGAGGACGATCCGCTGCGCGGGCTGGTGGAAGCCATCGCCCGCCTGCCGCCGCTCTATGCGGCGGGGCTCTCGCAAAGCCTCGCCCATATCGCGGGCGATCTTGCGCCCGAAGGCGCAAAGGCCATTTTCGCTGGCTGCGCTGGCTGCCGCCATCTGGAGGCGCAGGGCGAGGCCGGACATTGCCGCAATTTCGGGGCCGATCTGTCGGGCGAAGAAACGACGCTGGCCTGCGTGGCCCATAGCCCGGACTGACGCCTACTCCGCCTTCCGCTCGATCTCCTCCATATCCTCGTCCGACAGGCCGAAGTGATGGCCGATTTCGTGCACCAGCACATGGGTGATCACCTGGCCCAGCGTCTCCTCATGCTCGGCCCAATAGTCGAGGATGGGGCGGCGGTAGAGCCAGACCATATTCGGGAACTCCCCCGTCTGCGGGACTGCGCCGCGATGGGCGAGACCCCGGCCTCTGAACAGGCCCAAAAGGTCGAACTCGCTTTCAGCTTCCAGTTCGTCGAGGGTCTCCTCGTCGGGAAAATCATCGACGCGGATCACGACGCCCTCGCACAGGATCTTGAACGTCTCCGGCAGCGCCGCGAAGGCTTCATCAGCGATGACTTCAATATCCGCGAGGGAGGGGGCGTAGCGGCTGCGCAGGCGGGTTGGGTCAGGCGGCATGAGGCGAAGTCTCCAATGGGTCTATGGCGAAGTGGGGACGCACGCGCAGAATAACCAGTGGGAGAAGGGATGCGCCAGCAGCGCGGCGGCGGCGAACC
The DNA here is from genome assembly GCA_903902915.1 of uncultured Hyphomicrobiales bacterium. Classification (GTDB taxonomy): domain Bacteria; phylum Pseudomonadota; class Alphaproteobacteria; order Rhizobiales; family Beijerinckiaceae; genus Terripilifer. The sequence continues at coordinate 36,820 of CAIUWR010000006.1, read as the reverse complement.
GGAACCGTTTCATCCGGGCCGCCGTTGACGCTGGCCACCTGCGCGTGGCGCAACGGAGACGACGATGAAAACCTTGTTGATGGGCGCGCTCGCCGCCGCGGCCCTCTGCCTCGCCCTGACCCTCGCTGCGCCCACAGCCAGCGCCATGCCGGTCGCCGCCGAGGCGGCTCACGGCGTTCAGGACGCGCCCCTGATCATGGCGCGCTACCACGGGCGCCATTACGGCTGGCGCAGGGGAAGACACATGGGTTGGCGCCACGGCCACCACCGGCATTGGCGTTAGGCCAAACAAAAGGCCAGCACGAGGCTGGCCTTTCATATCAATCACTTGCCGCGCTTTTGCTGCGCAGCTAAGGCGCAGCAATTCTTCGCCCGCAGCCTCACGAGAAGCTGCGGATGTCCACGAACTTGCCCGCGATCGCCGCCGCCGCCGCCATGGCGGGCGAGACGAGATGGGTGCGTCCACGGAAGCCCTGACGGCCCTCGAAGTTGCGGTTCGAGGTGGAGGCGCAACGCTCGCCCGGCGCCAGCTTGTCCGGGTTCATGGCCAGGCACATGGAGCAGCCCGGCTCACGCCATTCAAAGCCCGCCTCGATGAAGATCTTGTCGAGACCTTCGGCTTCCGCCTGTTCCTTCACGAGGCCCGAGCCCGGCACGACCATGGCGCTGACGCCCGGATGCACCTTGTGGCCTTGCGCCACCGCCGCCGCCGCCCGCAGATCCTCGATGCGGCCATTGGTGCAGGAGCCGATGAAGGCGCGCTGGATCGCGATGTCGGTGATCTTCTCACCGCCTTCGAGGCCCATATAGTCGAGCGCGCGCTTGATCGAGGCGCGCTTTTGCTCGGTCGCGCCATCCTCGACCTTCGGCACCGTGCCGTCGATGGTGATGACGTTTTCGGGGCTGGTCCCCCAGGTCACGAGCGGGGGCAGGGAGGCCGCGTCGAGCACGACTTCGTGATCGAAATGGGCGCCCGGATCGGACTTCAGCGTGCGCCAGTAAGCGACCGCCTGCTCCCAATGGGCGCCCTTCGGCGACTTGGGACGGCCCTTCAGATATTCGAAGGTCTTCTCGTCGGGGGCGATGATGCCCGCGCGCGCGCCCGCTTCGATCGACATGTTGCAGACCGTCATGCGGCCTTCCATCGACAGGGCCTCGATGGCCTCGCCCGCATATTCGATCACGCAGCCGGTGCCGCCCGCCGTGCCGATCTTGCCGATGATGGCGAGCACGATGTCCTTGGCGGTGACGCCAGCGGGGATCTTCCCGTTGACGGTGACGCGCATGTTCTGGGACTTCTGCTGGATCAGCGTCTGAGTGGCGAGCACATGCTCGACCTCGGACGTGCCGATGCCATGGGCGAGAGCGCCGAACGCGCCGTGGGTGGCGGTATGGCTGTCGCCGCAAACGATGGTCGTGCCCGGCAGGGTGAAGCCCTGTTCCGGTCCGATGATATGGACGACGCCCTGGCGCACGTCATGCTCGTCGTAATATTCGAGGCCGAAATATTTGGCGTTGTCGGCCAGATATTCGATCTGCGCCTTGCTCTCAGCGTCCGTGATGGGCTGCGAGCGGTCGGTGGTGGGGACGTTATGATCGACCACCAGCAGGGTGCGCTCGGGGGAACGGACCTTGCGGCCCGTCAGGCGCAGGCCTTCGAAGGCCTGGGGGCTGGTCACCTCGTGGACGAGGTGGCGGTCAATATAAATGAGTGTCGTGCCGTCCGCAGAAGCGTCGACGACATGGTCGTCCCAGATCTTGTCGTAAAGGGTGCGTGGCGCCATGGGTCTGTCCCGTCGCCGCCTCATGCGGCTTTTAGTGAATTGTGCGTCTCGCATACCGCAATTGGGCACAGGAGGAAAGTGGGGCTTGCCTTTGCCGTGTTTCCCCCGACAATCGCGGAGGAACCAACGAAATGGAATCGCCATGGCCGAGCGTCCGCCTGTATCCCCCTATCTCACCGTCACCCCGGCCGCTGCGGGGATCGCCTTCTACACGGCGGCGTTCGGCGCCCGGCAAAAGGCGTTGATGCCTGCGCTTGACGGCATTCGCATCGTCCATTCCGAGCTGGACATCAATGGCGGCTCCGTCATGGTGGCGGACGCGTTTCCCGAATTCACCGCAGGCGCCACCCGCCCCCCGATCCCGGGCGAGCCCTCGACAAGCTCCGTCAGTCTGGAATTCGCCACAGGCAAGGAGGTGGACGAGGTCTTCAACCGCGCCACCCAGCTTGGCGCCAAGGGCGAGACCCAGCCGACCAACTCCTTCTGGGGCACCCGTTTCGCCGTATTGCGCGACCCCTTCGGCCATCGCTGGATGCTGAACGGCCCGCTGGGAACGTGATCTAGCGCGTCGAATCCACGATCCACGCGAGATAGGCGGGCAGGCCAGCCGATATGTCGAGGCGAATGATTTCCGGCGTCTCATAGTCATGGACCGCCCGGATCGTCTCCTCCAGCGCGGCGTAGTCGGCGGTCTTGGCCTTGAAGAACAGCAGCGTCTCCGCCTCGCGCCTGATTTCGCCTTTCCAGACGTAATGGCTCTTCATGGGCAGCGCCTGGACGCAGGCGGCCAGCCGCTGACCGAGCGCCGCGTCGATCACCCTTTGCACGGTCTCGTCCGACGAGGCCGTGGTCATCACCACGCAAAAATCGTCCATTCACCCCTCCCTTGACGCTGCAATCCACCAGTTTGCTTGTATCATGACGGCGTCCTTTCATCCGCGTCCCGTTTCATGCGTCCCTTGCTCATCCTCCTCCTCGCCCTCTGCGCCTGTCCCGCCCGCGCCGCGCCCTGCGGCGAGGCGGCGAGCCACGGGTTGCGGGTCGCAGCCATTGATGAGCGTCTGGAGATCGTGCTGGAGGACGGCCGACGGCTTCGACTGGCCGGGGTCGAGCCGCCGCGCGGCAGCCCGAACGATCCTCTCCGCCCCGTCGGCGTCCGCGATCAATTGCGCGCCTGGCTGATGGCGCCCGACAATCGGGTCGATCTTGAGGCGCTCGCCGCCGTGCCGGATCGCTGGAACCGCCTGCCCGCCCGGCTCTTTGCGCCCGGCGGAGACGGAAAGCCCCGATCCATCGCCGAGGCCATCGTGGAGGCGGGCCTCGCCCGGGTAGAGATCGACGCGCTGATGCGCCCCTGCCTGCGCCCCCTGCTCGCCCTTGAAGCGAAGGCGCGGCAGGAAAAGCTGGGCCTGTGGAGCGATCCGGCCTTCGCCCTCGCATCCGCCAACGACCGGACGGCGCTGGCGGCGCGGGCGGGTGAGGTGGCGCTCGTTCAGGGGCGGGTCAGCGGCGTCGGCGTCGCAGCGGCGCGCACTTATGTGAATTTCGGACCCGTCCGCACTCTTGATTTCGCTGCGACCGTGGCGCGTAACAACCTCGCGGCCTTCGACAAGAGCGGGTCGCCGCTATCCTCCCTCACCGGCAAGCTGGTGCGGGTGCGCGGGCTGCTTGAAACGCGCTTTGGCCCGCAGATCGAACTCGCCGACCCCGAGGCGCTGGAAATCGTGACGGGGGCAAATTGACGGCCCATATGTGAATTGCGGCGATTTCGCCTTATTCTGGGCGGATCGGATAGGGATAGAGGGGCTGGATTCTGGACAGGCTATGGGCTCGACGGTGAACTTCAGGCGCGCGGGCGCCCCGACTTGGCGGCTCGCAGGGCTGCTGCCGAGGTTCTGCGCGTTCGGCCGGCTGGCCCCGTTGCTGGCCCCATTGCTGGCCTTTGGCCTTTCGGGCTGCGCCACCCTTGACCCCTATGGCCAAAACCCCGCGACCGGCCCGGCCCTGCCGCCCGAAGCCCCGCGCATCACCGGCATGGAAACGCCCGACAGCACGCAGCAGAAGCGCCTCGTGGACATGTTCGGCGGCGAATACAAGGCTTGGGGAACGGAGCGCTATCTGAATGGCATTCTGGCGAAGCTGGCCGCCGCCAGCGAAAAGCCGGGCGAACCCTATCGCGTCACCATTCTCAACGCCCAGGTCGTCAACGCCTTCGCCTTGCCGGGCGGCAATCTCTATGTCACGCGGGGAATGCTGGCGCTCGCCAATGACGCATCGGAACTGGCGGCGGTCATGGCGCACGAAATCGGCCATATCACAGCCGGCCACGCCAGCCAGCGGGCCGAGCTGGAGAAAGACCAGCAGTTGATCCGCAAGGTCACGGACGTTCTGCAAAAGGACAAGGGCGGCGAGGTGCAGGCGCGCGGCATAGCCTCCTTCGCGAGCTTCTCCCGTCAGCAGGAATTCGACGCGGACCAGATCGGCGTGACGACCATCGCAAAAGCGGGCTTTGATCCCTTTGGCGCCGCGCGGTTCCTCACCTCGCTCAGCCGGTCCACGTCCCTGCGCGCCTCCTTGTTCAACCAGCGCGCGGCGGGGCCGGACATCACCTCCTCGCATCCCTCGACGCCCGAACGCATCGCGCGGGCCGTCGCCGCCGCCCGCGCCATCGGCGCGCCGGGCGTGGGCGAGGCGCAGCGCAGCGATTATCTCGCCGCCATCGACGGGATCGACTTTGGCGACAATCCCGCCGAAGGGCTGGTGCGCGGGCGACGCTTTTCGCATCCGCGACTGGGTTTCGGTTTCCTGGCGCCAGAGGGCTTCGTGCTGGAGAACACCTCCAAAGCGGTGCTTGGCGTGGCTGCGGGCGGGGCCGAAGCCCTGCGCCTCGACAGCGTCTCCATCGCCGCCGACACCAGCCTGGAGGCCTATCTGGGGATGGACTGGATTCAGGGCCTGCAACCCGCCTCCGTGAAAACCCTTTCCATCAATGGCCTCGCCGCTGCGACCGGGACGGCCAAAAGCGGGGAATGGGAGTTCCGCGTGGGCGTGATCCGAATGGGCTCCGAGGTCTACCGGCTGATCTTCGCGACCACCTCGCTCACAGAGCGCACGGATCAACGGTTCCGCGAATCCCTCGAAAGCTTCCGCCAGATCTCGGGGGACGAGGCGGGCAAGTTGCAGCCGCTGCATGTGCGGATCGTGACTGCGGCGGCTGGCGACACGGCTGAAACGCTGGCCGGACGCATGGCGCTGGCCGACCGGCCGCTTGAATGGTTCCTGCTGCTCAACGGGCTGGATCGCGCAGGCCCGCTCAAAGTTGGCGAGCGCTACAAGATCGTCACCGAATGACGATCTGAAAGGGCGGGTCAGGCGCTCGGCGCGCGGGTCGTTGCGTAAAGCGTCTCGCGGGGCCTTTACCCTGCGTGGCGGCGCGACATATCCACGCCGGACTTGCTTCACGTCACACCTTCCCCAGTCTCACAGCCTCGACGCGCGCCATCGCCTCGTCCTGGCGGGGCCGGAACCCATTCGCGCGATCAATCGTTGGATGAACACGCGCCCGATCATGGGCGGCGGGTGGAGTCTCCGCGACAGGCCGCTCCAACACCCCCGCCGTGCGACTGCGCCATGGATAGAGGACTGCCGGATCGGCCGGCCTGAAGCGGGAGACGGAAATGGCGCAATTGGCAGGTGTCCGGCGGCAGTTCGTCAAGGCGGCGATGTCGGCGCCTTTTCTGGAGCGGGCGGAGGAGCGCGCGCTGGCGGTGCTATGGCGCGATCATCGCGACGAACGCGCGCTGCATCGCCTCGCCCATGCCCATATGCGGCTCGTGATCGCGCTGGCGGCGCGCTTTCGTCACTATGGATTGCCCATCGCGGATCTGGTGCAGGAAGGCCATGTGGGCCTGCTGGAGGCCGCAGCCCGTTTCGAGCCGGAACGCGAGGTGCGTTTCTCGACCTATGCGACCTGGTGGATCCGCGCCTCCATGCAGGACTATATCTTGCGCAATTGGTCCATCGTGCGCGGCGGAACGAGTTCGGCGCAGAAGGCCCTCTTCTTCAATCTGCGGCGCCTGCGCGCAAAACTGTCGCGCGATGGCGGCTCCATGGCCGATGGAACGATCTACGCCACCATCGCCCAGGCCATCGGCGTTTCCGCCGCCGATGTCGAGTTGATGGACACGCGCCTGTCGGGGCCGGATGTGTCGCTCAACGCGCCCCTGGCGGCCACCGACAATTCAGGCCCCAGCGAGCGTGTCGAGTTCCTCGTGGATGGCGGACCTCTGCCCGACGAACTCGTGGGCGAGGCCATCGATTCCGTCCGCCGCATCGACTGGCTGCGCGACGCCTTGACGGTTCTTTCAGAACGCGAATTGCGCATTCTGCGCGAACGGCGGCTGGTCGAAGACGCCGCCACCCTGGAATCCCTCGGCGTCACGCTGGGCATATCCAAGGAGCGGGTGCGGCAGATCGAAAACAGGGCGCTGGAAAAGCTGCGCCGGGCTTTGAGCGAGCGCCATCCGCAGGAGGCGATGAGCGCGGTGGCGTAAGGCGGGCGATCCGCCCATTGCCTGGCCCAGGTGATAATGCTACTTCTTTGCGCCAAGAGTAGTTATTATCGGGGGGCTCAATAATGACTCGCGAAATGGGCGCAAATACAACGCTGGATACAGAAAAAATTGATTATGCCGACGCCGGGCGTCGTATAAAAGCGATCCTTGTCGGATCCATGGGCAATCTGATCGAGTGGTATGATGTTTATGCCTATTCAGCCTTTGCGCTTTATTTCGCAGGCTCATTCTTCCCCAAAGGCGATCCGCTCGCGCAACAGCTGTCGGCCGCCATCGTTTTCGCCGCCGCCTTCATCGTCCGTCCGTTGGGCGGCTTGTTGTTCGGCTGGATCGCGGACCGATATGGGCGTCGTCATTCGCTCATCATGTCCGTGCTGCTGATGTGTTTTGGCTCCTTGTTGATCGCAATGAGCCCGACCTATCAGGAGATCGGCATTGGCGCGACCATCATTCTTGTCGTCGCGCGCCTGTTGCAAGGCGTCAGCCAGGGTGGCGAATATGGCGCCAGCGCAACCTATCTCAGCGAAATGTCGCATCCCAAGCATCGCGGCTTTTATTCCGGCGTTTGGTACACGATGTTGATCGGGGGCCAGCTCTGCGCCATCGCCATCTTGCTGCTTTTGCAGAAAGTCTTCCTGACCCAGGAGGAACTGGTGGCCTGGGGCTGGCGGATACCCTTCTTCATTGGCGCGGCCGTATCCGTCTTGACCATATTCATGCGCCGCGACATGCATGAAACGGAGCACTTCAAACAATCAGCCAAAGTAACGAAGGAGCTTGGGTCGTTCAAAACCTTCATGACCCATTGGCGCGAGTTGTTGTTGGTGGTGGGAATCACGATTGGCGGCACGTCCGCCTTCTATACCTACACCACCTACATGCAGAAATTCCTGAAGCTGTCAGTGGGTCTGACGGATGATCAAACCACGTCCGTGGTGTTGGGCTCTCTGATCTTCGCCATCATTCTGCAACCGCTCTACGGGGCGATTTCCGACCGCATTGGGCGCAAGTCCATGCTCGTGTTCTTCGGCGTTGCTGGCGTGCTGCTGACCTATCCGCTGTTGTCGACCCTGCAAGCCACCAAAAGCCCATTCGTCGCCTTTCTGCTGATCTGCGCCGCCTGGGCCATCGTCACGGGTTACACCTCCGTCTCGGTCATCGTTAAGGCCGAGCTGTTTCCCACCTCCGTCCGGGCGCTGGGCGTGGGAGTTCCTTACGCCCTCACGGTGTCGATCTTCGGCGGCACGGTGGATTCCATCGCCCTCGCCTTCAAGCAAATGGGACATGAGGAATGGTTCTACTGGTACGCGACAGGCTGCATCCTCGTGTCGCTGCTCGTCTATCTGCGGCTCAAGGATACGCTCAGCCACACGCGGATGGAGCAGCACGTCTGACCTTCGCCTGACGCGGGACGCAATCGCTAAAAGCCTGCAATTTGCGGGCTTTTTTCGTGGGATTACACTGGTCGGCGCAGCGGGTCGAGACGGGCGCAGCCCCCTCACCGCTTCTTGAATATCTCGTCAAACAGCTTCTGCGACGCCTTCACCTGATCGCCTGAGAGCGCATAGGGCAGCACCTTCGCCTTTTCCAGCCGCGCGACCACGTCGGGCGGGTTCGGGATCACGTCCGGGCGGGTGGGGATGCGGCCGGTTTTGGCGGCGAAGGTTTGCGCTTCCTTGCTCAGCATGAAATTGGCGGCGAGCTGCGCGGCCTTGGGGTGGGGCGCTTTCGGGTTCACCGCCACCTGGCCGAAGAACAGGGCCACCGGGTCCATCACCCAGAAATCAGTGGGGGCGCCCGAGAGGGTCATGTTGTTGGTCAGCATGGTGTAATTGTTGAGCGCGACCGCATATTCGCCCGCCGCGACCGCGCGCGCCGCCGCAAGATGGCCGTCGAGCACGGTGATCTTGAGGGTCGAGACGAGGTCTTCCAGCAGCATGCGGCCCTTTTCCTGGCCGTAATGGGCGAAGATGGCGTTCATCCATTCATTGTCCGTGCCCTCGATGGCGACGCGGCCCACCCATTCCTTCTTGGTCAGGAACTCCTCATAGGTCTTGGGCAGATCCTCCGCCTTCACGAGTTTCGTATTATAGGCGGGCGAATTGTAATTGGCGTAGACGCCATACCACTGGCGCTTCGGGTCGCGGGCGGAGGCCATGATATGCTTGGCTTCCGGCGGATCGAAGGGCAGCATCATGTTGTCGGGTAGTTGGTTGGCCGTGGGCGTGTTGATCATGTCCCACGATTGCTGGCCAGTGCGCGCCTCGATCGCCATGCGGCCCATGAGCTGCGCGTCCGCCGCGCGCACATAGTTCACCCTGACGCCGGTCGCCTCCTCGAAAATCTTCCACAGCGGCAGGCCTTCCTGCTCGTTGGTGGAAGAGTAGACGGTCACCTGCCCCTCAGCCTTGGCGCCCGCCAGCAGATCCGCGTCGAGCCATGGCCGCTGCGTGGGCGCTGACTGGGCCAGCGCGTAGTTTGCGTTCAGCGCCAGCGCGCCCGCGATCAGCAAGCGCGTGAAGGAAAGGCCCTTGGCCATCGTTCGCTCCCCGAATGTTGTTTTCGTGCGGGAAGGTGACGCTTGCGGGGCGTGGTGTCAACGCGCGCAAAAAGGCCACACGAATCTCGTGCGGCCCGATACGCTGACGAAGGGTTGCTTTACCCCTGCGCCTTCGGCTTGATCAGCTTGCGGTTGATCAGGGTCTCGGCGATCTGGATGGCGTTCAGGGCGGCGCCCTTGCGCAGGTTGTCCGAGACGCACCAGAAGGTCAGGCCGTTCTCCACCGTCGCGTCTTCGCGAATGCGCGAAATATAGGTCGCGTCTTCGCCCGCCGCTTCGTGGGGGGTGATGTAGCCGCCGGGCTCATGCTTGTCGATCACCAGCACGCCGGGAGCCGCGCGCAGGATCTTGCGCGCCTCGTCCACCGAAATGGGCTTCTCGAACTCGACGTTCACCGCTTCCGAATGGCTGATGAAGACCGGCACGCGCACGCAGGTGGCGGTGAGCTTGATCTTGGGGTCGAGGATCTTCTTCGTCTCGACCATCATTTTCCACTCTTCCTTCGTGTAGCCGTCTTCCATGAAGACGTCGATCTGAGGGATGAGATTGAAGGCGATGCGCTTGGGGAATTTCTTCACCTGCACGTCGCCAAGCGAATAGAGCGACTTGGTCTGACGATCCAGCTCGTCCATGCCTTCCTTGCCCGCGCCCGACACCGACTGGTAGGTGGAGACGACGACGCGGGTGATGGTCGCGAAATCATGCAGGGGCTTCAGGGCCACCACGAGCTGCGCGGTCGAGCAGTTGGGGTTGGCGATGATGTATTTTTTGGTGAAGCCCGCCACGGCGTCGGCGTTCACTTCCGGCACGATGAGCGGCACGTCCTGATCGTAGCGGAAGGCCGAGGAATTATCGATCACGACGCATTTTTGCGCGCCGATGCGCGGCGACCATTCCTTGGACGTGTCGCCGCCCGCCGACATCAGGCAGATGTCGGTGTCGGCGAAGTCGTAATGGTCGAGCTGTTTGCATTTCAGGGTCTTGTCGCCATAGGAGACCTCCGTGCCGATGGAGCGGCTGGAGGCGAGCGCGATGACCTGATCGGCGGGGAACTGCCGCTCCGCCAGGATGTTCAACATTTCGCGGCCCACATTGCCCGTGGCGCCGACGACTGCGACCTTGTAGCCCATAGTGCTTGACCCTTCTGAATGCAGGCTGGTTTGGAACACCGCCCGGGGGCTTCTGTCAACGCCTGTCAGTCAAACCTTTGGCGGAGCCGGGTCAATTAACCTCCCATTAAGGTGAAGATCAGCGCGCGGGCGCGTTAACCACCCCTGCTAAGGATCCGGCAGGGACCGCGAGCCATGGTGCGAAAAGGGCGTTTCGCCCGAGGCTTGACCCTGTAATGAGCGATCTTGGCATCCTTTTGCAGCCCTTGCGGCCGCGTCCCTCCGCTTCGGATGGCGGGCGTCGCATGCCCTGGCCTGTGCGCGTCCTGCCAGGACTGGCGGCGTGCGGGTTGGCGGGGCTGCTGGTCGCGGGCCTTCTGGAACCGCGCGGGGCCGAGCCGATCGCCCCCAAGGCGGAGTCGTCCTGGGCGGATGCGGGGGCTCCGATCTATGGGCTTGACGTCGCCGGGTTCATCCAGCCGCCGCTCGGCGTGGCCTGGACAAGGCGGGATGGTCCGGGCCGTCTGGATATCCTCACCTATGGCGATGGGCCAGCTGACGGGGACTGGCTTCGCGTCACGGTGCAACAGGCGGGTTCTGCGGACCCCGCCCCGGGGAGCTTCTATCTCGATTTGACGCGCGCCGCCGCCCGCGCGGGCGTCGCGGTGATCCGGGCGAGCCTGCCCGACTTGCTTGCGACCCGTTTCGGCGGCTTCGAGGTGGCGGAGGTGGCGCTCACCGAGGGCGCGGGCGCGCGGGCTTGCCTTGGCTTTCGTCTGCTGGCGGGCGCGCCGGACCTGCGTATTCTGGGCTTCGCTTGCGGGCGGGATCGCCAGCCTGACAGGACGGCGCTCGCTTGCACTCTTGAGGGGTTGCGCCTGCGTGCGCCTGGCGCTGACGCCAGCATCGCGCGCTTCTTCGCCGCCGCCGAAATAACCCGTGGACTGGATTCCCGGCCAGGCTGCGAGACCGGGCGCACGGCGGCGAAACCGGGTCGCCGGACCTAGCTCCGCCCTAAAGGCGTGCGCCCGTCGTCGAAAGACTGGTTGATCCCGACCGCGCTCAGCCGTAGATTTGCCGGAAGGTTCGCCGCAGGAGAGACCATGAACAAGCCCGCACGCAAGACGACCCTCGCTCTGGCGGCTTCGCTCGCCGCGCTCTTCGCGAGCGCGACCCTCGCCGAGGCGCAGACGCCCCGCAAGGACAGCCGCCCCCTCACAGTCCGCAAACGCGCCTTCACTGACACGGGCACAGTCGTGCCGGTCGGAAGCGAGAACCGCTACGTCACCGACAGCATGCAGCCGCGCCGCACAGATCCGACTTATTACAGCAACCGTGGCCTCTACGGGAACGAGACGCTGCCGGGTCCGTTCGGCGCCCGCTGGAACTGAGGGTTCCGAAATCTGCCGATTGGGCCGCGCCCGCCAATAAAAAAGCCCCTGGTTGGGGGCTTTTTCCGTTCGTGTCGCGGAGCTTAGCCCACCAGCGCCTTCAGTTCGGCGACGATGGCCTCGCCCATCTGGGTGGTCGAGACGAAAGAGGACGCGTCGCCCTTGATGTCGGCGGTGCGCAGGCCAGCGGCCAGCACATTGGAAATCGCCTTCTCGATCATGTCGGCGGCCTCGCCCAGGCCAAACGAATAGCGCAGCGCCATGCCGAACGAGCCGATCATGGCGATGGGATTGGCGAGGCCCTTGCCGGAGATGTCGGGCGCCGAGCCATGCACGGGCTCATAGAGCGCCTTGCGCTGGCCGGTCTTGGGATTGGTCTCGCCTAGCGAAGCCGAGGGCAGCATGCCCAGCGAGCCGGTCAGCATGGCCGCCACGTCGGAGAGCATGTCGCCGAAGAGGTTGTCGGTTACGATCACGTCGAACTGCTTGGGCCAGCGCACCAGCTGCATGCCCAGCGAATCGGCGAGCTGATGTTCGAGCTCCACATCCTGGAATTCGCGCTTGTGCAGGGCTGTGATCACCTCGTTCCAGAGCACGCCGGACTTCATGACGTTGCGCTTCTCGGAGGAGGTGACCTTGTTCTTGCGCTTGCGCGCCAGTTCGAAGGCGACGCGGCCGATGCGCTCGATCTCGTAGGTGTCATAGACCTGCGTGTCGATGCCGCGCTTCTGGCCATTGCCCAGATCGATGATCTGCTTGGGCTCGCCGAAATAGACGCCGCCGGTCAACTCGCGCACGATCATGATGTCGAGGTCTTCGACGATTTCACGCTTCAGGGACGAGGCGTCGGCCAGCGCGGGATAGCAGATGGCCGGGCGCAGATTGGCGAAGAGGGCCAGATCCTTGCGCAGGCGCAGCAGGCCCGCCTCGGGGCGCACGTCATAAGGAACCGCGTCCCACTTGGGGCCGCCCACTGCGCCGAACAAAACGGCGTCGGCGGCCTGCGCCAAAGCCATATGCTCTTCGCTGATCGACGCGCCGTGCGCGTCATAAGCTGCGCCGCCCACAAGGCCGCGCTCGAATTCGAAGCTGGCGAGGCCCGCCTGGCCCATGAAGGCCGCGACCTTTTCCACCTCGGTCATCACTTCGGGGCCGATACCATCGCCGGGCAGCAGGAAAATCTTGTGGGTCGCCATCTGGGTCATCCGCATGAAAGGGTTTCGCGCGGGATTGCTAGCGGGACGGGGGCGGAATGGCAAGGCGCCCAAAACAAAACCGCCGGAGATCGCTCCCCGGCGGCTCGGATCTCAAAACCCGCAGCTGATTACGCAGAGGCGAGGTTGCGCAGCACATACTGCATGATGCCGCCGTGGCGGAAATATTCCAGCTCGTCGAGGGTGGCGATGCGGCAGAGCAGCGGCACCTTCTTCTTCGTGCCGTCGGCATAGGTGATCTGCATCGACATGTCCTGACGCGGCTTCAATGCGTCGCCAAGGCCGAGGATGGAGATCGTCTCGTCGCCCTTGAGTTCCAGAGACTGCCAGGTGGTGCTGGCCTTCTTGAAGGTCAGCGGCAGCACGCCCATGCCCACCAGGTTCGAGCGATGGATGCGCTCGAAGCTCTGGGCGATGACGGCGCGCACGCCAAGAAGGCGCGTGCCCTTGGCCGCCCAGTCGCGCGAGGAGCCGTTGCCGTATTCCTCGCCCGCCAGCAGCACGAGCGGGGTCTTCTCGGCCTGATAACGCATGGCGGCGTCATAGATCGAGATGCGGTCGCCCGAGGGATAATGGGTGGTGAGGCCGCCTTCGGCCACATTGCCGTCAGCCTTCGTGTTCATGAAGTTCTTGATGCGGATATTGGCGAAGGTGCCGCGCATCATCACTTCATGGTTGCCGCGACGGGTGCCGTACTGGTTGAAGTCGGGCTCGCGCACCTGACGCTCGGTCAGCCACTGGCCAGCCGGGGAGGCCAGCTTGATGGAGCCTGCGGGCGAGATGTGGTCGGTGGTGATCTTGTCGCCGAACAGCGCCAGAATGCGAGCGTCGACGATGTCCTCGATGGGATCGGGGGTCATGGTCATGCCCTCGAAATAGGGCGGATGCTGCACATAGGTGGAGCTCATGCTCCACTCGAAGGTCTCGCCCTGCGGCGACTTCACCTTGCGCCAGTTGGAATCGCCGTTGAAGACGTCGGCATAGCGCGACTTGAAGACCTTCTTCGTCACGAATTTCTTCATGAAGGCGTTGATTTCCTTCGAGGTCGGCCAGATGTCCGCTAGGAACACGTCTTCGCCGTCCTTGCCCTTGCCGAGCGGCTCGGTGGTCAGGTCCATATGGACGTTGCCAGCCAGCGCATAGGCGACGACGAGGGGGGGCGAGGCCAGATAGTTCGCCTGCACGTCGGCGTTGATGCGGCCTTCGAAGTTGCGGTTGCCCGAGACGACGGCGGCGGCGATGGTGCCGTTGTCGTTGATCGACTTGGAGATCTCCTCAGCCAGCGGGCCGGAGTTGCCGATGCAGGTGGTGCAGCCGTAACCGATCAGGTTGAAGCCGAGCTTGTCGAAGTCCTTCTGCAGGCCGGCGTTGGCGAGATATTCGCCAACCACCTGCGAGCCGGGGGCCAGCGAGGTCTTGACCCAGGGCTTGGAGCGCAGGCCCTTGGCGACCGCATTGCGCGCCAGCAGGGCGGCGGCGATCATCACGCTGGGGTTCGAGGTGTTGGTGCAGGAGGTGATGGCTGCGATGGTCACGTCGCCATGGCCCAGATCGAACTTCTTGCCCTCGACGGGGAAGCGCTTCGAAATCTCGTCGCCCTTGCGATATTCGGTCTCCATCGCCTTTTCGAAGACCTTCGAGACGTCTTCGAGCGCCTGACGGCCTTCGGGACGCTTGGGACCAGCCATGGAGGGCACGACCGAGGCGAGGTCGAGCTCCAGCGTGTCGGTGAAGACGGGATCGGGCGATTTGGCGGTGCGGAACAGGCCCTGCGCCTTGGCGTATTTCTCGACCAGCGCGACACGGGCCGTCTTGCGGTTCGTGTTGGTGAGGAAGTCGATGGTTTCGGCGTCGATGGGGAAGTAGCCGCAGGTCGCGCCATATTCGGGCGCCATGTTGCCGATGGTCGCGCGGTCGGCGAGGCTCAGATCATTGAGGCCCGGGCCGAAGAACTCGACGAACTTGCTGACGACGCCCTTCTTGCGCAGCATCTGGGTGACGGTCAGCACCAGATCGGTGGAGGTGACGCCCTCCTTCAGCTTGCCGGTGAGCTTGAAGCCGATGACTTCGGGTAGCAGCATGGAGAGCGGCTGGCCGAGCATGCAGGCTTCCGCCTCGATGCCGCCCACGCCCCAGCCCAGCACGGCCAGGCCGTTGACCATGGGCGTATGCGAATCCGTGCCGACCAGCGTGTCGGGATAAGCGACTTCCACATTCACGGCCTTGCCGCGCTTGGGGGTGTACTTTTCCTTCTTCGTCCAGACGGTCTGGGACAGATATTCCAGATTCACCTGATGGCAGATGCCGGTGCCGGGGGGCACGACGGAGAAGTTCTTGAAGGCGCCCTGGCCCCACTTCAGGAACTGGTAGCGCTCGCCGTTGCGCTGATATTCCAGATCGACGTTCTTCTTGAACGCCTTGGCGTTGCCGAACTCGTCCACGATCACCGAATGGTCGATCACGAGATCGACGGGGACCAGCGGATTGACGCTCTCGGCCTTGCCGCCGAGCTTGGTCACAGCGTCACGCATGGCGGCCAGATCGACCACGGCGGGCACGCCGGTGAAGTCCTGCATCAGCACGCGCGCGGGGCGGAAAGCGATTTCCTGCTCGCCCTTGCCGCGATTCTCAAGCCAGGCGGCGCAGCCCTCGATGTCCGCCTTGGTGACCGAACGGCCGTCCTCGAAGCGCAGCAGATTCTCGACCAGCACCTTCATGGAATAGGGGAGCTGGGAGATGCCCTTGAGACCATTCTTCTCGGCGGTCTTGAGCGAGAAGTAATGATAGGTCTTGGTGCCCACGGTGAGCGTTTTGCGGCATTTGAAGCTGTCGAGAGACATGTGCTGGCCCCGGTTCGTTTGCAGTGGTGGAAGAATGGATCGGCGGCGTTATAGATAATTTTATGCGGCGGGGCTACACGGACAAAAGCCCAAGACGCGAGGATTTCGTTGGTTTTTCATCAAGACCTCAGCCTGCATGCCCATGAACTCGCCCTCGCGCGGGGCGGCCGACGGCTGGCGCAAGGCCTGTCCTTCACCTTGAAAGGCGGCGAGGCGCTGCTTGTCACGGGGCCAAATGGTGCTGGAAAATCAACGCTTTTGCGCGTTTTGGCAAGTCTTCTGGCGCCTGCTTCCGGCAGGCTTTCCCTAGATGGAGCGGGCGTCGAGGCGCCCGGTTTGGCGGCGCATTATCTGGGTCATGCGGAGGCTTTGAAGGGCGCGCTGACGGCGCGAGAAAATCTCGAATTCTGGTCTGAAATGTTGACGATGGGCGATTTTGGCCTCAGCCCTGACGAGGCTTTGGCGCGTGTGGCGATGAGCCACGCGCCTGATTTGCCTGTCTCTTACCTTTCGGCCGGGCAACGCAGGCGCGTTGCCATCGCGCGATTGCTGGTCGCGCCGCGCCCTTTATGGCTGCTCGACGAGCCAGCCACCGCGCTCGACGCCGCCTCGCAGACGCGCCTCGCCGCCTTGATGAAAGATCATCTGGCGTCAGGCGGGATCATCGTGGCGGCGACCCATGCGGATCTTGGCCTGCCTGCGCGGGAGCTGCGGCTGGGGGCGAAGCCATGAAGGCGCTCGCAGCCCTGTTCGCCCGCGAATTGCGGCTGGCCAATCGCGCGGGCGGGGGCGGCGCCATGGGCGTCGTGTTCTTTCTGATTCTCGTCACCATCGCGCCCTTCGCCATCGGGCCGGACCTCAATCTGCTGGCGCGCATCGGCCCGGCGATCCTGTGGATCGCGGCTTTATTGTCCACGCTGCTGGGCCTCGACCGGCTGTTCCTGTCCGATCACGAAGACGGCTCGCTCGATCTGTTGGAAATGGCCGACACGCCGCTGGAGGCGGTGGTTCTGGTGAAATGCCTCGCCCATTGGGCGGGCACCGGCCTGCCGCTGGTGTTGGCCGCGCCGCTCTTCGGGCTCATGCTGGCGCTCGATGGGGATGCGCTGTGGGGCGTCACAGCCTCGCTGGCGGTGGGAACGCCCGCGCTCACCTTCATCGGCGCCATCGGGGCGGCGCTGACCGTCAGCCTGCGCCGGGGCGGGCTGTTGATGGCGATTCTCGTGCTGCCCTTCACCGTGCCCGCGCTGATTTTCGGCGTCTCGGCGGCCTCCGCCGCGAGCGGCGGAACGGTGCCCTTCCTGACGCCGTTCCTGATCCTGTGCGCGCTCAGCCTCGCCTCGATGGCGCTGGCGCCCTTCGCGGCGGCGGCGGCCTTGCGCAGCGGCGGCTGATGGGGTTGAGTGCCACCGCGCCCGCCTGGCGCCGGGACCAAGCATGCTCAAATACGCCAATCCGACCTTTTTCCTGCGCCTTGTCGCCGCCGTCCTGCCCTGGCTCTGGGCCGCGACGATCCTGACCCTTGGCGTCGGCCTCTACATGACCTTCCTGACGGCCCCCGCCGACTATCAGCAGGGCGAGACGGTGCGGATCATGTATATCCATGTGCCCGCCGCCTGGCTGTCGATGTTCATCTATATGGTGATGACGCTCTCCGCTCTGGGCACGCTCGTCTGGCGTCATCCGCTGGCGGACGCCTCCCAGCAGGCGGCGGCGCCTCTGGGGGCGGGCTTCACCTTCATTTGTCTGGTCACCGGCTCGCTCTGGGGCAAGCCCATGTGGGGAACCTGGTGGGTGTGGGATGCGCGGCTCACCTCGGTGCTGGTGCTGTTTCTGATCTATCTGGGCTTGATCGCCCTGTGGAACACCATCGAGGAGCCGCTGATGGCGGCGCGCGCTTCGGCGATCCTGACGCTGGTGGGGGTGGTCAATATCCCCATCATCAAATTCTCGGTCGATTGGTGGAACACCCTGCATCAGCCAGCCTCCGTGCTGCGCATGGGCGGGCCCGCGCTCCATCCCTCCATGCTCTGGCCGCTGCTTGTCATGGCTCTGGGGGCCAGCTTGCTCTTCGTCTGCCTGCATCTGATGGGCGTCCGCAACGAGATCCTGCGGCGGCGTTTGCGGCGCCTGTCCTATCTGGCGGCGGAGGCCGCCGACCATGTGCTGGAACCGCAGACGGAGGCGGGGGCGTGAGCGACCATGGAGATTTCATCATCGCCGCCTTCGCCATCACGGCCGCCGTGGTGGCTTTGATGCTGGGCGCGATCGTGCGCGATCATCGGGCGCTCAAGCGGGCGCTCGCCAAATTCCCGCCGCGTGGCGAGGGGGATGGACGATGACGGAAGCGTCCGCGCCGCCGATCCGGCCACGCCGCTGGCTCGCCGTTCTTCCGCTCATCGCGTTTCTGGCGGTGGCCGCGCTGTTTTTGCTGCGCCTCCACGCCGGCGATCCCCAACGCCTGCCCTCGCCCCTGATCGGCAAGCCCGCCCCCGCATTCGTCCTGCCTGCATTGGAGGGCTCCGGGCTGGCTGGCTTTGGCGATGGCGATCTGCGGCAGGGCAAGGTCACGCTCGTGAATGTCTTCGCCTCATGGTGCGCGCCTTGCCGGGACGAGCATCCATTGCTGATCGAACTGATGAAGCGCCCCGAGCTCATGCGGGCGGGCGTGCGGCTGGCGGGCCTCGCCTACAAGGACGAGCCGGGCAATGCGAAGAAATTCCTTCAGGAAATGGGCGATCCCTACGCGCTCATCGGCGTCGATCTGTCCGGGCGGGTGGGCATTGATTGGGGCGTTTATGGCGTGCCCGAGACCTTCGTGGTGAAGGGGGATGGGACCATCGCCTATAAATTCATCGGCCCGCTCTCGCCGGACGCGCTGCGGGACGAGCTTATGCCGCAGATCGAGAAGGCGCTGCGGTGAGCGTCAGGGCTTGTTGCGCGAATATTCGAAGCAATAATAGCCGATGAAGCAGGCGCCATTGTCGCGCGTGGGCGCGAAGAGGGGCTTGGTGTCCTCGCCCCTGTTGCAGAAGCCCTGGCCGATCACCACGCGCTCATAGGTGTCCCCGCCCGTGCCGATCACCACTGCGCCCTTCGAGGCCACGAAGCTGGCGGCGGCTGAGCAGGTCATGCTGGTGGTGGAGAGCCGCGTCTGGGCCTGCGCGCCGCAAGCGCAGGCTGCGACGGCGATCAGGGCGATGGCGGCGGCGCGTATCGTCATGGGGTCATTCCTTACCAGTGTTCCGGCTCGTCCTCGTCCTTGATCTCATGTTTCATGATCAGGGGAATTTGCGCCAGAGCAAAGATGATGGTGATGGGCATGGTTCCGAAAACCTTGAAGCTCACCCAGAAGTCCGTCGTCTGGGTGCGCCAGACCAGTTCGTTGATCCCCGCCAGCAGGAAGAAGAACAGGCCCCAGCGCAGGGTGAGGATACGCCAGCCCGCTTCGGAGAGCCGCATCACGCTGTCGAGCACGACGGGCAGCAGCGGCTTGCCCATGGCCAGGCCGACCAGCAGCGCGACGCCGAAAATGCAATTCACGATGGTGGGCTTCATCTTGATGAACAGCTCATCCTGAAAGATGAAGGTCAGGGCGCCGAAGAAAAGCACCGCGATGGCGGTCACCAGCGGCATGATGGGCACATGGCGGGTCAGCAGCCAAGAGGCCGCCAGCGCCGCCACTACGCTCGCCATCAGCACGCCGGTGGCGACGTAGATGCCGAATTTGGCGTTGGCGAAAAAGAACAGAACCAGCGGTCCCATTTCCAGCGCCAGCTTGAGGGCGGGATTCTGCTTGGGACGCGGGGGCTTGGGCTTGGCGGCTGCGGGCTCGGTCATGTCAGGCGGTCCTCTCGTGCAGGGCGTCCCGGTCGATCCCGGCGATGGCGTGGGCGAAATCGCGGGCCTCGAAGGGTTCGAGATCGTCGCGCCCTTCGCCCACGCCAATGAAATGCACCGGAAGGGCGAATTTTTCCGCGATGGCCACCAGAATGCCGCCGCGCGCCGTGCCGTCAAGTTTGGTCATCACCAGACCCGTCACGCCCGCCACCCTGCCGAAAATCTCCACCTGGCTCATGGCGTTCTGGCCCACGGTGGCGTCGAGCACCAGCAGCACCGCATGGGGCGCCGCCGCATCGACCTTCTTCATCACGCGCACGACCTTCTCGAGTTCCGCCATCAGTTCCTTGCGGTTCTGGAGCCGCCCGGCGGTGTCCATCATCAGCACGTCGACGCCCTCGGCCTGCGCCTGCGTGATCGCGTCGAAGGCGAGGCCCGCCGCATCCGCCCCTTGCGGCCGCGAGATGACCCTGGCGCCGATGCGCTCGCCCCAGATCTCCAACTGCTGGATCGCGGCGGCGCGGAAGGTGTCGCCCGCCGCCAGCATCACGCTCTTTCCTTCGGCGGCGAATTGCCCCGCGAGCTTGCCGATGGTGGTTGTCTTGCCCGAGCCGTTCACGCCGACCACGAGAATGACAAAGGGCTTGGCGGCGGGATCGACCACGAGGGGCAGCGCCACGGGCAGCAGCGCCTTCTCCACTTCGCTCGCCAGAATGGCCTTCACCTCGTCGGGCTCGATCTGCTTGTCGTAGCGGCCCTTGCCCACGGCGTCGCGGATGCGCAGGGCGGTGGCGACTCCAAGATCGGCCTGGATCAGAATGTCCTCCAGCTCGTCGAGCATGGCGGCGTCGAGCTTGCGCTTGGTGAAGACATCCGCGATCCCCTGCGAAATCGTCGAGGAGGAGCGCGCCAGCCCCTCCTTCAGCCGCCGCCACCAGCTGCGCGGCTCGGCGGGGGCTTCGGGCTGCGGGGCCTCCACCGCCACGGGCTCGGGAAGGGGCGCCGACGCGGGTGCGGGCGCCGCCGGGGCTGCGTCGCGTCCGCCAAACAGCCGGCCGAAAAGGCCCCGCTTCTTGCCGCCCGCCTGATTGTCGTCGTCGCTCATGTCGCCCGCCCGCGCGCTGTGCTAGGTGAAGTCGCCGCCCCGATGGTCGAGGCGTCCCTGTCCTACACTCTGCCAGATAGCCTGTCCCGCATGACGCCGGAAGACCTTAACGCTCGCCTTCTTTATCGGGACGCCCTGATGCTGGTGCTGAACAAGCCCGCAGGCATCCCCGTGCATCGTGGCCCCAAGGGCGGCGACAACCTCGAGAGCCATTTCGAGGCGCTGCGCTTCGGCCTGCCGCGCTCGCCCTCCCTCGCCCATCGCCTCGACCGCGACACCTCCGGCTGCCTGGTTCTGGGACGCCATCGCAAGGCGCTGGAAAAGCTGGGCAAGCTGTTCAAGCGGGGCGAGATTTCCAAAGCCTATTGGGCGGTGGTGGAGGGCTCCCCGGAGGGCGATTCCGGCCTCATCGACCTGCCGCTCGGCAGGCTCGATCCGACGCGCGGCTGGTGGATGAAGGTGGACCCCGAGGGCCTGCCCTCGCAAAGCGGCTGGACCGTGCTGGGACGCGGGACGCGCGCAGATGGTCGCCCCCTCGCCTGGGTCGAGCTGGAGCCGCACACTGGCCGCACCCATCAATTGCGCGTGCATAGCGCCGCCATGGGCTGGCCAATTCTGGGCGATCCCATCTATGGCGGGGTCGCGAGCGCCGTCGCCTTGCAGCTACACGCCCGCGCCATCACGGTGCCGATCTATAAAAACAAGGATCCCGTGCGCTGCCGCGCGCCTGTGCCCGACCATATGCGCGAGGCCCTGACGCGCTGCGGCTGGGTGGAGGAGGCGGAACCCGCTTTCGTGATGATGAGCGAAGCGCCGGTGGAGGTTTAGCTCCCCACCGCGTCCTTCACGCATTTCTTGGTGAAGCTGGTTTTGGCCGCGCCCGCCAGCTTCTTGTCCGCGGCTTTCGCGTCACAGTCGCTCTGCGCGTCCTTTTCGCATTTCGTCATGAAGCTGGTTTGCGCGGCGCCTGCGAGCTTCTTGGCGCCTGCTTCGATTTTGCAGCTGTCGGCCATGGCGGCGCCGGAGGCGAGGGCGAAGGCGGCGGCGAGCAGGATCGTTTTCATCGGAAGTCTCCTCAGCGAAGAAGGATCACAGCGAGGTCGTGGAGCTGTCGATCGGACCTTGCTGAAAACTTTCGGGCACCAGAGCCGTTCCATCATGGCCTGCGATGGAGAGGGTGGTGATCTCCCCCGCCGCCCGCGCGCCGGTCCGCACCAGCGTGAAATCCTCCGCCCGCCCATTGCCGCCGCGCTCGGTCAGCACCCGCAGGGTCTTGCCCCTCTGCGCGTCGAGATGCGCCGCCAACCGCGCCGCCCCCGCCTGTCGCAACCGTTCGGCCCGATGTCTGGCGATCTCGCGCGGCACTTGCGGCATGCGCGCGGCTGGCGTGCCGGGGCGCGGCGAAAAGGGGAAGACATGCAGATGGGTCAGCCCGCAGGCCTCGACGAGATCGAGGCTCATGGCGAACATCGCCTCCGTCTCGGTGGGAAAGCCCGCGATGATGTCCGCCCCGAACACCATGTCAGGACGCAGGCGCCGCACCTCCCCGCAAAAAGCGATGGCCTCGGCCCGCGAATGGCGGCGCTTCATGCGTTTCAGGATCATGTCGTCGCCCGCCTGTAACGACAGATGCAGATGCGGCATGAGGCGCGGTTCGCTGGCGATGGCGTCGAACAGCTCCGCATCCGCCTCGATGCAGTCGATGGAGGAGAGCCGCAGCCGCTCCAGTTGTGGCGCATGTTTCAGAATCTGCTTCACGAGCCGCCCGAGTTTCGGCGTCCCCGGCAAATCCTGCCCCCAGGACGTCAGGTCCACGCCGGTCAGCACGGCCTCGCGATAGCCATTGGCGGTCAGCCGCGCGATCTGATCGACGATCTCGCCCGCAGGCGCCGAGCGCGAGGGGCCGCGTCCATAGGGGATGATGCAGAAGGTGCAGCGATGGTCGCAGCCGTTCTGGATTTCGACGAAGGCGCGCGTCTGGCCCTCGATGGCGTCCACCGCGCCCGCCAAGAAATGATGCGCTGTTACGGGCAGCGCCATGATGTCGTTGACGGTGGTCATGGGCGTCACCGCGAGCGAAGCCCAGATGTCGGGCTTGGCCTTGTCGGCGTTGCCGATCACCGCGTCGGAGATTCCGGCGAAGCTCTGCGGGTCGATCTGCGCGGCGCAGCCGGTGATGATGATGCGCGCGTCGGGGCGCTCGCGCCGGGCGCGGCGAATCGCCTGCCGGGCCTGGCGCACCGCCTCCTGCGTCACCGCGCAGGTGTTGAAGACGACGAGATCGCGATGGCCGGCGGCGCGCGCCGCGCGGCGGATCGCTTCCGACTCTACCGCGTTGAGGCGGCAGCCGAAGGTCACCACCTCCACATCGGGCGCGTCGTTCACGCCGACGGCCTCGCGAAAATGGCGTCCTCGAATGCGCCCTCGAATTCCAGCTCCACCGGGCCGGTCATCATGACGTGGCCGTCGCTCTCCCGCCAGTCGATCAGGAGATCGCCGCCGGGCAGGCTCACGCGCGCGGCGCGCTGGCTCAAGCCGCGCCTTGCGGCGGCCACCAGCGTAGCGCAGGCAGCGGAGCCGCAGGCCTGCGTGAGGCCGACGCCGCGCTCCCAGACTTTCAGCCTGATATGACCCGGCGCCAGAATCTGCGCCAGCGAGATATTGGCCTTCTGCGGAAACATCGGATCCGTCTCCAGCCCCGGCCCCAGCGCGGCCAGATCATAGGCCTCGATGTCCGCCACGAAGAAGACCGCATGCGGATTGCCCATGTTGACCACGGCGGGGCCTTCGAGCGCGGGGGCGGAGCCAGCCTCCCGCCTCAGGTCGATGGCGATGGTGTCGGCTTGCTCCCGCGACAGGGGGATTTCCCGCCAGTCGAGCCGCGGCGCAAGCATGTCCACGGTGAAGTCCCATTCGCCTTCGCGCGCGCATTCCAGCACGCCCGCCTGGGTCTCGACGAGAAAGCGGCCGGGCGCTCCGGCGCGCGTCATGATCCAGGCGACGCAGCGCGCGCCATTGCCGCAGGCGCCCGATTCCGTGCCGTCATTGTTGAGAATGCGCACATAAGCCAGCGTTCCCGCCGTGCGTGGATCATGGATCACCATGAGCTGGTCATAGGCGAGGCGGTCGGCCCTGTGGATGGCGCGGGCCTGTTCCGGCGTGACGGCGATGGCCGTTCCGCGCAGATCGAGCACCACGATTTCGTTTCCAAGGCCGTTCATCCTGGCGAAGGGGCGACCCGCGAGCGCGTCCATGCTGGCTCTCCTGCGGACACCTTGTCCGAGGCCTTGATTTGGCCTGCCAAACCGGTGTTTGCAAGTTGAACCTTGCCCGGTCCCAAGTGTTGGTGGGGCCGAAGGGGCTCCCTGTCTTGGCATTGCCGTTCAACTGGTCTTTATATGGACGAAGCGACTCAACTCTCGTCACCCGCGCCTTCCGCCCGCCTGCCGGAGCCAAACCATGTTTCGACCAATCACCGCTCTCCGCTCGCTCGCGCTTGTCGTGATGGCCTTCGCGGCCACGGCGTGTCTCGCTGTCGCGCTCATCTTGTCCCCCGGCGCCGCTCAGGCGCAGGCGCAAGCCTCGCCGCAAGCCTCGCCCCAGACGGCGCCGCCCGTCGATAATTCCAACGACGGCTCTTCGCCCATCACGGTCGAGTTGAAGGGGCGCCCCGCAGTCGCCCTGGCCGGATCGGCCGATTGGGACGATGGCATGCACGCCATCGCCGACGCCATCGACAGGCTGCGTGTCGAAATGAGCAAGGCGGGTCTTGAGCCCGCAGGCAATCCACTGGCTGTTTTCGTTGAAACCGATGACAAGGGCTTCCGCTACGAGGCCATGATACCGCTCGCCTCGCAGCCCGAGACTGCGCCCGTCCTGTCCAATGGCGTGCGCATCGCCACGTCTCCCGCAGGCAAGACCATGAAGTTCGAGCATCGCGGCTCTTATGACGAGATCGACACGACCTATGAGGCGATCACCGCCTATCTCGACGAAAAGGGCCTTGAAGCGCAGAATCTCTTCGTTGAAGAATATCTGAACTTGCCCAAGACCTCCGAGGACGAGGGCGCTCAGGTGGATATTTACGTTTTCCTGAAATAGGGCGGGTTACCTCGGCACATCCATGCTTTCGCCCGGCCGCATGGGGTGGAAGCGGGCGCGCGCGACGCCAGCCTGATCCAGCGCCGCATGCAGCCGCCGCTCCGGCTCCTCGATGGGCTCGTCGGTGAGCTGGAACGTGCCCCAGTGATGGCCGATGGCCTGCCGGGCGCCGCAGAGCTGGAAAATCTGCAGAGCTTCTTCCGGGTCCACATGCTGCTCGCCCATGAACCAGCGCGGCTCATAGGCGCCGATGGGAATCATGGCGAGGCGCGGCGCGCCGTATTTCTCGCGCACCGCCGAGAAGATCGCCCCCGCGCCCCAGCCGGTATCGGCGATATGATAGATGGCGCCCGCAGGCGTCTCGATCACGAAGGCGCACCACAAGGCCATGCGATGGTCGCCAAGGCCGCGCGCCGACCAGTGATAGGACGGCTCAAGATGCACCGCGAGCCGCCCGTTGAGCGGCACGCGCGCGCCCCAGTCATGGGCCTGCGCGTCGATGCCGCGATCCGTGCGCCACATGATCTTGTCATTGCCCAGCGGCGTGATGACGCGCGGCGCGTCCCGCCGCGCCAGCGCCGAAAGCGTCGCCATGTCCATATGGTCGTAGTGGTTGTGGCTGACGAGCGCCGCGTCGATCCGGGGCAGATTCTCGAAGGCGATCCCTGGCGGATTCACCCGCAGCGGCCCCGCCCATTGCACGGGGCTGGCGCGTCTGGACCAGACCGGGTCAATGAGAATGTTCAGCCCCTCGGTCTGGATGAGGAACGAGGCGTGGCCGACCAGCGTCACGCGCAGGGCCGCGCCCTCGACGCGGGCGGGCGGATGATCATGGAAGGGGCTCGGCGCATGTTTGGGCCAGGGCGCGCGCTTGCGCCCCGCCATCCAGCGCAGCAGCTCGCCCCGCGTCTTGTCGCGGGTGACGCCGCGCAGAAAGAAACGCTCGCCATCGAAATGGTCTGACTTCGGGCCGTTGTAATAGGAGTTGCGCGCCATGGCCCAGAGGTAGCCTGCGCATCGCCGCCTGTCCATGAACGCCCTTTGACCCGGCGCCCGCCCCGCGCCATAAGATGGCGCATGTCACAAGCCGCAGCCCCCACCATATTCGACCGTCGCCTTCTGAAGCTGCGCCTCGCCCGCGCCTTGCGCTTTGGTCCCGAGACTTTCCTGCTGGAGCAGGTGGCGCTGGATATGGGGGAGCGGCTCGGCGCCATCATGCGCCCCTTCGAGCGGGCGCTCGATCTGTGTTCGCCCACGCCCGACGTGGCGCAGATGCTCGCCGCCCGCAAACCGCAGCTCCTTGTGCGCGCCGCCCCCGTGGCGGAAGCGCTGGGAGAGGGCGATTGGCTGGGCTTGTTGGCCGATGACGAGGCGCTCCCCTTCGCCCCCGAAAGCTTCGATCTGATCGTCTCGGGGCTGGCGCTTCAGCATGTGAACGATCTGCCGGGCGCGCTGGTGCAGATCCGCCGCGCGCTGCGTCCTGACGGGCTCTTCATGGCCTGCCTTGTGGGCGGCCAGAGCCTGAGCGAATTGCGCGTGGCGCTGGCTGCGGCGGAGGAGGAGATTCTGGAAGGCGTCAGCCCCCGCGTCGCGCCCTTCGTCGATCTGCGCGATCTGGGCGGCCTGTTGCAGCGGGCCGGTTTCGCCCTGCCGGTGACGGATGTCGACACTGTCACTGTGCGCTACGACCACCTCTTCGCGCTGGCCCATGACCTTCGCGCCATGGGGGCGACCAATGCGCTCGCCCTGCGCGACAAGCGCGGCCTGCGGCGCACGGTGGCGCTGCGCGCCGCCGAAATCTACGCCGAGCGTTTCAGCGATTCCGATGGGCGGGTGCGCGCCACCTTCGATCTCGTCTGGCTGTCGGGCTGGGCGCCCCATGAGAGCCAGCAAAAGCCTCTCGCGCCGGGCAGCGCGAAGATGCGGCTCGCCGACGCGCTGAAGGCGGGCGACCGTAAGCTTGATGACTGAACGGATGATGGGACGCAGCGTAACCAATCGACCTTTGGCGGGTTTCCCTCTCCGGTAGATCAACCGGAGTGCTTCTCATGAAACGCAAGCTTACCTCCTTCGCCGCCGCGGGCGCCCTGTTGCTCGCTGGCGCAGGCTACAGCGCGGCTCAGGCGCAGGGTTCCTATGCCGGCGGGTCGCTCACCGCGCCGGGCTATGACTATGGCGCCTATGGCTATGACTACGGATACGGTTATGGCTACGGCCCCGGCCCGATCGGGGCGCTGATCGCCGCGCCCGCCGTAGCGGCGGCTGGCGTGGTTGGCGCAGCCGCGACGATCGCCGCCGCGCCCATCGCTGCGGCTGGCGCCCTGGCTGCGGCCCCGTTCGCCGGCGGCTATTACGCGGCTCCCTACTATGACGTGAGCTATTATGGACCAGCCTACAGGCCGGTGGGCTGGGGCTATAACTATGGCCCGACCTATGTGGCCTGGCGCGGCCGTCCCATCGTCCGACGCGGGTTCGTCATGACGCGCGGCCCCTACCGCAGCGTGCGTTACATGGGCCCCGTGCGGGCCATCCATGGGCGCCCGATTCACCCGGTTCATATGCGCCAGATCCACATGCGCCCGATGCATCTGCATCAGGCGCAGGCGCGGTCTGTGAAGGTCATGGTCGCCCGCGCGAACTGACACGTCAGGAGCGGCCCTCGCAAGGGGGCCGCTCTCCAACTTATGCAGTGCTGGCGGCAAATGGCATGCTGGCTAATATGGCGCTCCCTTCGAAGGAGCGCGTCATGGGTTTCAGCTTCAACACCGTCCCCTCGATCATCTCCGCCCCCGGCGCCGTCGCGCGGCTGGGCGAGATCGCGCAGGCGCGGCTTGGCGCGCGGGCGCTGGTGATCACCGATCCCGGCTTGGTCAAGCTGGGGATCGTCGCGCGCGGGCTGGCCGCGCTCGACAGGGCGGGCGTCGCCTACCAGGTCTTCGATCAGGTGGAGGCCGATCCGCCGGATGTCTGCATTCTCGCGGCGACCAAAGCGGCGACGGATTTCGGCGCCACTGGGATCATCGGCTTTGGCGGCGGCTCGTCGCTGGATGTGGCCAAGCTCGTCGCCCTGCTGGCCCGCTCGCCGCAGGCTCTCACCGACGCTTATGGCGTAGGCAAAGCGCGCGGGCCGCGCCTGCCCCTCGTGCTGGTTCCAACAACTGCCGGAACCGGATCCGAGGCCACCGCCGTAGCGGTCGTCACCACGGGCGCGGCGGAAAAGATGGGCGTGGTGTCGCCCACCATCCTGCCCGATGTCGCGCTGCTCGATCCCGAACTGACCCTTGGCCTGCCGCCTGCCGTGACGGCGGCGACCGGCATCGACGCCATGGTTCACGCCATCGAGGCCTTCACCTCGATCAATCCAAACAACAGCCCGGTTTCAAAAGCGCTGGCGCGCGAGGCTCTGGCCCTGCTGGGCGCGAATATCCGCAAGGCGGTGGCGCAGGGCGATGATCTGCCCGCGCGCGAGGCGATGCTGAACGGATCGCTTCTGGCGGGCATGGCCTTCGCCAACGCCTCTGTCGGCGCCGTCCATGCGCTGGCCTATCCGCTGGGCGGCCATCACCATCTGCCGCACGGGCTCACCAATGCGCTGGTGCTGCCGCAAGTGCTGCGCTTCAACGCGCCCGCCTGCGCCGCAGCCTATGCGGAGATGGCCTCCATCGCCTTTGCAGACGCCCCTGCGGGAAGCGTCGAGGCGCGTGCGGAATTCTTCGTCACGGCGCTGGCGGGGCTTTGCGCGGATCTCGGCATTCCCCCGCGCCTGCGCGATGTGGGCGTGCCGCAAACGGCGCTGCCCATGCTGGCGCGTGACGCCATGAACCAGACGCGCCTGCTGGTGAACAATCCCCGCGTCGTGAACGAGGCGGACGCGCTGGCGATTTACGAGAGCGCCTTCTGATGGCGGGTCAGGCGCGCGAGGCGCGGCTGCGCCGCAAGGATTTCCCGCGCTTCATCTCTATCGCCACGCGCTGGGGCGACAACGACGTCTATGGCCATGTGAACAACGTGGTCTATTACGCCTTCTTCGACACGGCGGTGAACCGCCATCTGATGGAAAACGGCGCGCTGGATGTCGCGACCAGCGACACCGTCGGTCTCGTGGTCTCCAATTCCTGCACCTTCTTCGCAAGCGTGGCCTTTCCGGAGACCATCGAAGTCGGCCTGCGGGTGGAGCGCCTTGGGCGGTCGTCGGTGACCTATCAGCTGGGCGTGTTCCGCGCAGGCGAAGCGGCGGCGGCGGCGCAGGGCCGCTTCACCCATGTCTATGTCACGCGGGCGGACCAGCGGCCGGCGGCGATCCCGGAGGCGGTGCTGCGGGCGCTG
Organism: uncultured Hyphomicrobiales bacterium; assembly: GCA_903902915.1. Taxonomy (GTDB): domain Bacteria; phylum Pseudomonadota; class Alphaproteobacteria; order Rhizobiales; family Beijerinckiaceae; genus Terripilifer. Next base: position 7,976 of record CAIUWR010000006.1, on the reverse strand, counting down.
GAGGGGTTGAGGGTGGCGATCCCCCCTCCACACATGATATGAGCCTTCCTGAAGGAACCCTCTCATGTCCATTGTCGAGCTTGATCAGGTCGCGAGCCCCCTCGCCGCCGCACCCGATTCCCGTCCCTCCCTGCTCGGCCTGACCCGGCAGGGGCTTGCTGACGCGCTGGCCTCCATCGAGGTGCCCGAGCGCGAGATTCGCATGCGGGTGAACCAGCTCTGGCACTGGATTTATTTTCAAGGCGTCACCGACTTCGCGCTGATGACCAATGTGGCCAAGGGCCTGCGCGCTCGGCTGGCGGAGCGTTTCACCCTCGCCCGCCCGGAAGTCGTCGCCGAGCAGATCTCGAAGGACGGCACGCGCAAATGGCTGATCCGCATGCCGCCCGTGGACGCCAAGGATCGCGGCGCGGAGATCGAATGCGTCTACATTCCCGAGCGCCATCGCGGCACGCTGTGCGTGTCGAGCCAGGTCGGCTGCACGCTCACCTGCACCTTCTGCCACACCGGCACCCAGAAGTTGGTGCGCAACCTCACCGCACAGGAGATCGTGCAGCAATTGGTGGTGGCGCGCGACCGGATCGGCGACTTTCCGGGCATGACGCCGCCCACTGACGGGCTTTTGCCCTCGGGCGAGGGCGTGCGCGCGGTGTCGAACATCGTGTTCATGGGCATGGGCGAGCCGCTGTATAATTTCGATCATGTGCGCGACGCCATCGCGGTGCTGTCCGATGGCGACGGCCTGTCGCTCTCCAAGCGCCGCATCACTGTTTCAACCTCCGGCGTCGTGCCGCAGATTTCCGCTCTTGGCGACGAGATGGGAACCATGCTGGCGATTTCGCTCCATGCGGTGCGCGATGAGCTGCGCAACACGCTCGTGCCGCTGAACAAGAAATATCCGCTGCAGGAGCTCCTGCAAGCCTGCCGCACCTATCCGGGCGTGTCGAACGCGCGGCGCATCACCTTTGAATATGTGATGCTGAAGGATGTGAACGATTCCCCGGCCGACGCGCGCGAGCTGGTGCGTCTGCTCAAGGGCATTCCGGCCAAGATCAACCTCATCCCGTTCAATCCCTGGCCGGGCACGCAATATGAATGTTCGGATTGGGACGTGATCGAGCGGTTCTCGGAGATCGTCTTCAACGCCGGTTACGCCAGCCCCGTGCGCACGCCGCGCGGCCGCGACATTCTCGCCGCCTGCGGCCAGCTCAAGAGCGAGACCGAGAAAGTGCGCGCCCGCGCGCGTTTGATGATGGAAGAGGACGAGGCGGACGGCGAGCCAGCCTCCCACTGAGCCTCTTCAGCGCCCGTTAACCTGCGCACCTTAAGCTGTCATCGCCGCAGTGTGTGTGCGTGGATGCGTGTCATGCGTGAACAATATCTGGAAGAACGCCTCGTTCGCATCGAGGCGGAGATCGCGGGGCTGAGCGAGATCGCCCATGCCCGCACCATGGCCTCCGTGGACATGCGCCCGCGCATCGACCGGCTGGAAGGCCAGATGCGCGATGTCGTCAAGATGGTGCATCATCTGGCCGAAATGCTCACCGAAGGCGCCGCCCGCGCCGCCGCGCCCTCCGAGGCCGCCTTTGACGCATTGCGCGACGAGGTCGAGGATTTGCGCGATTGCGTCAGCACGCTTGTGCAGCTGGTCACCGAGATTTCATCAACCCGCGCCGCCGCCTGATCAGATCAGGGCCTTGCGCGCGCCGATGAAGGCCAGCATCGCCATCGCGCCCGAGAGGACTGCGTTCCAGCCCGCCAGCGACAGGCCCAGAATGCGGATGGCCACCGCATCGCAGCGCACCACTTTGGTGGTCTCCAGCTGCTGCATGAAATCCTGCATGGAGTCGGCCCTGGTCAACGCGCCTGTGCAGCCGGTGGGGCCTTGCCAGAAGCCCCATTCGACGCCCGCGTGATAGGCCCCGAAGATCATGCTGCCGAGGAACACAAGCCCCAGCAACACCAATCCGGCGCCCGCCAGCCAGCGCGGCCCATAAGTGGCGGCGAGCGCCGTGAGAGCGGCGAGCGGCACGCCCACATAATAGGCCCAGCGCTGCATCAGGCAGAGCTCGCAGGGCAGGTAGCCCGCCCATTCGAATATCCACGCGCCCGCGATGGTCGCGAAGGCGATGGCGAACACGCCAAACGCGGTTTGCAGGGGCGTTAAGGTCTGGAGGGGGCGGGGGAATGTGGGCATTGGGGCGCCTTTCAGAGCGTGACCGGCGCTCACGATCAGCATGCGCAGACCCCCACCCCGTCCGCTGGCGCGGCCGACCCTCCCCACAGGGGGGAGGGTATGCAGCTGGCGATCCGGGAATCCTCAATGATTGAGGCGGTGCGCCAGCCGGTCCCCTCCCCCTTGTGGGGAGGGGTGCGGGGTGGGGGTCTGCGGAGGCTGATCGTTGGCGTCTTTCAACCAAGACAAACTAAAACATATGCGCCGCGAGCCAGAATCCGACCACGACTGACGCCAGCACAATCGCCAGAAAGGCGGCGAAATAACGTTCCAGCAGATCGCGCAGCCGGTCGCCCCACAGATTCATGGCGCCCGCCACCAGAAAGAACCGCGCGCCGCGCGTGATCGCGCAGAGCAGCACGAAGAGCGGGAAATTATAGTGCAGCAAGCCGCTGACGATGGTGACGAGCTTGAAGGGGATCGGCGAGACGCCTTTCACCAGAATGAAGGCCCAGCCCCATTGCGCGTAGAAGGCCTGCAGGGCCTCCACCTTGTCGCCATAGCGATAGATCTGGATCAGCCACAGGCCCACCGTGTCGTAGAGCAAGTGACCGATGGCGTAGCCCAGCATGCCGCCCAGCACCGAGGCGCCGGTGCACACGCCCGCATAGAAGAACGCGCGTTTGGGTTTCGCCAGCGCCATGGGCGCCAGCAGCACGTCGGGCGGTATCGGGAAAAAGGAGCTTTCCGCGAAGGCGATCAGCGCGAGCGCCCAGGTCGCTTTCGGGCTTTGGGCGAGCGAGATGGTCCAGGCGTAAAGCCGTTTGAACATGGGCCTAGAACCTTGGTTCGCTGAAGGCGGCCGCGTGTTCGTCGCTCGCCACCTTGCTGAACTGGCCCGTCGCCTCGTCCAGCACCAGAAGCCGACCGTCCGCCACGCCGAAGAAGGCGCCATGCAGCTTCAGCCGTCCCTTCTGCTCGAGAATGCGCACGCAGGGAAAGGTGCGCAGATTGGCGAGGGACTGAATGACCGCCTCCCGGGACAGGCGCTCCACATAATCGTCGAAGGGCTCGGCCATGGCGCCGACGCGTTTGGCGGCGGGCTCGATGAGGGTCATCCATTTGCCGATGAAATCGCCCGGCGACAGGGGGCGGGAATAGGGGTCGGCGTCATTTTGCGCATAGGCGCGGATGCCGCCGCACTGGGCGTGGCCCATGACCACGATATGCTCCACCCGCAGGCCCATGACGCCGAATTCCAGCGCCGCCGAGGTGCCGTGCAGATCGTCATTGGGCGCATAGGGGGGCATGAGATTGGCCACATTGCGCACCACGAAGATCTCGCCCGGGCTGGCGTCGAAGATCACTTCTGGGGAGACGCGCGAGTCGCAGCAGCCGATCAGCATGACCGAGGGCTTTTGCCCCGCTTCCGCCAGTTCGCGGAACCGCTGTTGCTCGCTGACGAAGCGCCCGGAAAGGAAGGCGCGGTAGCCGCTCAGCAACTTTGAAGGGAAGATCTCGTGGTCGGGTGTCTGCGCGTCCGGATTTTCCATGGAATGTCCTCTGATGCAGGAAACTCATAGCGCCCGGGGCGGCGCATGCAACCTCAAGCTTCGCCCTTGGCCCAAAAACCCCCTCCTTCCGGCCTGGATGACACCGGGGCTCCATGCCGGTATTGTGCAGCACAGCACAAGTGTGGACCCCTGAAATGACCATCCGCCCCAGGCGCAGCGCGCTTTACATGCCCGGCTCCAACGCCCGAGCGCTCGAAAAGGCCCGCAGCCTGCCCGCTGACGTGCTGATTTTCGATCTCGAGGACGCGGTGGCGCCCGCCCTCAAGGAGATGGCCCGCGCCCAGGTGGCCGCAGCCCTGCGCGCGGGCGGCTATGGAGCGCGGGAAATCGTGGTCCGGGTCAACGGTTCCAACACTGACTGGGGCCACGACGACCTGATCGCGATGGCGCTGGCGCGGCCCGACGCCGTGCTGCTGCCAAAGGTCGGCGCGCCGGGCGACATCATGCGCGCATCTAAGGACTTGCGCGACGCGGGCGCTCCCGAGAGCTTGGGCATCTGGGCCATGATGGAGACGCCCATCGCCATCCTCAACGCCGATTCCATCGTGCGCACGGCGGCCGATCCCGCCTCGCGCCTCTGCGCGCTGGTCATGGGCGTCAACGATCTGGCGAAGGACACGCGCGGGCGACTGACGAAGGGGCGCGCCACCATGCTGCCCTTCCTCGCCATCTGCGTGGCGGCGGCGCGGGCCTATGGCGTGGATATTCTCGACGGCGTCTTCGGCGACCTCGCCGATGAGCCGGGCCTGCGGGCGGAATGCGAGCAGGGCCGGGATCTGGGCATGGACGGCAAGACGCTGATCCATCCGGGTCAGATCCAGTCCGCCAACGCGGCTTTCTCCCCCAGCGGCGAGGAGATCGCCTGGTCGCGCAAGATCCTCGCGGCCTTCGCGGAGCCTGGCGCGCAGGATGCGGGCGTCATCGCTCTCGAAGGACGTATGATTGAACGGTTGCATGCCGACGTCGCCCGACGCACCATCGCCATCGCGGATGCGCTGGGGCATAAGGTAGCCTGATCGAATCTGGTTGTTCGCAGGAGCGCGCCCCGAAGTCCGGTGCGCTCAGGAGGCTTCATTCATGGCGGCTGATGAGATTGATCCGCTTTACGATCCGGCCAAGCGCAAGCGGCCCCGTTCGGCCCGCGTTCCGCCCGTGATCGAAGGCGAGGTGGCGGCGCCTGCTCCCGCGCCTGAACCTGAAGCAGCGCCCGAGCCCGAGCCCGCCGTCGAGGCGCACCCCCCCAAGCCCGAGCCTTCGGCTCCCGCGTCTGGCCTGAATCTGCCCCTCGTGGGCGCCGTGCTGGGCGCGCTGGGTCTGGCCACTGGCCTATATGGCGCCATTGGCGGCTGGGAATCATCCAGCGATGTCATGGACCTGCGCACCGAAATCGCGGCCCTGCAGGCGCGCGGCGCTGCATCGGGGCCGTCCCCCGAGCAGATGGCCGCCCTGGAGCGGCGCATCGTCGCGCTGGAGCAGCGGCCAGCTGCGCCACGTCCAAGCGAGCCGGTCGTCGTGGCTGCGCCCGCGCCCGCCTCGGCCGAGTTGCGTGCGCTGGCCGACCGGGTCGCCGCGGCGGATGCAGCCGCCAAGGCGGCGAGCGAATCCGCCCGGACGGCGCTCCAGACCGCCAATCGTGCGGCCGAGGCCAACGCCCGCGCTCCGACGCCTCCGGTGGATCTGCAACCGCTGGACAAGCGCATCGCCGCGCTGGAATCGCGCGAGGCCCCCGTGGCGGCGATCAACCGCCGCACGGACGCCGTGGGCCTCGCCGTCGTCGCTCAATCCATCTCAGAGGCGCTCGATCAGGGCGCGCCCTTCGAGTCCGCTCTCGCGGCCGCCGCCAGCCTTGGCGCCGACGCGGCCAAACTCGCGCCCTTGCAGGCGGTGGCGAAGACCGGCGCCCCCACGGCGCGCAGCCTCGCCCGGCTCTGGGCGGGCGAAAGCCGGGCCGCGCTTGACGCTGGTCAGCCACAGGGCGACCAGGGCTGGCTCGACCGGCTGAAAGCTGGCGCTTCCCGCGTGGTGCGGGTGCGGCCCGTGGGCGAAGCCGCCGGCGAAGATCCCGCCGCGCTTGGCGCGCGCATCGAGGCGGCGCTGGCGCGGGGCGCGGTGGCCGAGGCGCTCATGGCCTGGAACAAGCTTCCTGAACCATCCAGGGTCGCCGCGCGCAGCTTCGGCGAGGCGGCGCGCCAGCTGGCGTCGGCGCAGGAGGCCGTGAAGGCCCTCGCCTCCGGCGCTGTCGCCGACTTCGCCCGTTCGAAAGGGGCTCCATGATCCGGCTTCTCACTTTCCTCCTCATTCTGGCTGCGGCGGCCGCCGGATTCGCATGGGTTGCGGAACGGCCCGGCGAGGTCTCCGTCGTCTGGCTTGGCCAGCAATATGAGACCTCCGTGGCGGTGGCGCTTCTGGGCGTGCTGCTGGCGGCCATCTGTTTCACCATCCTGTGGGGCATGCTGCGCTTTGTCCTGCGCATTCCTTCGCTCGTGTCGATCGCCGCGCAGGCGCGGCGGCGCAACAAGGGCTATGAGGCGCTCAGCCGAGGCATGGTGGCCGCCGGGGCGGGCGATTCCGCCCTTGCGTTGCGCGCCGCCAGCGCAGCGGAGAAACATCTGGGCGAAGACGGCCTGACCCTGCTTTTGCGCGCGCAGGCGGCGCAACTGGCGGGCGACCGCGCGGCGACCGAGCGCGCTTTCGCCCGGATGGCCGACAGGCCGGAGACGCGGGTGCTGGGGCTGCGGGGGCTGCATGCGGAGGCGCGCCGACGCGGCGACGCCGACAGCGCCCATCGCTACGCCGAGCAGGCCCACCGCATCGCTCCCGTCTCCTGGGCGGGACAGGCCATGCTCGACCACCATGCGGCGGCGCAGGACTGGCCTCGCGCGCTGGCCACGCTGGAAGTCAATCTCGCCCAGCGCAGCGTCGACAAGCAGACGGCGCGCCGCCAGCGCGCGGTGCTGCAAACCGCCATCGCCCTCGATGTGGCCGAACAGGATGCGGGCGAGGCCCTGCGCCTGTCGCGGGAGGCGGCGGAAGTCGCGCCGGACCTCACGCCCGCCGCGGCCCTGGCCGCTCGCCTGCTCGGCAAGCGGGGGGATCTGCGCAAGGCGTCCCGCCTCATCGAGGCGAGCTGGAAGGCGCAGCCCCATCCCGAACTCGCGCAGGCCTATCTCGATCTGCGCCCCGGCGATTCGACGCAGGACCGTCTCGCCCGCGCCAGAACGCTCGCCCGCCTCGCCCCGCAGGATCCCGAATCCGCGCTCTGCCTCGCCCGCGCGGCCCTCGAGGCGCATGATTTCACCCTCGCCCGCTTCACGATGCAGCCCCTGATCGAGGGCGGGGCGCGCCCCACCGCACGCATGTGTCTGTTGATGGCCGATCTCGAAGAACTGGACGGCGGCGCGGAAGGCAAAGTGCGCGAATGGCTGGCGCGCGCCTCACGCGCCCCGCGCGACAAGGCCTGGGTGGCGGATGGCGTGGCCTGCGACGTCTGGTCGCCCGTTTCGCCCGTCACCGGCAAGCTGGACGCCTTGCGCTGGCAGGCGCCTGCGGAACGCCTGAGCGCGCCGACGGAGCCTGCGCCCGCAGAGCCCGCCCCCGCGCTGGCGCCAGCAGGCCCGCAGGCGGTGATCGAGACATCCTTGCATGTCCCTGTGGAGCCTCTCGCGGAGGCCGTTGGGGATGAACCCGCAAATCTGGTCGAGCAATCCCTCTCGTCGGCGCCCGCTCAGGAATCGCTTCCGCAGGACGATGCTTTGAACCGGCTCGCCGCCATCCGCCGCGCGGCGAAGGCGGAGCCCCCGCGTCGGGCGGAGCTCCTCCCCCTGATCGTAGCCCCCGACGATCCGGGCCCCGACGCGCCGCGCAACTGAGTCTCGCCTTGGAAGTTTGCACGCCAGCCGAAAAAGCCGCGCCTGCGGCCAGTCCTGCTGCTTGCATTGGCGCGGCGCAATGGCTATGAACCATCATCCGCGCAGCTGTCTCGTGATGGCCGCGCAGCGCCGCTTTAGCTCAGCTGGTAGAGCACCTCATTCGTAAAACTGGTATCTTTGAGCGCTTAGGCAACTAAGCGCTTGTTTTCGTTGCGCTTTTTTCGATTGACGTTGTATAGAAAAGACTATACAACTTTTCCATGCTCAAAGCGTCTCAAACCGATAACGATGGTCGTGTTGAAACGACAAAACGTGGCCGCACGCTCCCCATAAAAGACACCATAGAGAAGGTCAGGG
>CAIUWR010000005.1 GCA_903902915.1 uncultured Hyphomicrobiales bacterium | reverse complement strand
CTTGTCCATTCATTCGTCTCCATGGTTGTGTTGCAACTCCATGAAATACCAGAATGGGCAACCCCTGCTCGGGCTAGTCCCGGCAGGGGTTCTTGACCGTCACTCGCAAACGAATTTCCAGACATCAGGTTACAGTACCGGAAGTCCGCCAGAGCGAATCCTGTCGACGCCCCTTCATCACGCTCGTCATGAGTCATTTCATATGCTCCCTGGCTGTCTGAAGGGCTTCACGAAGCTGGCTGGCGCTGCGGGCGGGCGCCAGTTTGTCGGCGCGCATTTGCGCACGCGCATAGAAAACCAAAATCAGCCCGACGACCGCGAGCCCGCCAGCGACGATGAAACTCGCCACATGCAACGGAAACCCATACAGGGCCAGCACCAGCACGAGTCCGCCCAGCGCAAGCAGCAGCGCCATGAGCAGGAAGGCGCCGCCCACCGCCATCATCACGCTGGCGCGAATGCCCGTCGTCACCGCATTGGACATTTCGGCGCTCGCCAGCCGCATCTCCTTGCGCAGAAGATCCGACAGATCGTTGAACGTGTCGGCGATGAGGCTTGTGGCCGACACGCGCCCGTAAGTTTCATGCGTCATGATAGGCTCCCGCGCTTTGCCGGGGGGTGGCGGCCGAGGTCGGCGCTGCGGCAGGCTCCAGCGTGGAACGGGTCTGTTGCGTGGAGGCGCTGACGCCCGCCTTGAGGAACCGCGCCAGCAGGAAGCCCGCCGTCGCCGCGGCGCCGACGAAGAGAGCTGGCTGGCGGCGCGCGAAGTCCTGCGTCACTTCCACGATTTCCTGAACGGACTTGTCGCGGATGTCATGGGAAAAGCTCTCGGCGCTTCCCGAGGCCCTGCGCACCATCTGGGCCAGTTGCGGCGCGCCGCCTTCAAGATTGTCCGCAATGACGCGCGCGGATCGAGCGATCTGCTCGATGAAATCCGCGCTCGTCGAAATGGGCTGGTCCAGCACGTCGCGCAGGCGCTCACCGGCCTGCGACGCGGAAGCGGCGCCGCAGGCGGTTGGGGTCTGACCGGGCTGGGTCGAACTTGCCGTTGGGGAGGTGGTGTCGCCTTGCATCGCAATCTCCGGTCTGAGCAAGAAAAAACCGCAGTGCCGGGCAATAGGTTCCGCTGTCTCGTCCAGGCGATGAAACGGCCTTGCGCGCGACGCCGTTCCGTTTAAGTCTGCGCGGAAGCTGCGGAGGCGAACCGCGCGGCGTGGGAGGACACATGACTTACCAGACCATCATCTGCGCGCGCGGCCCGCGCGGCGTCGCAAGCGTCACGCTGAACAGGCCAGAGCGGGGCAACGCCATGAACCCGGCGCTCATCGACGAATTGGGCGCCTGCATGCAGGAGCTTGGCGCGGACGACCATGTGCGGGTGATCGTGCTGCGGGGCGCGGGCAAGCATTTTTGCGCGGGGGCGGATGTGGGCGGGCGCGGCGAGGGCGAGCCGCGCTTCACGCTCGCCACCATGCTGGAGGCCATCGAGCGCACGCCAAAGCCCACCATCGCCGTGGTGCAAGGCGCGGCGGCGGGCGGCGGCATGGCGGTGGCCGCCTGCTGCGACATCATCATGGCGACGCCCGAGGCTTTCTTCACCATTCCCGAAGCGCGGCTGGGCATGGCGCCTTCGGTGACGCTGGCGGGGCTTTTCGTGCGCGCCATCGGCCTTCGCGCCTTTCGCCGCTATGGTTATTCGGGCGAGCGCATCGTGGCGCAGGAAGCCCACCGCCTCGGCCTCGCCAGCGAGATTGCGCCTGCCGCCGAAATGGAGGCGCGCTTGGAGACGCTCATCGACGCCTTGCTGCATGGCGCGCCCGGCGCCATCGCGACGTTGAAAGCGCGGGTGGCGGATTTCGCCGCGCCGCCGCTGTCGATGCTGTTTGATCCTGCGGTCCGCGACGCGCGCCATGCGCGCAGCCCTGAAGCCGACGAGGGGATCGCCGCCTTCAAGGAGAAGCGCAAGCCGAACTGGTATCTGTGACGCTGGCTATTTGCCGCCGCCCAGCTGGCTCACCTCGATGAGCGTCGCCAGACGGTCGCGCACCGCTTGCGGCGCGGCCAGAATGTCGTTCACGACCTTCTGCAATTGTTCGCCGGAGACCGGGTCGATATCGAGCCCTTCGCGTTGGGCCGCTTCCAGAAAAGCTGGGTCTTTCATGGTGGCGTCGAAGGCGTCGCGCAGCGCCTTCACCCGCTCCGCAGGCACGCCGGGCGGCGCGAAGACCGGACGGCCGATGTCCGGCGGCGCGGAGAGCAGCTTCAGCGCAGCGCGATCCTCGTCGTTTGTCGCAAGATCCATCAGCAGCGGCACGTCGGGCAGGTCTTTCGCCTTTTGCAAGCCGATCTGCACCAGCACATTGATCTTCTTGTCGCGGATCCAGTCAGGCCTAGTGCCCTTGTAGGACGCCCATGAATTGCTGCCGCGTCCCGCCAGCTCGCCATTCTCCATGGCGAGGTTGATTTCATTGGCGCCAGGATAGCCCAGAATGATCTTGAACTTCGTGCCGACGACGATGTTCATCGCCTGCGGATATTGCGCCGATGTGTTGTAGCCGGTCGCGCCAATCGCATATTCTTTCTTCGTCGCGTCCTCGATCGTCTTCACACCGGACGTATGCCAGGCCACGACCACATTGTTGTCGACCACGGGATTGCCGATGAAGTTGAATTTCGCAGTGTCGAACTTGATGGTGGGATCGCCCACGGCCTGTTGCACAGGCGTCGATTGATCCACCGTCGCCAGCGCCGTGCCATCCTTGGGCGCCACGCTATACATGAAGCTCGCCGCCGTGCGGCTGCCCCCGCCCGCCATGTTCTTGGCGATGATATTGGGCTTGCCGGGAATATGCTCGCCCAGAAACCGCGCGAGCAGACGCGCATAAAAGTCATAGCCGCCGCCCGGCGAGAAGCCGATGTAGAAATCAATCGTCTTGCCCTTGTAGAAACTCTCCACAGATTGCTGCGCCTGCGCGGGCGCGCACAAGGCGAGCGCGACGGCGAGGCTGAACGAAACTCTGCGCATCATCGTCATGTCTTCCGATTATTTCGAGCCGTCCGGCGGCGCGATGATCTGGTTCAGCCGATCCGCGATCTTTTGCGGCGTATCGACGATGTCGCTGACGATCTTCTGCAACTCTTCGCCAGACACCGGATTGATTTCGAGGCCGAGGTTTTTTGCGTCGTCGAGAAAGGCCGGGTCTTTCTCCATGGCGGTGAAAGCCTCGCGCAGGGCCTTCACGCGCTCCGCAGGCACGCCCGGCGTGGTGAAATAGGGCCGCCCCACGGCGGCGGGCGCTGAGAGCAGGCGCAGCGCCGCGCGGTCCTCTTCATTGGCGGCCAATTCCGTGATGAGCGGCACATCCGGCAAGTCAGGCGCGCGGGTCAGACCCACCTGCGCAATGATGTTGATCTTCTTGTCGCGGATCCAGTCCGGCTTGGTGGCTTTCCATGTGGACCATGGGTTGGAGCCGCGCGCGCCGGTCTCGCCATTCTCCATCGACAGGTTCATTTCATTGCCGCCGGGATAGCCGCTGACGATCTTGAACTTCGTGCCCAGGGTGGCGTTCATCGCATAGGGAATTTGCGACGACGTGTTCGGTCCCGTGGAGGCGACCACCACCTCTTTGCGGCGCGCTTCCTCCATCGAGGTCACGCCCGTCGTACGCCAGGTCACCACCGTATTATTGTCGGCGGCGGGATTGCCGATCCAGTTGAAAGCCTTGGAGTCGAACAGAATGCCAGGATCGCGCATGGCCTGCGCCAGCGGCAGGGATTGATCGGCGGTCGCCAGCACGGAGCCGTCCTTGGGGGCCACATTCATCATTTGGCCCATGAGCACGCGCCCGCCCCCGCCCGGCACATTGCGCACGACGATATTTGGATTGCCGGGGATGAACGGCCCCAGATGCCGCGACACGAGGCGGCCATAGGTGTCGTAGCCCCCGCCCGACGTGTAGCCGACAAGCAATTCGACCGTGCGGCCCTTGTAGAAATCCGCCACGCCCTGCGCTTGGGCGGGCGCGGCGCAGGCTGCGAGGCCCAGCGCGGCGGCGAGGAGACTGCGGCGGTTCACGATCTCGCTCATTGGGGGCCTGTGTTCTGCTCGACGCCGCCGATGATCTGCGTGAGGCGATCCGCGATTGATTTCGGCGTCGCGATGATGTCGGCGACGATCTTCTGCATCTCTTCGCCCGACACGGCGTTGATCTCGAAATTCTCTCTGGCGGCGGCCTCGAGAAACACCGGATCCTTCACCATGCGGTCAAAGGCGTCGCGCAAGGCGCGCACACGCTCGGCGGGCACGCCGGGCGCCACAAACAGCGGACGCCCGATCGTGACGGAGGCGGAAAGCAGCTTCAGCACCGCGCGGTCTTCGTCGTTCTTCGCCAGATCCATGAGCAGGGGAACGTCCGGCAGGTCGGGCGCCTTCTTCAGGCCGATCTGAACGAGAATGGTGATTTTCTTGTCCCGCAGCCAATCGGGCCGCGTGGCCTTCCAGGCGCCCCAGGCGTTGGAGCCGCGCACGGCCACTTCGCCCTTTTCGAGCGCGAGGCTGACGTCGTTGCCGCCGGGATAGCCGGTGATGATCTTGAATTTCGTGCCCAGCAGCGCGTTCATGGCTTTGGGATATTGCGAAGAGGTGCTGCCGCCGGTGGCTCCTGTCGGCACTTCCTTCACTTTCGCGTCATCGAGGGTCTTGAGGCCGCTCGTGTACCAGGCGGCCGTCGTGTTGTTTTCGGCGGCGGGGTTGCCAATGTACTGGAACTTGCTCACGTCGATGGTCAGGGCCTTGTCGCCCATGGCTTGCTCGACCGCCAGCGACTGATCGCCGGTGCCGATCACTGTGCCGTCCTTGGGGCCAAGATTATAGATCCAGTTCGCGGCGAGACGGCTGCCGGCGCCCGGCATGTTGCGCGGGATGACGCGCGGCTTGCCGGGGATGTAATCGCCCAGAAACCGGGCCACGAGGCGGGCGTAAAGGTCATAGGTGCCGCCCGGCGAATAGCCGATGATCATGTCGATCTGCTTGCCGCGGTAGAAATCTTCCACGGCGTCCGCCCGCGCCCCGGAGGCGACGGCGGCGCTCAGGAAAGTCGCGGCGAAAAGGCGCAGCACTGCACGCATGGCGGTCCTCCGAAAATGCGCCAGCCCTTGGAGCCGGCATCGTTTTCCCCTGTCATGGCGCAGGTTCTTACAGGGTCGGCCCGAGCCGTCAACCCGCCGGGGAACCGGCTGCGCCGCGATGCGGGCGGCGCGCCGCCATGCTCTGGCTCTTGACCCGCCTGCTTCATTCACTACAAAGTCACCTTCAGAAAAGTCTCCCCGCGCCCCGAAATCTTCGCCGCCGGCCGGAGATGGTGCAGGAAAGACATGATGTCCGAAGCAAACACGTTCCGCCTGTCGACCATCGAAGAGGTGATCGAGGATGCGCGCCAGGGCCGCATGTTCATTCTGGTGGACGACGAGGGTCGCGAGAATGAAGGCGATCTGGTCATTCCCGCCGAGAAGGCCAGCCCCGAAATCGTGAACTTCATGGCCAAGCATGGACGCGGGCTCATCTGCCTCTCCATGACCCGGCACCGGGTCGAGGAGCTGGGCCTCCAGCCCATGGCCCAGAACAATCAGGCCCAGCACCAGACGGCCTTCACCGTCTCCATCGAGGCCCGCGAGGGCGTCACCACCGGCATTTCGGCCGCCGACCGCGCCCACACCATCGCGGTGGCGATCAACGGCGACCGTGGCCGCGAGGACATCGTCTCGCCTGGCCATATCTTCCCCCTGATCGCCCAGGACGGCGGCGTGCTCGTGCGCGCCGGGCATACCGAGGCTGCGGTGGACGTGTCGCGTCTGGCGGGGCTGAACCCATCGGGCGTGATCTGCGAAATCATGAACGATGACGGCACCATGGCCCGCCTGCCGGATCTGATGCTCTTCGCGCAGGAACATGGCTTGAAGATCGCGACCATCGCCGATCTCATCGCCTATCGCCGCCGCACCGAGAAGCTGATCGAACTGGTCGCCTCCTCGAAGATCGAAAGCCGCTTTGGCGGATCCTTCGACGTGCATGTCTACGCCAACAAGGTCACCTATGCGGAGCATCTGGCCATCGTGCGCGGCGACGTGACCGGGGAAGAGCCTGTCTATGTGCGCATGCACCAGCATAATCTGCTGGCCGACAGCCTTGGCGACGAGACGGCGAGCATCTTCTTCCGGGGCGAGGCGCGCTCGCGGGCGGGCGAGCTCGAATCCGCGTTGAAGTTCATCGCGCAGAAGGATCGCGGCGTCGTCGTGGTGATCCGCGAACCGACCCAGACGACCCTCAGCCGCTTCATCAAGGAGCGTCAGGGCCATCCCATGAGCACCCCTGTTGCCGACCTGCGCCAATATGGCATCGGCGCGCAGATCCTCCAGGATCTCGGGGTCCATAACATGGTTCTGTTGACCAATTCCCAGCACAAGGTGGTGGGGCTTGAGGGCTATGGCATCCATCTGGTGGGCCAGCAGCCGTTCGGCGACGACAAGGCCTGACGCCGCTACCCAAACGCGGCGCGGAGCGTCGCGGTTGGACTCTCATGGAAACAGGCCTTGTAATCACGCGAAAACTGGCTCTTGTTTTCGTAGCCTGACAGGCGCGCGACGTCTGCGACCTTGTTGCCGCTGATGCGCGCCTCGATCAGCGCGTGGCGCGCCTGCATCAGGCGAATCGCGCGCAGTCGCTCGGCGGGCGAATGGTCGCGGAACTTGCCGAAGCCGTAGTGCAGCGTGCGCACGCTCACGCCGCAGACCGCCGCCAGCTCCTTCATGCTGATCTTCTTCATGTAGTTGTCGCGAAGATAGTCCTCGGCCCGGCGCACGTACCAGGGCGCCACGGAGGCGGGCTCGCGCCGCTGCGTCTGGCTGTCCGCGCCCCGCAGCGCCTGCGCCAGCAGCGTCAGCAACAAGCGCTCCACATGCGGGATCGCGTCAGGCGTCGAGAGCGCGGGCTGGGCCCGCCCCAGATCCTGCACGATGGTTTCGATGAAATGGGACAAGGTGAGATGCTCGTTCATGTCGAGCGTCACCAGAGGCAGGCTGAGCAGGCCGCTGGCGTCCGGCAACTGGGCGAAGACCGAAGCCGCCGCCTTGCGCCCGATCACCACATTCAGCAGGTCGCAAGGCCCTTCCCAGCGCCGCCGGATCATGCCGGGCGAGGAGACCATCAACAACTCGCCCGGCCGCACCGTGACCGCCTGACCGCCCTGCCGCGCCTCGAAAGAGCCCTTCAGGGGGATATGCAGATTCACATGATGGCTGGCCGCGCGCGTGACCGAGGTTTCGCATTTGCCAAAGCAGTCCCAGCTGAAGAACTTCACCGCCAGCTGGCCCGCGTGGGCATGGGCCTCGCGAAATTGCAGGAATGGGCCGGACTCCGACACCGTGAACCGGCACTTGCCCTGGCTCACCTCCAGAATGCGCTGGCGGGCGGCTGGCAGATCGGCCGCCACGAAATGCGCGTGGCGGCTGTCAGGACTGGAGCCGGTGGCGATCCAGTTCGTCAGCCCAAGCTTGTCGATGGTGAGGACGGGCTCCATGCGGCTGCGCTTTTCCCTTGTCCCGGACCCTTCCGGTTTGCGATTTTTGCATCATAGCGCAGGTTATTGCCGAAAATGAATACTCCTTCGCCGCTCGCCCATGGGGAGGCCTTGACCGGTCCCGCCGCTTGCCTACCACTGCGAGGAACAGGATCGGCTCCGCTGTTGCGGATGCGCTGGCCCATAAAACGGGATGGAGATTATGTCCGAGTTTCTGACGATCCAAGGCATGAAGATCGAGGTCGAGCGCATGGGCTCGGGCAGCCCGCTTCTCGTGCTTCTGAGCGAGGAAGCCGCTTTCGAGCGCACGTCGCCCTTCATCGCCGATCTGGCGAAGACGCATGAGCTCATCATCCCGCAGGCGCCGGGCTTCGGCAAGTCTGATCGCCCGGACTGGATCAGCAGCCCCGACGACATTTCCTATATCTATCTCGACCTCGTCGAGAAGCTGGGGCTCAAGAACATCCCCGTGCTCGGCCTTTCGCTGGGCGGCTGGATCGCGGCCGAAATGGCGGTGAAGGACGACAGCTTCATCTCGAAACTGGTGATGGTGAACCCCTTCGGCGTGAAGATCGGCGGCCCCTACGACCGCGACATCCAGGACATCTGGACCCTGCATCCCACCAAGGTCGCCGAGCTGAAATATTACGACACCGACTTTGGCAAGCGCGACTATTCCAGCAGCCCCGAGGAGGATGTCAGCATCGTGGCGCGCAACCTCGAGAGCTTCGCGCGCTTCTGCTGGGATCCTTATATGCACAATCCCAAGCTGAAGATCCGCCTCTCGCGGATCAATGTTCCCACCCAGTTCATCTGGGGCGAGAACGACGGCGTGACCTCGACCGCTTATGGCAAGGCCTATAGCGCGCATGTCCCCGGCGCATCCTTCGTCACCGTGCCCAAGGCCGGTCACTATCCGCAGATCGAGCAGCCCGCCGCCGTGGCGCAGATCGTCAACACCTTCCTCGCCTGAGCGCGACAAACCAAAGGAGCAGGACATGAAGGCCTGGTACTTCACCGAGATGCCCTACCCGCATCTGCCGCCGCTCGACACGCTGTCCACCATGCGCGTGTCGCTGGAGAGCAAGCACTTCGATCCCAAGATCGGCGCTGATCTCTATAATCGCTATCTCGACGAATATATGATCGCCGACGACGCGGGCCTCAACATGATGGTCAACGAGCATCATCAGACCGCCACTTGCCTCGATGTGGCCGCGCCCCTGTCGCTCGCCATCCTCGCGCGCCAGACCCAGAAGGGCGAGATCTGCATTCTCGGCAATCCCGTCGCCAACCGTGGCGACCCGCTGCGCATCGCCGAAGAAATGGCGATGATCGACTGCATCTCGCGCGGCCGTCTGAGCGCAGGCTTCGTGCGCGGCGTGCCTTACGAGATCTTTGCGGCCAACACCAACCCCACCCAGACCGTCGAGCGTCTGTGGGAAGGCATCGACCTGATCCAGAAGGCCTGGACCAGCCATGACGAGCCCTTCAACTTCGAAGGCAAGTTCACCCAGCGCCGCGCCGTCAACATCTGGCCGCGCCCCTATCAGGATCCCCATCCGCCGATCTGGCTGACGGGCTCCAGCGATTTCGCGGGCATCTCGCGCGCCGCCGCGCGCGGCTTCGTCTTCGCGACCTTCCTGCAGCCCTATGAGAAGGTGCGCCAGCTGTTCGACGCTTATCGCGGCTCCTATCGCCTCAACGGCCAGCCCGGCGGCGGCGGCACCGCCTTCATGCCGCTCGTCTATGTGGCCGACACCGAAGCGGAAGCGGAAGCTGGCATGAAGGAGTTGCTCTGGTACATGGCCGCCAAGACAGAGCCGCAGTATCGCAACCCGCCCGGCTATGTGCCGGTGGAGTTCAACGTGAAGGCGCTGCAAGGCACTTACGCAGGCCGCACGGACGCCATGCGCGCGCAGACGCTGGAATTCCAGCGCGAGCAGGGCGTGGTCATGTATGGCACGCCCGATCAGGTGATCGCGCAGATCAAGCGGTTCTATGATCTGGTCGGCGGCTTCGATCATCTGCTGATGATGATGCAGGCGGGCTTCCTCGATCACGAGCGCACCGCCAAGAACATCCGCCTCTTCGCCAAGGACGTCTATCCCGCGATCAAGGATCTGGCTGGCACCAAGCCGCTCGATCTGCCCATCGCAGCCGAATAGGGTCGCCCATGCAAGGCCGCACGATCTCCATCGACGACGTCACCACCCATTATTTCGAGGCTGGCGTCGAGCACAAGGGCGCCAGACCGAGCGTCCTCCTGCTGCATTCGGCGGAGTTCGGCGGCTGCGCGGAAACCTCCTGGGAACATAACATTCCGGCGCTTGCGCAGCATTATCATGTGCTGGCGCCGGACCATCTGGGTTTTGGCCTGACCGACAAGATCTTCGACTTCAACGGCCAGTTCAACAAGCGCATCACCCACATCCGCCGCTTCATCGAAGCCATGTGCGTGAGCCGCGTGCATGTGATGGGCAGCTCCATGTCGGGCGGCCTTTGCCTGACGGTGGCCGCGCGCAAACAGCCCGACTGGCCGATCGCCAGCGTCACCTGTTGCTCGGGCGGCGGCGACGCCCCCGACAATGAGGCGCGCAAGGTGCTCAACACCTATGACGGCACCAAGGAACATATGCGACGCATCGTCGAGGTGATGTTCGTTGATCCCAAATGGGCGGCGGACGAGGCCTATATCGAGCGCCGCTGGACATGGAGCCGCGTGCCCGGCGCCTGGGAAGCCACCGCCGTCGCCCGTTTCAAGGCGCCCTTCCCGAAGGACGAGAATGCCCGCGCCGAGCGCAACGCCATCGACTATTCCAACATCCGCGTGCCCGCGCTGGTCATCGCGGGCAGGCTCGATCCGCTGCGCAACCCCGGCTACACCGACGGCTTTGTGCCGAAGATCCCCAACGCGCGCCTACATGTGTTCGAGAATGCCGGGCATATGGGGAATATCGAATGCGCGGCGGAGTTCAACGCGCTGTGTCTGGAGTTTCTGGCGGGTGTGGATGGGGTTTGAGGCAGTCGGAAAAAACTACTGCCGACTGCCGACTGCCCAAAAACCTACTGCCCCGCCGTCGCCGCCTTGGCGCGCTCCGCCACATCGGGCGGCGTCTCGAAGACCTTGCGCACGAGCGCTTGCAGATCCTCGCCCGACATCGGGTCAACATCCAGATTCATCTTCTTCGCATCCGCCAGAAAGACGGGATCGCGGAAGGTGTCCATGAAGGCCTTGCGCATGGCCGCGACGCGCTCCGCCGGGACTTCCGGCGCCATGATATAGGGCCGCCCAAACTGCTCCTGACTATAGACGAGATCCAGCACCTGCCGCTCGGCGGCCGTGCGCGCGAAATCCACGGACTTCGGCGCCCCAAGTTTGTCCAACTCCGGGTCGCCGACGGAGGCTTCCTGCACCAGCACTTTCACCAGCCCGCTGGCGAACCAATCGGGATGTGTGGCCAGCACGCTCGACCAGGCGGCGCCGCATTGGCCATGAATCTCGCCCTTCTCGATGGCGAGCTGCACGTCGCGATTACCTGAATAGCCCAGAACCACCTTGAACTTGACGCCCAGGACGGCGTTCAGCAAGAGGGGAAAGTCGCGCGTCGAAGCGGCCTCGCCGCCAGAGCCCATCACAAGCTCCGTTTTGCGCGCCTCTTCAAATGTCGTCGCCGGCGCGTCGGTGCGCACTACACAGACATAGACGTCCGGATTGGCGTTGCCGATATATTGGAAGGCGGCGGGATCGTAGCGCACCTTGCGCTTGTCGCCGAGCACGGGCTCGATGATGTTGCCGGGATGAATGGCGCCCAGCACCGTCCCGTCTTTCGGCGCGACGGCGGTGACGTAATAGGCCGCCGTAGCGCCCGCAGCGCCGGGCATGTTTTGCGGAATGACGGTCGGATTGCCGGGAATATGCGCGCCCAGATGCCGCGCCACGAGCCGCCCGTAAGTGTCAAAGCCGCCGCCCGGCGCGGAGGCGATCACCACCGACACGGTCTTGCCCTTGTAGAACGACGCCACATCCTGCGCCTGCGCTGCGCTGCACGCGGCAAGAGCGGCGACAGCCAGGATCAAACGCGCTGCGCGACCCATGAAAACCTCCCTGAATGAAATTGGGCGACCCTTGTGGGGCCGCCCGCTTTTAATCCTGACGCGAGCGCAAAATCAGCACTCGACGTAGTTGCCGTATTTGATGAGATTGGCCTTCTGCGCCTCATTGCGGGGCGGCAGCTTGAAGAGCTTGTGCGCCGTGCCGCCAAGGATGTTGTGACGCGCCTTGTCCGTGAGGAAGGGCAGATCCCAGATCGTGGAGGGCAGATCGAAATCCCAGTGGGGATAGTCGGAGGCGTAGAGCAGCGAGTTTTCCGCGTCGATCATGCGGAAGGTGCATTCCAGCGCGTCCATGTCCTGAATTTCCATGGGCTGCGAGGAATAGAACATCTCGCGCATATATTCGGAGGGCTTGCGCTTCAGCAGCGGGCATTCCGACGGACGCAACATGAACTCGTGGTCGATGCGCTGCATGACGAAGGGGATCCAGGCCAGACCAGCTTCGATCCACAGAACGGGCAGCTTGGGGAAGCGCTCGTTCATGCCGTTCACGACCCAGTTCGTGAGATGCAGAATGTTGTACCAGGAGAAGCCGAGCGCATGGGCCGAGATGAAGCGGTTGCAGCTCTGGAACGTGTGGTCGCCCCATGACGGACCCGAGTGGAAGGCCAAGGTCTGGCCGCGCTCTTCGATGGCGCGATAGACCGGCATATAGGCGTTGTCATAGACGGGCATCTTGGGACGCACGGTGGTGACCATCCAGCCGCCGACGCCCTTGCGGTGACCGAAGGTCTCGACGCAGCGCAGCGAGCCTTCGGGATCGCCGAAGGGAAGCGACAGCTGCGTGAACATGCGGCCATCGGTCTGCGGCAACGCCACTTCGGTGACCCAACGGTTGTAGGCCCAGCACAGTTCGAACTCCATCTCCTTCTGGGGATGCAGGCCGACGTTGAGCATGCCCGTGGGGAACAGGCAGGAATAATCGACGCCCATGGCGTCCATCCAGCGCTCGCCCAATTGCGCGTCGCGCAGGCGGCTCGGATCGGTCTTCTCGGTGGAGCGCAGCGGATAGCGCGTCACGCGGCCGCCCATGTCCTGGAAGCCGGGCGTCGAGGGCAACACGCTGCCGCGACCGGCCTTGGCGCGGGCGGAGAGCACGAGCTGCTTGAGAACCTCGTTCTCCATGAAGGGGAGAATTTCGCCGAAGTTCTCGTTCTCGTAGTGATGCGCGTCGACGTCGACGATGAGCACGTCGTCGAACTTGCGGTCGCGCGTCTGCTTGGCGGCGTGGGCGAGGAGCTTGGTTGTGTTCAGCTCTTCAACCTGAACGCGGCGGCCACGATCTGAAATGAGGTCCATGAGTGCATCCCTCCTGCTTGTTCTCTAAGGCTGCGGTCAGATGCCCGACCAGCTCTGCCACATACCCAGTTCGAACACCTGCAAATCCACCGCCTTGAGCAGGGCGCTGCAGGTGATCATCGCATCGGTTCCGGAAATGGCGGCCCGCCCGGACAGCAGGGAATATTTGTTCCCGCTCTCTTGATTGGCGCCGTAGATCCGGCAAATCACGCCCACGAGGGCCTGCGTGGCTTCAGGCGTCAGGACATCCAGCTCGCCAGCGTCGAACTTCGCTTCCAGCGTGGCGACCAGCGCCAGAGCCGCATCCGACTCCGGCGTCTGACGCGCTTCAACGCGCACGGGGGCCGACATCTTGCGCAAGATCTCGACCTTGGGCGCAGCGTCCGACCCGGACTTTCCAGACTTGGCCTTGCCCACCTTGGCCTTGTCCGCCTTGGCCTTGTCCGCCTTGGCTTTGTCCGCCTTGGGCTTGTCCTTGCCGGATTTGCCCTTCTTCGTTTCTTCCACCCTTGACTTGGAGCCACCGGACGTCTTCGCCTCTTTCGAGGGGACGCCTTCCCATATGGCCTTCACAAAATTCACCTTGTCCTCGCCCGCAAAGACCTCGCCATCGGCGGCCTTGGAACGGGGAGCGGCGGCGGACTTCACCACCGCCTTGCCTGCTTTGGCAGACGTCGTCGCCTTGGGCGACTTTGCAGACTTAGGCGACGACATAGACGTCGTTTCCCTTCTGCACGATCTCGTATTTCCGCAGCTTGAGCTTGCGGTTGGACACATGCTCGCCGGTCTTCATGTCATATTCGTAGCCATGCCACGGACAGACGAAGTTCATGTCATTGGTGAAATGCAGACCCATCGAGGTCTTGTCGGGGCGCAGGCGCTCCTCGACGCGGGCGATGGTCAGGCCCTCGCAGGCCGGTCCGCCCTGATGCAGGCAGAAGTTGCTGTAGGCGTAGAATTCGCCTTCATGTTTGAAAATGCCGATCTCTTGTTCGCCGATGCGAACGATCTGACGATCGCCATCCTTGAACTCGGACGCCTTTCCCACGAACTGCTCGGCCATGAGCGGTGATCCTCCCGGAGATGAAATCAGGGCGCCGCGCGAGTAGCGCGCGCCCTGTGCTTAATGATCTAAGGAAAAGCGCGACCGTCGTCCAAGACATATTCGTTGGGGCAGACCAAAGCTTTTCGAACTGTGCGCCGCACAATGAAATGGGTCAGCGCAAGGGCCGCGCATAGGGCTCCATGGCCGCGAGGCTGCGCGCGCCAAGACCGTCGAGAAAGGCCAGCACCTCCGCCTCGCGGGAAAATCCCGCCCGCTTGAGCGGGCGCACCAGATAGAGGGTGCGGGTGACGCTTGGGCGCTCGATGCGCCGGGCGACCAGATCGCCGCTATCGATCTCTCGCGGGGCGAGCGAATAGGGCATGATGGTCGCCCCGCCGCTACGCCCGATGAGCGCCTTCATGGACGAGATGGAGTGGACCTCATAGGCGAGGCGCATGGTGAGGCCGAGGCGGCGCGCCTCCGCCTGCACGATGTTGCGGATGACGCCGCGCTCCCCGGCGATGACCAGTTCATAATTGAGCGCCTGCGCGAAACTGACGGGGCCGGGCTCAACCACCGCATCGGCGCTCGTCACCAGCAGCAGGTCTTCCTCCAGCAGGGCCGTTCGCTGGAGATCGGCGCGTTCGGGCACGTTCCACGAGAAGGCCACGTCGATCTGCCCGCGATCAATGGCGTCGAGCAGCACCACGCTGCGCTCCTCCACCAGACTGAAGGACACGCCCGGCAACTGGCGCCGGGCCTCGATCAGGATGTCAGGCCCCAGCAGCAGCATGAGGCTGGGCGGCACGCCAAGCACCACATGGTCGATGCGCGGCGTGGTGAAGGCCTGCAACTCCCGCTGGGTGGCCTCCACATCGGCGAGGATGCGCCGCGCGCGCTCGAACAACAGCTTGCCCGCTTCGGTGGGCGTCACCCCGCGCGAATGGCGCACGAGCAGATCGAGCCCCAGCTCGCTTTCCAGCTGACGGATCTGCACGCCAAGGGCGGGCTGGGCGACGTTCAGCTGCTCGGCGGCGGCCGTCATGTTGCCGGCTTCGACCACCTTGATGAAATATGACAGCTGCCGAAAGTTGATGACCGCCTCCCCTTTGCACCCTTGATACGGCTTTGGCGCGGGGGGCTGCAAGGGGCCGACTGATCAACCGGCGAAATAGTCCGCCAGCACCCGCCCATAGATCGCCGTCAGGGCGTCGAGGTCCGCCACTGCGATGCGCTCGTCCACCGCATGCATGGTCTTGCCGATGAGGCCGAATTCGACCACGGGGCAGACATTCTTGATGAAGCGCGCATCGGACGTGCCGCCGGTGGTGGAGAGCGCGGGGCTGCGGCCGGTCTCCGCCGCGATGGCGCGGGCCACCATGTCCACGAAGGGGCCGGGCTGGGTGAGGAAGGCGTGAGCGTTGGTCGGCGCCATCTCCAGCGTGTAATGGGCCGCGCCAGCGACGGCGGCGAGGCGCGCGCGCAGCTCGGCCTCCAGCGTGGCGGGGGTCCATAGATCGTTGAAGCGGATATTGAAGGCGGCCTTCGCCTGCGCGGGGATGACGTTCACCGCCGGATTGCCGACGTCGAGCGTGGTGATTTCGAGATTGGACGGGTCGAAATGATCTGTCCCGCCATCGAGGGGCGCGGCCAGCAGGGCGGCGCAGAGGCGCAGCATGTGATGCACGGGATTGTCCGCCAGCAGCGGATAGCCCACATGGCCCTGCTTGCCCTGAATGGTCAGGCGGCCCGAGAGGGAGCCCCGGCGGCCGATCTTGATCATGTCGCCGAGCGCGTCGGGATTGGTGGGCTCGCCCAGAATGCAATGGTCGAACCGCTCGCCGCGCGCCTGCGCCCAGTCGAGCAGCTTCACCGTGCCGTTGACGGCGGGGCCTTCCTCGTCGCCGGTGATGAGGAAGGCGATGGAGCCCTTGTCCATGCCATGGGTGCGGATATGCGCCAGCGAGGCCGCGATGGAGGCGGCGACGCCGCCCTTCATGTCGGTCGCGCCGCGCCCCCAGACCATGCCCTCCGCAATTTCGGCGGAGAAGGGATCGAAGCGCCAGGCGGCTGCGTCGCCGGGCGGCACCACATCCGTATGGCCGGCGAAGAGCAGGCAGGGCGAACCCGTGCCGATGCGGGCGTAAAGATTTGGCGTGTCGGGATAGCCCTCCTGCGAGAAGCTCACCCGATGGGTCTCGAACCCCGCCTCGCCCAGCACCCGCTCGATCAGCCCCAGCGCGCCAGCGTCGGAAGGCGTCACCGAGGGGCAGCGGATGAGGGCGCGGCAGAGGTCGAGGGCTTCGCTCATGGGTCGCGGCCCAGAAGGCCCAGATCCACGACGTTCCAGAGGATCACGGCGACAAGGAGCGCATCCGTCAGCCCCACGGTCCAGTAAGGCATGTCCTCGGTCACGCGCGGATAGAGCCAGTGCGCCGCGCCGCTGAACAGGGCGAACAGCGGCAGAAGCCCCGCCAGCGCGGGCGGCCGGCCCCGCGCCCGGCAGCGCTTGGCGGAGAGATTATAGTGACTGACCGAAATCAGCATGACGCCGAAGCCGAAGAAAATCAGATAGGCGTAGGCGGCGAAGATGTTGGCGTCGAACAGGTCGGCGCGGGCCTCCGGCCCCTGCGCCTCATAGGCGGCGCGGCCGATCACCATCCACACGCCTGTGAGAGCCGCCAGCACGGCGGCGAGGCCAGCCGTGCCCAGCCACCATTGCGCGCGGCTGACCAATCCCTGATCCCCACGGAACAGAAAAGCGAAGCCGGAGGCCGATTCTTGTTCCGCAGGAGCCACGATCAATCCCTCAGCAGTTCGTTGATGCCCGTCTTCGAGCGGGTCTGCGCGTCCACGGTCTTCACGATGACGGCGCAATAGAGCGAGGGGCCGGGCGTGCCGTCCGGCAAAGCCTTGCCGGGCAGCGACCCCGGCACGACCACCGAGTAGGGAGGCACATAGCCCACATGGGTCACGCCGGTGTTGCGGTCGATGATGCGGGTGGAGGCGCTGATGAAGACGCCCATGGAGAGCACCGAGCCCTCGCCCACGACCACGCCCTCGACCACTTCGGAGCGGGCGCCGATGAAGCAATTGTCCTCGATGATGGTCGGATTGGCCTGCAAGGGCTCCAGAACGCCGCCAATGCCCACGCCGCCGGACAGATGCACATTCTTGCCGATCTGCGCGCAACTGCCCACGGTCGCCCAGGTGTCGACCATGGCGCCCTCGTCCACATAGGCGCCCAGATTCACGAACGAGGGCATCAGCACCACGTTCTTCGCGATGAAGGCCGAGCGGCGCACGATGCAGCCGGGCACCGAGCGGAAGCCCGCCGCGCCATGTTCCTTCGCCGTCCAGCCTTCGAACTTGGAGGGCACCTTGTCCCACCAGGAGGAGCCGCCGGGGCCGCCGGAGATGGCCCACATCTCGTTCAGGCGGAAGGAAAGCAGCACCGCCTTCTTCAGCCACTGGTTGACCGCCCAGGCCTCGGGGCCGGTCTTGCCCACAACCTTGTAGGCGACGCGGGCCGCGCCGGTGTCGAGCAGGTTCAGCGCCTCGTTGACGGCGTCGCGCACTTCGCCGGTGGTGGCGGGGGTGACATTGGCCCGATCCTCGAAGGCGGCTTCGATGATTTTTTCCAGCTGAGCGTGCGACATGGGCCAATTCTCCGAAAGACAGTTCGGCGCGAGGTTTCCTCGCACGCGCGGCCGGTGTCAAGGCGAAGCCGCGGCCATCGCAGCGCCGGAGGCGGAAATCCGGGACGAAAAGCTGGGGAAAGCCACGCGGAACGTGATCATAGCGGGGCGCGACGCTTGCGCTCCTGGCGCAGTGGCGAATATGGTCGCCCCCCGGATTGCCGGACGTCGCGTCGTAGGATGGATCAAGGCCCATGAAAGTCACGCTCGAACGGGGGGCTCTTTTGAAGTCCCTGAGCCATGTGCATCGCGTTGTGGAGCGACGCAACACGATCCCGATCCTTTCCAACGTGCTGTTGCAGGCGAAGGACGGCGCCTTGCTGCTGCGGGCGACCGATCTCGACCTCGAAATCACCGAAAGCGTGGCGGCTGACGTCGGCCAGGCGGGCGCGACCACCCTGCCCGCACATACGCTCTATGACATCGTGCGCAAGCTGCCCGAAGGCGGACAAGTGTCGCTGGAGACGGCGGGCGACAGCGGCCAGCTGCTGCTGCGCTCGGGCCGTTCGCGCTTCAACCTGCAATCCCTGCCCGAAAGCGATTTCCCCGACCTGACGGCGGCCGATCTGACCCATCGGTTCTCCCTGCCGGCCGCCGATCTGAAAAAGCTGATCGACAAGACCCAGTTCGCCATCTCCACCGAGGAGACGCGCTACTATCTCAACGGCATCTTCATGCACACGACCGAGGTCGATGGGCACATGATGCTGCGCGCGGTCGCCACCGATGGCCACCGCCTCGCGCGGGTCGAACTGCCCGCCCCCGCAGGGGCTGCGGGCATGCCCGGCGTGATCGTGCCGCGCAAGGCCGTGGCCGAAGTGCAGAAGCTGATCGAGGATCTCAGCGCCGAAGTCGTGGTGGAAATGTCGACCACCAAGGCCCGCTTCACCTTCGGCCCGGTCGTGCTCACGTCCAAGCTGATCGACGGCACCTTCCCCGACTACACGCGCGTCATTCCCGTCGGCAACGACAAGCGCCTGACGGTCGATTGCGCGCCCTTCGCCGCCGCCGTGGATCGCGTTTCAACCATTTCCTCGGAGCGTGGCCGCGCGGTGAAGCTGGCTTTGTCCGAAGGCAAGCTGACCCTTTCCGTCACCAATCCGGATTCCGGTTCGGCGACCGAGGAGCTGGAGGTGGATTACGACGCCGCCCCCATCGATATCGGCTTCAATGCGCGCTATCTCCTCGACATCACCAGCCAGCTCGACAGCGACACCGCCCTCTTCAAACTGGCCGATCCCGGCTCGCCCACGGTGATTCAGGATCGCGACGGGGCCGCTGCGCTCTATGTGCTGATGCCGATGCGCGTGTGAGGGGCGACCCTTTCAGCCAGCCATGACTTTTGGTCCGGATTTTTCGCCAGCTCTGCGCCGCCCCATGGTGCGGCGGCTGAGGCTTGTGGATTTTCGCTCCTACCCCGCCCTTGATCTGGCCGTGGATGCGCAGCTGATCGCGCTTACGGGTGAGAATGGCGCGGGCAAGACCAATGTGCTCGAAGCCCTGTCCATGTTCACCCCCGGGCGGGGCCTGCGCCGGGCGGACCTTGGCGACCTGGCCCGCATGGGCGGCACGGGCCGCTGGGCGGCCTCGCTCGAACTTGAGACCGATGGCGACGAGGTGCAGCTCGGCACAGGCATCGAGCCAGCGGACGGGGGCGCGGCCCGGCGTTGTCGCATTGACCGCGCGCCTGTGGGCTCGGCGCGGGCCTTCGCCGATCATCTGCGCCTCGTCTGGCTGACGCCCGCCATGGACGGGCTTTTCGCGGGGGCCGCCGGGGAGCGGCGGCGCTTTCTCGACCGGTTGGTGCTGGCGGTGGATAGCGACCACGGAACGCGCGTCAACGCCCTGGAGCGGGCCTTGCGCAACCGCAACCGCCTGCTCGAAGACGGCATGCGCGACGCCGCCTGGCTCGACGCCGCCGAACATGAGCTGGCGGGCCTCGCCGTGGGCGTTTCGGCGGCGCGGCTGGAGACGGTGACGCGGCTGGCGGCCCTCATCGCCGCCCAGCGGGACGAGGCGTCGCCTTTTCCATGGGCCGAGGTCTCGCTGGAGGGCGAAATCGAGCAGATGCTGCCAAACATGCCCTCGCTCGAGGTCGAAGATCGCTACCGCGCCCTGCTGCGCGCCAACCGGGGCCGCGACGCCGCCGCCGGGCGCACCCTCATCGGCCCGCAGGCGAGCGATTTGGCGGTCTGCCACGGCCCCAAACAGGCGGAGGCGGCGCGCTGCTCCACTGGCGAGCAGAAGGCCCTGCTGGTGGGGCTGGTGCTGGCCCACGCGCGGCTGGTGGCGGCCATGACGGGCATGGCCCCGCTTGTGCTGCTGGATGAAATCGCCGCGCATTTCGACCCGCGCCGCCGCGTCGCCCTCTTCGAGGCGCTGGGCCGTCTTGGCGGGCAGGTCTGGATGACCGGCGCCGACCCCGCCGCCTTCAAGGGGATGGGCGACAAGGCCCAGGTGTTCAAGGTGGCGCAGGGGCAAATCGAGCAACCCTGAGAAAACCCCCGGCGCCCCTGCGAATCGCCTGTTCGCACCACCATATGAGATAGAAGAATCCCTGCATTCGCGCCCGGTTTTCGGCTAGATTAGGGATAACGAATCAGAAATTCGCGAATTCCCCTCAGACGGGCTTTCCAAAGCCCGCCGAAAGCGTCTGGACTCATGGCCGAACCTGCATCCTCCCTGCCCCCGACCGATGCCCCCTCGACCAACGCCTATGGCGCTGATTCCATCAAGGTTCTGCGCGGCCTCGACGCCGTGCGCAAACGGCCGGGCATGTATATCGGCGATACGGACGACGGCTCCGGTCTGCATCACATGATCTACGAAGTGGTCGACAACGCCATCGACGAGTCTTTGGCGGGCCACGCCGATCTCGTCACCGTGACGCTGAACGCCGACGGCTCCTGCACCGTGACCGACAACGGGCGCGGCATCCCCACCGACATCCACCACGAAGAGGGTGTGTCGGCGGCCGAGGTCATCATGACCCAGCTGCATGCGGGCGGTAAGTTCGACCAGAATTCCTACAAGGTCTCCGGTGGCCTGCATGGCGTAGGCGTCTCGGTCGTCAACGCGCTTTCCAAGTGGCTAAAGCTGCGCATCTGGCGCGACGAAAAGGAGTTCTTCGTCGAATTCGCCCATGGTGACGTGGTCTCCCCGCTCGTCACCGTCGGCCCCGCGCCGATGCTGAACGGCAAGCCCAAGCGCGGCACGGAGGTCACCTTCCTGCCTTCCACAGAAACCTTCACCATGATCGACTTCGATTATGGCACCATCGAACATCGCCTGCGCGAACTCGCCTTCCTGAACTCCGGCGTGCATGTGGTGCTGACCGACGCGCGCCATGCGGAAGTGAAGGTCGAGGATCTGTTCTATGAGGGCGGCCTGGAAGCCTTCGTGCGCTATCTCGACCGCGCGAAGGCGCCGCAGCTCGCCAAGCCCATCATGATCAAGAACGACCGCGACGGCATCGGCGTCGAAGTGGCGATGTGGTGGAACGACAGCTATCACGAGAATGTGCTGGCCTTCACCAACAACATCCCCCAGCGCGACGGCGGCACCCATCTGGCGGGCCTGCGCGGCGCCCTGACCCGGCAAGTCACCTCCTATGCGGAGTCGACCGGCCTGACGAAGAAGGAAAAGGTCGATCTGTCCGGTGACGATTGCCGCGAGGGCCTGACCTGCGTGCTCTCCGTGAAAGTGCCCGACCCGAAGTTCTCCTCCCAGACCAAGGACAAGCTGGTCTCCTCCGAGGTGCGCCCGGTGGTCGAGGCGCTCGTCAATGACGCGCTGGGCCGCTGGTTCGAAGAGCATCCCATGGATGCGAAGAAAGTGGTCGGCAAGGTCGTCGAAGCCGCGCTGGCCCGCGAGGCCGCCCGCAAGGCGCGCGAACTCACCCGCCGCAAGGGCGTGCTGGATGTGGCGAACCTGCCCGGCAAGTTGGCCGATTGCCAGGAGCGCGATCCCGCCAAGTCCGAACTCTTCATCGTCGAGGGCGATTCCGCAGGCGGCTCCGCCAAACAGGGCCGCAACCGCGAATATCAGGCCGTGCTGCCCCTGCGCGGCAAGATCCTGAACGTGGAGCGCGCGCGCTTCGACAAGATGCTGACCTCGCAGGAAATCGGCACGCTGATCACAGCGCTGGGCACCGGCATCGGCAGTCAGGACTTCAATCCCGACAAGCTGCGCTACCACAAGATCATCATCATGACCGACGCCGACGTGGACGGCGCCCATATTCGCACGCTGCTGCTGACCTTCTTCTTCCGGCAGATGCGCGAATTGCTGGAGCGCGGCCATATCTTCATCGCGCAGCCGCCGCTTTATAAGGTGATGCGCGGCAAGTCCGAGCAATATCTGAAAGACGAGCGCGCCCGCGAGGATTACCTGATCGACAACGGGCTCGACAACGCCCTGCTGCGTCTGGCCAGCGGCGAGGAACGCGGCGCGGTGGATCTGCGCAGCCTCGTGGACGAGGCGCGGCTGATCCGTCAGGTGCTGGCCTCGCTGCATTCGCGCTACGATCGCGTGGCCGTGGAGCAGGCGACCATCGCCGGCGCCCTGAAGCCCATCGCGACCCTTGGCGAGAGCGCCGCCGTGAATTTGGCGCAGGAAGTCGCCCGCCGTCTCGACGCTTTGTCGGAAGAAACCGAGCGCGGCTGGACCGGCGCTGTCGAGAACAACGGCTTCGTCTTCGCCCGGGAAGTGCGCGGCGTGCGTCAGGCTTCGACGCTGGACGCAGGACTGCTCGCCTCCGCCGAAGCGCGTCGCCTCGATGAACATTCCCATTCGCTGCACGACGTCTACGCCAGCCCCGCCCGCTTCATCCGCCGCAACGACGAGACCGAGGTCGCTGGACCCAGCGTTCTGGTCGACACCGTCATGGCGGCGGGCCAGAAGGGCATCAGCCAGATGCAGCGCTACAAAGGTCTGGGCGAGATGAACCCGGAACAGCTGTGGGAGACCACGCTGGACCGCAACGCCCGCTCGCTGCTGCAGGTGAAGGTGCGCGAGGCGGATTCCGCCGACGACATTTTCGTGAAACTGATGGGCGACGCGGTGGAGCCCCGCCGAGAGTTCATTCAGGACAACGCGCTGAACGTGGCCAATCTGGACGTGTGAACGAAATCACTCGCGCTTGCGCGGCGCCGCAATGCAAGATGGCCCTCCCCTTGCGGGGAGGGCCATTCGTCTTTGGGATGGTGGGCTTGTTCAGCCACGCGCCTTGAAAGGCGCGGGTGTGGTGATGCGCTGATCGGGCGCCAAGGCATATTCCCACTGCCTCGTCTGGGTGTTGGCCTTCAGCAAATGGCACTTGATATGGCCATCGCCCGTATCGCGCAGGGTGATCTTGTTGATCCACTGGAAGTCCTTGAGGCCTTCCAGTCCGGCCTTGATCAGCTCGCGGCCCTTGATCGGCGGGGTGGCGCCATCGACGCCCGCCTTGCGCATGAGGTCGGCGATGAGGAACACCGCGTCATAGGGCAGCGTCGTATTGCAGACATTGACCGGCTGCGGCAGGCTCGTCGTCTTCTTGGTGCGCTCAATGAAGCGCGACACATAATCCGTGTATTTCGCATTGGATGGGTCTGGATCATTGGTCGAGAAGCCGATGGTGTAGACATCCTTGCCAGCCGAGCCGACCGCATGGATGAAACCGGCGCCCGCCCATACCAGCGAGTTCAGCAAAATCGGCTTGTCGAAGCCCTGCACCTCAAGCTCTTTCACAAGCTGTATCGAGGTCGGCCCAAGGGAGCTGACGAAGAGCGCGTCAGGATTGGCGCCGCGGATCTTGATGGCGTTGGGCGAGAAGTCGCTGGTGCGTGTCTGGTAGGACGCCGTGGTGACGACCTCAAGGCCGAAGTCTTTGGCGATTTGCGCGAAAAGCTCCATGCCAGCGGCGCCGGAAGCCTCCTGCGCATCGCCGGCGATGGCGATTTTCTTGACATTGGGATGCAGCTTCACGAATTCCGCCACGCCTTCGGGGATCGCCGTGTCGTCGGGAGGCGCGATGCGCAAGGCATAGGGCGGCATGGAAATGCCGGCCTTGGACGCGGTGAAGCACAGGGAGGGCATTTTCGCGTTGTTCGCCAGAGGCGCCATCGTTTCCCAACAGGTGCCGGTCAGCGGCCCCAGCACGGCCATGGCGCCATCTTCGATGGCCTCGTGAAGGCACATCACAGACATCGAGGGCTGCATCTGATCATCGAGCTGCATCAGATCTAGCTTGCTGCCATTGACGCCGCCCGCCGCATTTACATCATCGACGGCCATTTGCAGGGCTGCATTATAGAGAACGCCATAGACGGCGCCGATGCCCGTCATGGCGAGAATGGCGCCTATCTTGATCGGCGGCTTGTCGGCGGCCAGCGCCATAGGCGCAAAACCCGAAGCAGCGATGGCCGCAGTGCTGGCGAGAAGTTGACGACGATCGAGCATAAGACCTCCACGGATTCTCTCGAAGACAGTGAATTCAACGCTTCCAAGATGATGGAACTTTAACAGCAGCATTTAACTGGCGCCAAGATAATGGCTCAGTATTCCAGGGTCGTGAAGCAAATGCGCGCCAGACCCGCTCGCCACGAGCAGGCCCTGCCGCAAGATATAAGCACGGTTCGCAAACCGTAAGGTTTTACGCACATTCTGTTCAACGATCAATATCGTCATGCCGGAGGCCTGAAACTCACGAAGAACAGCGAAAGCCTCGTCCACCATGGCGGGCGAAAGACCCAGCGAAGGCTCATCGACAAGCAGAAGGCGCGGCCGGTTGACGATGGCGCGGGCCAGCGACAGCATCTGCTGCTCGCCGCCCGACAGATGGCCCGCGCATTGGGAGATGCGCTCGCCCATGCGCGGAAAGCGTGCGAAGACGCGCTCCAGCGCAGCCTCGAACGATTGATCGGTGGGGCGCAGATCATAGGCGAGGCGCAGATTCTCGCGCACGGTGAGCCGCCCTATCGTGCCGCGTCCTTCAGGCACATGCAACAGCCCGTCGCGCACCAGCTTGTGAGCGGGAACGCCTGCGGTGTCGGCGCCGTTGACGCGCACGCGCCCTTGCTGGCGGGCCAGCATGTTGGAGATGGCGCGCAGGAGCGTGGTCTTGCCCGAGCCATTGGCGCCCAGCACGGCGATGGTCTCGCCCGCATCCGCGTGCAGGCTCACCCCGCGCAGGGCCTTGATCGGCCCATAAGCGACATGCAGATCACTGACGGCGAGCTGGGGGTCAGACATCGGCCTCTCCCGCGCCCAGATAGGCTTCCACCACCTGCGGATGGGCGAAGACCTCCGCAGCGGAGCCCTCCGCGATCTTGCGGCCGTAATCCATGGCGACCACGCGGGTGGAGACGTCGCGGATAAAGGCGATGTCGTGTTCGATGACGATCATGGAGGGGATCAGTTCACGGTTGCGGCGCAGATCGGCGAGCAGCTCCTGCGTCTCCTCTTCGTTCATGCCGGCGGTCGGCTCATCCAGCAACAGAAGCTTGGGGCGGGTGGCGAGGGCGCGCGCGATCTCCAGCCGCCGCGCCTCCCCATAGGGCAACGAGCCCGCCAGATGATCGGCCTTGTGCGCGAGGCGCACGCGATCCAGCAGATCGCGCGCAGCTTTTACAAAGCCAGCATCCCCGCCAAAGCGGAACAGCGAGCGCAGCGGCTTGTCGGCCTGATCGCGCAGCGCGCAGGCTACATTCTCCGCCACCGTCATGCGGCGGAACAGGCGAATGTTCTGGAAGGTGCGCGCTATGCCAAGTCTGCCGCGCTTGTGCAGGGCGAGGGCGGAGATGTCGCGACCTTCAAAATGAATGGCGCCGCCGGACAGGGTGTAAAAACCCGTCACGCAATTGACGAAGGCCGTCTTGCCCGCGCCATTGGGGCCGACGAGGCCCAGAATGTCTCCGTTGAATAACGAGATGGAGAGATCGTCGATGGCGGTGATTCCGCCAAAGCGTTTGGCGATGGCGCGCACGTCAAGAAGCGGCGTCGTGGTCATGCGTCGCGCTCCTTGTGCGCGGTGAGCGTGCGCAGACGCAAGGACAGGAGCCCATTGGGCCGCACCAGCAGCAGCGCAATGATGACGGCGCCGAAAATAAGCGGGCGGAACGTCTGCAGGGCGCGGACCATTTCAGGCAGCAGCGTCATGACGCTGGCGCCGATCACCGGCCCCCACAGATTGTTGACGCCGCCCAGCACCACATAGAGCACCACATAGATCGACACGAATATGTTGAAATGATCCGGGTTGATGAAGACCATGTAGTGGCTGTAGAGCCCGCCCGCGACAGCCGCCAGCCCCGCGCCGACGGCGAAGCAGACGACCTTCAGATAGACCACGTCAATGCCCAATGAGGCCGCCACCCGCTCGTCCTCGCGCACAGCGTCGAGCTGGCGCTGGAGATGGGAGCGCGAGAGCCAGTAGAGGCCGACGCCGACGACGCCGATCAGGCCCCAGACATGCCAGTTCGTCGTGCCCGTCATCCCGGTCATACCGAGCACGCCGCCGACATAATCCGTGTTCTGAATGAGGGTCTGGATGATGAAGGAGAGGCCGACCGTGACGAGGATGAGATAGACGCCGCGCGTGCGCAAGGCAGGATAGGCGAGCAAGGCGCCCACTAGTCCCGTGCCCAGACCCGCGAGCGCCAGCGCCGCATAGAAATCCATGCCCCATTTCATCGTGAACACGCCCGCGCCATAGGCGCCCAGCGCCATGAAGCCGCCATTGGCGAAGGACAGGCTGCCCGACAGCAGGATGATATAAACGCTCCAGGCCATCAGGATATTGACGCCCGTAAGGAAGATCAGATCATGGGTCATGCGCGCTGCTCCGTCCCATGCGCGCCGCCGAACAGGCCGCCCGGCCGCGCCAGCAGAACCAGAATCATCAATGCCCAGACGATGACCTCGCCCAGTTTGCCAAAGCCGAACTGAATGGCGAGGGACTCGATCACACCCACAAGGACGCCGCTCAGCACCGCGCCGCGCAGATCGCCCATGCCGCCAATCGCCATGATCGCCAGCGCCTTCAGCCCGAAGGTGAAGCCGATGTCGGAGGACGCGACGCCATTGCGCAGCGAGAACATGAGCCCGCCCGCGCCCGCCAGCGCCGAGGCGATGAAGAACGTCTGCTGATTGACGCGCTTCACGTCGACGCCGAGCAAGGTGGCGAAGGTGGGCGATTCCGCCACTGCGCGAATGTTGCGTCCCATGGCCGTGCGCGTGATCAGCCAATGCAACACCGCCATCAACGCCAGCGTGACGACGAGGATGACGATTTTCATCACCTGTATCTGCATGCCGAAGAAAGCCACATTGGCCCGGCGCCATTCGATGGGCACGGGAACCGAGACCGGCTCGCCGCCCCAGGTCTTCTGCACCAGATCTATCATGATGAGCCCGACCGCCAGCGAACTCAGCGCCGCCGTCACCTGCGCGTCAGGACTCGTGAATTTGCGGAAGCTGACGAATTCGACGACGAGGCCCAGCGACCCGCAGACCAAAAGCACCAGCACGCCCGCCAGCCAGAGCGGCGCGCCAAGCCCCACGCTGGCGATGACGACGAATCCGCCGAGCATGAAAAGTTCGGAGAGGGCGAAGTTGAGTTTGTCGAGCACGCCGAACACCAGCGTATAGCCCAGCGCAACCAGCGCATACATGCTGCCCAGCACGACGCCGTTGACGATCTGCTCCGCAATCATGGCTCGTTTCCCACCGGCTTTTGCGCCGCCTTGTTCCCAGCGAAGCTCGACCATACGCGATCATATCCGGGCCGTATATCCGTGTCGCCCGAAAGCCGCGAGGCGGCTGCGTGAGTTTCACAATAAATTGACCGGCGCCGATGCGCATCGCCCGCGGATAGTCTAAATTAACGGCAGGGAGGATTGACCATGAACATGGCGAACAGGACGTCTGCGCACACCGATCTCACGCTGGAGGCCTCGACCGGCTTCGCGCGGGCCCGTCTGGGCCTGATCATTCCCTCGTCGAACCGGCTGTCGGAACCGCATTTCCGAGCCTTTCTGCCGCCCGATGTGGCGGTGCACACGACCCGTCTGCAAATGACCGGCGTTCATAACAAGCCGCTTGGCCCGCTGCTGGAAGATGTTGCGCGCGCCGCCGCCGCGCTGGGCGACGCGCGTTGCGACGTCATCGTGTTTCACTGCACGGCCAATTCCATGGAACATGGGCCGGAGGGCGAGCAGAAAATTCTCGCCGCCGTGCGCGAGGCCTCGGGGGCGCAGGCGCTGTCCACAGCCCAGGCCGTGGTGGAGGCGCTGCGAGCGTCCGCCATCGGCAAGATGGTGCTGATTTCGCCTTACTCCCAGTCCCACAACGATCATGAGACGCGCTATCTCGAAGCCTTGGGCTTCGCCGTCATCCATGACGTGGCTTTGGGCGCGCCCTCGGTGGACTATCCTCATGTCCCGCCCGCAAAGTGGCTAGAGGTCACCCGCGCCAATCTGCGGGACGAGGCGGACGGAATCTTCCTGAGCTGCACCAACACCACGCAGATCGACATCATCGCGCAGCTTGAGGCGGAGCTGGACAAGCCGGTGGTGAACTCCAATCAGGCCACCATCTGGGCGGCGCTGAAGCGGCTGGCGCCAAAGCTGGGCGCTTTGGTTCCACCGGCGGCGCTGGGGTCGCTGATGAGGCGATGAGCCACGCCCTTGTGAGTCCGCGCGTCTTGCGTAAACTGCTCGCCAGAGCTGCAATGAAAGCCGGGAAACGCCGGCGCGAAGTCGAGGGAATGTCATGCTGCAATCGATCACGCCCACGCCCGCACAGGCCCTCGACCGCGAGGAGCTTCTGGCCCGCGCGACCAGCATGGTCCCGCGCCTCGCGGCCCGCTCGGCCGATTGCGAAAAGGCCCGCATGGCGCCGCGCGAGACGGTCGAGGAATATGCCGACCTTGGCCTGCTGCGCATCTGCCAGCCCGCCCGCTACGGCGGCTTCGACCTTGGCTATGACGTGATGTGCGAGGTCATCCAGACGCTGGCGCGCGGCTGCGGCTCGCAGGCCTGGGTGCATATGGTGCTGGCGGACAATCCGTTGAAACTCGCGGCCTTCAGCCTTGAAGCGCAGGACGAGGTCTGGGGCGTGGATTCGCGCGCCCGCATCTGCGTCGCCATCGCCGCCGTGGGCAAGGCCAAGCGCGCGCCCGGCGGCGTCGTCTGGACCGGGCTGCACGGCTTTTCCAGCGGAATCGACCATGCGGCCTGGGTGATCTGCGGCGGCAACATCATCGAGGAGGGCAAGGCGCCGGAAGGTTGCTTTGCGCTGATCCCCACGAAGGAAATCGAGCTGATCGACGACTGGCGCTCCGTGGGGCTGGCGGGCAGCGGCAGCAAGAGCTTTCGGGTGAACGACGTGTTCGTGCCCGACCATCGCGTGCTCTCGAAGAAGGACTATGACGCGGGCACGTCGCCCGGCACGCTGCATTACACCGCGCCGATCTCCAAACTGCCGCGCGGCGGCGTGTCGGCGGTGAGCTATACGGCGGTCTGCGTGGGCGTTGCCGAGGGCTTCCTGCAAAATTACATCGACTTCACCGCGCCGCGTAAATCACGCGGCAATGCGGTGGCCGATCAGGTCGGGATCCAGATGGGCATTGGTCAGGCCTCGGCGGAGATCGAGGCGGCGTCGCGGCTTTATCTGGGCGCGGTGCGCGAGACCATGGAACTGCTGGAACGCGGCGAAACGCCCTCCAGGCTGATGGGCGCGCAGGGCAAGCGCAACGCGGCTTTCGCTTGTCAGCTCGCCCTGGGCGCGGTGCAGAAGCTGTTCAATGCGGCGGGTGGGCGCGCGCTCTATCTGGACAGCGTGTTGCAGCGCCAGTTCCGCGACTGCTTCGGCGCCGCCGCCCATCATTCGGTGGTCTGGGACGGCGCGGCCGCCGAATATGGCAAGGCCGCGCTGGCGGCGGCGAATGCGCGGTTGCGGAACTAGGGCGGCTTGAAACCGGAGGGACGACGTCTCGTCGTCAACTTCTGCAGAGGCGACGGGACGTCGCCCCACTGTCT
This sequence comes from uncultured Hyphomicrobiales bacterium, assembly GCA_903902915.1. Taxonomy (GTDB): domain Bacteria; phylum Pseudomonadota; class Alphaproteobacteria; order Rhizobiales; family Beijerinckiaceae; genus Terripilifer. The sequence goes on along the minus strand of CAIUWR010000005.1, from coordinate 9,569 downwards.
ACTCGAAATAGCTGACCGCCAAATAACCGCCCACGGCGGCGAAGGCAGTCACGCAGGCGCCCCAGATCGTATCCACCACGCTGACCATCATGGGCCAGTTCTTCAGGGTCGCGAGATTGGTGAGGTCATAGGTCGCGTAGGCGAAGAGGCCGAACAGCGCGCCGTAGATCGCCGCCGAGCGCCAGGTGTCGTCGCGCAGGCCCGCCATGACGCCGAAGATGACGATGCCCACCACATAAAGCGCATAGAACAGCCCCGCCACGTCCATCAGCGGCTTCTCCAGCAGCATGTCCTGTAGATTGTCGCGATAGAAGCCGCGCGCGACCCAGCCGAGCCAGACAGCGTCCGCCGCCAGAAAGACAAAGGCTGTCGCGAGATAGGCGATGACGTAACGCATGGTGCGATCTCTCCGGGCGAGTCAGCTTCCGCTCCTGCCTCGCTACTGTCCTACGCAGGCCTCGGGGGATTGGATCGCAGGGCCAGTTAATCAAGATGTCACCAATGAAAAGGCCGCCCCCGAAGGGACGGCCTCAGATCTTTAAGGGCTTTGGTTAGAATGGACTTAGAAGTCCATGCCGCCATTGAAGCCGCGCCTGCGCGGCTTCAACCTTTGCCAAGAAGCTTGGGCGAATGGACTTCTTAGAAGTCCATTCCACCCATGCCGCCCATGCCGCCGCCGCCGGGCATCGGCATGGCGGGACGATCCTTCGGGGTGTCGGCGATCATGGCTTCCGTCGTGATCAGCAGACCCGACACGGAGGCCGCATCCTGAAGAGCGGTGCGCACGACCTTGGCCGGATCGACGATCCCCGCCTTGATCATGTCCACATACTCTTCGGTCTGGGCGTTGAAGCCGAAGGTCTCGGAGGCGTTCTCGCCGATCTTGCCGACGACGATGGAGCCTTCGCAACCCGCGTTTTCCACGATCTGACGGATCGGGGCTTCGAGGGCCTTCAGGACGATGTTGATGCCAGCCTGGATGTCGGCGTTGGAGCTCTTGAGAGCCGCAACGGCCTTCTTGGCGCGCAGGAGAGCAGTGCCGCCGCCGGGGACGATGCCTTCTTCCACCGCAGCGCGGGTGGCGTTCAGCGCGTCGTCAACGCGGTCCTTCTTCTCCTTGACTTCCACTTCAGTCGCGCCGCCGACGCGGATCACCGCAACGCCGCCAGCGAGCTTGGCCAGACGCTCCTGGAGCTTCTCGCGGTCATACTCGGAGGTGGTCTCTTCGATCTGAGCCTTGATCTGGGAAACGCGGCCTTCGATGTCCTTCTTGTCGCCGGCGCCGTCGACGATCGTGGTGTTCTCCTTGTCGATGCGCACCTTCTTGGCGCGGCCGAGCATGGGGAGCGACACGTTCTCGAGCTTGATGCCGAGGTCTTCGGCGATCAGCTGACCGTTGGTCAGGATCGCGATGTCTTCGAGCATCGCCTTGCGACGATCGCCAAAGCCGGGGGCCTTGACGGCGGCGACCTTGAGGCCGCCACGCAGCTTGTTGACCACGAGGGTGGCGAGCGCCTCGCCCTCGACGTCTTCAGCGACGATCAGGAGCGGCTTGCCGGTCTGCACGACGGCTTCGAGCACGGGCAGCATGGCCTGAAGCGACGAGAGCTTCTTTTCGAAGATGAGGATGTAGGGATCCTCGAGCTCGACAACCATCTTCTCCGCATTCGTGATGAAATAGGGAGACAGATAGCCACGGTCGAACTGCATGCCCTCGACGACGTCGAGTTCGGTCTCGAGGCTCTTGGCCTCTTCCACCGTGATGACGCCCTCGTTGCCGACCTTCTGCATCGCTTCGGCGATCATCTTGCCGATGGAGGCGTCGCCGTTCGAGGAGATCGTGCCGACCTGAGCGACTTCGTCCGAAGACTGGATCTTCTTGGCGCGGGCCTGGATGTCCTTGATGGCTGCGGTCACGGCGAGATCGACGCCGCGCTTCAGATCCATCGGGTTCATGCCGGCGGCCACATACTTGGCGCCTTCCTTCACGATGGCCTGGGCGAGAACCGTGGCCGTCGTGGTGCCGTCGCCGGCGGTGTCGTTGGTCGTCGAGGCCACTTCGCGCACCATCTGGGCGCCCATGTTCTCGAACTTGTCCTCAAGCTCGATCTTCTTGGCGCCGGTGACGCCGTCCTTGGTGATGCGGGGAGCGCCGAAGCTCTTGTCGATGACGACGTTGCGGCCCTTGGGGCCGAGCGTCACCTTGACGGCGTTGGCGAGAACTTCAATGCCCGCGAGCATGCGGTCGCGCGCGTCGGACGAAAAGCGAACCTGTTTGGCTGCCATGATTAAACTCCTGAAATTATGTGGATAACGGAAAGCGTTTCCTGTCGGGGCCTCAGCCTGCGATCAGCACGCCCATGATGTCGCTTTCCTTCATGATCAGGAGATCCTGACCGTCGATCTTGACTTCCGTGCCCGACCATTTGCCGAACATCACCTTGTCGCCGGCCTTCAGATCGATTGGGATCAGCTTGCCAGCCTCGTCGCGCGCGCCGGGGCCGACGGAAATGACTTCGCCTTCCTGCGGCTTTTCCTTGGCGTTGTCGGGGATGATGATGCCCCCCTTGGTCTTCTCTTCGCCTTCAAGGCGACGGATCACGACTCGGTCGTGCAGGGGGCGAAATTTCATTGGTCTCGTTTCTGGCCGGCTCGCCGGGAGACGCCCCAAGGCAAAATGCCCGGAAGGCTCGCGCGATCATTGACCTGACGCCTAGATGGGCCTTCCTGGCGCTCTTTGCAAGAGAGTGCCAATCACGGCGGCCACGCCACCCCCGTCATTACGAATCGGTGCTGGAAATGATCAAAAAAAAACGCGGCCCCGAAGGGCCGCGTTCAAAGGTTCGGCCTAGATCGCGAGGATCAGGGAAGGCGCTTCAGGTCCTTCGAGGCAACGAGATCGAAGGAGATGCTCGCCGCGATGCGCTGGCCGCAAAGGCCGGACTGACCGGTGTAGATGCCGCCGGGCGGGTTGCCGGCCGGATCGGAGCTGACGAGGTAGCACTGGGTCTTGTTCAGGTTAGACCCGAAGTAGCGCAGGTCGAACGTGATGTTGTTCCAGGCATAGGACACGCCAGCGTTCCAGCTCCAGTAGCTCGGGAACTTGAGGGCAGCGGCGCCCGTGTAAGGCGTACCGGCCGGGATCGTGCCGAGCCACTGATAGCCAGCCTCGCCGGACACCGAGAACCCGGTTTCGCCGAAGGTGTACTTCGGAATGATCGACAGATAGGTCGACGCGAAGCCCTTGCCGGAGCTGCCGCCAGCGCTCTGCGAGTAGTGAGTCCAGTCCGGCGAATAGTAGATGCTCGCGCCGAGATTGAAGCTGTCGGTGATGTTGTAGCTCGGACGCGCGTAAATCTCGAAGTAGTTCGGATTGGCCGCCGTGGTGGCGCACCAGCCAGCAATACACGAAGCCAGGCCCGTCGCGCCCTGAGGCGTCAGGAAGGTCGTGCCGCCGACGACGCCGGGGACGCCGTTGGTCCAGTACTGCGTCTTGTTGCCGGGGTACCAGTAATAGAGGAAGCCCACGTCAATGCTGAACTTGCCCCAGGTCTGGCGGATGCCCGGCGCGAGATCGATTTCGCCAATCGCGTCGGTCGGGGTCTTGGTGTTCCAGCCCGTCACGTTGAAGTAGAGCTGCGTGTCGCCGATGTTGTAGCGCAGCTCGCCGTAACCGGTGGCGCCGATGCCGCCGCGCGTCTGCGAAACGCCACGATTGATGTCGTCGCTCATCAGCTTCGCTCCAAACGCGAAGTCGAAACCATCCGCGCTGGCGGCGGGAGCGGCGGCCGGCTCTTTCTTCGACGGCAGATCAGCCGCGTTCGCCGCGACAGCGGAGAACAGGACGGCTGTGGAAAGCAATACGGATTTCATTCTCATCGACGACTCCCGGCCCCATTTGGCGAATTCGATGGCCGATTTGTGACGCCGGGACGGCTGATTTGCAATGTTCAATCATGGGCAACGTGCCCACTTGTTAGGCAAACAACCCTTGCGGGAGAACGTTTCCAGCGGGTGTGGCAATTGTGCCGCACTCTTTCTCCAGTGACGTAAGGTCAAACGGTCATCGCGGCCCGATGCATCGTCAGGAATCATGCCGGGATACTCGAAACCGCCTTCTTGAATAGCCGAGGCCAAGGATGCGTTCAGCCTACCGCCTGAGTTTGATTGCGTCCCTGGCCCTGGCCAGAATGTCCGGCGGGCTGGCGTAGATTTTCTTCAGCAGCGCCTGAATGTCCTCCCCGGAGGTGGGGTCGACGTCGAGGTTCATTTTGCCCGCTTCCGCGAGAAGGTCCGGGTCGCGCCACGTCTCCATGAAAGCGGCGCGCAAAACCCGCAGCTTGTCCGCGGGCGTCTCGGCCGCGACGAAATAGGGGCGCGCGAAAACCTCCTGTGAATAAATGATTTCCAGCACCCGGCGTTGCCCGTCATCTCGCGCGCGCGAGAAGGTGAGCGGCACGTTCATCCCATTCATGTCGGGATGCCCCTTGGCGTGTTCCTGCGCGATGATTTTCACCCCGCCGCTCTTCAGCAGATCGGCGTATTGCGAGACCATGCTCGACCAGTTCATCCCGCACATGCCGTGGATCTCGCCTTTCTGCATGGCCAAGGTGATCTCGCGCGTGCCGGGATAGCCGAAAACGACCTTGAATTTCGCGCCCAGCACATTGTCGAGAACGATCGGCAGATAGCCGGTCGAGCCGCTTTCCGCCGTGCCGCCCATGATATCCGTGATCGTGAAAACATCATCGAACGTGGTCGCTGGCGCATCGGGTCTGACCATGCACAGAAAGACATCGCTCATCGCCGTGCCGAGATAGTTGACGCTGCTTGGGTCGTATTTCAGGTCGGCGGCGTCCTCGAGCAGCGGCCCGAGCGGCTGCGCGGCGAAGGGCGCGGCAATGTAGGTCCCGTCCTTGGGGGCGACGCGCGCGACGTAGGCCGCCGCGATGTTGCTGCCCGCGCCGGGCATATTGTTGACCACGACGGTCGGCTCGCCCGTTAGATGCCTGCCGAGGTATCGCTGGAACAGTCGCGCATAGGTATCGTAACCGCCGCCGGCCGACGTTCCAACAACAACGGTGATCGTCTTGCCCTTGAAGGAAGGCGCGGCCTCTTGCGCGTTCGCCGCTGTCGCGACCAGCGCGATCGCCGCCAGAATTAGATTGCGAATCGCGTCCGGCTTCATCGTCTTCTCCCTTGATCGCGTTTTGGCGGTCCATGCGAGCGGTTTCCAGCTCGAGATAGAACCCGTTGGCGCCCGTCCGCAAGGCGGCCCACGCCTCAGCCCGTGAAAAGAAACGACGCGCCGAGCGCCAGAAGCATCGCTGGCGGGGTGACAGCGCAGCCGAGCTTGAGGAATCGCCACGCCGTCACGTCGAGTCCCTCGCGGCGCAGGGCGACCAGCCAGAGAATCGTCGCGAGCGAGCCAGTGACCGAGAGATTTGGCCCCAGATCGACGCCGATCAGCATCGCGCCCACGACCGGCGCGGGAAGGTGATCCGCCGCGGCCACCGAACCTGCGATCAGCCCCGCCGGCAGATTGTTCATGAGGTTGCAGGCAAGACCGATCACGATGCCCAAGCCCCAGGCCGTTTCGGTCGCCGAAGTGGCGAGCGCGGTCCGCAACATCTGGCTCAAGACTGAAATAAGGCCCGTCCGGTCGAGACCCTCCACCAGCACGAAAAGGCCCGCCACGAGTGGCAGCACGCTCCAGGAAACCCCGCGCAACACCGGCCAGGGCGACCCACGGCTCAGGGCAAGCACGATGGAGGTCGTCCCCGCTCCACAGAGAAACGTCGGCAGGCCCAGTTGCAGATCAAGCGCCGAACAGGCGAGCAGAACCGCCGCGACAAGCGCTATGCCAAACGCCGTCAGCTTGCCGCCAGCCCCCAACCGCGGTCGCGGAACATCGCGCGCGATCGTCTCGCCCGCCAGCGCGCTCTTCTGGGTCAGGTAAAGCGCGATGTAGGTAGCGCCGATGGCGGCGATCGACGGCGGCGCGAACCACGCGAGCCAGGTCGCGAGTTCCGGCATGCGCGCGCCAAAAATCACGAGATTGGCCGGATTGGAGATCGGCAGCACGAAGCTCGCGGCGTTGGCGATGAAGGCGCAAATGACGAGATAGGGAAACGGCGCCGCCCCGGCGGCGCGGGTAGCGGCGTAAACCGCCGGCGTCAGTACGACCGCCGTCGCGTCGTTCGAAAGAAAAACCGTTACCAGCACGCCAACCGCATAGACCAGCGCGAACAGTCGCCGCGCCGAACCGCGCGCCAGCGACACCGCGAGCGAGGCAAGCCAGTCGAACAGCCCCTCCTGGCGGGCCAGTTCGGCCAGCAGCATCATGCCCGTGAGAAAGAGATAGACGTCGGTTCCCCTGCGCGCGCCCGCAAACGCGTCCGACCAGGGCAACAGGCCGAAAATCACCAGCGCCGCCGCGCCCGCCATCGCCCAGACGGCTTCCGGCAGGCGAAAGGGCCTCGCGATCACGCCAGCGGTCGCCAGCGCCGCGATCAGCCATGTCAGTGCGTGCGTGGACACGATTTGCGCGCGCGCCTCAATCCCAAAGGCTCGAGACGCTCTCTTCCCTGGCGGTGCGCGCGATGGCTTCGCCGATCAGCGGCGCGATCGAAATGACGCGAATGTTCTTGGCGACGCGCACGGCCTCGGTTGGCTGAATGGTGTCGGTCAGCACCAGTTCCTTGAGTTTTGAGGAGGCGACCCGCGCCACGGCGCCGCCCGACAGCACGCCATGCGTGATATAGGCGCTGACATCCTTGGCGCCTTGCTTGAGCAGCGCCTCGGCGGCGTTGCAGAGCGTGCCGCCGGAATCGACGATGTCGTCGATGAGAATGCAACTCTTGCCCTCGACATCGCCGATGATGTTCATGACTTCCGATTCGCCGGCGCGCTCGCGCCGCTTGTCGACGATCGCCAGCGGCGCGTCGATGCGCTTGGCCAGCGCCCGGGCGCGCACCACGCCGCCCACGTCCGGTGAGACGACCGCCACATTGGAGCGATCCATGCGCTCCTTGATGTCGCGAACCATCACGGGCGCGGCGAAGAGGTTGTCGGTCGGAATATCGAAAAAGCCCTGAATCTGGCCGGCGTGGAGATCAACGGTCAGAATTCGGTCGACGCCCGCGCGGGTGATGAGATTGGCCACAAGCTTGGCGGAAATCGGCGTGCGCGGGCCGGGTTTGCGATCCTGCCGCGCATAGCCGAAATAGGGCATGACGGCGGTGATGCGCCGGGCGGACGCGCGCCGCAGCGCGTCGACCATGATCAGCAACTCCATCAAGTGGTCATTGGTCGGGAACGAGGTCGATTGCACGACAAAGGCGTCCGCGCCGCGCACGTTTTCCTGAATTTCGACGAAAATCTCCATGTCCGCGAAGCGCCGCACCTGACATTTGCAGAGCGGCAGGCCGATATAGGCGGCGATGGCCTCCGTCAGAGGACGGTTCGCGTTGCCAGCCAATATCTTCATAGCATCGGCCATGGCGCGCGCCTTTCAGGGTGGGAGACGCGCCCTCTTATCAAGCCCGCGACGAAGGAACAATATGATGAATGCGTGACAGCCGTTCATCCACTGAAAACGGCAACCGAGGCGCCCGCGATTGAGGCGCCCGGATGTCAGCGAAACGAACTGGCGGCCGCGGGCATGTGCGGTTCGGGCGAGGTGTCGTCCATCGCGACCGCCGGCCCACGCGGCGAGGCGGCGATGGCTTCGGGTGTATTGGTCAGGGCCGCAGCCAGATTGTCCGTGGCCCGCGCCGCCAGCGACGCCAGCGCGCGGTCATCGGCCAGGCTCCAGGGGTCGGCGGACGCCCCCTTGACGACGATATAGTCCTCCAGCCGCTGTACGCGCCTGCGGCCCTTGTCATAGAGGTCCCAGACCGACGCGATCACCGTGCCCCCTTCGACGGGATAGGCGGTGAGATAGCCGCGCGCGAGATAGGCGGCGACCGCGGGGTCGACGGCGGCGATGTCCCGGCTCGTGGCGGCGGCCTGGGTCGCCTGCGTGAACCGCGAGAGGACGGAATCGGGAGCGCCTTCCAGACTGGCGAAGGCCAGCGGCGCGCCGCGCGGGCTGACGCCCGGCCGGGCCGCCATGCGGGCGCCGGCGGATGGCTGCTGGGCCGCGGCGCTGACGGCGGCGACATCCTCGACGCAGCCGCCAAGGGCCACGCAGAGCGTCAGGCCGGTCAACGCCGTGAGGGCGCGGCGTGGGCTCATCCCACGGCGCGCGGAAAACAGACTCATTCAACGCCTCTGTCCGGCGGGCGATCTACGCCGCCCCCCTTGCCCGTCCCTGCTAGCCCGAATCCCCGATCCGGTCCAGTTTGGCCCCCCGGCCTTTTCTCCCGGCCGCGCCCGGCCTAGATCAACGCCATGACCAGTCGCCCGCCCATCGACGCCCCGGCCACGCCCCCCGACGACCTGCCGGCGGAAGCGCGTTTCGACGCCGACGAGGCCGGCGACGCGGAAGAGGGCGCTCCGAGTCTCGACATCGCGCTGGTCGAGGAAGTCGCAACTCCGGCCTCGCTCAACCGGGGCGTCGAGGTCATCCGCGCCCATCTTGCCCAGGCGCCAACCGGCCCCGGGGTCTATCGCATGATCGGCGGCGACGGCGAGGTGCTCTATGTCGGCAAGGCGCGCTCGATCAAAAAACGGATTGCAAGCTACGCCCGCGGCGAGGGTCACACCAACCGCATCGCGCGGATGATCTCGCTGACGGCGTCCATGGTCTTCGTCTCGACGCGCACCGAGACCGAGGCGCTGCTGCTCGAGGCCAATTACATCAAGCAGATGAAGCCGCGCTTCAACGTGCTGCTGCGCGACGACAAGTCGTTTCCCTACATCCTGCTCACCGCCGATCACGTCTCGCCGCAATTGACCAAGCATCGCGGCGCGCGGTCGCGCAAGGGCGCCTATTTTGGCCCTTTCGCCAATGTCGGCGCGGTCAATCGCACGCTGGCGGCGCTGCAACGGGCCTTTCTCATCCGCACCTGCTCGGATTCCTATTACGAGAATCGTACGCGGCCCTGCCTGCTGTGGCAGATCAAGCGTTGCGCCGGCCCCTGCACCGGCGAAATCAGCCACGGCGATTACGCCGCGCTGGTCGAGGAGGCGCGCGACTTCCTCACCGGCAAGAGCCGCGCGGTGCGCGAACATCTGGCCGCCGACATGGCGACCGCGGCGGAGGCGCTGGAATTCGAGCGCGCCGCGCGTCTGCGCGATCGCATTTCCGCCCTGTCGGCCATTCAGGGCCAGCAGGGAATCAATCCCAAGAACGTCGAGGAAGCCGACGTTTTCGCGATATGCGAGGAAGCCGGCCAGTTCGCCATCGAGGCGTTCTTCTTCCGCGCCCACCAGAACTGGGGCAATCGCGCCTATTATCCGCGCGCCGATCGCGCCATGGCGCCGGGCGAGGTGCTCGACGCCTTCCTCGCGCAGTTCTATTCGGACAAGCCCGCGCCGCGCCTCGTGCTGCTGTCGCACGAGATCGAGACGCGCGACCTGCTCGCGGAGGCGCTGACCGCGCGCGCCGGACGCAAGGTCGAGGT
>CAIUWR010000004.1 GCA_903902915.1 uncultured Hyphomicrobiales bacterium | reverse complement strand
TTCGTCCTAAATCTCATCAAGGAGATACCAGACAAGGCGTCCCTCAAGACAAGACGCAAGACCCTCGGTTGGGACGATCAGTACCTCCACGACGCCCTGATGCAAAAATGGCGGTGATAGTGTTCAAGCGATTGCCCTGCGGTTGGGGTGAGGGGCTTGTGTCTGGAGCCGGAACTCCGATACTTGAACTTCGGGGAAGGGAATCGGCGCCGGAACACCGTTCCTGGACGTCGCCAGGGAGGATCAAGAATGCGTCAGTGGATCAGTTCGCGGACGAAATTGCTGCGCAGCATAGGTGCAGCATTTCTGCTCCTTTGCGCGGCCCCCATGGCGGCTTTCGCCCAGAGCGCCGACGCCAATTTCTTCAAGGGCAAGACCGTGCGCCTCGTCGTCGGCTTCTCGGCGGGCGGGGGCTTCGATCTTTATGCGCGCATGATCGCTCCTTATATCGGCAGAGCGCTTGGCGCCAATGTCGTGGTCGAAAATCAGCCGGGCGCAGGCGGCATCACCGCGACCAACCGCATGATGACCGCGCCGCCGGACGGCTTGCAGATCATGCTGGTGAATGGTCTGGCGGCCGCCTTCGGCCAGTTCACCGAACAGCAAGGCGTGCGCTACGATCTTGGCAAGCTGGAACATCTGGGCACGGTCAGCGGCAACCCCTGGGTGTGGCTGGTGACGGCCAACGCGCCGTGGAAGAACGTGCAGGACGTGGTGAACGACAAGCGCCGCTACATGTGGTCGGCGGGCGGCCCGATTGATGGCCTGTCGGATGGCGCGGCCTTCACCTGCGAGGCGCTGCAACTCGATTGCAACATTGTGCTGGGCTATCCCGGCAGCAATGATTCCGCGCTGTCGGTCGCCAAGGGCGAGATGGACATGATGTATATCGTGGACACGTCGGCAGCCAATTATGTCACGGGCGGCCAGATCCGGGTGCTGGCGACGATGGGGCGCACCCGCTCGCATATCTTCCCCGATGCGCCCACCATCTTCGAGGCGGCGAAACTCTCCGACGAGGCCGCCGCCTTGCTGGACTTCCATTCTACGGCGGAAAAGCTGGGTCGCATTCTGGTGGCGCCTCCCGGCACGCCGCCAGAGCGCCTCCTGGCCCTGCGCGCGGCGATCAAAGTTGCGCTGACGGATCCGGCGCTGATCGCTGAAGGCGACAAGAGCCAGCGGAATATCGAGTTTTACAGCGCCGAAGACACCCTCAAGGCCGCTATCGGCGTCGTGTCCGATCCGACCCCGGAGCAGAAGCAGCGAATGATCGCGATTCTGGCGCGCATTGAAAAGAAATAGGGAGGGGGGGCGTTCCCCTCCGTCAGTGCTTCGCGCAAACGGGTCGCAGGGTGGTGAGGGTGACTCCATAGCCCTCGTCCACGGCCACCTCCATCATGCGGCAGCCGTCAGCCGCGTCTTCGCGAGCCTCCACAGGGCCAGCGCTGGGCGCGTTGAGATAGAGAGCGGCCATGAGAGCCGCAGTGCCGGCGAGGCCGAGAATTGAAACCAGCGTCTTCATTTCGATAGCTACCCGTCAAACCCCTGCGACCCCGAGCCGCCCTGCGCAAACAACGAGCCTGGGCAGACAATGTTGCATCGCCGCGACGTCCGTCCGGATGATGCTGCAAATGTCGGGCCGGGACTTACGCGGGGCCGGGCCGGAGCGATAGTGCAACGCAGCAACACTTGTCCACGGAAGGCTTCATCGGGACAAAAAGAGAACTTGCGACGACTCGCGGCCTCGGCTAGGCCCTTGCCATGGCCAGAACCCCGACCAATCCTCCCCCTTCGCCGCCGGTCCCCGGCTCAGACGTGGTGAACCTTCGCGAGGCGCTTGAAGAGCGCTATCTCGCCTATGCGCTCTCCACCATCATGGGCCGCGCGCTGCCCGACGCCCGCGACGGGTTGAAGCCCGTCCATCGGCGCATCCTCTACGGCATGCATATTCTGAAACTCGATCCGGGCACGGCCTTCAAGAAATGCGCGAAGATCGTCGGCGACGTGATGGGTTCGTTCCATCCCCATGGCGATCAGGCGATCTATGACGCCCTCGTGCGCCTCGCCCAGGATTTCGCCTCGCGCTATCCGATGATCGAGGGTCAGGGGAACTTCGGCAATATCGACGGCGATTCCGCCGCCGCCTATCGCTACACCGAAGCGCGCATGACCGATGTGGCGCGCCTGCTGCTGGAAGGCATCGAGGAGGACGCGGTCGACTTCCGCGAGAACTACTCCGGCGACCAGAAGGAGCCCATCGTGCTCCCCTCCGCCGTGCCGAACCTTCTGGCCAATGGCGCGCAGGGCATCGCGGTGGGCATGGCCACCTCCATTCCCCCGCATAACGTCTCCGAACTGTGCGACGCCGCGCTTTATCTCATCACCCATCCCACCGCCTCCAGCGATCAGCTGATGAGCTTCGTGCCGGGGCCGGATTTCCCCACCGGCGGCATCATCGTCGATACGCCCGAGCAACTCGCCGAGACCTATCGCACCGGACGCGGATCGTTCCGCGTGCGCTCGCGCTGGTTCAAGGAGGAGGGCGCGCGCGGCATGTGGAACGTCGTCGTCACGGAAATTCCCTATGGCGTGCAGAAGAGCCGGTTGATCGAGAAGCTCGCCGAGCTGATCAACGACAAGAAGCTGCCCTTCGTCGCCGACGTGCGTGATGAATCCGCCGAGGATGTGCGCGTGGTGCTGGAGCCCCGCAACCGCACCATCGACCCCGCCATGATGATGGAGAGCCTCTACAAGCTCTCGGAACTCGAATCCCGCTTCCCCATGAACATGAATGTGCTGGTCGACGGCGTCGTCCCGCGCGTCCTGTCCCTCTCGGAGGCCCTGCGGCAGTGGCTGGACCATCGCCGCGACGTGCTGCTGCGCCGCTCGCGCCACCGGCTGGCGGAAATCGCCCACCGGCTGGAAGTGCTGGCGGGCATGCTGATCGTCTATCTGCATCTCGACGAGGTGATCCGCATCATCCGCGAGGAGGACGAGCCCAAGCAGGCCCTGATGGCGCGCTTCACGCTCACCGAGGTTCAGGCCAACTACATTCTCGACACGCGCCTGCGCTCCCTGCGGCGACTGGAAGAGATGCAGCTGCGCAAGGAATATGACGAGCTGGTCGCCGAGAAGGCCGGGCTCGATGGTCTGGTCAGCGACGAGGCCCAGCAGTGGAAGACCATCACCTGGCAGATCCGCGAAGTCCGCAAGAAGTTCAATCCCGAGACCAGGGTCGGCAAGCGTCGCACCACCTTCGAGATCGCGCCCCAGACCTCGGACATCGACCTCACCGAGGCCATGATCGAGCGCGAGCCGGTCACCGTGGTGGTGACCGAAAAGGGCTGGATCCGCGCGTTGAAGGGCCATGTGGCCGATCTCGCCAATCTGCAATTCAAGGGCGACGACGGGCTGAAGGTCTCCTTCTTCGCGGAGACGACCTCGAAGCTTCTGGTGCTGGCCGCCAATGGCAAGGTCTTCACGCTGGAGGCCTCGAAACTGCCGGGCGGACGCGGCTTTGGCGAGCCGATCCGCCTGATGGCGGACATTGAAGAGGGCGCGGAGATCGTCTCCGTCCTGCTCTATACGCCGGGCGTGAAAATGCTGATCGCGGGGTCCGATGGACGCGGCTTTGTGGTGTCGCAGGACGAGATGATCTCTTCGACCCGCAAGGGCAGGGGCGTGCTCAACCTCGACGCGCCCTCCACCGCCACCGTGCTCGCGCCCGCCATTGGCGACCACGTCGCGACCATCGGCGAAAACCGCAAGCTGCTGGTCTTCCCCATCGCCGACGTGCCGGAAATGTCGCGCGGCAAGGGCGTGCGCCTGCAACGCTACAAGGACGGCGGCATCAGCGACGCCCGCGTCTTCGCCATGGCCGACGGCCTGACATGGAAAGACAGCGCAGGCCGCAACTTCACGGTCCACAAGGCCGAGTTGACGGAGTGGATCGGCGCCCGCGCCGAGGCGGGGCGGTTGCCGCCGAAGGGCTTTCCGAAGTCGAACAGGTTTGGGTGAGGGGACAAGCATCTTTTGGCAGGCGAAACCCGGCACAAATCCTTTCGACGAGAGGATGAGAAAGAACTCGAAATTATTGGTCGCGCCTACGTGAAGTCCACCCAGCCGGATAAGTAATGTCTATATGCCTGCCTGCTGACCGGGCAGGGCGCTACCATCCCCCATATTCCACCTATCAATGGCCACCCTGTCGAACCAGCGCTTCGGTGCGCGCACACAGGTGGCCGGGATTTTCCTTGAAATTTATACGGGATTCCCGTATACGATTGTCTGTGGAGAGACGCTTCGACCCGCATAAGGATGCGATCAACCAAACCCGCCATGGGTTATCCCTCGGGTTCGGCGACCGCCTGTTTGAGGATGACAACCATCTTGTCATTCCCTCGATCCGGCTGGAGGATCGTGAAGAGCGTTTCAAAGTTGTCGGGACGGTTGAAGGCAAGCTGCATACCGGCGTGTTCACATGGCGCGGCGACATCGCCCGCTTCATTTCCGTCAGGAGGAGCAACCCGAATGAAGAACGAGCCTATCATTCCCGCTGACCCGACTGACCCTGAGGACTTCGATACGTCGGCGCAGGCGCTTGATCGTGCTCAGAAAAGCCGATTAATTCGTAAAACCCGCACGGACCTGAAGCTCTCACAGGCCGAGTTCGCCGCCCGCTTCCGCGTTCCCCTTGGAACCTTGCGCGATTGGGAACAAGCCCGCGCCACCGCGCCCGACTTCGCAATCGCCTATGTGCGTGTCATCAGGGAATGCCCCGATATCGTCGCCAAGGCGGTCGCATAAATCGAACTGCGCCCTCTCAACCCGAATTTATGCTTGACGCAGCGCTTTGTTGACGCTGCGCAGCATCGAGAAAGGGGGCCGGGATAAAATTGAGGTTTGCCCCATGCAGCAGTTCACCGCTTTGATCCATAAGGACTGCGGAAGCGAATTCGGCGTTTCCTTTCCCGCTTTTCCCGGCTGCGTCACTGCGGGCGCGACCCTTGAGGAAGCGTGCGAAATGGCGACCGAGGCCCTCGCTCTGCATTTGGAGGGCATGGCCGAGGATGGCGACGCCATTTCGGAGCCGTTCTCTGTTGTGGCTGTCCTGGTTGAGCGGGATGGCGATTAACCAATGCTTGATCGACTAGGCCGTACCTTCGCCCCGATGGTTGACATAGAACAAAATTAGAACATAGTAGGTACATTCCGCGTTTACGGGAGGTTCCTATGGTTCGCATGCTGATTGCCGACGTTACAGAACTCGCTTCGCTGATCGCCTTCATTTCACTCATCGCCGTCGTGGCGCGCGGCGTGGGCGCTGGATAAACTCTTGTTGGCGCCTGTTGAAATCAGCCAGAGCGCTCGACCCGGGGCTCGCGATCCCCCATGATCGCGCCCCATCCCCCGGAGGTTCCCCGTGAGTCGTGTGCTTCAAGACGTCGGCTTCGTTCACCTGCACGTCCACACGTCCTTTTCGCTCCGGGAAGGCGCGCTGAGCATCGCCAAGCTGGGCAAATTCGCCGCCGCTGATCGCCAGCCCGCCATCGCCATCACCGACACGAACAATCTCTTCGGCGCGCTGGAATTTTCCGAGAAGCTCGCCAAGGATGGCTTGCAGCCCATCGTGGGCATCCAGCTCACCGTGGACTTCGGCGACGGCGCGACCCTTGGCGGGCGTCCGCACGAGCAGCGCGAGCTGGGCCGGGGCTCCATCGTTCTGCTGGCCCAGAGCGAGCAGGGCTATATGAATCTGATGGATCTGGGCAGCCGCGCCTGGCTGGATCCCGAAGCGGGCGATACGCCCCATGTCCTGCTGCGCCATTTCACCGGCGCCACCGAAGGCGTCATCGCGCTGACCGGCGGCCCCTCGGGCGGGCTGGATCGCCTTCTCGCCATGGGCCGGACGGAACCCGCCGCCCAGCGCCTCTCGGCCTTGCAGGCGCTGTTCCCAAAGCGCTTGTATGTCGAGCTGCAACGCCATGGCGGTGCGTCTGAAAAAGAGGTTGAGCCGCTGCTGCTGGATCTCGCCTATGAGCGCGGTCTGCCCTTGGTGGCGACCAACGAGCCCTTCTTTGCGGCGCGCTCCGAATATGACGCCCATGATGCTCTGCTGTGCATTGCGGAGGGGGCGCTGGTGTCCCAGACCGAGCGGCGTCAGGTCACGCCCGAGCATCGGTTCAAGACCCGTGCGGAGATGCTGGAGCTTTTCGCCGATTTGCCGGAGGCGACCGCCAACACTGTCGAGATCGCCATGCGCTGCGCCTATCGCCCGCTGACGCGCAAACCCATCCTGCCGCGCTTCACCACGGGCGCCGGGGCCGAAGATGGCGAAGCGGCCGAGATCGCTGAGGCGCTGGAATTGCGCCAGCAGGCGAAGGACGGTCTGGCCGCCCGCCTCGCCGCCCATGGTCCCGCGCCGGGGCTCGCCGCGAGCGATTACGAAGAGCGGCTCGATTTCGAGCTGGGCATCATCACCCGCATGAAATTCCCCGGCTACTTTCTCATCGTGGCAGACTTCATCAAATGGGCCAAGGCGCAGGGCATTCCGGTGGGGCCGGGGCGCGGTTCGGGCGCAGGCTCGCTGGTCGCCTATGCGCTCACCATCACCGACCTCGACCCGATCCGCTTCGGGCTCCTCTTTGAGCGCTTCCTCAATCCCGAACGCGTGTCGATGCCCGACTTCGACATCGACTTCTGTCAGGACCGCCGCGACGAGGTGATCCGCTATGTGCGCGACCGCTATGGCGCGGACCGCGTGGCGCAGATCATCACCTTCGGCTCGTTCCTGGCGCGCGGCGTCATGCGCAATGTGGGCCGGGTGCTCGAAATGCCGCTCGGCCAGGTCGACAAGCTCGCCAAGCTGGTGCCGCAGAATCCCGCTGCGCCCGTCAGCCTCGCACAGGCGCTGGAGGGCGAGCCGCGCCTGCGCGAGGCCGCCGAGGCCGATCCGCGCGTGGCGCGCATGCTGGAAGTCGCCAAGACGCTGGAGGGGCTTTATTCCAACGCCTCGACCCATGCGGCGGGCATCGTCATCGGCGACCGGCCCCTGCATCAGCTGGTGCCGCTCTACCGCGACCCGAAATCCGAAATGCCCGCCACCCAGTTCAACATGAAATGGGTCGAGCCCGCCGGCCTCGTGAAATTCGACTTTCTGGGCCTGAAGACCCTCACGACCCTGTCCACCACCGTGAAGCTGCTCGCCCAGCGCGGCATCGAGATTGATCTGTCGAAGATCCCGCTCGATGACGCCAAGACCTATGAGATGCTCGGGCGGGGCGAGACCATCGGCGTGTTCCAGCTGGAAAGCGCGGGCATGCGCAAGGCGCTTGCGGAAATGCGGGCCGACCGGCTGGAGGACATCATCGCGTTGGTGGCGCTCTATCGACCCGGCCCCATGGCGAACATCCCCACCTATTGCGCCGTGAAGCTGGGCGAGCAGGAGGCGGATTATCCCCATGAGTCCCTGCGCCCGATCCTGGAAGAGACCTGCGGCGTCATCATCTATCAGGAACAGGTGATGCAGGCGGCCCAGTCGCTCTCGGGCTATTCGCTCGGCGAAGCGGATCTGTTGCGCCGCGCCATGGGCAAGAAGATCAAATCGGAGATGGACGCCCAGCGCGATCGCTTCGTGCGCGGCGCCATGGAAAGGGGCATGTTCAAGCCCAAGGCGGACGAAATCTTCGATCTGCTGGCGAAATTCGCCGATTACGGCTTCAACAAGAGCCATGCGGCGGCCTATGCGTTGATCGCCTATCAAACCGGTTGGTTCAAGGCCAACTATCCGGTCGAGTTCATCGCGGCGTCGATGACCCTCGATAAGGGCAATACCGACAAATTGTCCGAATTCCGCAACGAGGCGCGGCGGTTGGGCCTGCGCGTCGAGCCGCCCTCGATCAACCATTCCGGCGTGAATTTCGAGGTCCATGCCGACGCTCAGGGGGTCTATGGCATCCGCTACGCCTTCTCGGCGGTGAAGGGGGTGGGCGAGGGGCAGGCGGCGGCGATCGTCGCGGCGCGCGGCGACAAGCCCTTCGCGGATCTGGGCGATTTCGCCCGTCGCATCAACCCGCGCGAGGTCAACAAGAAGGTTCTTGAGAGCCTGGCGGCGACCGGCGCTTTCGATGAACTCGAGCGCGACCGCGCCCGCGCCTTCGGCGCTGTCGAGACGATGCTGGCCGTGGCGAACCGCGCTCAGGAGGACCGGGTGCAGGGGCAGGCGGGCCTGTTTGGCGCCGAGGCGGGGACAGAGCGCTTCGAGCCGCCCAAGGCCCAGCCGTGGGCGGCGGCGGAGCGTCTGCGCCGCGAATTCGAAGCTGCGGGTTTCTTCCTCTCCGGCCACCCGCTGGACGATTACGCCACCGTTCTCAAGCGCATGCGGGTGCAGCGCTGGGCCGAATTCGCCCGCTCGGTCAAACAGGGCGCTTCGGCCGCGAGGCTGGCCGCAACCGTTCTGGACCGCGCCGAGCGGCGCACCAAGTCCGGCAACAAGATGGGCATCGTGACCCTCTCGGACCCCTCGGGCCAATATGAGGCGATCATCTTTCAGGAAGGCCTGAACCAATATCGCGATCTGCTGGAAAAAGGCTCCGTCGTGCTGGTGGCTGTGCAAGCCAATGTGGAGGGCGAGGACGTGCGTGCGCGCATCGTCACGGTCGAGCCGCTGGATCAGGCGGCGGCCCGGGTCCAGAAGGGCCTGCGCATCTTCCTGCGCGACGAAACGGCGCTTTCCTCCATCTCCCAGCGGCTCAGCGGGCGTGGCGAAGGGGAGGTGTCCCTGGTGCTGATGCTCGACCAGGACGCCAGCGAAATCGAGGTGAAGCTGCCGGGTCGTTTCATGATCACGCCGCAGATCGCCGGCGCCTTGAAGTCCATTCCCGGAATCGTGGCGGTGGAACAGGTCTAGCGGCAAATCGAAACAGCCATGATCCTCTCATTTTAACGCGCTTTCTTCATGTTGTCCGGCAACTGCTCCGCTGGACGACGTGACGGCCGCGCCGCCCGCGCAAAGCTTTTTCGCCTGCATCCGAAAAAAGGCTCCGCCTCGCCTTGCATAAGCGCGACGCCACCTTTATAGCTCCACCCGTCTGCGGAGCCGACTCGCTCCGCCTGCTGCGCCCATCGTCTAGCGGTCTAGGACATCACCCTTTCACGGTGAAGACACGGGTTCGATTCCCGTTGGGCGTGCCACTTCGGCGCAAATCTGTGTCACTTTATTCAGGTCAGTGCTTGGCCCTGTGCTTGGCTGCACTGTCAAGCTGCTCCCGTTCGGCATTGTTGATTATACGCCAAGATGTTGATGCAGCGCGGCCTCGTTGTCGCGCAGCTCATCAGTCGTGCCGGTGAAGCAGACGCGGCCTTTGCTGAGGATGTAATGTCGGCTGGCGACCGCAAAGGCGGCGCGGATGTTCTGCTCGACGATGAGAATCGGCAGGCCGCCCGCGCGCACCTCATGGAGAATGGCGATGATCTCCTGCACGATCAGCGGCGCCAGCCCTTCGGAGGGTTCATCCAGGATCAGTAGGGATGGGTTCAGCAGCAGCGCGCGGCCGATGGAGAGCATCTGTTGTTCGCCGCCCGAGAGTTGCGAACCCCGGTTGGCGGCGCGCTCGCGCAGGCGCGGGAACAGGTCCAGCACCCGATCCAGCGTCCACTCGCCGCGCAGACCCCTGCGTGCGGCCACCGTCAGGTTTTCCAGCACCGTGAGACTGGGGAAAATGCCGCGCTCCTGCGGCACGAAGCCGAGCCCCATGCGCGAGATGCGATAGGGCGGCAAGCCGCCAATCTGTTGGCCATCCCAGGTGATTGCGCCGGGGGCGGGAGAGAGATAGCCCATGATGGTCAGCAGCGTCGTCGTCTTGCCCGAGCCGTTGCGGCCCAGCAGCGAGACCACCTCGCCCTTGCCCACATCAAGGGAGACGCCTTGCAGCACATGGCTCTGGCCGTAATAGGCGTGGATGTCGGACACATGCAGCATCAGATGCTTGCTCCGAGATAGACTTCACGCACGCGCTCATTCCCCGCCACGTCGTCGGGCAGGCCGCTCGCCAGAACCTCGCCGTAATAGAGAACGGTGACCCGGTCGGCGAGGGAGAAGACCACTTCCATGTCATGCTCGATCATGAGGACGCCCAGTTCTGCGGGCAGGGTGCGCACGAGGTCCACCAGCTGGCCCGTCTCGGCCGGGGAGAGGCCGGAGGTGGGCTCGTCCAACAGCAGAATGCGCGGGTCTCCCGCCAGCGCCACGGCGACCTCCAGCTGGCGCTGGTCGCCATAGGAGAGGCTGCTCACCCGTTTGTCGGCCAGATGGTTCAGGCGCAGGCGCGCGAGAATGTCTTGCGCGCGGTCGTTGATGTCGTCGCGGCCCAGCGCCCGGCTCGCCAGATCGAAAATGGAGCCGAAGCGCGCCTGCACGCCCAGCCGCACATTCTCGAAGGTGCTGAGGCGCTGGAACAGGGTGTTCTTCTGAAAAGTGCGGGCGAGGCCGCGTTGGGCGCGCGCTTCGGGGGGCAGGCGGGTCACGTCCCGGCCATCCAGCAGGATCCGCCCGGAGTCCGGCTGCAACTGGCCGCCGATCTGGTTGATGAGGCTGGTCTTGCCCGCCCCATTGGGACCGATGATCACATGGCGTTGGCCTGCGGCCAGATCAAGCGACACGTCGCGGGTCACCACCAGGCTGCCGAACGCCTTGTTCACATGTTCAAGGCGCAGGAGGGGCGTGGCTTCGCTCATGCGCGGCCTCCCGTGCGCAGGCGCTCGATGAGGCCATGGACGCCCCCGCGAAAGAACATGACGCAGGCAATGAAAATGAGGCCCACGATGAGGAGCCAGTGGTCCGTATGGGCGCTGACGAATTGCTTCATCAGCAGAAAGATCCCCGCGCCGATGGCCGGCCCCATGAGCGAGCCCGCCCCGCCCAGCACCACCATCAGCAGGAAGGTACCCGACAGGCCGAAGGTGAGCGCATCGGGAGAGACGAACCCGTTGTAGATGGCGTAGAGCCCGCCACCGAGCCCTGCGAAGACGCCCGCGATGACGAAGGCCGCCAGCTTCACCCTGCTGGCGGGATAGCCTAGCGCGCGCATCCGCGCCTCATTCTCGCGCAGGCCCACCAGCGCATGGCCGAACGGCGAATTGATGACCCGCCGCAGCGCCATGAGCGACAGCACGAAGGCCACGAGGCCAACGAAATACATGGTTCTGGAGTCCGCCAGCGGCAGACCCAGGAGGGAGGGGCGCGCCATGCCGCCGATCCCGTCCGAGCCGCCCGTCAGCCAGCGCCATTTCATCGCGGCGGAAAAGAGCAATTGCGCGAAGGCCAAAGTCAGCATGAAGAAGGCGACCCCCGCCATGCGCACGCACAGATAGCCGATGACGCCCGCCACCAGGCCCGATACGGCGAGGCCCGCCCCAAGCCCCGCCCAGGCGCTCCAGCCCAGCTTCATGGTCAGCAGCACGGTGGCGTAAGCGCCCGCGCCAAAGAAGGCCGCATGGCCGAAGGAGACCAGCCCGCCATAGCCCATCAGCAGATCAAGGCTCATGGCGGCGATGGCGAAGATGAAGACCTCCGTCACCAGCCCCGCGCCATATGGCGAGGCGACGAAGGGCCAAACCACCGCCAGCCCCAAGGCGACGACTTCCCAGCCCGCGGTGCGGCGGCCGGGGATGCGGGTCGGCGTGTCCTTTGGGGGAAGCGGCGTCATCGCGGCTAGACCTTTCCGAAGAGGCCGCCGGGGCGCGCCAGCAAGATCAGGATCATCGCCACATAGGTCAGGAACATCGCGGTTTCAGGCAGATAGGCCTTGCCGAACGTGTCGGCCATGCCGATCACGATGCTGCCGACGAAGGCGCCTTTCAGACTGCCCATGCCGCCCACCACGATGACGATGAAGGCGGGGATGAGCACCTCCACATCAACGCCCGAATAGACCCCCAGGATCGGCCCCGCGATGACGCCCGCCAGCCCCGCCAGCGCGGCGCCGCAGGTGAAGGTGGTGGTGAGCAGCAGGGGCACGTTGAGGCCGATGCCCATGGCTGTGGCGCTGTCGTCCACGCCCGCCCGCACCATGGCCCCCGCCCTCGTGCGGTCGATGATGAGCCAGAGGATCAAAGCCGCCAGCAGGCCGAAGCCCAGCATGGCGAGGCGGTAGCTGGGGAAGAAGCCGCCGAGGAATTCAATGGAATCCTCCAGCGAGGGCGGCTCGGAGATCGAGAACGTGTCCTTGCCCCAGAAGGACTCCACCAGATCGGTGAAGACGAAGGAGAAGCCGAAGGTCAGCAGCACCTGATCCAGCTTCTCGCGTTTATACAGCGGGCGCAGAAAGAAGACCTCCATGGCCAGCGCAATGGCCGCCACGGGCAGGGGCGCCAGCAACATGGCGAGCCAGAAGCTGCCGGTCGCCTTCGCGACCGACAGGCCGACAAAGGCGCCCAGCATGAAGAAGGAGCCATGGGCGAGATTCACAACGCCCATCAAGCCGAAGATCAGCGACAGACCGGAGGCCAGCAGGAACAACAGCGCGCCATAGACGAGACCGTTGAGCGTCTGGCTGATGAACAGATCCATCCGGCGTCAGACCTTGTTCAGCGGGTTGTCGCCCACATTCGGCACCACGGAGATCACCTTGTTCACAAGGCGGCCGTCCTGCTCGACGACTTCGCGCACATAGACGTTCTGGATCGCCTGATGGGTGAGCGGATCGAAACTGACCGGCCCGCGCGGCGCCATGATGTTGGTCTTGCCGATGGCGATGCAAAAAGCCGCGGCGTCCTCGATCTTGCCGCCGACCGCCTGCGCCGCGTCATCGACGATGCGCATGGTCGTATAGCCGGACTCCGTGAAGATGCCGGGCAGCTCCTTGCTCTTTTTCGCGTGCATCTCCACGAAATGCTTGTTCTCGGGCGTGTCCAGCGTCTCGCAGTAGATGCTGGTGGAGAGCCCGCCCACGGCGGCGGCGCCTTGCAGGGGGAACGTGTCGGCGTCGAGCATGGACTGGAAGCCCATGAGCTTCATCTTGCCCTTCAGGCCGAATTGCTGGAACTGCTTGACGAAGCGCCCGGCTTCGCTGCCCGTGAAGAAGCCATAGACGGCTTGCGCAGGGGTCGCGCGGATGTCGGAGACATAGGCCGAGAAGTCGTTGGTGTTCACTGGCGAGAAGATCTCCTTGACCACTTTGCCGCCGCCCTTCTCGAAGGTCTCCTTGAAGGCCTCCGCCACATCATGGCCCGCGAGGAAGTCGGAGGCGATGACGATGCTCTCCTTCACCCCATTGGCTGAGGCCCAGGTTCCCATGGGATTGGCCACCTGCCAGTTGGTGAGGGTGGCGCGGTACATGTTGGGGATCCGCTCCTTGGTCAGGGCGGTGGCGCCGGCGCCGGTGATGATCCAGGGCGTGCCCATCTGTTTCATGTAGCCCGCCATGGCGGTGGCGATATGGCTGCCCAGCGGCCCCAGCACCACATGCACCTTGTCGCTTTCCACGAGCTTGCGCAGCTTCTGCAAGGCGACCTGCGGGTTGAACTCGTCGTCTTCCTTGATGATCTCGACGGGGCGCCCGGCGATCTTGCCGCCGTGCTCCTCCAGATAGACCTCGATGCCGCGCATCGTCGTTTCGCCGAACAGCGCCGCCATCTTGGTGAAGGTGTTGAGCACGCCGATGCGGATCGGCCCGGTCCCCTGCGCCAAGACACGCGCGAGCTGCGCGTCGAAAGTCAGGGCCGCCGCTGCGCCGGCGCCCGCGATGAGGCTGCGGCGCGAGGGCTTGAAGGAAGATGCGTCGGTCATGGTGTGTCCTCCGTTAGGGGCCTTCCGGCCTTAGTTTTTATGGGGATTGCGCAGGCCGAGCCGCTCCATGCGGGGCAGGATCTCGTCCCGCAGGATCGGGAATTCGTCCACATAATTCACGAGTCCGACCGCCATGCCGTCGAGGCCCGCGTCGCTCATGCGTTTGAACTGGGCGGCGACCTCGTCATAATCGCCGATGATCGGCAGGGTGCCGATGCCGCTCACGTGGCGCTCCGTCATCTTGCGCACGAGTTCGGCGGGAATGGAGCGCCCGCCGCCGCTGATGCGGATGGATACGATATGTTCCGCAGCTTCCCAGTCGCCCTGTTCGTGGACTATGTAGTCATAGAAGTCCCGCGTCTGCTTCTTTGTCGCGCGGCTGATGATATGGCCGCTGGCGTAGACGCCGGGCTTGGTGTCGGGGGCGGTGGCGCGCAGGGACGCCACATCCTTGGGCAGGGCGTCGAGATCGAAGATGTTCATGAAGAGACAGTCCGCATGGCGCGCGGCGAAGGCGCGGCCAGCAGTTGAAGATCCCGCGCTCATCAGCAGCGGGCGCGAGCCGCCCACCGGTTTGGGCTTGCCCAGCACGCCCTTCAGCTTGAAATATTTTCCCTCGAAATCGAAGGGCTCCGTCTCGCTCCAGATGCGTTTGACGATGGTCGCCCATTCCTCCGAATAGGCGTAGCGCTCGTCATGTTCCAGCAGCTCGACGCCGAACATGGCGAATTCGCCCTCGTTCCAGCCGGACACGATGTTGATGCCGAAACGCCCGCCGCCCACATGGTCGGCGGTGACCATCTGCTTGGCCGCGAAGACCGGATTGGCGAAGGAGACATGCAACGTGCCGAAGGCGGAGATCTGCTCCGTCGCCGCCAGCAGGCCGGTGGCCCAGGTCAGGGTCTCCCAGGTCGTGCCCTCGGTGTCGGTTTCCCCGCGATAGCCATGCCAGCGCCCGATGGGCAGCAGGAATTCGAGCCCCGCAGCCTCCGCCAGCCGCGCGGCGCGCAGATTGTTGGCCCAGGACTGATCCCAGCGCTCGGGCGCCTTGGTCATGGTGAGGCCGCCGTTGCAGTTCATGCCGAACAGGCCAAGCTTGAACCTGTTGGCGTTGAACATGCGGGTGTCCGTGCGTTGCATCTGGGCCTCCCGCCTATTCGCCGCGCGCGATCTTGACGCCCTTGATGACCTCCTTCACCACGCCGCAGAGCGGCAGGCTGAGGCGCAGCCGGTCGGCTTCGCTGAGCACGATCATCATGTCCTTCTCGGCCCAGGGCATGGGCTGCTTGTCCACCTGCGTCGTCATGGCCCAATTCTGCGCGCTGCTTTCCAGCAACATGTCGCGCATGGCGGTTGCGTCCACGCCATATTGCTCGGCGAGCTTGAAACCCTCCGTATTGGCCGAAATGCAGGCCCAGAGGATCAGATTGTTGACCATTTTGCCGACCTGACCCGCGCCCACAGGCCCGATGCGATGCACGCTGTCGGCGAAGGTCGCGAACGCCGGGCGGCAACGCTCGAAGGCGGCCTCGTCGCCGCCGCCGGTAATCAGGAGCTTGCCCGCCTCCGCCGCGCCTTCGCCACGGCAGAGCGGAATGTCCAGCGCCACAAGCCCGCGCGCCTCCAGCCGTTTGGCGATGGCGCTCTGGGTGGCGGGATTGATAGTGGCGGCGACCGCCACGATGGCGCCGGGCCGCGCCCCTTCCACCACCCCATGCGCGCCGAATATGACCTCCTCCACCTGATGTTCATAGGCGGTGAGGACGATGATGAGATCGCTTTGGGCGGCGGCTTGAGCGGGACTTTCGGCGATCTGCGCGCCAATGGCGCGGGCGGTCTCGATGGCGGCGGGGTTCACGTCGACGCCATGGACCCCGAAGCCGGCGTTCACGAGATGCCGGGCGATGGGTGCGCCCATTTTGCCAAGGCCAATCAAGCCAATGCTGGCGATTGCGGTGTTCATGTCTTCCTCCCTGGCGTCGCATTCTTTCGGCGGCGCTTTTGATGCTCGACATTTTCTAAATGGCTTGTCGTCGTGCGGCAAGCATCCGTTCTTTCGCCATTCTCGATCTGCGTCACGCAGAAGCTGCCGCGCCGCCCTTCGCAGAGCATGCGCGGCCAGCACAGGACGCGGGACCCGCGCCCGGACCTGTAATGCCCGAGAAGGCCTCGCCTTGTTCATTCCGGTAGCGGTTTGCCCTTTGTCTCCGGCAGGAATGGCGTGACGGCAATGCCCAAAACATAGATGGACGACAGGACCATCGCGGCTTTCCCGAACCCACCGAAGGTTGCGATCATCGTGCCCGCGAAAATGGGTCCGAGGAAAGCGATGAGGCGCGGTGCATTGAAGGCGAAGGCCAGCGCCGTTGCGCGCATGCGGGTGGGATAGAGTTCCGGGATCCAGACCGGCATCCAGGAATATTGACCGCTCGCAAAGCCCCCGCTCAAAAAGGCGAGGACGAGAAGCAGCGTGAGATCCGTCGTCCCGAAGAACAGGAGGGGCGTCAGACACAGTGCGATGATGAAGAAGGCGAGCGTCACCGCCTTGCGTCCAAAGTAATCCGCCAGGAAGCCGAGCGACGCATAGCCGATGATCGAGCCAGCCGTATAGGCCATGGCCGCATAGGTCGCCCATTGAGCTGCGGGCAGTTTGTTCGCGGCTGCGATAGAGCCAATGAACTGCGGCACCCAGGTGGAAATGCTCCAAAAGCCTACGGTCGTGGTGAGCGACATCAGGAAGATGACGATGGTGCGTCCACGCACGGTGGGATCCGTGAACAGATCTGTGAGCGTGAATTTCGTCAATTGCCTTTCAGACTGGGAAAGGTCGTCGCCATGGCGCTTGCGGTCCTGGGCGGCGAGGCGCAACTCATTGGCTTTCTTCCATAATTCAGATTCGGGCATGGATCGGCGTATCCACAGCGTGAGAAGGGCTGGAAGCACGCCGATCAGATACATGTAGCGCCAGGAGCTCGGTCCGAGCGGCTCGATGAAGAGCCAGGCCAGCGAGGCGATGAAGAAGCCGACGCCAAGGCCGCATTGCATGAGCCCGGCGCCCTTGCCGCGCGCGCGGTCCGGCCAGATCTCGGCCATCATCGACGATCCGGTGGCCCATTCGGAGCCGACGGCGACGCCGACGAGGAAGCGTAGAATCGCAAAGGACCACCAGCTGAACGCCAGCGCCGAGAAACCGGTCATGAGCGAATAGGCGACGATGGCCATCAGCATCATGCGTTTGCGGCCGATGTAGTCCGCCATGACGCCGCCAAAGATGCCGCCGATGCCCCAGCCCAGCAGGTTGATGCCGATGATCGTTCCAATATAAACGGGAATCTGGGGATATTGAGACGGTTCCAGCAATTGGCGCAGGGCAGGGCCCGCCGTGAGGATCAAGGCGTAGTTTTCAAAGCCGTCGAACAGCCAGCCCAGATTGGTGGCCAGAAGCGTGTTCCATTGCTTGGCCGAGACCTCGCGATACCAGGCTTTGTCGTCTTCCGTCGTTTTCACTTGGCTCATTTCATGCCCCCCCTGAGCTGTCTCGTTTCTGGTGGTTCGGCGTCCGCAGATTCATGGCCCTGATGACGTTCGGGCTCCGCTATCTCGCCTTCACGTCGATATTGCGCGCATGCGGTCGCCCGCAGTTTTCACTGCGCGAATGATTTCCGGATAGGCCGCGCACCTGCATAGATTGCCGGCCAGATAGTCCCGAATTTCGTGTTCGTCCGGATCCGCATTCGTCTCCAGCAATTGATGCGTCATCAGCACGAAGCCCGGCGTGCAGAAACCGCACTGAAACGCGCCTTCGTCAATGAAGGCCTGCTGCACCACGCTGAGCGCGCCCGAAGCGTCGAGGCCTTCGACCGTGGTCAGGCTTTTCCCGTCCACCAGTTGCGCCAGCGTCAGACAACCGGAGACGGCGACGCCATCGACCAGCACCGTGCAGCAGCCGCAAAGCCCTTGTCCGCAGCTTTCGCGCGCGCCGTCGAGGTTGAACCGGCGCAGGAGGTCGACAAGATTGATGTGGCTTTCCACCTGAGCCGAGACTTTCTGGCCATTGAGGGTGAAGGCGATCTTGCGGATGGACGGGTCCATGGGATCAGGCCTTTCCAGCTTGGCTTTTGGCGGCGCGAAGGGCGTTGAAAATGCTCTCCGGCGTCAGGGGAAGTTCGGTCAGGCGCACGCCGACCGCATCGTGAATGGCGTTGGCGATGGCGGGCGAGACGCCAAAAGTTGCGCTTTCGCCCACGCCCTTGGCCCCAAAGGGACCGGTGGTCTGCCGCGCATCGACGATATGGTTCTCGATGACCGGGGGAATATCGTTGAGGCCGGGGATCTTATAGTCCGCCAGCGATCCATTGGTGAGCTGCCCCTCGTCAAACAACATGTTCTCGAACAGGGTGAAACCATATTGCATCAGCGCCGCGCCCGAGAGCTGCGTTTCCACAATCTTTGGATTCAGGGGCAGGCCCAGATCTGCGGCGTTGATCAGTTTCAGAACCTTGATCGCGCCCGTCTGCGTATCAATCTCGATTTCGACGCCGGTTCCGCCAATCATCCAGAAAGGAGTGATATTGTCGGACAGGCCGGTTTTGGGCGCGGGCGAGGTGTAGTCGGGGATGTAGGAGCCGACGCCCACGATATTGCCCGCCTGCATGCCATATTTCTTCTTGAACAAGTCGCGCGGCGCATAGGCGGCGCCAGGCGCGTAGCCCAGGCTTACGGCGAGTTCATCAAGCTGGCGGCGCGCATGTTCGCCCGCCAGCCGTACCGCATGGCCCATGTGGAAGGTGGACCGCGACCCAAGGGTCGCCATGTCATAGGGCGTCACGTCGGTGTCGGGGTGGATGACCTTGATGTCTTCGGTTGCAAGGCCCAACACTTCCGCCAAAATCTGCGCCATGGCCGTGTCGGAGGCCTGCCCCATGTCGACGGTGGAAATCGCCAGACTGGCGCAGCCATCAGCCGCTATAGTGACGATGGCGACGGAGGTGGTGGGCGAGATGGACGCCTTGAAGGCGATGGCGATCCCGCGTCCGCGCTTGATATGGCCCTCGCCCCTGTCGAAGGGCGCCGACCAATTCATGCGCTCGGCGATCTTTTCGAGAACGCCTTCGATTTCCGCGTCATGCATGAGCGTGCCGGTGGCGTGGGGCCGCCCTTCGCGCAGGATGTTCTTGCGGCGGAACTCCACGGGATCGAGTCCCAGATCGCGCGCGATCATGTCGGAATGGCTTTCATAGGCCCAGACGAGCTGGGGAATGCCAAATCCGCGCAGTGCGCCGGCCGGCGGACGGTTGGTGTAAAGCGCGTAGGAATCAATCGAGACATTCTCGATGTCATAGGGGCCGGGCGCCGTGAAGCCCGACTTCTGCGTGACGCGCGGCCCGATGTCCGCATAGGCGCCGCCGTTCCAGTACACCTCGCACCGCCGCCCGGTGACGCGCCCCTCGCTGCTGACCGCGCTCTTGATGCGGAAGGTGCAGGCGTGTTTCGTGATGGTGAAGAACTGCTCTTCCATGGTGAGCGAAAGCTTCACCGGACGCTTCACCATCAGCGCCAGAATGGCCACGAGGGCCTCGAGCTTGATGTAGAGCTTTGCGCCGAAACCGCCGCCCAGATAGGGCACTTTCACCCGCACGCGGTTTTCAGGCCAGCCGAGCAGCCGCGCGATTTCGATGCGCACGAAGGACGGGCTTTGCGAGGCCGTGTGGATCAGCAAGCCATCGCCATCGGGCGCCGCCAGCGACACCATGGGCTCCAGCGGCGTGTGCATGACCTGCTGGGACTTGAACTCGTGTTCGTAAACGTGATCGGCCGAAGCGAAAGCCGCGTCCACGTCCCCGCGCCGCAACTGATAGTCGAGCGCGATATTGGTGTCGCGCTTGCCCACGAGATGCTTCAGATCGGGGAACGTCCCCGCAGGTTTCAGGACGTCATGCACGATGGCCGAAGAGGTCATGGCCTCGACTTCGTCGAAGACCGCGTCGAGTTCTTCATAGGTCGCGACAATGAGCCGGGCGGCCTCCGCCGCAATATAGGGGTCTTCAGCCAGAACCACGGCGACGGGCTCGCCGATGTGGCGCACCTTGTCGAGCGCGAGCGCGGGCTGGTCATGGAAGGCGGGGCCGAAGTAGGGCTCGGCCACGATGGCGCGCAGATCCTCGCCCGTCACGACGCGATGGACGCCCTCCACCGCAGCCGCCGCGCTCGTGTCGATGGACAGGATGCGCCCATGGGGGATCGTGCTGCGGAAGACCTTGGCGTGCAGCATGCCCGGCAAGACGAGATTATGGGTATAAGCTGCGCGACCCGTGACCTTCTGGCGCCCTTCAAGGCGAGGCACGGAGCGCCCTACCTGACCTGCGGGCATGATGTCATGATGTTTCATTGCACAGCCCCGTTCAAAAGCGCCTCGGCCAGGGTGCGCCGGACATAGACCCGCAGCAGTTCCGTCTTGTAGCCCGCCGAACCGCTCGCGCTATCGACAGTCACAGCCTCCTGCGCAGCCGCGTCGGCGGCGCGCGCGAAGGTTGCGGCGTCAGGCGCGCCAAGTCGCAGGGCCGCTTCCGCGGACGTCAGGCGCGTGAGGCGCTCGGTGGCCGCGCCGACCATGATGCGCGCGTCGGCGATGGCGCCGGAAACCACGCGAAGCGACACAGCCACGCCCACCGTCGGCCAGTCGTCCGCCGCCCGCGTGGTGCATTTGACATAGGCGGAACGCCAGCCCGCTTGCGGCGGCAACCGGACGCCCGTGATCAACTCGCCTTGCGAAAGGCGGGTCTCCAGGTAACCGGTGTAGAAGGATTCGACCGGACAGGTCCGCTCGCCATCCGGGCCGCAAAGCAGCACCTCGCCCCCAAGCGCGGCCAGAATGGGCGGCAGATCCATGTGAGGATCGCCATGAGCGAGCGCGCCGCCGACGCGCGCCACATTGCGCACCCGAACATTGGCGAGTTTCTTCATTGCCTGTGCGATGACGGGCGCTGATCTTTGAACCACGGGGGAGGCTTCGACGCTGGAGAGGGTCGCCGCGGCCCCGATCAAAAGCCCGCCGTCCGCAGTGGCCTCGATGAATGAACAACGCGCTTCCAGGGCGCCAAGATGGATCAAGCGCGTTGGCGCGTAAAAACCCGATTTCATCATCAGCATCAATGCTGTGCCGCCAGAAAAGGCGCGCGTGCCCTCGTCGCCGCCGCTCAGCAGGCCGAGGGCCTCCGCCCACGAGGACGGATGGACGATATCGAAATTCCTCACGTGTTTCCTCCCGATGAGGGCGTCGACGCCATCTTGCGCCCTAGCAAGGCGCTGTTTTGGCTATTTTTGTAGCTTGACGGCTTCAATTCCACAACAAGCAATGACGATTGATCAACAGGCGCCGGTTCGCGCTTCGAGCATGACATGACGAACACAGGAGGGCGACGTCTCGTCGCCCTCACCACCGGGAGGGACGACGTCCTCGTCGTCCCTATGACGGCGCGCCGAAGGCCGACCATTCGCGGGGAACCAGGGCGACGGGACGTCGCCCCTCCCGGGTTAGGTGCAACATGATCGGATGCCGCTCTAGCCCAGGATCTCCAGAGCTGCGTCGACCATGCCCTGATAGCCCGTGCAGCGGCACAGATTGCCTGAGAGCGCGGTGCGGATTTTGTCTTCGGGCAAGGCGCTTCCGGCGGATTCGCGTTGCAACTCCAGCAGCGTCATCACCACGCCCGGCGTGCAATAGCCGCATTGGAGGCCGTGATGGCGCGACAACGCCGCCTGGATGGGATGCAGCGTCCCGTCAGCCGACGCGACGCTTTCGATGGTCTCCACGGCGCATCCGTCAGCCTGCACGGCGAGCATGAGGCAGGCGCGCGCCGTGGCGCCGTTCACCAGCACGGTGCAGGCGCCGCAGACGCCATGTTCGCAGCCCAGATGCGTGCCGGTGAGCGCGAGTTGCTTGCGCAGAAAATCCGCCAGATGCACACGCGGCTCCACTGTCGCCTCGATGGTCTTTCCATTGACTGTGAGTTTGATGGGGCGCGGATCAAACATGGGCCGCGCCTCCCGCGCGTTGGCAGGCGATCGCCAGAGCGCGGCGCACGAGCACGCCGCTCAGCTCCTGCCGGTAATCGGCGGGATAAAGTTCATCCCCATCGCAGGGGCTTTGTGCGGCCAGATGCGCGGCGCTCTCCCATGCGGACACGGAGGCGCGCGCTCCAATGAGGCCCGCTTCCGCTTGCGCCAGACGCACGGGCGCATGGGACACGCCGCCAAGAGCGATGGCGGCCTGCGTAATTCGGCCATCGACGCCCAACGTGAGCGTCGCAGCCGCCGACACGATGGCGAAATCGGCGGGGCGGCGGTTGAATTCGAGGAAGGCGGCGCCGCTATTGGCGGGCGCGCGCGCAATGTCCACATGGGTCAGCACCTCGCCGGGCGCCAGCGAGGGCGTCAGATAGTCGAGCGGAAAGTCGCGGAAGGCGATTCGCCGCGCGCCCGCTGGGCCCGCCACATGCAGCACCGCGTCCAGAGCGGCGGCGACGACCGGCAATTCCGCGCCGGGATCGAGATGACACAGGCTGCCGCCCAGCGTGCCGCGATTGCGCGTCTGCTGATGGCCCACAAGGGCCACGGCTTCCGCCAGCAGCGGGCAGAGACGGCGCACGAGGTCCGATTTTTCCAGCGCGCGCTGCGTCGTCATGGCGCCGATGCGCAGACCTTGCGGGGTTTCTTCGATGCGGCGCAAATCTGCAATGCGGCCAAGGTCGATCAGGTGATCGGGTCCGGCCAGACGCAGATTCATCATCGGCATGAGCGATTGCCCGCCCGCGAGCACGCGCGCGTTTTCAAGGGTCGCCAGGAGGGCCACGGCGGAGGCCAGATCGTCAGGCGCGTGATAGTGAAATGGCGGCGCCTTCATGGTCTTAGCTCCGAAGATTGCGCGTCGCGGATCAGCTTGCGCAACTGCGGCGGCGTCACGGGCAACTGCGTCACGCGAATGTCGAGCGGGCGCAAGGCGTCCTCAATGGCGGAAACGATGGTGGCTGGCGCGCCGATGGTTCCACTCTCCGCCGCGCCCTTGACGCCTAGCGGATTGAGCGGCGTCGGCGATTCCAGATGGTGGATTTCGAGACGAGGCGCGACATCGGAAGTGGGCAGCAGATAATCGGCGAGGGTCGCCGTCAGCGGCTGGCCTTCGCGGTCGTATCGCATCCATTCGAACAGCGTCATGCCGACGCCGTGGATGACGCCGCCGAGAATTTGGCCTTCCACCATCATCGGATTGATCATGCGCCCGCAGTCATGCACCACCACATAGCGCAGGATCTTCACGCCCCCGGTGTCGGGATCGACCTCAACTTCCGCGAGGTGGCAGCCATTGGTGTAGCTGAGGCCCGAGGTCATGAAATCGGAAGCGGCGGACAGGCCCGGCGGCAGATTGCCAGGAAGTGCGAAACCCGGCGTGCCCGCCAGCGCACGCGCGATCTGCGTCAGGCTCGCGCCATGGCCCGGCACGCCTTTCACCTCGACGACGCCCTCGCGGATGACGAGATCCTCCACCGAGGCTTCGAGCAATTCGGCTGCCGCGATCTTCGCCTTGTTCGCGAGCAGCGTGGCTGCGGCGAAGGCCGCATTGCCAGCCGTCACCGCCTGCCTGCTCGCATAGGCGCCAAGCCCCGCAGGCGTCGCGGATGTGTCGCCGACGACCACGTGAATGCTCTGTGGCGCGACGTCCAGCACCTGCGCCACCACCTGCGCCAGCATGGTCTTCACGCCCTGGCCCTGCGCGGTGGCGCCGCTGGAGACGACCACCTGGCCGGAAGGGCCGATGCTGACGCTGACGCTCTCGAATGGCCCGCGTCCCGTCGCCTCCACATAATTGGCGAGGCCCAGCCCGATGAAGCGGCCCTGTTCGCGGGCCGCCTTTTGACGCTGCGGAAAATCCGCCCAGCCGGCGGCTTTCAACGCCAGCGCCTGACTTTGCGGATAATCGCCGCTGTCATAGACCATCATGCTGCCGTCGCGCTGTTTGACGGGAATCGTGTAGGGCATCTGCCCGGGCGCGATCATGTTGCGACGGCGGATCTCGTCGCGGGGCAGGGCGAGGCGCAAGGCCATGCGGTCGAGCAGACGCTCCATGACGAATGTGCCTTGCGGGCGTCCGGCACCGCGTGTGGGCGCGGCGGGCGTCTTGTTGGTCAGGCACAGGTCTATCAGCATGCGATAGGCGGGCAATATATAGGGGCCGATGAGATTGGTCGCGGCGTTGAAAGGCAGCGCGATTCCATAGGGCGTGGCGGCCCCGTGGTCATAGACCAGCGTTCCTCTTATGCCGCGCAGCCGACCGTCAGCTTCAAAAGCAGCTTCCACGGTCCAGATCTGCTCGCGCTCGCCTATGCTGGCGGTGAAGCTCTCGAAGCGATCTTCCACCCATTTGATCGGGCGTTTCAGCAACAAGGCGGCGGCGGGCGTCGCGAGTTCTTCGGGGTGGAACACGGCTTTTGTGCCAAAGCCGCCGCCCACCTCCGGCGTCACCACGCGCACCTGACGTTCTGACAGGCCCAGCGTCGCCACCAGCATCGCCTTGGCGCGATGCGGCATCTGGGTGGAATTCCACAGGGTCAACTGATCGGTGAGCTCGTCATGGCGCGCGACCACGCCGCGCGGTTCCATGGGGTGGCCGCCGCCCTTGTTCAGGCGAAAGGTTTCGCGCACCACATGGGCCGCGCCCTCGAAGGCGCCCTCCACATCGCCGTAATCGACCTTGGTGCGCGCGACGAGATTGTCGGGGCAGGTGAGCCGCGCCTCCGGGGCGCCGGGCTGCAAACCCTCGACGGGATCGACAACGACCGGCAGCGCTTCGATGTCGAGCTCCACCAAGGCCGCCGCATCTTCAGCAATGCGCCGCGTGGTCGCGACGACGATGGCGACCGGCTCGCCCACATAGCAGACTTCGTCAATCGCAAGACACGTCGGATCGACGTCGAAACGCAAACCGCCCGCAGGCAGCGCCAGCGGAATGGCGTCCTGCGTGAGCACGCGCCGCAGATCGGCGAAGACATAAACCGCATGGACGCCCGGCAGCGCGCGCGCGGCGTCGCAATTGATGCTGCGGATCACGCCGTGGGCGAGGGGGCTGCGCACAAAGGTCGCTTCTGCGAGATCGGGCATGACGATGTCGTCGAGAAAGCGCGCGCCGCCGCGCAGAAGAACCTGGTCTTCCACCCGCGCGGCGCTGCGCCCGATCCAGTCGCCACCCCCATGCCTCTCGTTCATGCTCGGTCTTTCAAATAGGAGCCGTCTAAAGGTCACCGGCTCGCCATCAAGGCTCACCACGTTAACGAGGTGAGGGACCGCGTCAAATAAATGTTGCGAGGCCCTTTGCGCGACCTCTTGGCGCGGGAAGCCCTGTCCCGTATCTTGACCGTAACATCGGGGGGACGCGGCATGGGGATTTTTCGCGCGGACGCAACTCAACCTGCGCAAGATGGCTGCTCGCCCGGTTCATGTGTGCATGGACGGCGCGGCTTTTTGAAAAGCGTCGGCGCCGTCGCCCTGGCCGCCCCATCCATGGCGCTGGCCCAGGAGCGCGCGCCCGCGCCTCGCCGGATCGACGTGCATCATCATGTCTATCCGACAAAATGGTTCGCCGCGAAGCGCGACCTCATTCTGCGCAGCTCCGACAATCCATCGACCATCATGACCCAATGGACGCCCCGGCGCGCCGTCGAGCAGATGGACAAGAACGGAATCGCCACCTCCATCGCGTGTCTGGGCAATCCTGGCGTCTGG
>CAIUWR010000003.1 GCA_903902915.1 uncultured Hyphomicrobiales bacterium | reverse complement strand
CTCCGCGCCCAGACGCTCCACGAGTTCGGCGCGGATCGCCTCCATTTCCGGCTTGGCGTCCTCGCCATAGAGCGGGATCCAGGCGGCGACGGGGCGGCCGCGGAAGTTGATGTTGTCGGTGGTGAAATGGCCGTTGCCAAGATCAATGGCGAGGCCCTTGGTGGGCAGAACCATGCCCGCGCCCTTGGGGGGCTCCATCACGACGCCCGAATTGCGCATGAAGTTAAGCCAGGTCGAATGGGTGGTCGGCAGGTGGTAATCGTCCACGCTGTTCTCGACCATCAGCTTCCAGTTGGCGGCGACGTCATATTCCTGCGTGCCGGGCAGCACTTCCATCTGGCCCGAGGGCGACTGGTCGACCACGAGGTCGATGTAATCGCGGGTCTTGCCCAGATAATCCCCCAGCGGCGGCGCGTCGGGATCCAGGTTCATGAACCAGAAATCCTTGTAGCTGTCGAAATGGGCGGGTGTCTTGAGGCCCAGATCGCCCTTGTCGAATGCCTCCGTATAGGCCTCTTCGCTCGGCACGCGGGCCAGCGAGCCGTCATTGCCATAGCTCCAGCCATGATAGACGCACATGAAGCGGCGGGCGTTGCCGCAGCGCTCGGTCGAGACGATGGAGCCGCGATGGCGGCAGGTGTTGAACAGGCAGCGCACCTGCCCCTTCTGGTCGCGCACGAAGATCACCGGACGCCGGGCCACCTTGCGGGTCACGAAATCGCCGGGCTTCTTCACCTCGGAGGCGTGGCCGACATAGATCCAGCATTTGCCGAAGATCTTGCGCATCTCCTCGCGCAGAATGTCCTCGGAAACATGGACGGACCGGTCGAGAAGGAAAATGCCCTTCTCCCGGTCGTCGATCACGTAAGAGCCATTGGCTGGCATGTGCGGAACCTCGAAGGCTGGGGTAAGCGTGGCGTCATGAATAGTTTTGAGCCCCGGGAGTGTCAATTCGCTCCGACTTTGGCATAAGAGGATCAACCCCGCGCCCTTGGCGCAGCCACACTTGACCGGAGGTCCGCATGTCGGCCGATAAATCGCTTCTCTTATGCAGAGTGTCCGATCTGGAGCCCGGCTCCGTGAAGCGTGTGGATCGGGCGGATGGCCCGGCTTTGGCGGTCTACAATGTGGAAGGCTCCTTCTACGCCACAGACGATTGCTGCACCCACGGCCTCTCCAGCCTGTCCGAGGGCCAGCTTGATGGCGAGCTGATCGAATGTTCCATGCATTTTGGCGGTTTTGACGTGCGCACCGGCAAGGCCATCCTCGCGCCTTGCAGCATCGACCTGCGGACCTATCCGGTCGAGGTGCGGGGCGATGAGGTTTTCGCGCTGGTCGGCGCGGACTGAGGCGGCGGCCACTTGCAAGAGCCCCCTCTGCGGCGCCATTGTGCGACATAGGGATCGGGGAGGCGACATGAGCGGACAGGGTGAACAGGCTGAGCGCGTCAAGGGACCGCTCGTCTTCATGGACTACGATCAGGCGGAACTCGACCGTTGCTATGATCAGTCCAACTGGGCGCCCAATCAGGCGATCGTCGCGGCCCGCACCGAGGTCAACAGCGCAGGCGCCCGCGAGCGGCTGGGCGGCGCGATCCGGCTGTCCTATGGCCCGACCGACATCGAAAAGCTCGACCTGTTCAAGGCGAAGCAGCCCGGCGCGCCGGTGCTGATCTATGTCCACGGCGGCGCCTGGCGCGCTGGCGCCTCATCGCGTTGCCATGCGCCCGCCGAGCTGTTCCACGGGGCGGGGGTCAATTACATCGCGCTCGATTTCATCAATGTGGATGAAGCGGGCGGTTCGCTGTTCCCCATGATCGATCAGGTGCGCCGCGCGGTCGCCTGGGTCTGGGCCAACGCCGCCTCCTTCGACGCCGACCCCGAGCGGATCTATGTCTTCGGTCATTCCTCCGGCGCCCATCTGACCGGCAATATCCTGACCACCGATTGGGAGGGTCAATATGGCGTCCCCAACACGATCCTGAAGGGCGGCGTGGTGTGCAGCGGCATGTATGAGCTGGACCCCGTGCGGCTCTCTGCGCGCAGCAAATATGTGAACTTCACTGACGAGATGGTGGAGCAGCTCTCCTCCATCCGCCACATCGACCGGCTGCATTGCCCCATCGTCGTGGCCTATGGGGATTGCGAGTCCCCCGAGTTCCAGCGCCAAAGCAAGACATTCGCGCAAACGGTTGAAAAGGCTGGAAAGTCCGTGAAGCTGATCATGGCCAAGGGCTACAACCATTTCGAGATCGCCGAGACGCTGGCCAATCCCTATGGCCTGTTGGGACGCGCGACGCTCAAGCTCATGGGCCGCGATTTCAAGGGCGAGGCGCGCTTATGAAGGCCGTTGTCCTGCACGAATTCGGCCCGCCCGACGTCCTTCGTTACGAGAACGTGCCCGATCCGCAGCCGCGCTTTGGCGAAATCCGCATTCGCGTCCATGCCGCGACCGTCAACCGTGTGCTGGACGTTTCCGTGCGCGCGGGCGCCGAGGCCCATCGCCATCCGGTCCTGCCGCTGATCCTGGGCGTCGATTGCGCGGGCGTGGTGGATGGGGTGGGCGCGGGCGTCACCCGCTTCAAGGTCGGCGACCACGTCGCCTCCGCAGGCGCCATGCCGCTTGAGCCCTGCGCGGAAGATGGCGCGGGTTATGCGGGGCCGCAGGGCATGATGGGGATCAAGCGGCCGGGCGGCTTCGCCGAGCTCGTCTGCGTGCCCGCCTTCAAGGCCAATCTTCTGCCCAAGAGCCTCGACTTCCATGAGGCGGCGGTGATCATGCGCCATTGCCCGACCGCCTGGAACCTCCTGTGCAATGTGGCGCAGCTCAAGGCTGGCGAATGGGTGCTGGTGATGGGCGCCAGCGGCAATCTTGGCTCCGTGGGCATCCAGATCGCCAAGCACGTCATCGGCGCGCGGGTCATCTGCACGGCGGGCGGACGCGGGCGGGCGGATTCCGGGCTGGAACTGGGGGCGGACCACGCCATTGATTACGCCAGCGAGGATCTGCTGGCGCAAGTCATGCGGATCACGGACGGGCAGGGCGTTCAGGTGCTCTACGACAATATCGCCAATCCCAAGGTGCTGCCGCAGGCCTTCAAGGCGCTGGGCGCCGATGGCCGCATGGTGACGGCGGGCGCCCATGGCGGGCCGGTGGCCCCCATCGACTTCCACCACCTCTATGACAAGCGCATCACCATCAAGGGCATGCCCGGCTACAAGCCCGCCGACCTGCCGCTCTGCTTCGCCGCCGCCGCCGAAGGCAAGATCAAGGTGCGCATCGCCCATGTGCTGCCGCTCTCGCAGGCCGCTGAGGCGCATCGCCTGATGGAAAGCGATCTGGGAATGGGCAAGATCGTTCTCGATCCGACGCTCGGCTGATGTGATTTGATCATCGCGGCCCGCTCGACCCGGCCGCGAGGAAATACAGGGAGGATACGACATGAAGGTCATGAGCTTTCATCTTATGCCCTATGCGGACATTGATCCGGGCATCCGCGAAACCTATCGCAGCGCCTGGGTTGTGCTGCCGAACGATCATTTCGATCCGGTCGTGGGGCATCGGCTCTACAATCGCTATCTCGACGAGCTGGAGCTGGCCGACGAGCTGGGCTTCGATGGCGTCTGCATCAACGAGCACCATCAGAGCGCCTATGGGCTCATGCCCTCGCCGGTGGTCATGGCCTCGGCCCTGTCGCGGCGCACCAAGGGGCGCATCGCCATTCTCGGCAACGCCTTTTGCCTGCGCGAGAATCCGCTGACGCTGGCCGAAGAACACGCGATGATCGACGTGATCACCGGCGGGCGG
Organism: uncultured Hyphomicrobiales bacterium; assembly: GCA_903902915.1. GTDB lineage: Bacteria > Pseudomonadota > Alphaproteobacteria > Rhizobiales > Beijerinckiaceae > Terripilifer. The sequence goes on along the minus strand of CAIUWR010000003.1, from coordinate 11,256 downwards.
CTGATCAGCGGCTTCGTGCGCGGGGTGGGGACGGAATATTTCTCCTTCGGCGCCAACCCGGTCCATTCGCTGGAGCGGCATAAGGAGGCAGCGGATCTGGTGGTGCGCGCCTGGACCGAAACCGGGCCATTCGCCTATGAGGGCAAGCATTATCATCTGGAATATGTGAACCTGTGGCCGCGCCCCTTCCAGCAGCCCCATCCGCCGATCTGGTGCCCCTCGCAGGGAAGCCGCGAGACCATTGAATGGGCGGCGCATCCCGACCGCAAATATGTCTATCTGCAAACCTACAGCCCCGCCGAAGCGGTCGCGAAATATCTCGACATGTATCGCGAGACCGCCTGGCGTCAGTATGGCTATGAGGCCTCCTCCAGTCAGATCGCCTGGTGCGCGCCGGTTTATGTGGCGGAGACGGACGAGCAGGCGGTGAACGAGGCGCGGCCCCATATCGAGCTGATGTTCAATGTGCTGTTGCCCAAGGCCAGCGAGCTGATGTTCTTCCCGCCCGGCTACATGAGTCCGGAGTCCCTCGCGCAGGTGCTCGCCATGAAATCGAAGAACCGGGGCAGCGTGACCATCGAGACCCTGATCGAGCGCGGCATCATCATTTGCGGCAGTCCCGACACGGTGCGCAAGACGATCACCGAGCGGCACAACCGCATGGGCTTCTCCGAACTTCTGTGCATGCTGATGTTCGGCTCGCTGCCCGCCGACCTCACCGAAAAGAACATAAGGCTCTTCGCCAGCGAAGTGCTGCCCGCGATCAAGCAGCTTGGCGACAAAGATTACCGGGGCTTCGATCTGCCGCGACAAGCGGCGGAATGAATAAACAAAAAGGGGAGGAATAAGGAAATGATGGATTTCAAGCTGCCTGAAGAGCTGCAAATGCTCCAGCAGAGCCTGCGCCGCTATGTGGACAACGAAATGATCCCCCATGAGCGCGAAACGCTTGAGGGCAACGAGCTGAAGCCGGAATGGCGCGCGAAGTTTCAGGACGGCATGAAGAAGCTGGGCCTGTGGATGATGGACGTGCCGGAGGAGCATGGCGGGCCGGGCCTGTCGCTGCTCGCCAAATCCATCGTGTGGCAGGAGCTTGGGCGCACAATCGCCTTGCCCGCCAGAGAGGACGGCATCACCGGGCCGCAGGTCCGCCATATCCTGTTTCAGCTGCAAGGCGAGATGCGCGAGAAATATCTGCTGCCGACCCTGCGCGGCGAAAAACGCGGCTGCTTCGCCCAGACCGAGCCGGACGCTGGCTCCGATCCCGGCGGCATGCGCACCACCGCCGTGCTGGATGGCGACCATTATGTGATCAATGGCGTGAAGCGCTTCATCACGGGGGCGGGCAAATCCGACTTCATGCAGCTCATGGCCGCGACCGACCGCGCCAAGGGCTCGCGCGGCGGCATCTCCTGCTTCATCGTGGACATGAACACGCCGGGCGTGACGCTGACCGCCCAATACGAGACCATGATGGGCGACCGCCCCTGGGAGATCGTGCTCGACAATGTGCGGGTGCCGGTCCCCCACCGCGTGGGCGAAGAGGGCAAGGGCTTTGGCCTCGCGCAGAAATGGCTGGGGGCTGGGCGCGTCAAGCATGGTTCGCGCGCGCTGGGCGTGGCGGAACGTGCGCTTGAAATGGCCGTGAAATATTCCCATCAGCGCTCCACCTTCGGCAAGCCGCTCGCCGAGCGGCAGGGCGTGCAATGGCAGCTCACCGACATCTGGATGAACCTGGATGTGGCGACACTGCTCGTGCGCCGCGCGGCCTCGCTCATCGACGATGGGCAGGAGGCGCGCGTGGAGGCCTATCACTGCAAATATTTCTCCGACGAAATGGCCTTCCAGGCCATCGACCGCTGCATGCAGATCCATGGCGGAATTGGTCTGACGACCGATCTGCCGATCGAGCGCATGTGGCGTCAGCAGCGCAGCTATCGTATCACTGAAGGCGCCAGCGAAGTCATGCGCACGGTGATCGCGCGTCATGTCATGAAGGCCTATGCCTGACCACGCGCGTTTGGCGCGGGCAGGGGAGTCAGTTGAATGCGTCCCGCCCTCGCCATTGCGCTCGCCGTCGCCTTCGCCGCCGTGATCGGCGGCGTCGGCTATGCGGGCGCGCGGCTTGTCTTTGCGCCAGCAGCCCTCGTGGACGCCGGCTCGCCCTGGCGCGAAGCCGACTGGCCGTTCTTGCGCGACGGCTGGCCCGCAGGCCGCGCCTTTCGCTGCGACGCGGGCCATTGCGGCGAGGAGGTCATGGTCTATGCGCGGGTGAAGGCGGGCATGTGCGACTGCTCGGCGGGCGTCGTCGATGATGAGGATCTGGAGCGCGTCAGCGATGCAGGGCTGATCTCACCTCGCCTTGCCCCCGAAGGGGCGGGTGAAGCGCAAGATGTCGCCGGCCTGAAAGCGCGCCTGCGCCGTTATCGGTTTGAGGGCGGCGGGGAGCTGGCTGTCTGGGCCGGGGGGCGCAATTGCAACGCCATCGTCGCAATGGCTACCGCCCGCCACGCTTTAAGTCCCGATTCCATGGCGTTGGCGCGCGACCTGCTGAACGATCCCGCCATGACGCGCTGGATCGCCCGGCAGGGGCATTGACAGGCCTCGCCGACCTTCCTCAGCGGAACGTCCTGAAAAGGTGAGTCGTCCACAAGCGCTTACCTAGCGTCCCCTTGGACAGGTTCGGGCTGATGCTATGGTTAATGAGTGATTCCCCAGCCGGGCTGAATCGATTCGCTTATTGATGCTCCGGGGCAGGCGACTCCGGGCTTTGTGGGGGCTGACTTCGTGGGCAGCAAGGATTTTACACTTGAGACGGTAGGCGTCGATCCTGGCCAGGCGACGTCCGAAGACACGCCGTTGGACCTCGTAGAGGTGGCTGGCCGCATCAAGTGGTTTGATGTGGCGAAGGGCTATGGATTTGTGGTGCCTGACGAAGGCGGTCACGACATCCTGCTGCATGTGACGGTGCTGCGGCGCGACGGGTTCCAGTCCGCGCCGGAGGGCGCACGAATCGTCTGCGAAGCGCAGCGTCGGGTCAAGGGCATGCAGGTGTTCCGCGTCGTTTCGCTCGACGAATCGACCGCGACCCACCCCGCCATGCATGTGGCCCGCACGCATGTGCAGGTGGTGCCCACCGGCGGCTACGAGATCGCCATCGTGAAATGGTTCAACCGCGTGCGCGGTTTCGGCTTCCTGACACGTGGCCAAGGCACGGAAGATATTTTCGTGCATATGGAGACGCTTCGGAAGTTCGGCCTCGCCGATCTCAAGCCCGGCGATGGATTGCTGGTGCGCTTCGGGCCGGGGTCCAAGGGGCTGATGGCCGCTGAAGTGCGTCCGCTCGAAACGACGATGCCGTCCTCGCACTGAGGACGTCCTGCGGTGGGGCCGCAGCTTGCTCCGGCTCCCGTGAAGAGGCATGGTTGCGCCTCTTCATTCGGCGGGGTTCGAGCATGCGCTTTCCAGGATCAATCGCTTTTGTCATCGGCCTCGCGCTGGGAGCCATTTGCATCCCGGGGCTGACTGGCTCCGCCCGCGCCCAAAACGCCCCCCAAACGCTGCCCACGACGACCGAGCCGCTTGAGATCGTGACAGCCAGCGGCCGCCACGCTTTCGCCATCGAAGTGATGCGCACGGAAGAGGGGCGCGAACGCGGCCTCATGTTCCGCCGCTTCTTGCCCGCCGACCGGGGCATGCTGTTCGATTTCAAGACCGAACAGCCTGTGCTGATGTGGATGAAGAACACCTATATTCCGCTCGACATGATCTTCATGAGCCGCAACGGAACCGTGACCCATATCGCCGCCAACACCGAGCCCCTGTCGGAGCGCACCATCTCCTCCGGCCCGCCCGCATTCGCCGTTCTGGAAGTAAATGCAGGCGTGGCGGCCAAGATCGGGCTGAAGCCCGGGGACCGGGTGGTGCACGAGATGTTTGGGAAATAGATTGATGTTGATTTCGGGCGTTTAATAAATTGGTCGGGGCAGCAGGATTCGAACCTGCGACCCTCTGCTCCCAAAGCAGATGCGCTACCAGACTGCGCCATACCCCGACTCGGGCCTCGCAAGGCCGCACCGACGCCGCAGGCGCCAGTCCCAGTCACATAGCCTGATGGGCGGGCGGGCGCAACACGGCTGCGCCCATGGGTCCGAACTTATGGGGCGCCACCTCAAGTTCGGGCAATGCGATCATCCCTTGCGCAGTTAGCGGCCCCATGGTCCCGTCCTTCCGGGAAACGGGCGCTGGCATAGCTCGTGCAGAACTGGAGCCAGGCTCAATCATTTCCAGAGGGACCGCTCATGAACGCTCAGGCAGAATTCAACGTGGTGGAGGCCACGATCGCCGACATTCATGCCGCCTATCTTGACGGCCGACTGACCGCGCGGCGTCTGGTTGAGGCCTATTTCGCGCGCATCGCCGCCTATGACAAGGTCGGCCCCGCCATCAATGCCGTCATCTCCACCAATCCGAAGGCGCTGGAGGAGGCGGACGCGCTCGATGCGGCGTTGACCCAGGGCGGGATGGTGGGTCCGCTGCATGGCGTGCCTTTGATCATGAAGGATCAGGCGGATGTGAAGGACATGCCCACGACCATGGGCTCGGTGATGTTCAAGGACCACTATCCCGACCGCGACGGTTTCGTCGTCGCCAAACTCAAGAAGGCGGGGGCCATCTTCATCGGCAAGGCGACGCTGGGCGAGTTGGGCGCGGGCGACACGCATGGTTCGCTCTTTGGCTCCACGCGCAATGTCTATGATCTGGAGCGCACGGCGGGCGGATCTTCTGGCGGCTCGGGCGCGGCGGTCTCCGCCAATTTCTGTGCGGTCGCCATTGGGCAGGAAGGTTTCGCCTCCATCCGCCGCCCCGCCATCTGGAACGGTGTCGCGGGCATGCGGCCCACAGCGGGTCTGGTGAGCCGCAGCGGCGTCTATGCGGGTTGGCCGACCATCATCGGCTCGCTGGGGCCGATGGCGCGCACGGTCGAGGATATGGCCCGCGTTCTCGAATCCATGGTGGGCTTTGATCCGCAGGATCCGGTGACGGCGCTGGGTCACGGCAAGGCGGGGCAGGGATTCCACAGCCTGCTCGACAAGGATGCGCTGAAGGGCGCCCGCATCGGAATATTGCGTGAGCCCATGGGCTTTCACACCGACACGTCCGATCCTGATTTCGACAGGGTTACGGAGGTCTTCGACGCCGCCGTGGCCGATCTGGCGGCGGCGGGAGCCGTGATCGTCGATCCCATCGTGATCCCCGATCTGAAGGCCTTGCTCGCCACCCGCGCCCGGGTGGATGCGGATGACGAAGCCGCCTTCAATCTCTATGTCAGCGGCAGCGCCGCCTCTCCCTTCGCGTCGCGGCAGGAGGCCATGGCCTCGCCTCTGTTCGATGAGACGATGCGCGGGGTCAAACAGCGGTGGCTGCACAAGAACACGCTGGAGCAACACCACGCCTATCTGCGCGCGCGTGACGTCCTGATGATGAGCCTTCATGCGGTGATGGCCGAGCATGGGCTCCACGCCATCGTCCACAAGGCGGTGGAACATACGCCCACCTTGATCCGCGACGGCGTGAACCCACCCTATGTCGATCAGCGCGGCGCGCCCCATCTCAACACGTTCCTGACATTCGTGCCGTCCGTGGTCGTGCCCGCAGGCTTCACCAGCACGGGCATGCCCGCAGGCGTCACCTTCCTTGGCCGTCCCTATGAGGACGCAGCCATGCTGCGCCTGGCCTATGCCTATGAACAGGCGACGAAAAAGCGCCTTCCGCCGCAGACGACGCCGTAAGGGCGCGACCCTTCAGGAGCGCCGGGGCCGCTTTCGGCGTGCTGGTCGCCGATGGGGCTCGCTCGACGGCGCCACGGTGGTTTGCGTTCCGTAGAGCAGGGCGTCCGCGCCGGGGTGGTGGTTTGAACGGGCGCTGACGGGCGGGTAATATTGCGGCGTTGGCGCATTTCTGACGGGCCCCGAGGACCGCAGCCCGCCGATGTTGCCATCAAGTGATTGTTGCGGCGTGAGCGGTCCTACGCGTTGAGGGGCGCCGGGACTGGGACCGCGCAACGCGTTGAGGTTATTTTCGAGCGCGTCCTGCGCCGTTGGGGCGCCAAGGCCTCCGACGCCTTGCGCCGCGCATGGCGGCGCGGCGCCTTGCAGGATCAGCATGGCCAGGCAGACAGCCGCGCAGGCGTATGTGGTGTTTCGCATGCTCACCCCTCGCTCCGTGGTGAGGGTCAATGGTGGCCCGTAGGACGAGTTCCGCTGGTCCGCAAATGATTGCGGCGCTGACACCAGGCCTGATCATGGCGCATCATACGAAAACGCATGAACGCTTGATTTTTTGAGCACGAACTTGACAATTTTGATCGTCAAAATACACTTCAGATAAAGGGTTTTCTGGCGCTGCCGCCAAATGCTTTTGTGACATTGGAGTTCATGATGGAACCCGTTTCCAGACGATCACTTGCGAAGGTGTCGCTCGGCGTCGCCGCAGCTGCATTGGTTTTGGCGGAAACGGCGACCGAAGCGGCCGCATTCCAGCCGAACATGGACGAGGCGCTGCGCGCACTTGAGGCGGCGATGGCGTCGTTGTCGCGTGCGACACCCAACAAAGGCGGGCATCGGGAGCGCGCCATGGCGCTCGTTAGCGACGCCATCCGCGAGGTTCGGGCAGGCATCGCCTATGGCGGTTACTAAGCATTACGCCGCTGGCCTGTCGCTTCGGTGATCTGACGGCGCGGCAAAATGACGATCATGGTTGCCGTTTTGTGAATGCATGAGATTTGACGGCGCACATCTCAAAAAGAGATGTTCTCGCAAGGCGATTGCATCGGAATGACGCCTTTTCACTGCGCCTGGACCTATGAAATCCGCATAGCTTTCGAGGCTTCGAAGGATCGTTCGCCCGCGCTGGCAGCCAAGACGCCCGGAAAACTCTATTGTTGAGCTTAAGAGCAGGACCTTCGAGCCGTTCTGATTGAAGTGTCAGGATGGTGCCCCGATGACTAATCAATGGTTCGAAGCGATCGCCCCGGAAATGATCGAGGATCTGTTTGAGGATCTTCTCGTTGAAGCCAGCGAGGAGGAGCACGCCTCGATCCTGTTCAATCTTTTGCAGAACTGTCTCGGGCTTGCGACCCGCGGCGCGCAGACGGGGCAAGAGGCGCTGCAACGCGACGGGGTCGTCGGCGCGGTGGTGATTCTTTCGTTTTTGCGCGAACATCTGCGCAGCGACAGTTCGGACCCCGCCAATGGCGTGCTGCGCCGTTTTTACAGCGCTGCGCATCGGCAGATCATCAAGGCGCATCGGGACGCGGCGGTCGGGCGATTCCGCGAAATCAGCGCCTCTATCGCGAAGGTGATCCAGAAACCCTATTCAACTTGCTTCTATCACAACTGCATGCAGGAATCCGTGATCACCAAGCTCGACCTGAAGCGCCTGATCCGCTCTCCCGACGTGAGCCAGGTCATTGGCCGTCTCGATCACGCCATGCCGACTTTTTCCGGCGGCGCTGAATAACGGCGCGGCGTCGCACGCCAGCCTTTACAGGTCAGCGCTCCTTGAATGCAATCACCATGCCGGGATCTTCATGCACATCATGCTAGCAGGCCGGGCGCGCTTGACGTTGCCGGTGCCGCATAACTCATCGAAGTCGCGCTCACCGGCATGGAACTTAATCTCTCAAGCACGGCTTCGATGTTGCCTAACGCCTCGATGACCGGAGGAAGATCTGGATCTTCGCCAAGGTGTTGCCGCAGAAAACCCAAAAGCGCGGCGGCGCCGCCGATGGTGGTGGGCATGGTCGTCAGAACCGCGCGTTCAGCCTCCATCAAGGCGATGGAGGCCTTCCCTTCCGCATCTTCAAGATCGACGAGATTCGCCAGTTGCAACGCCACCAAGGCCTCCGAGGGGGGATCGACGTCGAAGGCGCCAGCCTGCGCCAGTCCCGCCAGCGCGTCCGAAAATCGTTGATACGCACAACGCTCATTTCTGAGGGCCGCGAATATCGGGTCGTGATGCGCGACGTCTTCGATCCGGGTGAACTTTTTGCTGGTGTCGTCAGTCATGGTTTGCAATCCGCACAGTCAGTGAACACAACTCAAGATTGCTAAATTATGCAAACACACGCAGAAAACGCAAGGGGAATGACGTTAATTCATATAATATTACAAACCTGTCCATGCATGCATTTAATGTCAGTTAAATGAGCGGTCGGTAGGCCGGAGCGGCGTGTTTGGGCGCGACCATCATGCCGGGGGCTTTCGCCTCCTGCTGGTCCACCTGCACGGTTCGGCCAGTTCTGGGCCAAAGCGGGGGCTGAGATCAGCAGTGCGAGCGCCGCCAGTGCGGTGTGGATCCGACGCATGGATTTGCCTCAAGAAATGGGAGAGACAATGGCTCAGTCGCAAGCGCTGGCTGGATCCATTTAGTCCATCATCATGGCTTTCTGACGCGGCGATTATTTGACATTCCACGCGCACGACCTTTTAAGTTTGCGCGGTCGTCGAGTAGCCCGGATGGATGCGTGCATGAACATAAGCTTGGCTCTTGAGCGTGCGAGATCCTTTGTGTGCCGCGGCGACGAAGCAGCCGCAAAGTCGGTTTATCTGGAAATTTTAAATCAGGACGTCACGCATTTCGATGCGTTGACCGAACTTGGAACTCTGGCCTGGGAGAGCGGTCATCGGTCCGCTGCTCTCATGGCCTATCATGCAGCGGCGCAGCACCACCCGAACAACAAGATCGGGCAGGTTCACCTCGCCAATATTCTAATGGATAGTGGTGAATTCGCCCTCGCGCGCAATCATTACGACGCCGCTCTTCAGCTTGATGCGTCGTTCGCCGAAGCGCATCAGGGCATGGCGCGCGTTCTGGCGGAGCTGGGGGATCGTGACAACGAGCATTGGCGATCAGGTTTTATCGGTCATGCGGTGAACAAACGTCGTTATAGAGGCGTCGGCGAAGGCGTTCCCTTGCTGTTGCTCGCATGCGCCCGTGGCGGCAATACGCCAGTGCAGCGCTGGATAGAAGAACGTCTTTTTGCGGTCACGGTCGTCTATGCGGAATTCTTTGACCTCGCCGATCCGCTGCCGCCGCACCAGATCGTCATGAACGCCATTGGCGATTGCGACTCGTCTTATGACGCGCTCGTGCGTGCGCAACAAATCGTTCAGGCCGTCACGGCGCCTGTGATCAATGCGCCATCTTTGGTGCTTTTGACTGGACGCGACGCCAACGCGAGGCGCCTGTCCCAAGTGCGCGGCGTGATCGCGCCGCAGATGATCAAAAACAATCTGGCCGCTCTGATGGAGGATGAAACTTTATCCTTTCCATTGCTCCTGCGCTCTCCGGGCTATCATGGCGGACGCAACTTTCTTCGGGTGGACGAACGAAGCGGCCTGCAAGCCGCGGCGGCGGAACTGACGGGAGAAGAGTTTCTGGCGATTGAATATCTGGATGCGCGCGGCGCCGATGGCCTATGGCGCAAATATCGCGTGATGATCATCGACGGTGTTTTATACCCGCTCCACCTCGCTATTTCCGCAGATTGGAAAGTGCATTATTTTAGCTCCGCCATGGCTGACAATGCGGAGCATCGCGCTGAAGAGCGCCTGTTTCTGCAAGACATGCCCAGCGTTCTGGGCCCACAGGCCATGGTGGCTTTAAACGGAATTTCGACAATGCTCGGGCTTGACTATTGCGGCGTTGATTTCGCCCTCGCGCCTGATGGACGGGTGCAGGTGTTCGAGGCCAACGCCACGATGGTGATCAATCCGGCTGAGCCTGATCCTATTTGGGACTACCGCAGACCGGCGCTCGACAGCGCTTTGTCGGCTGCACGAACGATGCTGGCGAGGCGGATGGAACAGTCGTCGACAGCTTGAGGCGATGGCGACCCCGGCAGGGCTCGAACCTGCGACCTGCCGCTTAGAAGGCGGCTGCTCTATCCAGCTGAGCTACGGAGTCGGAAGAGGTATCTGTTCAGTGGGTCCACTGACCCAGGCGGCCGGTGCGGAAATTGTCGGAATAGGACAGGATCTTGCGCGTGGAGACGCCGGGCTCTTCCACGCGGGCTTCTATGCCCTGGCGTGTGGCGTAGTCCTGAGCTTCTTCCTTGGTGGCGAACCAGAGTTTGATCTGGGATTTCATGTCGGTTGAACTGGTCCAGCCCATCAGGGGCTCGACTTCGCGCGCATGCTCCGGCTCGAATTCGAGCAGCCAGCGGCGGGAGTTCCCTGCGCCTGACTGGGTCGCGGTCTTGGCCGGGCGATAGATACGTGCGCTCATGGTCGAAACTCGTCTAAAGGCCTGCCAAATGGATCCTGCCCGCCATGGATTCACGGGCTAAGCAGCCCTGCTCAGGCTGATCCGATGGGAATAACCCATCCTGGCGAGGCGGACAATCTCTCTTTGCAGGCGCCGCAAGCGTGGCTTCAGGCTGATTGCGACTGGTCCTCGCCCGAACCTGCGCCCAACCGTGGGCTTTCGGGCAGGCGCTCCAGCTTGATCACCACATCGATCCCGGCGATCCTCGTGCCGGGAGGGGCGGGGATGTCGAAGCAGGGGATCAACTCCTCCGGGACGTCGAAGAGCTCTTCCCGGTCTTCCAGATAGAAATGGAAATGGGGGCCAGTCTTGGTGTCGAACCAGACCTTGCCGCCATAGAGCGCGATTTCGCGCACCAGGCCCTTGTCCGCGAAATCGCGCAGAGTGTTGTAGATCGTGGCGAGAGACGGCGGATAGGGGATCACGCTCGATTCGGCATAGAGCGCCTCGGCTGTCACATGACGATCACCCTTCGCAAACAGAAGATTGGCGATCATCATCCGCTGCCGAGTGACGCGCAGTCCCGCTTTTTCGAGCTTGTCCCTCATCTCCACGATCTTTCCAGTGAACAGACTTAGACCTCTACAATGTGAATCGGGGCGCCACAAGGGCGCGACGACACATTGGAAACATTATAAGGATTGGCCCGTCCGATTGACAGATGGCGGGAGAATTCCATGCTCACCCTTTATTTCGCCCCCGGCGCCAGCTCCATGGCGGCCCACATCGCGCTCCATGAGACGGGCGCGCCTTTCGAGGCCCACGCCATCTCCTTGAAAAGCAAGCAGCAGCGGGAGCCCGGCTATCTGGCGCTGAATCCCGAGGGCAAGGTGCCGCTTCTGCTCATCGACGGGCGGCCGCTGACCGAGGTGGCCGCCATCTTGTATTATCTGGCCATGCGCTACCCGCAGGCGCGGCTGATCCCCG
>CAIUWR010000002.1 GCA_903902915.1 uncultured Hyphomicrobiales bacterium | reverse complement strand
GCTTCGAAGTCTGCGGCCTCGGTGGTGAAGTAGTGAAAATAGTCTTCAGCTTCCTTGCGGGTCGGCCGACAGACCACGTGGCCCTGGGTATAGACGTCGATTTCGCGCCCGATGGCTCGCGCCTCCGCCTTGTAGCTGGTGACGAATTCGGCTGATTTTTTGACGTCGTGCTCGCGAAAGCTCGTGAAGAAGCCATTGCAGTTGCGAAGCGAGAACGATTTTCCCGCAGGCGATTGCCCTGCGTTCATGATCAATGGCGCCGTGCGTCCAAATGGCTTGGGCTCCGAGACGACATTATGCATGTCGAGGAACTCGCCACGGAAGTCGAATGGCTCGTCCTGGCTCCACATCTGCTTGATGACGCTGATCCATTCTTCGCAATAGTCATATTTGTCGCCATGTTCGCGCTGGCGGATGCCCGACATCTGGAATTCGGGCTCGTTCCAGCCCACCACGATATTGAGCGCGAACCGCCCGCGTCCCACGTGATCGGCCGTCACCATCTGTTTGGCGGCGACCATGGGATTGAACAAAGGCGCATGGACGGTGCCAAACACGGTGATGCGTTTGGTGGTGGCGAGGAGGCCTGTCGCCCAGGTCACGGTCTCGAAGGTGGATCCCTGAAAATTGGTGGGGCCGCCATAGCCCTTCCAGCGACCGATCGGCAGGATGAAATCAAAGCCGGCCTCATCAGCCAGTTTGGCCATGGCTTCGCAGCTCTCCCAATCGGCCAGCCAACGCTCTGGCAGCGTGTTGATGGCGCGGCCCGAGGAGCAATTGGCGCCAAACAACCCCAGCTTGAATGGATTTGCATTATACATCTGGTAGCGATCGGGCGTCATTTTCGCGTTTCCCCTTTTGAATGTGCTTGCCGGGACAGCAGCTTGGCGCTCGCTCCCCTGGTTCCTCGTCTTATAGCGCGTTTTCTCCGTGCAGGGCGATTCTCCGCGAACGTTTCTGCGTCCCGTCAGGCGTCACGAGCTATCAAACTTTCACAAACGTTAGCAAAAAGCGGTCGCTTTCGCCAATCGCTGCGTCTTTCCCGGGTTCTTGGTCGCCGCCCCGGTAGGTCGGGGGGAGGGACCAGACACCGTTTTCGTGGTCTTTGGCGTCCCGGGCCGGGTGCGAGGCAAGTTTTGCAAGCAGGCGCTTGCTATCCTCAACATAACCGGGACCTGCGCTCTCATCATGGGGCCCGGCGCCGTAAAGGCCACGGTCGTGCAGCAGCGGAGCCAGACATTCAAGCCAGCAGGCGCCGCCACGCCTCCTACGGGTGACGCCAGACGTCGCGCGCGCTCGCCTGGCGCAAGAAGGGCGTCGAACCGGCTGCATTTTGTCAACTTGCATGGCCAGACCGGGGCGCAGGTGACGTCCTGCCGCGCCGCGCCATCGGGACTTGCTGCTGGCCCGGATATTGCTGTAACACTTCGCTGGTCCAGTAACTCTCTGGAAAGATTACGACTTAATGCCGCCTTCCTATCCGCGCCCTCGCTCGACAGTATGGATCTCGCGATGAATATCGGAATTTGCGCCGAAACGATCCGACCCACGCGGCGTCGCCTGTGGGTCGGGGCTTTTGGCCTGTTGGCGCTTTGCCTCATCGCGATGGGGGCGGAGCAGGAAGGTGGCGCGCGCGCTGCGGACAGCCGGCTTCCGCCCTGTCCGGTTTATTTGTCGCCGGCCTGGACGGATTGCTATGGCATCGTGACCATGACCTGGGGCGAGAGCTATGCGGGAGAGTGGAAGGGCGGCCAGCGCCACGGACAAGGCGTTCTGGTCTTACGGACGGGGGCCAGATATCAGGGCGATTTCGTCAAGGGCGAAGCGACCGGGCAGGGGACTTACACGTTCCGTAGCGGCGACGTCTATGTCGGCGAAGTGATCAAGGGCGTTGTGCAGGGCTATGGCGTATTGACAGCCACCAACGGCGACAAATATTCCGGCGACTTCGTCAATTTCAAATTCAATGGACGCGGTCTTTTCAAGGCGGCCAATGGCGAGACCTATTCCGGCGACTTCGTCAACGATCAACGCCAGGGCCAGGGGACGTTGGAGACGCCGGACGGGTCGAAATACATTGGCGCGTTCAACAACTCGAAATTCGAGGGCAATGGCGTCCTGATCACGAAGGACGGGACCAAATATACCGGCGAATTTCTGCGTGGTATGAAGCACGGTTTGGGGACGCTCGTCCTGCCAAATGGCGACCAGTATGTGGGCGCCTTCCGGCTCGACCTTTACGAGGGGCAGGGCACGCTCACCACAGCCGACGGCATGCGCTACGTGGGCGGCTTCCGCGAAGGCAAGAAGTTCGGCAAGGGCGTTCTGACCTTCGCGAATGTGGAGCGGACGGCGCCGAAGATCGTTCCAGACGTCAAATTGGTCCGCAGTCCGCTGGTGCTGGGCAAAATGCAGAAATATGAGGGCGAATTCCTCGAAGACCGGATGAACGGCCAGGGAATCGCCCAATTGTCCAACGGCGCGACCTATAATGGCGCCTTCGAAAAAGACCAGTTCAACGGCAATGGCGTGGTCACCTTCGCGGATGGCGCTGTGCTGGAAGGGTCGTTCGTCAATCATGAGATCGTCGGTCAGGCGACGGTCACCTTCGCCGACAACATCAAATATACCGGCGATGCGAAGGGTGGAAAACTGACGGGCTACGCCACGCTGACCTATCCCAATGGGGATGTTTATACAGGCGATGTGGTCGATGGCGACGCCAGCGGCGTGGGCTCCATGAAACTGGCCAGCGGCGGCAAATATGTGGGCGAGTTCAAGAAGGGCGTCTACAATGGCCGAGGCGTCTTGTACGACGCTGAAAACAAGCTCACGCAGCAGTCTTTCTGGACCAACGGCAAGATCGCCGGGAAGTAGGCGGTTTCGGCTCTCGGAGCTCTCCCCGCGCCGATGATGCGCAAGCAACGGCGAACGGCCGCTGAGGGGAATTGCCGGTCGGGTGGATATATTCAATTTAAATCGTTGTCGGTCGAGCTATTTTGCGCATCCGCGCGAAATGGATCCGCGCCCTTTGCGGCCTCATAGGCCTTAACGAAAACGGAAAGGATTTGACGCAAATTTAACCATCTAAGTCCATCAAGAGATACGTATGAAACTTTTGGTGAGATTCGGTTATGTCCATCCATTGCGGTTCGGAAATTCTTCTCGCCATTCGTTCGCTCGATGAACGGCCGGAGCATCGCGGCCGATTCGCCGTTCATCCGGCGTTGATTGCGGCATGTCAGGCCATGAGCGCGCCTGTGGGCGCGCCAGGTCTTCTGGCGAGGTTGCTTTGCGGCGCGGCGCTTCTGGTGGGGGCCGGAAGCGATGTCGCTCATGCGGATCCTGCAGCCTGTACGTTCCCTGCGACCATAGCGTCTGGCGGCGCATGCGTGGACCTTGTCGTGCCGATGTTGACGAGCGGAGACATTGTCAACAACGGCGCCATCAGCAGCTCCGCCAACGGGAGCGGCAATGCGATCGACAATTCGCAGGGTGGCGCGATCAATACCCTGACCAATAGTGCCGGGGGAACCATCACAGGAGACAACGCAGGTATTTATAACGCTTACGACAGTGCTGTTATCAATGGATATTCCTATAATATACAAAGCATAATCAACAATGGGACCATTTCTGGCGCCGGTTATGGAATTCAGAACTGGAAAAGCTCGATCAATACGTTGACAAACAATGGAGTTATTTCCGGTGTAAATGTAGGCATCAATAATTTGAATTATGGTTCGATCAATGTGTTGACTAATGCTGGTTCCATCAGTTCACAGAATTACGGCATCTGGAACCGCGGCACCTTCAATATCGCGACCTTGACGAATACTGGCGTGATTAGCGGCAGCTCCTTTGGCGTTCTAAACGAACCGTCAGCCGTGATCGCCATGCTCGCCAATGCTCAGGGCGGCGATGGGTCAAGCCCCGCCCAGACCGCGTTAACTTATTCGGGCGCACTTCCCTACAAATACAATATTATCGTCACGTCCCCCACCAGCTATGGCCAAATGTTCGTTACGGGCGCTCAGCCAAGCACAAGAGGGCCGATGATTTTCGGCGTGGACCGCACATCGACGTTGATCGCCACGACCTATGCAAATGTCTTGACCGGCGTGCCCAGCAATTACATGAATTCCATCAAGTCAGGCTCCCTTAATGGATATGGCTGGCAGCTGGTGCTCGAGACCGGCGCCACCTCCACCTGGGATCTTGTTGTGTCGTGGGTGGGCTACCCGCCTGGCGGCACGCCTTCAGGCGCGCCCGGCAGCACGCCTTCAGGCGCGCCCGGAACGTCGACCGATCCGACGACCCAGAGCACTTTTCTGGGACTGTCTTCGAATTCCGCCATCGACACGCTTTCTGCGGTCAACCTGAACGCGGTCGCCGTGCGCAATGTGTTGAACGCCCGAACGGCGCTCATTTCCGGCGCGATGAATTATGATTGCGCGACCTTTGACGCTTATGGCGTGTGTCTGTCGTTTCAGGCGCGTTATTCGGGCATGGAGGACATGAACAACGGGGCGGGCGTTCTGACAGCGTCATATCTGCTCGCGCCAAACCTGCGCCTCGGGGGCTTCATTGATCTCATCGCCGCGCAACAAAACCCTGTGGGCCTCAAGTTCGTCGACCAGTCGCCCATGATCGGCGCGTTTGTGGCCTATGGCGACCAGTTGGGTCCGCAAGCGAAAATGTCGGTGGCCATGAACAAAAGCACACTTTCTGTTTTGCGCAGCTCCATCTTTGACGACGCCGAAACGGCTTCGGGCGCGGCGAGCCTTAATAGTTACGTCATCGCGGGTGAGTTTGGCTGGGGCGTTGATCTGGACGAGGCGCGGGTCGCGACCCCTTATGCAGGGCTGCGGTATACGGACGCCAGCCGGGGCGCCTATTCGGAATATCAGGGCGCGGGCACGGATGATCCGCTCACCTACGCCGCCTATGCCCAGCAACTGACGACAGCGACGGCGGGCCTGCGCTTGCGGGGGATGATGAGCGATCAGGTCGGCTACCAACTTGGGTTGGGCGTGGAATATGATCTTGTGCGACAGATGGGCGCTTATGCGGGAACCAGCGCCATTCCCGGTCTTGAGAGCTTCAGCCTGTCCGACACAGGCGCATCCAACCGCTTCCGCCTGGTGGGGACGGCTGGCCTGTTCTATCAGGTGGACAAAACAAGCCGTTTGATCGCCAATGCGTCCCTGCGTGGTCAGGCTTACAGCAACCAGCCGACGCTCGGGCTTCTGGCAGGATATCAGACAGCGTTCTGAACCCTGCGCAAATCAGCCCAGGAGGTCGCGCTTTTTGAGCATGAATTCCTCGCGGTCAATCTCGCCGCGCACATAGCGCTCTTCCAGAATGGCGAGTCCCATGCCTGCGCGCTGTCCACTTTCCGGCGGTGGCGGGAAGTGGTGATGCGGCCCGCCGGGGCGGTGCGAGAAAAGCGAAACGACGAAGGCGACGAGCAGCGCCAACGCCGCCAGAGAAAACAGCATATGCAGGCCGCCCCAGGGAAAAAAGCCCCAGCCGCCCATCATTTCATGCCAATCGCCTCTCCACATCATTGTCAGTCCTCCACTGAATGGATGGCGCCCGTGCGGCGATCGACGTCGAAACGTTGCACGAGCGAATTGTCCTGTGTGACGATATCGGCTTGAAAGGTGGTGTCGTCCCTTGCCGTGATGGGGCCGAGCTTGAGGTGAGGATTGCGCTCTTGCGCCAGCCACGCCTCCAGCAGACGACGCACGTCGGCCTCTTCCAACGGGCCCTTGAGCCGTGCGCGCAGCCATGGAAAGCCGCCGCCCCAGCCCATTTGCCCGGTCATGGGGCCGCGTCCATCGACCCCCGCAGGCGTGATGGAGACGAGCGCGCCCCAGACGACAAGGGTCACGATGAAGCTCCACAGCAAAATGATCGAAGGGCGTCGCATGGCGATCTCCTTTGATGATGTTCGCTCGCCATTGACGAATGGTCCTTGATCCGCCGCAAACCAGCCAAGGGCGCAATGATCAGCCGAGGAGCCGGGCGCTCGCCCGGTCTCCGGCTTTCGCGACGGGAGGCTCAGTAGCGCCCGACGACCGGCGAGGCTGCGACTGGCGCGCATTTGCTCTGATATTGTTGAAAGACCGGCCACGCCGCCCCCACGCCGGTGAAGGCCTCTTCCTGGGTAAGCTCCCGGCATTGGGTTCTGTAAACATAGGCGGCGCGCAGCATCAGACTGATGACGCCCCCGCCGAGCGCCCAGACAGGCCATCCGGCGCCAGCGCCGCCGCCTGCGGTTGCGGAGGTGATGATTGGCGCTGCAGAGGCCTGGGTGAGGGGAAGGGCGGTTGCGGCCATGGCGGCCGCGATGGCTATGGCGATGATGCGCTTGCGATTGGACATGGTGAAACTCCCGGTTCGGCGCCACGAACGTGGTCGCGCGGATGCTAACGCTGGATCCCCGCCAAGGTTGTCAGCCCATTTGGCTTTTCTGCTCAGCCATCAAAATTTTACCCCGCCGCCAACGCTGTGTTAGACAGGCGTCGATCGGATCGGATGAAGCCACTGCGTGGGCTTGGGAGGAAGATGATGACTTTTGGTATTTCGCGCCGCTCGGCGCTTCTGGGCGCGGCCAGCGTCGCGGCTCAGTCCTTGCCCCTCGCGGCTTCGCTGGCGGCCGACGTCTACCCGTCTCGCCCGGTCCATGTGTCGATCGGCTTTCCGGCGGGCAGCGGCGCTGACATCTTGTGCCGCTACTTCGCCCATGCGCTTGAGGAGAAGGCGAGGCAGCCCTTCATTCTCGAGAATCGTCCCGGCGCGACCGGCAATATTGCGCTGCGTTACATCGCCCGCTCCGAGCCCGATGGCTACAATCTGCTGATGACTGCCAATTCGAACATGGCCGGCAGCCGTTATCTCTTCAAGGATCTCAGCTTCGACACGCTGACCGATTTCAAGGCCGTGGCTTCCTATGCCCAGATCGCCTTCGTGGTCGTGGTGGCGCCCGATTCGCCGATCAACTCCATCGCCGAGCTGGTGGCGAAGCTGAAGAGCAAGCCCAATAATTTGAACGGCTATACGAATCAGACCGCGCAGCTCTCCAGCGAGTTGTTCAAGCAACTGGCTGGCGTGGAGGCCAAGGCCGTGTCCTACAAGGCGGCGACCGACGCCATGAAGGACATCCTCGACGGTACGCTCGATTTCATGATTCTGGACGGCACATTCGCCGCCGGGCAGGTGCGTCAGGGTCAGCTGAAGGCGCTGGCCGTCACCACGACCACCCGTTCGCCCAGCTTCCCCAATGTGCCGACCTTGGTTGAGAGCGGCCTCAAGGAGTTCGATTTCAGTCCCTGGTGGGCGCTCTATGTGCCCGTCAAGACGCCCCAGGCCATCGTCGATCAGCTCGCAGTGTGGCTGCATGAGGTGAACAAGGATCCCGCGACCGCGACATTCCTTGAGACGGTAGGCTCCATCGTCAATGACGACACAGGCCCGCAGGCTGACGCGCGGCTCAAGGCCGAGCTTCCCAAGTGGGAGACGCTGGTGAAGCTCGCCGGCATCGAGCCACAGTAAAACCGAACGGCGGAGCGGCGTGGCCATCGCCGCCGCTCTGCATCGCCCTATCTGGGCCTTATGCGCCCGGTCTGGCTTGCCTTGTTTCTGCTTGTTTTGCTCCCCGCTTTCAGCGGTCGCTTGCTTGCGGCGCCTGCGGAGAGCGTTGACGAAGCTGTATGCCGCCTGATCGACGCATCAGCAAAAGAGAAGCGCCTGCCGGTGGAGCTTTTCGCCCGGCTCATCTGGCGCGAGAGCGGTTTTCGCAATAGCGCCGTGAGCCACAAGGGCGCGCAGGGGCTCGCCCAGTTCATGCCCAACACGGCGGCTGAGCGAGGGCTCGCGGACCCGTTCGATCCTGAACAGGCGATCCCCCATTCGGCGAGCTATCTGGCGGAGCTGCGCGGCCAGTTGGGAAATTTTGGCCTCGCCGCCGCCGCATATAATGCGGGCGCGGGCCGGGTGCAGGCGTGGATCGCCGGGACGCGCGGCTTGCCGGACGAGACCCGCCGCTATGTGCTCGCCATCACCGGTCTACCCGCGGAGGATTGGGCCGCGCGTGGACGTGAAGAGATCCCCTCGACGGAGTCCGCCAACGCAACCTCCTGCCTTCAGGTGACGGCGGCGCTGCGCCGGGGCCGGGCGGGCCAGCCGCAAATCGCGGCGGGGGAGGCGGAAGCGGAGCCGTCCTTCGCGCCGCTGGCACCCTGGGGCGTGCAACTCGCCGGCAATTTCTCCAAGGCGCAGGCGCTGCGATCCTTCGCGCGCGAGTCCAGATCCTATGCGAAGCTTCTGGGCGATGTGCGCCCCATGATCATCGGCACCCTGTTGCGCAGCCGGGGGAATCGGCCATTCTACCGGGTGCGCGTGCCCTCGCAGACGCGGCAGGAAGCGGAGGCCGTCTGTTCGCGCATTCGCGGAGCGGGTGGCAATTGCATGGTTTTGCATAGCTGAATGGAACCACCGCCGAGCTTGGCCGTTGAAGCGTGATTCTTGGGAGAATGGCATGACTCTATCGCGCCGAACCTTCGCTCTCGCCTCCGCCGCCTGCCTGTTGGGCCGGAGGGCGGCCACCGCAGCCGCTCCTGACCCGGCCCTGACCAGCCGCTACCACGCCCTCGCCACCGAGCCCTTCCCGGTGCCCGCCATCGACCTGTCGCGCATCAAGCCGGAATTTCTGCGCCGCGAGGTGGAGGATGCGACCCACGAAGCGGCGGGGACCATCGTGGTCGATCCGGTCCACCATTTCCTCTATCTCGTCCAGCCCGGTGGCAAGGCCATACGCTATGGCGTGGGCGTGGGGCGGTTTGGCTTCGCCTGGTCGGGGGAGGCGAAGGTCAACTCCAAACAGACTTGGCCGGACTGGTATCCGCCAAAGGAGATGCTGGAGCGCCAACCCCATCTCGCGCGCGCCATGCGCAAGTTGCGCAGCGGCATTGGCATGCCCGGCGGGTCGGGCAATCCGCTGGGGGCGCGGGCGCTCTATCTCTGGCAGGACAATCGTGACACCCTGTTTCGCATCCATGGCACGGTCGAGCCTTGGACCATTGGCACAAACGCCTCATCAGGCTGTATCCGCATGATCAATCAGGATGTGATGGATCTCTACGAGCGCGTCGAGCCGGGCGCCCGCGTGGTGGTGCTCGGATCGCCCGGCGGCTATCTGGCGTCCACGCGCGGCGGCGACGGACTGCCGCCCCTGAACCAGATTGTGCGCGATCCTGCTGGATTGGCGGGGCGGGGGCTCTGGTGAACGCTTCCGGCAACCTGTTTGAGGGTTTCGAGGCGAAGGCTGCGGAGGAGCGCTTCGACACGCTTTTGAGCCGTCCCGGCCTGCGCATCGAGCGCATCGTCTCGACGGGCCAGGCGGGCGTGGATGGCGTCTGGTATGATCAGCCGCAGGTGGAATGGGTCGTGCTGCTCAGCGGTTCGGCCTTGCTGCGTTTCGAGGACGAGGCGGAACCACGCGTGTTGCGCCCGGGCGACTGGATCGCCATCGCTCCACGTCGCAGGCATCGAGTCGAGGCGACGGACGCGCGCGCGCCGAGCGTTTGGCTGGCGGTGCATGTGGGGGACGAGCTTCATTTGCAGACGTGAAGATTGTGTGTTTTTATGAGATGAAGTTTAATATTTTTGGGAGGCGAAATCCGTGCGCTTCATTCCTGTAGCCCTCCTCGTCGTCGCTTTGTTTTCGCCCGTTGCGTCGGCGCAAACCCCTCCGCTTTTGAAAATCGTCGTTCCTTTTCCTCCAGGCGGGGCCGTCGATATTTTGGCCCGTTTGATGGGTGAGAACATTGCAAGGGAGGGCGGGCCGTCGGTGGTCGTCGAAAATCGCCCCGGCGCCTCTGCAATCATCGGGACGGAAGCAGTCTCTCGCGCTGCGCCCGATGGCGGCGCTGTGGGCGTGGTCGCCCCATCCTTTCTCATCACAGCGGCGATCCGCAAGCTTCCCTATGATCCCTTCAAGAGCTTCGAGCATGTTTGCCGCGTCGTCGACTCGCCGCAGGTCGTCGCGGTCAACGCGGCTTCGCCCTACAAGAGCTTTGACGATCTTGTCGCTGCGGCGCGGGCGAAGCCAGGCGCCTTGATGGTCGGCGCCAATGGTCCCGCCACGACACAGCATGTCGTTGCGGAAATGGTGAAAAAGGCCAGCAAATCAGATATGACTTTCGTGCCGTTCAATGGAGCCGCGCCTTCCGTCACCGCGCTTTTGGGCAACCAGATCCATGTGGTCGTGGCCAATTATAGCGAGGTGAAGCCCTTCACGGATTCGGGAGCCGTGCGCCTGCTTCTCGTGACGAGCCCGCAGCGTATCGCGGCCTTGCCGGATGTCCCGACCGCGCGAGAAAAGGGACTCGATTTCGACATCACGAACTGGTTTGGAATCGTCGCCACCGGAAAGACGCCAAAGCCCGCGCTCGAGGCCATCACAGGCTATGTGAAAAAAGCGATGGCCGATGCGGCCATGGTCGAAAAACTAAGTCAGATCCAGTTGATCCCTTCCGTGCTCTGCGGCGAGGCCTTCGTGGCGTTCCTGAAGGAACAAAACGATATTTACGCAGCCATCGTTCATGAGGCAGGGATCAAGGACGAATGACTTTATCATAAGCCCGGCAGCCCCATCGCCCGCAGCGCCGCCCGCGTCAGCGCCGCCTCCCGGTCCATGAAGCGCAGCGGCAAATCGAAATGGTTCGTGCCGGGCTCGATGACGATCTCCACGTCACAGCCAATGGCCCGGCAAGCCGCCGCATAGCATTCCGACTGCTGCTTGAAGCCCTCGGTTTCATTGGGCGCATAGGCGATCAAGAGCGGCAGGGGACGCGCTGGCGGATGCAACTGCGGCGACTGGCGCGCGGCGGCCGCGGCGTCGAGGTTCAGCCACTCGTTGCAGTTGGACAGCCGCACCGGCTCCAGATCGAACAGGCCCGACAGCAGGGACGCCGATTGCACGAAGCCTTCCGGCAAGCCGTAATCCGCCGCCCAGCCGCCCGCCAGCATCATGCCGCCCAGATGTCCGCCTGCGGAGGAGCCGGACACATGGATGCGCGCGGGGTCGCCGTTCAGACGCGCCGCGTTCTGGTAGACCCACGCCAGCCCCGCCCGGCACTGGCGCGTGATCTCGTCGAGGCTGGCGCCGGGCGCGAGGGCGTAATTCAGCGCCACGACGGCCGCGCCCGCCTCCACGAAAGTCTGCGCCATGAATGTGCTGTCGGCGGCGTCCAGCAACCGCCAATAGCCGCCATGAATGAAGACGAAGATCGGCGCGCCGGGGCCTGTCGCGGGGAAGTAGTCCAGCCGCTCGGCGGGCGTCGGCCCATAGGGAACGTTCAACGCGCAGGGCAGGGCGGCGCGCATGGCTGCGCTGTGGCGGGCGTAATCGCCCATCATGGGCGCGATGTCCGGCACCGTGCCGCGCGCGCTCATCTGGCGGTTGAGCTCGGCCTGATCCCAATAGCGATAGACAGTCATTTCAAACCCCGATCCGCCGTTCGATCTGCGCACGCTCAGCCGTCAATTCCGGCGACGTTCCGCGCCACGCCACGCGCCCTTTCTCCACCACGTTATGGCGGTCGGCGAGGCGCATCAATTCGTCGAGATTGCGGTCCACGATCAGGATCGAAAGCCCCTGCGCGCGCAGAGCCGCAAGGCAATTCCAGATGTCCTGCCGGATCAGGGGCGCCAATCCTTCGGTCGCCTCATCGAGGATCAGCAGGCGCGGATTGGTCATCAGCGCGCGGCCGATGGCGAGCATCTGCTGTTCGCCGCCCGACAGCGTGCCTGCCGATTGGGCGCGGCGCTCTTCAAGGCGGGGGAACAGGGCGAAGACGCGGGGCAGAGTCCAGGGGTCGGTGGCGCGCGTGCGGTTGGCGGCGGTGGCCACGAGATTTTCCTCCACGCTCAAGCGCACGAAGATCTGACGCCCCTCTGGCACCAGACCGATGCCGCGCCGGGCGATCTCATGCGGCGGCAAGCCGTCGATCCGCGCGCCCTCGAAATGCACGGTCCCCCCGCGCGGCGGGGTGAGCCCCATGATGGCGCGGATGGTGGTGGTCTTGCCCATGCCGTTGCGGCCAATCAGGGTCACGGCCTCGCCTGCGGCAATCTCCAGGCTCAGGCCGAACAGAACCTGCGCATCCCCATAGCCAGCCTCCAGGCCGTCTACCCGCAGCATCATGCCTCGCCCCCCAGATAGGCGGCGCGCACCGCAGGGTCGGAGCGCACGGCGGCGGGGTCGCCTGTGGTCAGCAGGGCGCCATTGACCAGCACCGAGATGCGGTCGGCCAATGCGAAGACGGCGTCCATGTCGTGCTCCACAAGCAGCATCGTCACCTTGCCGCGCAGCGCTTGCAAAATGCCGATCATCCGCTCGCTCTCCTGCGGCCCCATGCCCGCCATGGGTTCGTCGAGCACCAGCAAGCGCGGGTTCATGGCGAGCGCCGCCGCAAGTTCCAGCTGGCGACGCTCCCCATGGGAAAGCGCATCGACGCGGGTCTGCGCCCGCGCCGCAAGCCCGACGCGCGCCAGCGCCTCCATGGCGGGCGCGCGCAGGCTGGCGTCGGATTGGGCGGCGCGCAAGAAGCGCCAGGAATGGCCCTGCTGCGCCTGCACAGCCAACGCAACATTATCGAGCGCGGAAAAATCCGCGCAGAGCTGGGTGATCTGGAACGAGCGCCCCAATCCGGCCAGCGCGCGCTTTGGCACGCTCCAGCCGGTGATGTCGGCGCCGAAGAAAGCGATGCGTCCGGCGTCGGGCCTGATCTCGCCGGTGATCTGGCCGATGAGCGTGGACTTGCCCGCGCCATTGGGACCGATGATCGCGTGGCGTTCGTTGGCCTCGACGCTCAGGGTCACATTGTCGGTCGCGCGCAGGGCGCCGAAGCTCTTGGTCAGGCCGGTGAGGGTGAGGGCGGCGGTCATGGCTCGCCCTTTGCGCGGATGAGGCCCCAGATGCCGCGCGGCGCAAACAGCGCCACCAGCAGCACGAAGGGGCCGAAGATCACCTGCCAATGTTCCGTCCGACCCGACAGCGCGATCTCGATCAGCAGAAAGGCCGCCGCGCCGATGATGGGGCCGAAGAGCGAGGAGACGCCGCCCATGATCACCATGACCATGAATTGGCCTGAGCGCACCCAGCCCATCATGTCCGGGGAGACGAAGCGGTTGAGATTGGCCCAGAGCGCCCCCGCCAGCCCCGCCATCATGCCCGCGATGACGAAGGCGGCGAGCCGATAGCCATAGACCGAGAAGCCCAGCGCGGCCATGCGCCGCTCGCTGGAGGCCGCGCCCCGCAGCGCCATGCCGAAACGCGACGCCACCAGCCGCCATTGAACGAGCAGGCACAGGCCGAGAGCGCCAAGGCTGATCCAGTAGAAGGTGGCCGGATTGGTGACGCGCTCGCCCGCGAAGAGGTTGCGGGCGGACAAGGAGAGCCCATCGTCGCCGCCGTAATATTTCAGCGCGACGAAAACGAAATAGATCATCTGCGCGAAGGCCAGCGTGATCATGATGAAATAGACGCCAGCCGTCCGCAGCGACAAGGCGCCGATGATCAGCGCGGCGAAACCGCTGACCAGCATGGCGAGCGGCCAGACCACCAGCGCCTCATTGCTGCCCGCCCAGCCGAAGATCGGAACGTCGTTGGCCAGATGAAAGCCCGCGATTCCGACCACATAGCCGCCAAGGCCGAAATAGGCCGCGTGGCCGAAGCTCACCAACCCGCCCCGGCCGAGCAACAGATCGAGGCTGGAGGCGGCGATGGCGAGGATCACAACGCGGGTGGCGAGCGTGACCACATAATTGCCGCCGAGCAGGGGCGCGGCGAAAGGTACGGCCATGAGGCAAGCGATGACGATGAGGCCCGCTAGGGTCTGGCGATTGAGGCCCATCTCAGTCCTCCGCCGGAAACAGGCCGCGCGGGCGAACCACCAGCACCACGGCCATGACGAGATAGATCATGATGGAGGAGAGCGCGGCGCCCAGCCCATCGGCCAGCGCGCCCGCCAGCCACAGCTTCAGCAACATGGGCGCGAAGGCGCGGCTCAGCGTGTCGGCCATCCCGATCAGCAGCGCACCCACGAAAGCGCCCCGGATCGAGCCGACGCCGCCCACCACGATGACCACGAATGTGGTGATCAGCACCTGCTCGCCCATGCCGATCTGCACGGAGCGGATCGGTCCCACCATGACCCCCGCCAGCCCGGCCAGCAGGGCGCCGAGGCCAAAGACCAGCGTGAACAGGCCCGCGATATCGACGCCCAGCGCCGACACCATCTCGCGCTTGTCGGAACCCGCGCGGATCAGCATCCCCAGCTTCGTGCGCGCGATGACATACCAGAGCCCCAGCGCCACCGCGCCGCCCACCGCCATCACCGCGAGGCGATAGGTGGGATAGGGCAGGCCGGGGGCGATCTGGACGAAGCCGGAGAGCAGGTCCGGCGTGTCCATCTGCAAGGGCGCGAGGCCCACGCCCCAGGCGATGGTTCCGTTGAAGAAGAGGATCAGCCCGAAAGTCGCCAACACTTGCGAGAGATGGTCGCGCGCATAGAGGCGGCGCACCACCAGAAGCTCCATCGCCGCGCCAATGAGCCCTGCGGCGAGCAGCGCCGCAGGCAGGGCCAGCCAGAAGCTGCCGAACCTGGCCGCCGCCAGCGCGCCCGCATAGGCCCCGAGCATATAGAGCGAGCCATGGGCGAGATTGATCACGCCCATGATGCCGAACACCAGCGTCAGTCCGGCGGCGAGCAGGAACAGGGTCAGGCTGAGTTGCAGCCCGTTGAGGAGCTGCTCGATGAGAAGCTGCATGTGGTGGTCCGGGGCGGAGCCCTCGTGGAGAGGGTCGGCATGCGAAGCATGATGGGGTGGGGGCCGGGTAATGCTGATCGTTGGCGCGTTTGCGAAGGCGCTAACGCCCGAGATCGAGCGACCCCCACCCCGTACCCCTCCCCACAGGGGGGAGGGGAGCGGCAGGCGTTGCGCCTTGATAAGGGCTCGCCAGATCGTTGGCGCTGCATACCCTCCCCCCTGTGGGGAGGGTCGGCCGCGCCAGCGGACGGGGTGGGGGTCTGCGCATGCTGATCGCTGGCCTGTCTGCAAAATCGCCAACCGGCCGAGATTCGCAGACCTCGGACCGGCAGGCTTAGCATCTCAGTTCGTCAGAGCTTGCAGTCCTGCGCATAGGCGTCCTTGTGGGCCTCAAGCACCTTGCCCACGGTCTCCAGCGTCACCTTGCCGTCGGCGCCTTTCACGGCCTTGATTTCATACCAGTCCTGAATGGGATGCTGGTTGTTGTTGAACTTGAAGGCGCCGCGCGTCAGCTTCACGTCGGCCTTCAGCATGGCGGCGCGGAAGGCGTCGTCGTCGAGGCTGCCGCCGGTGGCCTTGAGGGCCGCGCCGATCAGCTTGGCCGCATCATAGCCCTGCGCGGCGTAGACGGTGGGCTGGCGGTTGTATTTGGCGACGAAGCCCTTCACGAAGGCCTGGTTCTCGGCGTTCTTGAAATCGCTGTTCCAGTGGGTGGTGCCCGCGATGCCGATGGCGGCGTCTCCGGCGACCGCCGCGATCTTCTGTTCCAGCGAGGGCGAGGCGACGACCATGGCGATCTGGTCCTTGAGGCCCGACTGCGCCCACTGCTTCACGAAGGCGATGCCCTGACCGCCCGGATGGAACTGGAACACGGCGTCGGGCTTGGCGGCGCGGATGCGCGCCATCTCGGCGGAAAAATCGGTCTGGTCGAGGCCCGTGAAGATCTCTTCGACGACTTCGCCGTCATACATGCGCTTGAAGCCGGTCAGCGCATCCTTGCCCGCCTGATAGTTGGGGGCCAGCAGGACCATCTTCTTGTAGCCGAGCTTTTTCGCCAGGGCGCCGGCGGATTCATGCAGATTGTCGTTCTGCCAGCTCGTCACATAGTAATTCTTGTTGCAGGCCTTGCCCGCGAAGTTGGACGGTCCGGCGTTGGGGCTCACGAAGATGCCGCCGCCTTCCAGAATGGTGGGGACGGTCGCGACCGCCACATTGGAAAAGATGACGCCGGTGAAGAGCTTCACCTTGTCGGCCTCCATCCATTTTTCAGCGATTTGCTTGGCGTCAGCGGGCTTTAGCTTGTCATCCTCAATCAATGTCTGAATCGGGACGCCGCCCAGCTTGCCGCCCTCTTCGTCGATGGCGAGCAGGATCGCGTCGCGCACGTCCTCGCCCAGATAGCCGCCGGGGGTGGAGAGGGTGGTCAGGATGCCCAGTTTCACAGGGGCTTGCTGGGCCTGTGCGCTGGCGCCGAGCGCGAACAGGGCGGCGCTGGCGAGCGCGAGGGACTTCAAACGCATCATGGTCTCCACTCAGGTGAAACGGGGGCGCTGACGCGCTCAAGCGTCATCATAGGCAAGCGCGCGCCAAGCGCAAACGGGGCGTTCAATCCCGGAAGTCCGCCCAGCCGGGCGGGGGAACCTTGCCGGGATGCACCGCGCCGCAGGCCTGACAGGTGCGGGCGCCCTCGTCCGCATAGAACTTCTCATAGAGCGGCGGCAGATCCTTCACGATGTCGGTCAGAGCGACCTCGACGCGATGCACGAGGCCCTTGCAGTTCATGCAGAACCATTCGAACCCGTCCTTCATGCCGGGCTGGCGCGGGCTCTCGACCACGAGGCCGATGGAGCCGGGCACGGGGCGCTGCGGCGAATGGCGCATATGGGGCGGCAACAGGAACACATCGCCCTCGCGGATGCGGATGTCCTCATGCTGGCCGCGATCCACCACCTTCAGGATCATGTCGCCCTTGAACTGGTGGAAGAATTCCTCGACGGGATCGTCGTGGAAATCGACCCGCTGGTTCGGCCCGCCCACCACCTGCACGATCAAGCCGTCATGGTCGGGAAACAGGATCTTGTTGCCGACCGGGGGCTTCAGCAAATGCTGGTTCTCGGCGATCCACGCCTGAAAGCTGAATGGCTTGCGCATGGCTCTCTCCCTCAAGGCAGCTTCAGCCCGCAGGCCTCGAAGGCCGCGCGGGTCGTGGCCTTTTCGGCCTCGGTCAGATCGAGCATGGGGCGACGCACCGGGCCGCCCGCCTGGCCCAGCAGCTCCTGCCAATATTTGGGATGGGCGTGGGGCTTTTCAGGCGGGCGCGTGGAGGACAGGGCCTTGCGCACGGGGTCGAGACTGTCGCGGATGATCTTGGCTTCCGCGACCTTTCCGGCGAAGGCGAGGTCCGTATAGTCGCGCATGCGCCGATCCGCCTTGGTCTGAAACAGATAGGGCGGGTTGGAGCAGAGGTAGAGGCGCCAATCCATCTCGACGATATTGTCGAACCATTCCACTTCGCTGGCGGTGGAGACGATGATCTTGTCGCCCGCCATGTCATGCAGGCGCTTGTACATCTCGCGCGGCACGGAATATTTGATCGCCACGATATTGGGCAGTTCCGCGATGCGCGCGCATAGCTCCGGGCTCATGAGATAGCCGGAGTCGGGATGGCTCCACATGGCGATGGCGAGGCCCACTTCCTCGGCTATGGTCTTGTAATATTGATAGAGCGTCTCATCCTGCCGATGGGTGAAATGCAGCAGCGGCGCGTGGACGACGATGGAGGTCGCGCCAAGCTTTTCGGCGTGTTTGGCCAGCTCGATCACCGTGTCCATGTTCTGGTCGGAGCAGGACATGATGGCCCCCGCCTTGCCCTGCGTCTCCTCCAGCGTGATTTCGAAGATGCGCTTGCGCTCCTCAAGGGACATGGCGAAGAACTCGCCCTGCTTGCCCGCGACGAAGAAGCCGTCGATGCCCAGATCCTCGATCCAGTGGCGGAAGTTGCGGCGCACCGCCGCCTCGTCGATGGCGAGGGTTCCGGGCGTGAAGGGGGTCAGCGCTGCGGCCCAGATCCCGCGCATGTTCTCGCGCGCCCATTCCTTGGCTTCGTTGCGGCGAAAGATCATCGCGGGCTCCCCTCGTATCACGTGCCTCCATGCCTACGCCAACAGGGGCGCCCCGTAAATATGGGTATCGCGGCGATTGTCTGGAACCGAAATCAAGTTGTGGGACTTTCCTGATCTGCCTGCGTCGATGACGGGATGTCGCGACGTGGAGCATCGCCTTTCGCCGGGCGAGCGTCGGCGAGGTGGGGCGACCTTCGGGGGCGTCAACGGACAGGAGAGCACCATGACCATCAGGAGCATTCTTGCTACAGGTCTGGCCGTCGCCACCTTGCTGGGCGCTGCGGCGCCCGCCATGGCTGGCTTCTACTACGTCCAGTATGGCCCACAATTGTATCAGGGCCGCGATATCGGCGGTTATGTGGACCGCTATGGTTGGCCAACGCCCTATGGGCATTGCATCAAGATGTGCGCCACGGACGACCTGCCTTGCGATCCGATCTATTTCAAGATCGGCGACGGGCGATGCACCTCCAACGCGCGTTGAGCTGATGGCGAAGGGCGGCGCGGGAGGTGATCCCGCGCCGTTTTCTTGACGATCAGGCCCGAGCCAGCGTCTGCTGGAACCTTGCCTCGACCCTCTCGCGTTGCGGCGTCGAATGCGTCTGATAGCTTGCAAAGGCTGGCGGCGGGATGTGGTCGAGGATGGCGGTCTTGAAGCTGGGCCTCGCCTTGCAGCGCTCGAACCAAACCGTCACGCGGGGAAAATGCTCCCGCCAAAGGCCCGCGCATTCCAGCATTTCCAGCCGATAGAAGAAGGAAATCTGGCCGATGTCGGCGAGGGTGAAAGCCTCCCCGGTGAGCCAAGGGCCGTCAGCCAGCGCCTTCTCCATATCGCGAAACAGTTTGGCGAAACGCGCCAGCGCTTCATCGACCAGCGGCGAGTCGACCCCGTGCTCCATGATCTGCGCCCATTTGGCCCGTTTGGCGGGATCGGGTATTTTCTCGTAGCGCTTCTTGCGTTCCTCCGGCGGCTTGAGCATCAGCTCCGCGCGAAAGAGGATCGAGGCCGTCATGGTGTTGATGGCGTCGTGGATCGTGTCCTCACGCTTGGTCCACAGACGCATGCGGGCGCGGCCATAGGCGTCGTCGGGGCGCAGCGCCGGGCCGGGGATGACATCGTCAATATATTCGTTGATGAGCGTAGATTCGATCAGAACCTTGCCATCATGGATCAGGGTTGGCACCACTGCGTTCGGGTTGAGTTTCATATAGGCGGGATCGAATTGATCGCCCGTATGAAGATTCATGGGCTTGCTTTCGTAATCCGCACCCTTCTCCGCGAGGGTGACTCGCACCTTGGCGGCGCAGACGGCGGTGGCGCCGTGATAGAGCGTGAGCATGGAGTTTCCTCTTCGATTTTTTTGTTTTGCCGTCAGTCCAATCCATAATCATGGTCAGGATGGTTCGTGTCGCCGAATTTCCAGTAGCCGCGTGTGTGAAGGCGGGCGGGCGCGACGCCGTGGTGTTTGATCAGAATGTCGCGGATGCGCCGCATGGCGGCGGCCTCGCAGGCGACCCACCAATGGGCCTCCGCTGGTGGCGGAGGCATGGATCGGATCGCCTCCTCCAACAGGGCGCCGGGCAGGGCGTTCTTGTTCTTGTAATGCAGCCACAGCGGCTCGCATGAGACATGTGGGCTGAGCGCCCGCTCCTCCGCCGCATTCGCGACCTCGCAGATGATCTGCGCTTCACAGCCCTGCGGCAGCGCCTCCAGAACCATGCCCGCGCCCGGCATGGCGGATTCGTCGGCGACGATGACGATCTTGCGCAGGCCTTCGGGCATGGCGTAGCCCCCGCCGGGGCCGCCGATCAGCACCCGATCGCCAATGCGCGCCCGCTCGGCCCAGTTGGACGCGAGGCCTGCGCCGTGGCGGACGAATTCGATTTCGAGGCGGTTCCGAGCGGCGTCGAAGCGGCGGGGCGTATAGGTGCGCGAAGGGGGGCGGGGGATGTCGGCGGTCGGGTCTTCCGAGGGCCAGACGACGCCGTCAGGCGGAAAGAAGAGCTTGATATGGCCAGCGGGCTTTGGCTGCGCGAATGGGGCGAGCGCCGGACCTGAGCAGGATATACGGATGACGCCCGGCGTGACATGCTCGATGCCGTCGATGAAGGCTTCCTTCGGCGGGGGTCTTTGTTTGCGGGGCGGGGCCGCAGGCTGGGTTGTGGTCAACGCAAGCTCCTGATCAATGAGGCGATCATGATCATATCGGGCGCCTCGCGCAACCTGTCTCGCGCGCCACGGTTGGTGGTTGGCGTTCGCTGGCCTATAAAGCTGCGGCGGCGACCGGCCGCGGCCAATTTGATCGCCAATTTCCCATGACCTTGTTCGCTCAGGCCCCAGCCAGTCGCTCCCGTCTGATCTGGATCGCCATATGGGCGCTGCTTGCGGTGGGGCTCGCCTTCGCAGCCTCCTCCCTGTCCTGGAGCGACGTGCTGAACGCGGCTCTGCGGGCGGACCCGCTCTGGCTTGTGATCGCGCTGCTGGTCAATCTCGCCAATGCGCCGCTCTGGTCTATGTGCTGGCGCTGTCTGGTTGGGCGGAGCTTGCAGGCGAAGCCTTTCGGCGTCGTTCGTGTTCTTGCGGTGGTCCTGGCGGCGATTCAAGCCTTCTCCGTCCTGGGCGGCGGCGCGACCGCTTTCGTGCTGGTCACGGGCCGCCTGGGTTTGTCGAAAATGGCGGCGGTCTCGCTTTTGGCGCTGGATACGCTGACCACGGGCCTCACGAAGACCCTGATGGTGGGCGCAGCGCTTGCCGTCCTGCCGGGGTCCGCCTTGCTGCGGGGGATCGGGGCGGGGTTGCTGGCTGCCGCCGCAGTCGCGCTTGGCGCCTTCATCGCTTTCAGCCGATCCCGGGAGCGGCTCTACAAAATGGCGGCGCGACGCAACGCGCGCGTGCGGGTCTGGATCGAGCGTCTGGGGGACATGACGTCCCATCTGGATGTTGTGCGCAGCCCCGCGCGCCTTGGCGGCGCAGTGTTCTTCATGTTTGCGCGACGCATGTGCGAAGGTCTCGCCGCCTGGTGCGTGGCGGTCGCCTGCGGAATTCCCGTGGGGCCGGAGATCATCCTGCTGGCGGTTGCGGCCATCGCAATTTCCACGCTGATTCCCGGCCCGCCGGGCCATGTCGGTCTTTATGAGCTCGCTGTCGTCGGCGCCTATCAATGGGTCGGGATCGCGCCCGAAACCGCCTTGGCGGCTGCGCTGCTGCAACATGCGTTGTTTTTGGTGTCCGTGCTGGCTCCCGGCGCCTTGATCATCGTGCTGGATCCAGGCTTTGCAGGGCGCAAGCCGCCGCCGGCTTGATCAGGGCGCGCGGACGAGGCGTTCGAGGACGGCGGCCGAAGGATAGCCATCGGCCGGGCGCATGCCCACGGAGCGCTGGAAGCGGTGGATGGCGTCGCGCGAGGCGGGGCCGAAGCGCCCGTCGATCTTGCCGTCATAGAAGCCCCGCTCCGTCAGCATCTGTTGCAGGCGGACGCGATCATCGTGCGACAGCAGGCCAAACTGAGCGGGCCAGCGGGCCGCGATCCCCGGGCGCCCGGCAATCCGATTGCCCAGCAGAGCGACCGAGAGGGCGTAGGAATCCGAGTTGTTATATTGCTTGATCAGCCAGTAATTGGCGGTGAGCAGAAAGGCTGGTCCGTCAGCGCCTGCAGGCAGGAACAGGGTGGCTTCAGCCGCAGGTGGCAAGGGCGCGGCGGGCGTGACTCCCTTGCCGGTGAAGCCGCGCACCGCAGTTTTCAAGGTGGCCCAATCGAAGCTTGCGGGGACCGAGGCCTCCGCGCCCCAGGGCAGAGCGCGGGTCCAGCCCTGTTTGCTCATGAAATTCGCGATGGAGGCCAGAGCGTCGGGTACGGAGCCCCAGATGTCGGCGGCGCCGTCGCCCGCATAGGGAACCGCGTAACGCAGATAGGCCGAGGGCATGAATTGCGGATGGCCCATGGCGCCCGCCCATGAGCCCTTGAAGCGCTCCCGCGTCACAAGGCCCTGGTCCAGCATGACGAGCGCCGCGACGAATTCCTCCGCAAAGACCGCATTGTCCCGGCGTGCGAAGGCGAGTGTGGCGATGGAACGGACCACATCCTTGCCGCCGTGGATGCGGCCAAAGTCGCTCTCCATGCCCCAGATCGCCAGAACGACTTCCGCGGGCACGCCAAAGCGCGCCTCGATGACGCCAAGCTCCGCCCGCCAGCGCTGCGCCGCTTCGCGCCCGCGCGTCACCCGGCCTTCCGTGACGGCGTCGTCGATATAGGCCTTGATCGTGCGCTCGAACTCCGCCTGTTTGACGCCCGTTCCCATCAAGGTGGGGTCGGGCGTCAGACCTGCCACAGCCCCCGCGAAAGTCGCCCGGCTGACGCCGCGCGCCTTGGCGGCGGGCCAGAGGCTTTCGAGGAAGGCCGCGAAATCGGCGTCGTCCTGCGCCCACGCCGGGACGGCGAGCAGCGCGAGGCCAGCGCAGAGGGCGCGGCGGGTGAGGGGGGCTTTAGCGGAGCTCGGGAACATACATGTCCTCCGGCGTGACCACGCGCGGCGAAATGCCCTGTTCGAACACATATCGCCCCAGCGCCGTCAGGGTCGCCCGGTTGGCCTCCAGCCCGTAGCTCCACCAATTGTCGCCGAAGACCGACCAAAGCTCCTCCACATGCTCCAGCAGCCAGGGCAGGCCGAGGCGCAGGGCGTCGGTGTCGTAAAGTTCGTCCAGCGCCAGCGCGCGCGCCTTTTCGAAAGCGTCGTAGAGGCTTTTGGCGACCCACGGATGGGCGGCATAGGTGTCCGCGCGCAGGGCTACGGTATGCATGATCGGGAAAATGCCGGTCTTGCGGAAATAGTCCTTCTCCGCCTGTTTGTAGTCGGGGAAAAGGCGCCTGATGCGGGGCGAGCCCTTCAGGAAACTGGGCGGAATATAGATGGAGATCAGCGCGTCCAGCCGATCCTCCGCCATCATCTTTTCCAGCGTGTCGCCATCGGGCACGAAGTCGAGCTTCACATTGGCGGGCAGGTTGAGCGGGATCAGCGGATGTTCGGTCGGCTTGTCGAGCCCGCCCATGAACCAGTGCATCTCATGCTGCGCCACGCCATATTCATGCTGCAACATGCCCTTCATGAAGGTGGTGGCGGTGGCGCTGAACTGGGTCGTGCCGACCCTTTTGCCACGCAGATCCTCCGGCTTTTCGATGCCTGAACCCGCGCGCACATAAAAGCAGGAGTGGCGGAAGATCTTCGACAGCATGACGGGAATCGCCACGAAGGGCGACCCGCCGCGCCCGATCAGGCTGGCGTGGGAGGCGAGCGAAATCTCGCTGGCGTCGAACGCCTGATGTTCCAGCATGCGCGGAAACATCTGCCGGGGCCGCAGCACTTCGATCTCAAGCTCGATCCCCTCGGGCTTCACCCGCCCGTCAATGAGCGGCCGGGTCCGGTCATAGTCCCAGCAGGCGAGCTTGAGGCGGAGGTCAGGCATGGGGCGGCTCGGGTGAGGTTGAGGCGGACTTGTCAGCTTAATCCGCTTCAGGAATGATCACCAAATCTCGGCCTCTCGGGAGCTAAAGTTGATTTACCCGTATATCATGGTAATATACAAAAATGATCGACCTGTCGCGCATCGAAGGCTTTCAGTGGGACGAGGGCAATGGTCGCAAGAGCATTGAGAAGCATGACGTCAGTCAAGCGGAAGCTGAGCAGGTGTTTTTCAATGAGCCCCTGCTGATCGTCGAAGATGTCAGTCACAGCGTTGAGGAGTTGCGACTGCATGCGCTTGGCCGCACAGACGCCCGACGGCTCCTTCACATCACCTTTACGTTGCGCGGTGACGGCTGTCTGATCAGGGTTATCTCCGCAAGGACCATGCACCGGAAGGAAAGGGCGGGCTATGAAGAAGAGTCCTGACGCGACACCGAAATTCAAGACAGAAGCCGAGGAGCGGCTCTTCTGGGAGTCCAACGACAGCAGCGCTCATGTTGATTGGAGCAAAGCTCAACTTGTTCGGCTGCCGAACCTCAAGCCATCGACAACGTCGATTTCACTTCGTTTGCCGGTGTCGCTGCTGGAGAGCATCAAGATCGCAGCCAACAAGCGCGATGTTCCCTACCAGTCCCTGATCAAGGCCTGGCTGGCGGAGAAGGCCGGAAGCGTTTGAACGAGCCTGCGGCCACCGCTCCGGAACGGGAGCGTGGCCGCAGGCGTTTACCTCACAGCATGAAGCTCACGGACCCGAGCGAGCCCAGCTCGTGCGACTTCAGGAACACGCGGCGTTCCTTGATGCGGAAGCTGTCGCCCTCGCGTTTCAGGATGTGGCGCGTCGAGCCCACATATTCGCCCATGCGCTCGTAGCGGCGATAGCGGTGGCAGATGAAAGTCGCCGCGACGGTGACCGTGTCGCCGTCCTGCGCGAGGATCCGCACATTGCCCACGATGCGCGACAGGTGCGACTTGGGCGCCTCTGCGTGGCAGTTGGGATCCATCACGCGGATGATGCGCTGGTGGATGCGCTCGCGGTCGTCGGCGATGATGAACAGCGACTTGCGATGGTCACCCGCCGGGTCGTCGTTGGCGGGGATATAATAGCCTGCGTCGTCGGTGAGCAGCGCCTCCCACTCCGCCAGCTTCCAGTTGTCGAGAAGATCGGCCTCCATATAGAGGAAGTCTTCAACCTGGGCGCGGGTCACCGAACTCATGCCTGCTCTCCCATCATGGAATTCCATTTGCGCCAGAAGAGACGCAGGTGGAATTCATCGCTGTTCAACTGCTCGCCGTCCTCGTGGCCCATGCCGCGCGACATTTCCGACCAGCGGTCGTCCTGCCAGTTGGCGAGGCCCTTCTGCACCATCTCAAGCGCCTCCACGTCGTCGGGGGTCGCAAAACCGCCGGGGCCGTAGAAGGTCAGGAAGGCGTCGAGGCGGCGCGCCCTCGCCGCTTCGCTCTCCTCCACCGGGCCTAGCGCCCAGGCGGTGACATGCATCTTGTCGACGCCATTGGGGAAGAAGGTGCGGATCGTCACCGAAGACCCGTCATTGATGACGAGATTGGGGAAGATGACGAGGTTGCGGTTGGTGTCGGCGACGCGCTTGGCGCGCTCCGCGCCCAGACGCTCCACGAGTTCGGCGCGGATCGCCTCCATTTCCGGCTTGGCGTCCTCGCCATAGAGCGGGATCCAGGCGGCGACGGGGCGGCCGCGGAAGTTGATGTTGTCGGTGGTGAAATGGCCGTTGCCAAG
>CAIUWR010000001.1 GCA_903902915.1 uncultured Hyphomicrobiales bacterium | reverse complement strand
GCCCCCAACTGTCATCGTTCACGTCAATGTAGCGTTGCGTGGTTGCGATGCTTGAGTGGTACGCCGTTTCCTTAAAACACCCTTTATCTTTACAAAAATCATTACAGAAAACCCCTAACGCAACCTCACAAAATCCAACAAAGATGAGCCAGATCACTAGTCTTTTGAAATCATTACGGAAAATACCGGAAAATTCAGGTCGTCCAGCTGCTGGCTCAGGGCGCATATTGCAGGCAGTTAAACGATGAGCCAGGAGCAGCTGCCGTGAAACAGGCCCCAGTTTTGAACGACCGAGAAAAGCAACGAATGCTGCAACACTTGCAGCGCACCAGCTATGGAGCCCGAAACCGATGCATGTTGCAGCTGAGCTGGCTGGCGGGAATGCGTGTTGGGGAGATAGCTGCGCTGGACGTGGGAGACGTGGTGGGGGCTGACGGCGAGATCCGAGCCGAGATCCAGCTACGAGCAGACCAGACCAAAGGCGACCAAGCGAGGACTGTCTTGGTCAACAGCCAGCTGCGGGATGAGTTGGACCGTTACGTAAACAGCCTTAACATGCGGCTTGACACAAAGCGCCCCCTAATCGCCAGCAAGACCGGCCGGCGGTTCTCAGCAAACGGCCTGTGCCAGCGGTTCCTCCAGCTTTACGATGCGGCTGGCTTGGATAAAGTAACAAGCCATAGCGGGCGCCGAACGTTTATTACACAGCTCGCGCACAAAGGTGTCAACGTTAGAGTCTTGGCAGCTTTAGCTGGACACCGTAACATCGCCACAACGCAACGGTATATCGAGCTGAACGACCATGTGCTGCGAGCAGCTGTGGAGCTGGCTTGACGGGGGCGGGACATGAAACAGGCGTCGTCATAGCATCCAAGATGGGAGCGTAGGCATGGACATCAGGTCAAAAAAGACCCCGCTCTTCTTGGCGAAAGATCTTGAGCTTATATTTTTTGAAACAGCTCCTGCGCATGAAATAATCAAATACGTAGACCTAATAACACGTTACCAATTAACAGGCGACGACCGAAAACGTGTCCCGTATTTTGATTGGACCGGAAGATATTGGAGCTGCAGTAAGGAGATAGAATCAACCTTAGCTAACAGAAATGATCCAAATATTGACATCGCGTTAGTTAGAATTGCTGATTACGCAATCGATGATATTTTGGAAAAATATCTTAAAATTTATGAAGATAAAAACGATCCTATGTCCAACGCTGACAAAAATTTACCAAAAATAATACTAAGCGCGGTCCAAAATCCGCAGGCGCTAACAGCTTTAGGGGGGATGGCTACTTGGTTGAAGAAAGCGTGGCATTGGATTGTTAAGAACGGCGATAGCGAACATTATTATGCTTTGTTTAAAAATCCAAACGTACCAGACGAATTAATAGAGAACATACTCAATGGCGTTTACGATGGCATTGTCAATAACAAATATTGGATGTATGGGTACGCTATGAAATGCCCAACAACAAGGCGCGGTTTAGATGGCCAGCAACACGGCCCTGATTTTGCTGCAATTCATCGCTTAGAAGCCTATTGGAATTTCATAGCAAAAATGGACGTTAAAGATCAAGCATTGCGCCAAAGCGTGACCGACAATAGTGAGAAACATCTTCCTTATCAAATCGAATTAAAAGACGAAGATTTTGGCTTCCCAAAATATGGGACACCCGGATACAACCGAGACGAGAATTACATAAATTACCTAAAAATTTTTATCGGCAATTGGCTCAAAAATAATGAAAGCGATGCCGCCGATAAAGAGCAAAGAGAGTATTTTGTCGAATTCGTTTGCTCAGTTTTTGTCTGGAACTCACATAGCGAGAAGGTGACAAATTTTCTTAAAAACCACGAACTACAGGCTGTAAGAAGAGGTTTTTACCGAGGGAAAAGTTTTAGCGATAAATCCATCCCAGAACTTGAAGGCTATGCAGAAAAGGAAGGGTATGAATTTTTATGGTCTGCAATCGAAAATGGGAGCATGTACAATTTTCGCGACAACAAGGAGTTGTGTTTCTGGTTCTTCAACAAGATTAACTACGCACGTTTAGATCAGACTTTAATTGGAACATATGATGAGAAGTTCCCAATGGATAGCAGATATAAATTTAAAATGAACAGCAGGCATAAGGCCGGAAGAAAAACACCGTCCCTAGAGACCATAAGTTTCAAAAACTTTGAGAGGAAATTCGATGAATGGAAGGAAGGAAAACGAGAGTCTACTGAACACATAATTACTCTGCCAACTCAAATTAGGAAAACAAAACCCGAATTACCGGAATACGACAAAAATAGAGAAGTATTTGGCGAATTCAAATTAAAAACAATAAACGTATCAAATCGCCTTAGTATTCGGGGCTTTGAGAAAGCCCTTTCATTCTATGCATCACTTGAAGATTCTGTAATTTTAGAACATCTAAAACAAGC
Organism: uncultured Hyphomicrobiales bacterium; assembly: GCA_903902915.1. GTDB lineage: Bacteria > Pseudomonadota > Alphaproteobacteria > Rhizobiales > Beijerinckiaceae > Terripilifer. Next base: position 104,266 of record CAIUWR010000001.1, on the reverse strand, counting down.
AAATCTAGAGGCAAATATCCTTGCGAAAATTAATGGTTCAGTTGCTATACACATGGAGGAGTATCACCCAAAAGAGGTTGGATGTCCAGATTCGTCATTTTGCGGACGATACACATTACACGTTCATCATGGAATTAATACATTCAGTGCGCAGATTTTTTGCACCGACCATGATCAAGAGATTTACTCCACTCATATCGCATCGGAACCAACTGCCAATAAATTCAAAAACACTATTTTTTATCTCTCCATGCTGCCAGATCCTGATTTTCAATCGGACTTATCACTCGACACTTCAAAACGATATTTCAAACAAAGTGGAAATATTGTTTCCTGGTCAATCACACAAGATTTTAATTTGAATTTATAAAATTTGAAACGTTAGCTGTTAGAGTGGCGTGAAGCGGTACGACTGTCTCATTGGCATGAGTGTTGGAGAGACAGCTGCGCTGGACATGTGCCGCGCTAGGCTGTGGCGTTAGTTTGATTCTTCTTCAATGCCCCTCCTTGCAGAAGGCTATAGGCAACGTCTCGCGGTGTTGAGGCCCATTCCATAAAAATTGCCAAAGTCTTGTGGTGCCGCCGCTATCAAGGAGGATTACAGGTCGCGCCCGGTTGATTGTCATACTGGCACTGACGTCTTAGGAGTGGCAAATCAACCGTTGGCGTGAAGACGTTGTGCTTTATCAGCAAAGCTATATCCAGCACACGCCTTGCCCACCAATGCGTATCATAAAGGTCGAATATATCGGCAAACCGCTGCCCGTTATGGTCAAATGGTATATTGTACTTGCTTAACTCGCCCCAATTTGTACGGAGACCATCCAGCATGGCCTTAGCAAATTTCGGATATGCAACCCGTGGTTGAGTGCCGTATTTGAGCTTACGCATGGCCAGCGGCCTTGAGTAGTTGAAAATCAAACACTCTGGTGCTGCAAAAAACAACAGCCTTGAAGTTAACGCCACTCGATGCCCAATCCTCCCGGGCAGGAGCAGGTTTTGCTTTACGACTGCTCTACTAGCGTCGATCAAAAAATCGGTTACATCAGTTAGGGAGTCCCCTGCCGGGACCGCATTTCTTGCCTTTGTGTAACATGATGAATAATTTGCCGATAGGTAAGCTTCCATATTAGGGAAATCTAATTCACTTTTCCTAACAAGCGTAACTCTTATGCCGCAAACATCAATAAATTCGCGTACGTCTGGATAGGAAAACGTTGCGTGTGCAATTGGCGGCGACCTTGTTTTCTTCAGCTCGGAAGAGAATGTACTAAGGAAATAATGGTCTGTTTGGACGGGATCGCCGCTTACATAATCATAGCCATTCCATTGAAGGATAGCGGCATCATTAGCGAGCTGAATCTCATGCGGGTGTAATTTTAAGATCGGGACGGGCAAGGGTCTGAGCATCTACGCCTCATTCGGCATTAGCTGTTTTGCGGAATGTTCTTCTAATTTCCAACTTCAAACAAGGGGCGTGCGCGATGCGCAGATGCACCCGGCTCTCGCAGCGAGAAAGGCGAGCTATCACTGCGCTCCTGCTTGAGACCTCTCGCTCGCGAAGAGCAGCAGGACTGGTACCGGCTCCGCCACCTCATTCCCGGAATGGGCTCCATCATCTGACGACTTGGAGATCTCTTACTATAAGTGTGTGACTTTTTAGAAAGTCACACACCTAGAAAAAAGTCACACATCTAAAAAATTCAGCTATATAATTATGAGACCAAAAGAGTGCGGCAATGCCAATGATCAAGATCACACCTGACCCGAAGGTATTGGCGGCACTGACGGCGGCCTTTCCTAAGCCGCCAACTGCTGCCGCCAAAGCCCTCGCCAAATACATTGCCTTGCTTGAGCAGCAAATCAACACTGCATTGCTGAATGGGCGGAATCCCGAGCAGCATAAGCTGGACATCTACTCGGTCTCACTTCATGACATGATGAACCGTGGCGGGCAGATCGGACCAAACAAGACACGTGTCCACAAATGGCTGAAAGACAACCAACTGGAGCTGATTAGGACGGTCACAAAAGGCAACAATCTGACTGGCCGCCTTTCTGAAGTTAAGCTCACGCCTCTTGTGTCCGCTACAGAGCAGGCGGCATCGCCAGTCGCCAGTGCAGATCCCGATGTCCAAGCCGCCGCAATATTGGAGGACTTGGAAAAGCTGATTATCGACGAGCATGACCTTCTGAACCGGGTATGCCCTGAGCTTGCACAAGGCATTAGCAGGGAAGAACTGCATCGGATCTATGATGTGCTTGAAGTCGACGTCAAATCGCTCGGCAACTACATTTATTGGCTTCAACATGAAGCTGATCGCATGCCATCCTCAAAACAAGAGCATGCCCTCACACAGGCACGATATATCCTGGCAGTGGCGCAAGCACTGGAAGGAAAGTACCTGCAGCGGAAAAAGCCCAGTGACTTTGGCAGGACCTATTATGAAGGCGTCAGCATACAAAACATCAACCGCACACTGAGGAGTGCAGTGCTTGGCGACTGCTGGGAATATGACATCCGCTCAAGCGTAGTTACGTGGAAGATGGGTTTTGCAAAAGATTTCCTTAAAGAGGTTCAAAGCACACAAACCGCCGCTGATTATTTTAAATACACACTCTGGTATATTAATAACAAAGCAGAACTCATGTTGAACTTACGAAGTTCAGTCTTCACAAAGGATTCAAACGTAGCAGTTGACCTGCAAGACGATCTTTTGAAACAGGCGTTTACAGCGATCTGTTTTGGCGCACGTGCAGGTTCAACAGGATGGAAGGATAACTCAGGTAAGTGGAACAATCCTGCCATCGTGGACATCATCAAAAACAGCGAGGAACGAAAGCGTTTTCTTGCAGCGCATATTGTAAAGAAGTTCATCGCCGAGCAGAATGCGCTTGATGATTTCATCTTCAGCAAGGTAGCAATACACGCTCCGGGATTATTGAAAAACCCTGCTGTACAAACACTTGGCGGAAAACCGGCAAAAGCGAAGGTATTAGCCTACCTATATCAACATGCCGAGACGCAGGTCATGGACATAGTTAGATCGACTGCTATAGCTAACCAATATGAGCCTCTTGCAAATGTCCATGACGCAGTGTTTTTTAGACAGCGGCTCGGTGAAAATTCCAAAGATCGTATCGTATGGGCGATGCGTGATCAAACCAGCAATCCATACTGGGATCTAAAAGGCTCGAAAATCCAACGTTTTTCGAGAAGCATGAGGCTTCATGCCGAAGATGAAGCTAAGCATAAAACGAGGATCAAAGAGGAAGAAAGAAAAGCAGCCGCCACCTTTAAAGCTAGAAACATTGCTGACGACGAGCGCGGAGATGCTGTCGATTAAATACGAGTGAGAGCAGTTTTGGAGGAGAATTTATTGATGCTAGTTGTTGAGATCACAAGTAGGAAGCCCTTGTCACCAGCGCAGCTGACGACGGCGAGATTGAAGACGCAGCAACAGTCGCTGAAGCGGCAACGAGCAGATGCTGACGTGATGCGCAAACGTGAGCAGTTGCTGAAGGCGCAGCAGCGACAGGCAGCTGTAGGGAAGGGCGCATGGTGAGAGATAGAAAATGTCGCTATAGCAGCGCCCTACAGCTGCCCACTTTCACGGCCCTGCTACCCACGTAGCGCGGCACCCTTAAAGCTGCTGCACGAAGCTCTAATAGCGTTTAACGAGCGGCGCTATTTGCAGTGTCAGCCGTGCGTGTTTGGCACAGGAACCCGGCTCGCTCAATCAGCCACGACTTCTCATATTAACACAGCGTTATGATGTAAACGTGCGTTCTGCATCAAAATGCGTCAACCGATTTATTTGGCTGATCGGCAGAAAGATCGCTTGTCCAGTAGTAAAACCGACTGCAATATGTCGGTCTAGTCCAGTGCTAGTATGAGAAATCGTGGCGGATTTAGCCGGCCAGATTTTCGCTCAAAAACACTCAATCTCGATGTCTTTTCGGTTGTCCATCGCGCAGTTCGACAACAAGCTTGTATCAGTAGCAACTGATAGGAGCTGACAATGAGCGTGTTGAAGACTTTGAATTTCGTCGTAGCCACAAAGCGTAGCAATGACCCGATCATACTGCGCCGTGCCAAATTGCTCACGCAGCTACAGCAGCAGCGAGGACTGGCAAGCGATCCCATGTTCGTCGCAGTGACGCAGCGTTGGCGCAAAGGCGAGGATGGCGAGAAGCGATTGGTTGAGAGGCAGAAGCGAGTGAAGCGTTGGTGGTATGTCGATCCACTTGGGCAGTGCTACCTCACCATCAATTATGGCAGCAGGCGATTAGAACTGGACAAAGGCAAGTCAGCCATCGCTGTTGGCGCTAAAGACAACCTTGTCGCAACCATCGACGCTGTCGTCGCAGCAGTTGAAGCTGGTGAGCTGGATGCTGCTATCTCAGCTACACAGAAGACAGGACAGAAGCCTCGAGCGAAGGCTGCTTGAATATAGGTAGGCAAGATTGAGGGACACGGCTGTCGCAGGCTGTGCCTCTCGCAATTTCAATCAGCCGCCTCATCACCGCCACCGTTGATCTTTCTCTTCAACCCAGCAGCAGCCTTGAAGGTGAGAACACGCCTTGAAGTGATAATGGCGGCGTCACCGCTCTTAGGGTTTCGCCCTACACGCTCCGGCTTGGAACTGACTTTGAATGTTCCAAAATTCGTGAACTTGACTTCACCGTCCCTAACCAAAGCATCGGAGATCTCACCAATTACTTCTTCGACGAATGCTGCGGCCTCACTGCGAGGCAGAGATACAGCGGCATAGACAGCTTCTGCCAACTCTTTTCGTGTGAGTGTGATTGTCCGTTCGCGCTCGACACCTGTCGTCAATTCCTTACCCCACCTTATGATATTCAACCTTTTGCAATTTTTGGTCGTAAAAAGCATTGCTTGTCAATTGGGATAGCACTTGATCTTGTCTTTACCGCTTGCCACCCCTGCCTCTGATGTCATCACGGTAATCTTCGACCGTGTCATGGGCATAGTGCGCTTCGATCATCTTGGTTGATGTGCCCATCTGTTTCGCCAGTGCGCTGACAGTGGGTCTCGCCCTGTGCTTCCTCGTCAGCAGTCGCGTCGCGTATGTATGGCGCAGGCTGGTCAATGAATGGCGCTCTGCGGCGTTCCTGTATTCAAACCCGCAGGCATCTAACAAGGTCCTGAACTGCTTCTTGAACGAAGTGACTGGGATGCCACTGGGCAAGCTCATGACTGGCTCTAGAGGATCAAGCTCGGTGCTCTCCTGTCGTCTCCCAAGCCACAACTGACGCCGCTTTGCGATACGCTTCAGCGCGAAAATGGCGCTCTCATTGAGCACCAGCCTGCGATTGCTGCGCCGTTTGCCAGCCCGCTCCAGCTGTATGTCGCCATCTGCCCACAGTACACCACGCCAGTTGAGTTTGTGTAGTTCATCCACCCTCAGCCCGCTGTTCGCCATGATCACGATGGCGTCCAGCAGCAGGCGGCGTTGATCTGCCACATGCCTCTCTCGGGGATTGTCCATCGCCTCCTGGATGCGCCGCCGAGCCGTCCTGACCAGCAGCCCATACTCAGCAGGCGTGAAGTTCCTGCGTCTTCGGGCTGTCAGTGACTGGTTGATGTGGGGAACGAGGACCTTCTCGGGCAACCACTGCTGGATGGCGGCATATGCCAGCAGCTGCCTCAGCACCGTGTTCTCTCGGTTCAGGGTCTGTGGCTCTGGTTCTCGGGCATTCTTGGTTCGACGATGAACCAGATAATCGCTAACCTTGCCTGCCGTGACCTGACGGATATCCTTGAAGTTCTCGAAGTAGGGCAAGAGGTGTCGGTCGATGGTCTCAGCGTGATAGTCACGCTTGCTCTTGCCTATGACGGTCTGGAGGTAGGCTGTGGCTGCTTCTGGGAACGACACTCGGTTGAAAGCCTTGCCCAGCCTGATGTGCTCACGCTGGGCTTGGTAGTAGTCCAGAGCCGCCAGCCTCGCCGCCGTCTCATCGGTGGTCATCAGGCTCTTGCGGATCGTTTGGCTGTGCGCTGAGCAGGATAGCTGCCAGATGGCTGTTCTTGGGTGTCGCTTGAGCGTGACGCCCGCTATGAGCCTTATCGTATCTGCGTTGGGCTTCCGTCCCACGCCATCTCCGCAATTATTACAGCAAGCGCAATAGCAGCGCCCACTACAAGACTGCGGAATGACTGTGGAAAGAGCAACCGCTATGGGCTGCGGTTTGCTGGGGTTTCGGGGCTATGTCGTTGGCGCTGCTGACTGAAGAATTTTGTAACAGGATTCCGCAGTCAGCGTGGCGGCACTAGAGTCAAGGTATCACGATGGAGAAGGAGAGTGGAGCATTTTGCGCCGAAGGCGCATATGGTGACGCATGACCGCATCACGGTGATGGTGGGTTCCATCCGTTACCACCCTTCCCCTTTGGAAGGATGGTGGGCGCGACAGGGATCGAACCTGTGACCCCTACCATGTCAAGGTAGTGCTCTCCCGCTGAGCTACGCGCCCGACCGACCCACGCAAGCGAGGGCCACGGAACGAATTGGGGTATAACGGCAAGCCCGCGCCTGCGCAAGCGCTGGATTGAACAATATGATCAAGCCGCCAAAAGTCGCTGCACTTCGCTGACGAGGTCGCGCAGATGGAAGGGCTTCGACAGGATCTTGGCGTCTTTGGGTGCGTTATTGTCGGGGTTGAGCGCCACCGCCGCGAAGCCGGTGATGAACATGACCTTGATGTCGGGATCGAGTTCGGTGGCGCGGCGCGCCAGTTCGATTCCATCCATCTCCGGCATCACGATGTCGGTGAGGAGCAGCTCGAAGGGCTCTTCGCGCAGGCGGTTGTAGGCCGAAAGGCCATTGTCGAACGAGGCGACGTCAAAGCCCGCGTTCTGCAAAGCCCGCACAAGGAAGCGACGCATATCGTTGTCGTCTTCCGCAAGCAGGATTTTCGTCGATGCGGCGGCTGTCTCGTTCATATCACCCTCGGAAGTTACGCGACCCCATAGGACCAACGGCGGGTAAACGATTGGTGAACGTCGCCCTGAATCTGGGCCGCAGCGTTAATTCTTCCTTGTTCCCGGCCCCACGTGTCGGCGTGGCCGGCGCCAATCCGGTTCACGGGATGGACAGGCCCTGATCCACGAGGCACACTGAAGCACCATATCCGCGAGCGTCAATGGACCATTTCAACCAGAAAGCTTCCCGCCTGCGCCCGGTCGACGCCGACAGCCATATGGCGTCGCGCGATCCGGAGTTGGCGGTCGCTTTTGAGGTGTTGCGCCCGCAGGGCGTGGCCAGATCGGTGGTTTTCTCGTCGCCCCATTCCGGCAGCGTCTATCCGGCCGCTTTTCTGGACGCGGCGCAGCTTGACCCGCTGACCCTGCGCCGCTCGGAGGACGCCTATGTGGACGAGCTGTTCGGGGCGGCGCCGGAACTGGGCGCCGTTCTCATGCGCGCTCGCTTTCCGCGCGCCTATATGGATGTGAACCGCGAACCCTATGAACTTGATCCCCGGATGTTCGAGGGCCGTCTGCCCGCCTTCGCCAACACCCGCTCCCTGCGCGTGGCGGGAGGATTGGGGACCATCGCGCGCGTCGTGGGCGAGGCCAGAGAGATTTACGCCGGGCGGTTGAATGTGGCGGAGGGGCTTGCGCGCATCGAGAGCCTCTACATGCCCTGGCATGCGGCGTTGCGGGGCCTGATGCAGGAAGCCTGGCGTCGGAATGGTGCGGCTGTGCTGGTGGACTGTCACTCCATGCCCTCCAACGCGGGGCGTTCGGATCGGATCAAGGCTGATTTCGTGCTGGGCGACCGCTATGGCGCCAGCTGTGATCCGGTTTTCATGGACGTGGCGGAAAGCCGGTTGCGGGCGCTGGGCTATGCGGTGGTGCGCAACAAGCCCTATGCTGGCGGTTTCATCACCGAACATTACGGCGATCCTTCCGCTGGCTGGCACGCCTTGCAGATCGAGATCAATCGTGGACTTTATCTGGATGAGGCGACCCTCGCGCGCACGCCAGGTTTCACGGCGTTGCAGGACGACCTGCGGAAAGTCATGCTGGCGCTGATTGATGTGGCCGAAGGGGCGGGAAAGCAAAGCCTGGCCGCAGAATGAGCGCCGACGTCCAGTAAAGCCATCTGGCCGGAAGCGGCCCTTGAAAAGGAAAAAGCCCTGAGAAAGATCAGGGCCCTGAAAAAGAAAGGAGGCCGCTCGTTTGCACAAGCGGCCCCAAGTCAAGGGAGGAAACGCCCAAGAAGGGCATCTGCGCAGCGCAAAGCGCCGCACCTGATCCCCATGACTCGGACGGCGTTCGATGACAAGGGGGATGGCGCCAATATCCCGTGGCGTAGTAAATTTGTCACTTACGGTTGGGCCGAAAACGCGCGGTCCTGCCGCTGGTCGACCTTGAAAAGAAAGGAGGCCGCTCGTTTGCACAAGCGGCCCCAAGTCAAGGGAGGAAACGCCCAAGAAGGGCAGCAGCAACAAGGTTGCTGCATAGCGGTATGGATAATACCGCAGTGCACAAAAAGCAAGCGCGGCGCGGATCCGGCCCGTGTGGCGGAATGTCGCAGCCTTCTCCCATTCGATGTCTCCAAAGGCGACCAGCCACTCGCGCCAGCCCGGCGGCTCATGTAAGAGGAAGCGGTTGCGCCCAATGGCGAGCAGGAGAGACCCCGGACATGAAGCCCGTCGATTTCGCGCAATTCGTGGAGGAGCTGGCCACTGTTTCCGGCGAGGCGATCCTGCCCTTTTTTCGCACCTCCATCGGCGCGGACGACAAGTCCCGCGGCGGCGTGTTCGATCCGGTGACGGAAGCGGACCGTGCGGCGGAAGCGGCGATGCGCCGACTGATCAACGCCTCATTCCCCGACCATGGAATCATCGGCGAGGAATTCGGCGATCAGCGGGAGGACGCCGAATGGGTCTGGGTGCTTGACCCGATCGACGGAACCAAGAGCTTCATTTCGGGGATGCCGGTCTGGGGCACCCTGATCGGGCTCCAGCATGGGGGACGTCCCTGCTATGGGGTCATGAACCAGCCCTTCACGCGCGAGCGTTTCAGCGGCGACGGCGCCAGCGCCACCTGGCGGGGCGTTGGCCTCAAGGACAAGCCCGTCGAGCGCCGCCTGCATGTGCGGCCCTGCGCCACTCTGGCGGAAGCCACCCTCATGACCACCCATCCGGCCCTGCTGGCGCCCGGCACTCTGGAGCCTTACCAGCGGGTCGAAGAAAAGGTGCGGCTGTCCCGCTACGGCGGCGATTGCTACGCCTATTGCATGCTGGCCGCCGGCCACGTCGATCTGGTCATCGAGAGCGGGTTGAAGCCTTTCGACATCGTCGCCCTCGTCCCCATCGTGGAAGGTGCGGGCGGGATCATCACCAGCTGGGATGGCGGGAGCCCCGCCAAGGGCGGCGCGATCATCGCGGCTGGCGACAAACGGGCGCATGCTCAGGCGATGGAACTCTTGGCCAGAGGCTGATCGGGAACCACCGAGCCTGGTATGAAGGCGTCGAAGGCCGCCCAGAACTGACTGCGGATCGTGTCGCGCTCCATGAGGATTTCATGTCGGGCGAAGGGGAGCGCGATCACGCGCCCGGCCTTCAACCGATGGGCGAAGCTCTCGACCGCGCGGCTGTCGACGACGCGGTCGGCGCCAGCGGAAAACACCAGCATCGGGGTGAGCACACGGCGCGGATATTCAGCGTCCGCGAAGTCGCCCATCAGGCGAAAGGCCGCATTGATCCAGCCGATGGTCGGATCGCCGATCGCCAGCTCCGGCGCCCTGGCCACGATTTGGGTGAAGCGCTCGAACCGCGCCTGATCGGAGGTCAGCACGTTGTCATCGAAGGCGTGCGACATGAGGCCCCGCGCATTGCCGCCCGGAACGAAGGCGCCGCCCAGACCCGCCGCATCAAGGATCTCGGCCAGCGCCCGTGCGAGGCGCGGCGCCCGCAGCCGGTAGAGGTCGATCATGGGCGCCGTCGTCACAATCCGCGCAAAGGGCGATCGGCCTGCGCGCGACTGGGCGATGAGGATGGCGCCGCCCATGGAATGGGCGAGGGCGAACCAGGGTTTTGGGCAAAAAGGCTCAAGAACCTGAGTCGTGATCGCATCCAGATCGCGTTCATAGATGGAAAAATCGTCGATATGCCCTTTGCTGCGATGGCTGAGTTCGCGTCCGGAAAGGCCCTGTCCACGCCAGTCGAAGGCGACCACTGTCAGCCCGCGCGCAAGCAGCTCCCCCACCGTCTCGAAATATTTCTCGATGAACTCCGCCCGACCGGCGCAAATGAGCACCGTGCCCACGCATGGACCTTCGGGATGCCAGCGCGCTGCGCGGATCGTCATGCCATCGACAGCGCGGAGCAGGGCGGGGAAACCGCCTGCGGGCGCAGGATTGTCCTGGGTGGGGATCAATTTCATCGATTCGCAGGCTCCAGCATTCTCTTATAGCGCCGCTGCGCGCGCCGGAAAGCGGAGCTGTTCGCCTCTTGCAATCTTGCGGCCCCATTCCCACGTTTTTCCTGCGCGGGCCGCTATTGGACGCGCGAAACAGGCGCCCGGTGGGGCCGCAATCTGGCTGCCCCGGGTCATCCATGTCGCTCAAACGAGGATATGAACCATGCGTCACTTTGATCTTTCGCCGCTCTACCGCTCCACAGTCGGCTTTGACCGGATGTTCTCCCTGCTCGATCAGGTCTCGGGCGCGGAGGGAGCCGTCACCTACCCTCCCTATAATATCGAGAGGACCGGCGAGACCGCTTACCGCATCACCCTCGCCGTCGCGGGCTTCGCCGAGGAGGAGCTCTCCATCGAGGTCAAGGAGAATGTGCTTCTGATTCGTGGCTCGAGGGAAGGCAAGCCGGAAGGCGCGCCGCAGCCGGAAGTTCTCTACCAGGGCATTGCCGCCCGCGCCTTCGAGCGCCGCTTCCAGCTGGCCGACCATGTCGAGGTGACGGGCGCAAGCCTGCGGAACGGGCTGCTGCATGTGGAGCTGGTCCGCCAGATCCCAGAAGCGCAGAAGCCGCGCCGCATCGAAATCGGCGGCGGCAAAATGGTCGAGGCGTCCCGCCAGGCCGCTTGAACCCGTGTGACCATCTCGAAGGGCGCCTTCAGGGGCGCCCTTTTCAATCCAGCGGATTGATGGGCACGCCGTTGGCGTATCCTGGACCCACGAGGACGGGAGCCGAGGCGGGAGGCTGTTCGGCGGGTGGCGCGGTCGCCACTACGGGAGCCTGCGGCGGTTGCTGGAGCGGCTCGGGCGGGGCGGCCGCAGGCGTGACCGTCGCAGCTGAGGGCGCGGGACTGACTCGGGGCGTCTGCGGGCGCTGCTTCGCGCCGGAAAGGGCCGGTTGCGTCGGCGCGCCGGTCGAAGGCGCAAAACCCGGACCGGGCGAGGCGACGCCGCCATCGGGCGCGTTCATGTGGGGGGCCAATGTGGCGAACCGTTGCAGGATCGTCCCGTCCTTCACATCCACGACAAGCCGCACGGGCTTGCCGCTCCTGTCGCTTGCATCGACAAGGTAGACGCCGCCATTCATGCGTATCGCGAGATGTCGATAGCCAGCGCCGCCAAGGCGCTTGGCCAGCGCGTCCAGCGTCAGCTGCGGAGGCGGTTCGCTCCGGAGAAAGCCCCAGAAACCGGAAAACTGCGCTTGCGCAGGGAGGCTGCCAACCATCGGGCCAGCTCCGAAAGCCGCCACGAGGGCCAACCCGCGAACCCAATGTTTCGAGCGTGACGCGCTCATCGCATTCTCCTGGCGGACCGACGCCCGCTGACTCATGACGCAATGCAAATCAGATCATTATGGCGAGCTTGAGACATATAGGCCTGAAACGTTCACCCGATCATTTTGGCGATCGCGACGAACCGATCAACGTCCTGCTCACGGGTGGCGAAGGAGGAGACAAGCCGCACCAACAGTTCATCCGGGCCCGGAAACTGATGCGAAGGCAGTCCGCGACTTCCCCATGGATAATACAACGCTCCCGCCGCCTTCAAAGCAGAATCGGTGGAGCGCGGCAAAATAGCGAAGACCTCGTTGGCCTCGCAGGGCCATGGCAGGCGCACGCCCGGGCAGGCCGCAAGTCCCTGCGCCAGCCGATCCGCCATGGCGTTGGCGTGGCGGGCGAGGTCGAGCCAGTGGCCGTCCTGAAGATAGGCCGACATCTGGGCGCCGAGGAAACGTCCCTTGGACAGGGTGTGGCCGCCCCTCTTGCGGCGAAAGGCGAAGTCATGGGCCAGCGCGGGATCAAAAAAGATCACCGCCTCGCAGCAAATGGTCCCGTTCTTCGTCGCGCCGAAGGACAATACGTCCACCCCCGCGCGCCAGCTCATGCGGGCGGGCGAACACCCCAGCCGCGCCACCGCATTGGCGAAGCGCGCCCCGTCCATATGCACCCGCACCCCCGCCGCTCGGGCGGCGGCGCAAAGGGCGTCCAGCTCGTCGAGGGAATAAAGCGTGCCGCATTCGGTGGCCTGCGTCAGCGACAGGGCCGAGGGCTGCACCTGCTTCACAAGGCCGCGTGGAAACCGCGCCAGCGCGCCCTTGAGGGCGTCGAGCGACATGCGTCCCTGCGCGCCGCCAAGCCCCACGAGCTTGGCGCCGGCCGTATAGAACTCCGGCGCGCCGCATTCGTCATTGGCGATATGCGCCTCCTCGTGACAGAAGATCGCTCCGTGGGGCGGGGTGAGCGCCGCCAGCGCCAGCGCATTGGCGGCCGTGCCCGTGGGCGCGAAAAACACCGCGCATTCCCGCTCGAAGAGGTCCTGCACGGCCCGTTCCGCCGCGCTCGTCCATGGGTCGGCCCCATAAGGCATGGCCGCGCCCGCATTGGCTGCCATGAGCGCCGCCATCACCCGGTCCGAGGCGCCTGAAGAATTGTCGCTCGCAAAATCCATGGGAGTTTCGCCTCCGGTTCAGCCCTTTGTGGACGAGAAACGCCCCGCTGTTCAACCCGTCAAAAGGCGAGACGCCGCAACCCTATGATTGTGGCGGAAGTCCGTGCCGCCCGCTTGTGCGAAAGAGGTAAATCTGTCATGTTTCGTCTCCGCAGATAGGACAGCTTTGCTGACCATTTGTGGAACGGACTCCCAAAATCACGAAAAGCTTCGATTTGGCTGTCCTGGACGACCTTTCAGGTGGTCCAGCTCAACTGCCGGAGCGTGATAAGGAGTACGGTGGCGAGGGTAGCTCGGTGGGATGCCGCCGGACGGAGTAGACAATGGACGGGCACGACAACAGGGGACTGAATGGCATGGATGCGCAGGCGATGAGCGGCGCGCCCAAACGCACGGACGCCCCCCGTACCGCCACGAGTCCCGCCGCTTTCGGAGCGCCCGCCATGCATATTCCCATGATCGACCCCGCCATGCCCGAGAGCCAGGGCCTCTTTGATCCCGCCCACGGCAAGGATTCCTGCGGCGTCGGCTTCATCGCCGACATGCACAACCGCAAAACCCACCAGATCGTGCAGCAGGGCCTGCAGATCCTGCTCAACCTTGATCACCGTGGCGCGGTGGGCGCGGATCCCAAGCTGGGCGACGGCTGCGGCATCCTCGTCCAGATCCCCCACGATTTCTTTGTGCAGGAATGCGCCGCCCTCGGCATGACGCTGCCGGCCGCGCAGCGCTACGGCGTCGGCCAGTTCTTCATGCCCCGCGACGCGCAGGCGCGCGCCGAAGCCGAAGAGATCGTGGCGAGCCAGCTCGCGCAGGAAGGTCTCGCCCTGATCGGCTGGCGCGACGCCCCGGTCGACAATTCGGATCTTGGCGACGCGGTGAAGGCCGTCGAACCGGTTATGCGTCAGGTCTTCGTGGGCTATGGCCCGGCGACTGCGGACGAAGATCACTTCGAGCGTCAGCTCTTTTTGGCCCGCAAGTGCATCTCGAACGCGATCTATGCGCTGGCCCGCCGCGACATGGCGGAATTCTATCCGGTCTCCATGTCCTGCCGCACCATCGTCTACAAGGGCATGGTTCTGGTGAGCCAGCTCGGCTCCTATTACAAGGATCTGAGCGATCCGCGCTTCGTCAGCGCGCTCGCCCTCGTGCATCAGCGTTTCGCCACCAACACCTTCCCGTCCTGGCGTCTGGCCCATCCCTATCGCATGGTCGCCCACAACGGCGAGATCAACACGCTGCGCGGCAACGTGAACTGGATGGCCGCCCGTCAGGCCTCCGTCGCCAGCGAATTGTTCGGCGACGACATCTCCAAGCTCTGGCCCATTTCTTACGAGGGCCAGTCGGACACCGCCTGTTTCGACAACGCCCTCGAATTCCTCGTGCAGGGCGGCTATTCGCTCTGCCACGCCATGATGATGCTGATCCCCGAGGCCTGGGCGGGCAATCCGCTCATGGATGAGGATCGCCGCGCCTTCTACGAATATCACGCCGCCCTCATGGAGCCGTGGGACGGCCCCGCCGCCATGGCCTTCACTGACGGTCGCCAGATCGGCGCGACGCTGGACCGCAACGGCCTGCGCCCCGCCCGCTATATCGTCACCGAGGATGGCCTCGTGATCATGGCCTCGGAAGTCGGCGTGCTGCCGATCCCCGAAGCGAGCATCGTGAAAAAGTGGCGCTTGCAGCCCGGCAAGATGCTGCTGGTCGATCTCGAACAGCACCGCATCATTTCCGACGACGAAATGAAGCAGACGCTCGCAAGCGCCGCGCCCTACAGCGCCTGGCTGGAGCGCACCCAGATCGTCCTCGAAGACCTGAAGCCCGTGGAGGCCCGCGCCGCCCGCACCGACGTGTCCCTGCTCGATCGCCAGCAGGCTTTCGGCTACACCCAGGAAGACCTCGCGATCCTGCTCGCGCCCATGGCGGTGACGGGCGAAGAGGGCGTCGGCTCCATGGGCACGGATACGCCCGTCTCCGTCCTCTCCGACAAATCGAAGCTGCTCTTCTCCTATTTCCAGCAGAACTTCGCGCAGGTGACGAACCCGCCGATCGACCCGATCCGCGAGCAGCTCGTCATGAGCCTCGTGTCCTTCATCGGCCCGCGTCCGAACATTTTCGATCAGGAGGGCAACTCGAAGCGCAAGCGTCTGGAAGTGCGTCAGCCGATCCTGACCAACGCAGATCTCGAAAAGATCCGCTGCATCGGGCATCTGGAGGATTCCTTCGACACCCGCACCCTTGACATGACCTATGCGGCCGAACTGGGCGCGGCGGGCATGGAAAGCATGCTGGAGCGCCTGTGCGAGCGCGCCGAGCAGGCGGTTCGCGGCGGCTACAACATCATCATCCTGTCCGACCGCATGGTCGGCCCCGACCGCATGCCGATCCCCGCGATTCTGGCGACGGCCGCCGTGCATCACCACCTGATCCGCAAGGGTCTGCGCACCTCCGTGGGCCTCGTGGTGGAGACCGGCGAAGCGCGCGAAGTGCATCACTTCGCCTGCCTTGCGGGCTATGGCGCGGAAGCGATCAATCCCTATCTCGCCTTCGAGACCCTCGCTGGCATGGCGAAGGAATTCCCCGAGGAAGTCGATGAATATGAGGCGGTGAAGCGCTTCATCAAGTCGGTGGACAAGGGCCTCTTGAAGGTCATGTCCAAGATGGGCATCTCGACCTATCAGTCTTACTGCGGCGCGCAGATCTTCGACGCCATCGGCCTCAGCAAGTCCTTCGTGGAGAAGTATTTCACCGGTACGGCGACCACCATCGAGGGCGTCGGCCTTGAAGAAGTCTCGCGCGAGACCGCCGAGCGTCATCGCGACGCCTTCGGCGACTCGCCCGTCTATCGCCATGCGCTGGATGTTGGCGGCGAATATGCGCTGCGCGTGCGCGGCGAGGCGCACGCCTGGTCGGCGCAGTCCGTGTCGCTGCTTCAACATGCGGTGCGCGGCAATGCGCAGGATAAATATCGCGCCTTCGCCAAGCTGCTCAACGAGCAGGACGAGCGCTTCCTCACCATCCGCGGCCAGTTCCGCATTCGCAGCGCTGAGGAGGACGGCCGTACCCCCGTGCCTCTCGACGAGGTCGAGTCCGCCAAGGACATCGTGAAGCGTTTCGCCACTGGCGCCATGTCCTATGGCTCCATCTCGCGCGAAGCCCATACGACGCTGGCCATCGCCATGAACCGTATCGGCGGCAAGTCCAACACGGGCGAAGGCGGCGAGGAGTCGGATCGCTTCAAGCCCATGGCCAATGGCGACAGCATGCGCTCGGCCATCAAGCAGGTGGCCTCGGGCCGTTTCGGCGTGACGACGGAATATCTCGTCAATTCCGACATGATGCAGATCAAGATGGCGCAGGGCGCAAAGCCCGGCGAAGGCGGCCAGCTGCCCGGCCACAAGGTCGACGCGGTCATCGCCAAGGTGCGCCATTCGACGCAGGGCGTGGGCCTCATCTCGCCTCCGCCCCATCACGACATCTATTCCATCGAGGATCTCGCCCAGCTCATCTTCGACCTGAAGAACGTCAATCCGGAGGCGAAGGTCTCCGTGAAGCTCGTCTCGGAAGTCGGCGTGGGCACGGTGGCGGCGGGCGTCTCCAAGGGCCGCGCCGACCATGTGACGATTTCGGGCTATGAGGGCGGCACCGGCGCCTCCCCGCTCACCTCGATCAAACATGCGGGCAGCCCCTGGGAGATTGGTCTGGCCGAAACCCACCAGACCCTGGTGCTGAACCGTCTGCGCTCGCGCATCGCCGTGCAGGTCGATGGCGGCTTGCGCACGGGCCGCGACGTGATCGTGGGCGCGCTGCTGGGCGCCGACGAATTCGGCTTCGCCACCGCACCGCTCATCGCGGCGGGCTGCATCATGATGCGCAAGTGCCACCTCAACACCTGCCCGGTGGGCGTCGCCACGCAGGATCCTGTCCTGCGCAAGCGCTTCGTCGGCCAGCCCGAGCATGTCATCAACTTCTTCTTCTTCGTCGCCGAAGAAGTGCGCGAGATCATGGCCTCACTCGGCTATCGCCGCTTTGACGAGATGATCGGCCAGATGCAGATGCTCGACAAATCGCAGGTCGTCGATCACTGGAAGGCGAAGGGGCTCGATTTCTCCAAGCTGTTCCACAAGCCGCAGACCAGCGTGCCGACCCCGATCTTCCACACGCAGACTCAGGACCACGGCCTCGACAAGGTCATGGACCGCAGCCTCATCGCGCAAGCGCGCGAGGCCATCGACACGGGCAAGCCGGTCGCCATCGAGGGCCGGATCGCCAGCATGGACCGCACCACCGGCGCCATGCTGTCCGGCGAAGTCGCACGTCGCTGGGGCCACAAGGGCCTGCCGGACGACACGATCCATGTGAAGCTGAAGGGCACCGCGGGCCAGAGCTTCGGCGCCTGGCTGGCGCGCGGCGTGACGCTGGAGCTTGAAGGTCAGGCCAACGACTATGTGGGCAAGGGCCTCTCGGGCGGGCGCATCACCATCCGCCCGGCGGCCGAGGCCACCAAGATCGTGGCGCATGAGTCGATCATCGCCGGCAATACGCTGCTTTACGGCGCCATCGCGGGCGAGGCCTATATCAGTGGCGTGGTCGGCGAGCGCTTCGCGGTCCGCAACTCCGGCGCCATCGCGGTCGTCGAGGGCGCGGGCGACCATGGTTGCGAATATATGACCGGCGGCGTCGTCGTCGTGATCGGCCAGACGGGCCGCAACTTCGCGGCCGGCATGTCGGGCGGCATCGCCTATGTGCTCGACGAAGACGGCTCCTTCCCCAAGCGCTGCAACCTCGCGATGGTCGAGTTGCAGCCGGTTCAGGGCGAAGAAGAGATGAACGAGCGCTTGCACCATCATGGCGGCGACTTGCAGGGCCATGGCCTCGTCGATGTGATGGGCGACATGACCCGCTTCGACAGCGAGCGCCTGCATCAGCTGATCTCCAACCATCTGCGCTACACGGGTTCGGTGCGGGCGAAGGAGATCCTCGACAATTGGGACGTCTTCAAGGGCAAATTCCGCAAGATCATGCCGGTCGAATACAGCCGCGCGCTGGCGGAACTGAAGGCGCAGGATGGCGATGCGCAACTCGCGCCTGCGGGGGAGTGAGACATGGGTAAGGTAACAGGCTTCCTCGAAATTGATCGCCGCGACCGTCGTTATGCGCCGGCCTCCGACCGCATTCGCCATTACAAGGAATTCGTCATCCCGCTCAGCGAGGAGGCGACGCGCGATCAGGCCGCGCGCTGCATGAATTGCGGCATTCCCTATTGTCACAACGGTTGTCCGGTGAACAACCAGATCCCCGACTTCAACGATCTGGTCTATCGGCAGGATTGGGAGAACGCCTCGCGCAATCTCCATTCCACCAACAACTTCCCCGAGTTCACCGGCCGCGTGTGCCCGGCGCCCTGCGAGGCGTCCTGCACATTGAATCTCACCGACGCGCCGGTGACCATCAAGTCCATCGAATGCGCCATCGTGGATCGCGCATGGACCGAGGGCTGGCTGAAGCCTGAAGCGCCCAAGGCGAAGACCGGCAAGAAGGTCGCCGTCATCGGCTCCGGCCCGGCGGGTCTGGCCTGCGCCCAGCAGCTGGCGCGCGTCGGCCATGACGTGCATCTCTACGAGAAGAATGCGCGGCCCGGCGGGCTGCTGCGTTACGGCATCCCCGACTTCAAGATGGAGAAGCAGCTGATCGACCGCCGCGTCGAGCAGATGAAGGGCGAGGGCGTCACTTTCCATTGCAACGTCAATGTCGGCGTCGATGTGAAGATGGCCGACCTTGTGGCGCAATATGACGCGGTGGCTCTGGCTGGCGGCGCGGAAAAGCCGCGTGATCTGCCGATCCCTGGCCGCGAGCTGGCGGGCGTGCATTTCGCCATGGACTTCCTGCCGCAGCAGAACCGTCGCGTCGGCAAGGAGCAGATCGGCGCGCATGCGCCGATTCTGGCGAGCGGCAAGCATGTGGTGGTGATTGGCGGCGGCGATACGGGCTCCGATTGCATCGGCACCTCCGTGCGTCAGGGCGCCCTTTCCGTCACCCAGCTCGAAATCATGCCGCAGCCGCCGGAGAAGGAAAACAAGCTCCTGACCTGGCCCGAATGGCCCCTCAAGCTGCGCACGTCCTCCAGCCACGAAGAGGGCGCCGAGCGCGACTTCGCGGTGAACTCGGTCGAGTTCCATGGTGAAGGCGGCGCGGTCAAGTCACTGCGCTGCGTGCGCGTGGACGGCAAGTTCCAGGCGATCCCCGGCACCGAATTCGACCTGAAGGCCGATCTCGTGCTGCTCGCCATGGGCTTTGTCGCGCCCGTGCAGGAAGGCATGATCCATGAGCTCGGCGTGAAGCTCGACGGTCGCGGCAATGTCTTCGCCGATACGGTGCAGTACAAGTCCACCGTCGAGAAGGTCTTCGCTTGCGGCGACATGCGTCGCGGCCAATCGCTGGTCGTCTGGGCGATCCGCGAAGGCCGTCAGTGCGCCGCCTCCATCGACAAGCACCTGATGGGCGAGACGATCCTGCCGCGCTGAGCGCTGCGCCTTTCCAACTTCAAAAGCCGCGCGGCCGCAACCGCGCGGTTTTTTCACGCCCCCTCGTCAACCACCACCCGCCGGTACAGATGCCAGGTGGCGTGACCGAGGATGGGCAGGATGACGGTCAGGCCGATCAGGAAGGGCAGGCTGCCCAGAGCGAGCCCCCCAGCGACGATCAGCCCCCACAGGGCCATCGGTCCGGGATTATGCAGGACGGCGCGCACCGAACAGCGCATCGCATCCGCCGCGCCCAGATGGCGGTCGAGCATCAGCGGGAACGAGATCACGCTGATCGCGAAGGCCAGCGCGGCGAAGGCGAAGCCCACCCCGTTGCCGATGATGATCAGCGCCCAGCCCGCGCGGGTGGTGAAAGCGCGGCGAACGAGATCCATGAAGGACTCCGGCGCGGTTTTCAGCGTCAACGCATAGATCAGCTGCGCGGCGCCCAGCCAGCACACGAAAATCACCAGCAAAGCCACGCCCAGCAGCATCATCGAGCCGAAATTGGCGCGGCGCCGCACCGACAAAGCGTCGCGCCAGCCGGGCGTCTCGCCCAGTTCGCGCCGACGGCTGACCTCGTAAAGGCCCAGCGCGGCGAAGGGCCCCAGGATCGCGAAGCCCGCCAGCAGCGGATAGAACAGCGGAATGACATTTTGCTGCGAGGTCGCATAGGCGAGCAACAGGCCGACCACGGGATAGATCAGCACCAGAAAGATCGCATGGCTCGGCCAGGCGTTGAAGTCTTCGTAACCGGCCCGCAGGGCGTGGCCGATGTCCTGCGGCGTGATGCGGCGCAGAGCGGGTAGCGAAGGCCCGGCGCGGACGACCCGGCCCTCCTGAATGGGGATGGTGCGCGCCATGCGGCTTCCTCCTGCGTGAAGGCGACCCGGCGCGGCGAGTGGCGCTGGACGCCCGCCATAGGGGAAGATCTAGGGGGATGCGGTCGGGCGGAAAGCCCCCCGCGTCAAAACATGCGATGCGCCGCGGCGCGCCGTCAGCGCTTGCGTCCTATCCCCCCAACGCCTCCCGAACCCCCTTCGGGATTCGCGCTGGCCGACCATTCGCCACGCAGGCGACGCGCACTTGCGCTGTGATCAGCACCTCCGCGCCCCGCAGCACCCGCTGGTCCAGCTCCAGCGTCGCGCCGCCGATCACGCGCGGCGTCGACTCGATGGTCAAAAGATCATCCATGCGGGCGGGTTTCAGGAATTCGACGCTCATGGCCCGCACCGCGAAGCCGAAGACCTCGCCCGCTTTCCCGGCCATGATCTCGCCCTGCGAGAGGCCGCGCGCGCGCAGCATTTCGGTGCGGCCGCGCTCCATGAAGCGCAGATAGGAGGCGTGATAGACGACGCCGGAAAAATCTGTGTCCTCGTAATAGACGCGAACCTGAAAAGCGTGCGCGACGCTCACGGCTCCTCCCCATCGGCGAAGAGGCCGAACTGGGTCGGCGCGCGCGGCGGTTCGGCGAGGCCCAGATGGCGGAAGGCGTTGGGCGTCAGCACGCGCCCGCGCGGGGTGCGCTGCAGGAAGCCCTGCTGCAACAGATAGGGCTCGATGATGTCCTCGATGGCGTCGCGCGGTTCCGACAGGGCCGCCGCGATGGTCTCGATGCCCACGGGCCCGCCGCCGAAATTGATGGCGACCATGTCGAGATAGCGCCGGTCCATGAGGTCGAGGCCGATCTCGTCCACATCCAGCAGCTTCAAGGCGCGGTCGGCCACCGCTCGCGTCACCTGCGGATCCTGATCGACGATGGCGAAATCGCGCACCCGGCGCAAAAGTCGGCCCGCGATGCGCGGGGTGCCGCGCGCGCGTCGGGCGATCTCGTTGGCGCCATCTTCGGTCATGGGAATCTTCAGCACCCGCGCGCCCCGCGCCACGATGCTCTGCAACTCCGGCACGGTGTAGAAATTCAGGCGGATCGGAATGCCGAAACGGTCGCGCAGGGGCGTCGTCAAAAGGCCCGCGCGGGTGGTGGCGCCCACGAGGGTGAATTTCGCCAGATCAATCTTCACCGAGCGCGCGGCGGGGCCTTCGCCGATGATCAGATCGAGCTGGAAATCCTCCATGGCCGGATAGAGAATTTCCTCCACCGCCGGGTTCAGCCGATGAATTTCGTCGATGAACAGCACGTCGCGCTCTTCCAGATTGGTGAGCTGCGCCGCCAGATCGCCCGCCTTGGCGATCACCGGCCCGGAGGTGGAGCGAAAATTGACGCCCAGCTCCTTGGCCACGATCTGCGCCAGCGTGGTCTTGCCCAGACCCGGCGGGCCGACGAAGAGCACATGGTCCAGCGCCTCGTTGCGCGCCTTGGCGGCCTCGATGAACACACGCAAATTCTTCCGCGCCGCCTCCTGCCCGGTGAAGTCGAGCAGCGACAGGGGCCGAATGGACGCCTCGGTGTCATCCTCGCGCTTTTCGGCCGAGAGGAGGCGGGGTTTGGGACTGGTCATGGGGGGAGCATAGCAGATTCGGGGGCGGGGGCAGTAGGCAGTCGGCATTAGGCAGTCGGGAGGTGCCGACTGCCCAATGCCGACTGCCGCTTAACTCGCCAGCTCCTTCAATCCCCGCCGGATCAGCGCCGAGGTCTCCGCCGCTTCCCCCAGCGCCTTCACGCTGGCGGCCACCGCAGCGGCGGCTTGCGGGCGGCCGTAGCCGAGATTCACGAGGGCGGAGATGGCGTCCTGCACTGGTTTGGGGGCGGTCCTGGCTTCGTCCTCGCCCGCCAGGCGAATCACGGCGGGGTCCACGGAGCCGAAGGCGGGGGCCTTGTCTTTCAGTTCGGCGACGATGCGGGCGGCCAGTTTGGGGCCGACGCCCGGCGCGCGGGACACCATTGTCTTGTCCTGCGTCGCCAGGGCGGTCGCGAGATCACCGGGGCCGAGCACGCCCAGAATCGCCAGCGCCACCTTGGAGCCCACCCCCTGCACGCTCTGCAACAGGCGGAACCAGTCGCGCTCCCCATCGGAGGAGAAGCCGAAGAGGCGGATCGCGTCTTCGCGCACCTGCGTTTCGATGGCGAGCGAAGCCGCCTCGCCGGGCTTGGGCAGCTTTTGCAGGGTGCGCACGGAGCACTGCACCACATAGCCGACCCCATGCACGTCGAGGATCACGAAATCCTCGCCGTAAGAGTCGATGACGCCCTTGAGCTTGCCGATCATGTCGCCCGCCGATTCGATTGCAGCTGCATGCTACAGGAGCGCGGGCCCTTGTGCGATGGCGGGCCAGATCGTTCAGCGCGGAAAGGGCGTCATGCCGCTGCAATAATAGCCCACATGGCATTGCGGATTGTCGCGCGTGGGCAGAAAGGCGGGACGGGCGTAATAGCCGATGGGGCAAAAGGTCTCGTTGGCCACATAGCGGTCATAGAGATCCGGCCCCGTGCCCAGCACCACCGCCCCATGCCGCGCCACCAGGCTTGCGGCGGCCCGGCAGGACATGTCGGGCGTGGAGGCGCGCTGCGCCAGCGCCGGCCCCGCCGCGTTCAGCAAGATGAGGGTTGCGATCGCCATTCCGCCTTTCATCGCGTTTTCTCCAGAGGTTGGCCCCGCTTTTGCTGCATCCGCGAGGCTAATTATGCGCCTGCTAACCCGTCATTAACCCTGAGAAGGTCTTAACTGACCCTGAGCGCCATATAGGTCCGCCCAGGCGCAGGGCCATGGCGAGGCCTAACAATTGACGGATTTTGCGACGAGGAACGGCTGAGCCTTTCCCCCGCACTGTTTGAGGACGATGAGATGAATCCTGCCGAGATCGCATCGGGAGCCGTGGGCGCTGCGGGTGAAGTGTCCCTGTGGGGCATGTTCTGGGCAGCCCATCTGGTTGTCAAGATCGTGATGCTGGGTCTGCTCAGCGCATCGGTATGGTGCTGGGCGATCATCATCGACAAGATTTTGCTGCTGCGGCGCGTGCAAAAGCAAATGGACCAATTCGAAGAGACCTTCTGGTCCGGCAATTCGCTGGAAGATCTCTATCAGGCCCTTTCCCATCAGCGGCCGAGCGGCATGGGCGCGCTTTTCGTCGCCGCCATGCGCGAATGGAAACGCTCCTTCAGCAACGCCGCCTCCGCCTTCATGGGCTTGCAGGCGCGTATCGAGAAGGTGCTGGACGTGACCATCGCGCGCGAGGTCGAGCGGCTGGAGTCGCAATTGCTGGTTCTGGCGTCGGTCGCCTCGGCGGGGCCTTTTGTGGGCCTCTTCGGCACGGTCTGGGGCATCATGAGTTCGTTCCGCTCCATCGCGGCCTCCAAGAACACCTCGCTGGCGGTCGTGGCGCCGGGCATCGCGGAAGCGCTCTTTGCGACAGCCATCGGCCTCTTCGCCGCCATTCCCGCGCTGGTGTTCTACAATATCCTGCAAGGCAAGGTGGCGCGCTCGCAGGCGCGGATGGAATCCTTCGCCGATGAATTCTCCTCGATCCTCTCGCGCCAGATCGACCAGCACGTCGCCAGCGAGCGCGACCGGGTTTAAGGGGCTCCACCATGGGAATGTCAGTCGGAGCCGGTAAAAAAGGCGGGCGCAGGCGTCGCGGCGTGCCGCGTTATGGCGCCATGGCCGAAATCAACATGACGCCGTTCATCGACGTGATGCTGGTGCTGCTCATCATCTTCATGGTGGCGGCGCCTTTGCTCGCCACCGGGGTCGCCATTGATCTGCCGGAAACAAAGGCGGCGGCGCTTAACATCGACCAGAAGCCCCTCAGCGTGGCCATCGACGACGCGGGCGCGATCTTCGTGATGGACCAGCCGGTCCAGATCGAGGATCTGGTGACCCGCATCGGTTCGCTCGCAAAGGCGGGCCTTGACGAGCGTGTCTATGTGCGCGGCTCGAAGGCGGTGAACTATGGCCGCGTGGCCCAGGTTTTGTCGATCATCATCAGCTCCGGCTACAAGAAAGCCGCGCTTGTGACCGAGCAGGAAAAGAAGTGAGCGCTCGCGCGTGAAAGTCTCCGCCTCTCAGCCTGGCTCCGTTTTGTCAGCGGCCGTGCATCTGGCGCTGCTGGCGGCGACGCTTGTCAGTTTCACGCAGACGGCGCCGCTTCAGGACGCGCAGGAATCGGTTCCGGTCGAAATTCTGACAGACTCCCAGTTCAACCAGATCACCAAAGGCGAGAAAGGCGCGAAACAGACGGCGCCCACGCCCTTGAAAGCGGACAAGGCCTCCGAGGTGGAGGAGAAGAAGCCGACGCCAACCACCGAGGCGAAAACCGATGTGGCGGCGCCGCTCCCGCCCCTGCGGCGGATTCCCGATCCTGGCGAGAGCAAGGATCCCGAGCCGCCCACGCCCACGCCGACGCCGCCCCAGCGCGTCGCCGCCCTGCCGCCTGAGCCGCCCAAGCCGGAGCCTCCGAAACCCGAACCCCCCAAACCAGAGCCCCCCAAGGCGGAGCCGCCGAAGGCCGAGGCGCCGCCCAAGCCTGACGCCGAGCCAGCCGAGCCGCCCAAGCCGCCGCAGCGGCCGAAGGAGGAGCCGAAGAAGGCCGAGGTTACGCCGCCTGCGCCCCCCAAGCCGCCGCAGCGGCCGAAGGCGGATGAAAAGCCGCTCGATCCGACCGCAATTTCCAAGCTGCTCGAAAAGACCGAGCCGCAAAAGCCGGCGGCGCGGCCAAAATCCGGCGATGAGACATCGGTCAAGACGAAATATGATTCCGACGCCGTGGCCGATCTGCTGTCGCACGAGCAACCAGCGCAGAGGCCTTCGAGCGCGCGCGCCGCGAGCCAGCAGGCCTCGCTGGGATCGCCGACGGCCAGCGCGCCGAAGATGTCGCCATCCCTCATGGGGCAGCTCGATGGCCTCATGCAGGATCGCTACAAACAATGCTGGAACTATGTCGGCATGGCTGCGACCCGGTATATTCCGCAGATCAAGGTGGAATATGCCGTCAATGGCGCGCTGACCAGCGAGCCGGTGCTGCTCAATCCGCCCGGCGACCCCAATCTGCGCACCCTGGCCGAAAGCGCGCTGCGCGCCGTGCGGCGCTGCAATCCCATGCCGATTCCGGCGCAATTTGCGCCCTATTTCGAGGAATGGAGGAGCCGTATCCTGCGCTTCGACCCGGAGGAGATGGCCGGATGACGCTGTCTTATGGCCGCCCCCTCGCAGTTTCGCATATCCTTCCGCGCCCGTTTTTCAGGACCGACCCGATATGAACACTCGCCTCACCCGCCGCCAGATGACGGCCCTCCTCGCCGCCGCGCCCATTCCCGCCCTGCCGCTTGGCCCCGCCCTCGCGCAGTCCGCCCTCGACATCAAGCGCGGCTCGGGTTTTCAGCCGATCCCCATCGCCGTGACCAATTTTGGCGGCGACGGCGGGCCGCAGGCCACACAGATCATCACCAACAATTTCCGCCGCTCGGTCTTCCTCAGGCCGCTGGACGCCGCGACCTTCGTCGAGAAGGCGACCAATCCTGAAGCGCCGCAGATGGATCAATGGAAGATGGTCAACGCGCAATTCGTCGTGACCGGCCGTGCGGGGCGTGCGCCCGACGGGCGGCTCAAAACGGAGTTCCGCCTTTGGGATGTGACGAGCGGCCAGCAGGTGGCGGGTCAGCAATATGTGACCGATCCCAACAATTCCCGTCGCGTGGCGCATATCGTGTCCGACGCGATTTTCACGCGCATCACCGGCGAGGCGGGCTGGTGCGACAGCCGCGTCGTCTTCGTGGATGAAAGCGGCCCCAAGGAGCGCCGGACCAAGCGGCTCGCCATCATCGATCAGGACGGCGCCAATATACGCTACCTCTCGCGCGGGGACGAACTGGTGGTGACGCCGCGCTTCTCGCCCTCCTCGCAGGACGTGACCTATATGGCCTTCGGGGCCGGCGATCCGAGCGTCTATCTTTTGAACATCGAGAATGGTCAGCGCGAGGCGGTTGGGAACTTCCCGGGCATGACCTTCGCGCCGCGCTTCTCGCCCGATGGCCAGCGGGTGATCATGTCCCTGTCGCAGGGCTCTTCGACCAATCTCTTCACCATGGACCTGCGCTCGCGCGCCACCACCCGCCTCACCGATACGGCGGGCATCGACACTTCGCCTTCCTATGCGCCGGACGGCGCGCAGATCGTGTTCGAATCCGACCGCGGCGGCTCGCAGCAGATCTATGTGATGGGCGGGGCGGGCGGCGGCGCCAAGCGCATCTCCTATAGCGATGGCGCGCGCTATTCGACCCCGGTCTGGTCGCCGAAGGGAGATTTCATCGCCTTCACGCGCCAGAAGGCCGGGCAATTCGGCATCGGCGTCATGAAGCCCGACGGCACGGGCGAGCGCATGCTGACCGAAGGCTTCCACAACGAGGGGCCGACCTGGGCGCCCAATGGGCTCTATGTGATGTTCTTCCGCGATCAACAGGGCGGGCAGGGCGGACCGAAGCTCTATATGGTGGATGTGTTCGGACGCGGTGAATTCCAGGTGCCGACGCCATCCTTCGGCTCGGACCCATCCTGGTCGCCGCTGAACTGAGGCGAGGCGCGCTCAGGCTTTCGCCGGGACCGCAATGCGGGGCCGCGCGTCCTTGTTCACGGCGGGAATTTCTTCGGCGGGTATGCAATCCACGACGAGGCTATGACCGAGCCGATCCAGAAACAGCGCCAGCGTTTCAATGGTGATCGTCGGCGTCTTGCCGTTGAGGACGCGAGAGACATAAGCCTTGTCGCGGTCGAGCAGCGCGGCGAGATCCTTCGCCGTCATGCCTTCCGCGCTTCGGCGCTTCCAAGCTTTTTGAAGTGTGAAGAAGAGGCCCAAGCGCGCGTCCGCTTCCACCGATCCCTTACTTCGTCTTTGTTCCGTCTTCGTCATGGTGGAAATCCTGCAGCAGGGATGAGCAATCGGCTCTCAACGGCCACTGGCTACATTCGTGCGGTTGAGCGTGAACGCTACAATCAAGACCGCCTCGTCACAAGCCTTCGGCGATCCCAAACACGGCCAGTTGTGCCCAGCCCCGCCCCTGACTACACTGCCTCCAACAACTCGGGGGGAAGTCGCAGGATGCGGGAAACTGTGCTGGATGTTCGCGGGACGAATGTCCGAATGTTCGAGGCGGGAACGGGGCCGACCGTGCTCGTCCTGCATGGGATCGACGGGCTGGCGGTTGATCCGCTCCTGAGCGACCTTTCAAAGAGCTTTCGCGTGGTGGCGCCGGAGTTTCCGGGATTCACCCGCTCGCCCATCCCCGACTGGATGATGAGCGTCAACGACGCCGCTTTCTTCACCCTCGACCTCATCGCCGCGCTGGGCCTTCCCCAGGTGCATCTGGTCGGCCATTCCATCGGCGGCTGGATCGCCGCGGAGGTCGCCATTCGCTCCACCCATGCGCTCGCCTCGCTATCCTTGCTGGCGCCAGCTGGCGTCATGCCGCGCGAGGCGCCCGGGCAGGATGTGTTTCTGCTGTCGGGCGAGGAGGGCGTGCGCGCGCTGTTTCACGATCAGGCGCTCGCCGATCAGGAGATCGCCGCGCGGGCGGGCGACGAACTCGACATCATGCTGCAAAACCGTGCGGGCCTGGCGCGTTTGGCATGGACGCCGCGCATGGCCAGCGTCGTGCTGCCTCATTGGCTGCATCGCATCGACATTCCCACGTTCATCGCCTGGGGGCGGGAGGATCGGATCCTCCCCTTTTCCACGCATGAGGTGTTCTTGAAAGAAATCGCGGGCGCGGAATTTCTTGCGCTGTCCGCTTGCGGCCACGCCATCCCGCAAGAGCGCGGCGCCGAGGTTGCGCGCCGCATGGGCGCCTTCATGAATGGAGCGAACTGATGAAAGTCTATTTCTTCCATCTCATGCCCTATGGCGATCTCGACATCGCTGAATCGGATAAACACAATTCCGCCTGGGTGACGATCCCCAACAGCAATTTCGATCCGCAGAAGGGCATGAAGCTCTATGACCGCTATATCGGCGAGCTCGAATTAGGGGACAAGCTGGGCTTCGACGGAATCTGCGTCAACGAGCATCATCAAACCGCTTATGGCCTGATGCCCGCGCCCAATCTCATCGCCGCCGCGCTCGCGCGCTCCACCAAACAGGCGAAGATCTGCATCCTTGGCCGGGCCCTGCCGCTGGTGAACAATCCGGTGATGATCGCCGAAGAATTCGCCATGCTGGATCACATGAGCGGCGGGCGCATCATCACAGGCTTCGTGCGCGGCATCGGCTCGGAATATTTTTCCAACAGCGTCAACCCGACCTTCTCGCATGAGCGTTTCTATGAGGCGCATGAGCTGATCATCAAGGCCTGGACCGAGACTGGCCCGTTCCGCTATCAGGGCAAGCATTATCAGTTCGATTATGTGAACCTGTGGCCGCGCCCGGTGCAGGCGCCGCATCCGCCCGTGTGGATTCCCTCGCAAGGCAGCAAGGAGACCATCGTCTGGTGCGCGGCTGCGGAGCGCAAATATACCTATCTGCAAACCTTCAGCCCCTATCCGGTCGCGCTCAAAGCCTTCAACGCCTATCGCGAGGAAGCGCGCAAGAATGGCTATGAGGCGCAGCCCTCGCAGATGGGCTGGGCCGTGCCGACCTATGTGGCTGAAACCGATGAGATCGCGCGGCGCGAGTTGAAGGAACATATCGAGGTTTTCTTCAACAAGTTCCTGCGGTTTCCCTCCATCGAAATGCGCCTGCCGCCGGGCTATTCGTCGATCTCCTCGACCAAGACGCTGATGGAGATGAAGTTCAAGAACCGCACCAGCTCCACCATCGACACCTTGATCGACAATGGCATGATCCTGGTGGGCAGCCCGGAAACGGTGCGCGCGCGCATCGAACAGTGTCAGAAGGAAATGGGCTTTGGCCATCTCATGGCCATGCTGCAAATCGCGACCATGCCAGCCGACATGACAGAGCGGAACATTCGCCTCTTCGCCGCCGAGGTCATGCCGCATCTGCAAGGCGCGGTGCGGCCACAGTTGCAGGCGATCGCTTAACCGATGGGGATTTTCATGCGCTTTCGCACTTTCGCCGTCAGCCTTCTGGCCCTCGCTTGCGTATCGGGAGCTGCGCAGGCCGCCGAGCTTTTCCGCGTCGCTTCGCCCAATCGCGGCAGCTGGGAAGGGGCGATTCCCGAACTTGGCAAACAGGCCGGCATCTTCCAGAAGCACGGGCTCGATCTCGACATCATCTACACCTCGGGCGGCGGGGAGACGATGCAGGTGGTCATCTCCGGCGCGGTGGATGTGGGCCTGAGCGCGGGGCTTGCAGGCACATTCGGCGCCTTCTCCAAGGGCGCGCCGGTGCGCATCATCGGCGCAAGCTCCACGGGCTCGCGCGAGATCTTCTATTATGTGCCCGCGAAGTCGCCGATCGCCTCGCTACGCGAGGCCAATGGCAAGACCATCGCCTATTCGACGGCAGGCTCGTCCACGCAGGTAGGCGCGCTGCGCTTCATCTCTGAATATGGACTGAAAGACATGAAGCCCACGCCCACGGGCGATGCGGTGAGCACCACAACGCAGGCCATGACCGGCCAGGTGGACATCGGCTGGTGCGTGGCGCCCTTCAATCTGGATCTTCTGGAGGAGGGCGACATCCGCATGATCGGCCGCCTCAGCGATCTCGACCATCTGCGCAAGCAGACGATCCGCGTGCAGATCGCCAATGCGCAGGCTTTGGCGACGAAGAAAGACCTGTTCGTGCGCTATCTGGCCGCCTATCGCGAGGTGCTCGACTGGATGTACGCTTCCGATGAAGCGATGCAGAAATATATCGCCATCACCGGCCTTCCGGAGAGTTCCGTGCGCCGCATGCTGGCGGAGTTCATTCCCAAGGAAAGCCTGCAAATCGACGAGGTCAAGGGCATTCCCGAGGCGATGCAGGATGCGGTGCAGTTCAAGTTTTTGAGCGCGCCGCTGTATGAGAAGCAGATCGGCGAGTTGATCCAGATCGGCGCGCTCAAATAGGGCGCGCCTGATCTGCTTTCCTACTCCGCCGTCACGCGGTCGGACAGCGCCGCTGCGCCCATCTCGAATTGCAGGCGGGCGAGGCGTGCATAAAGGCCGCCGCTGGCGACCAGATCCGCGTGTGCGCCCTCTTCCGCGATCCGTCCCTGGTCCAGCACCAGAATGCGATCCGCCGACAGGACGGTCGCCAGCCGATGGGCGATGACGATGGTGGTGCGGCCCTTCATGATGTTTTCCAGCGCTTTTTGCACAAGCGTTTCGTTCTCCGCGTCCAGCGCCGAGGTCGCCTCGTCGAGCAGCAGCACGGGTGCGTCCATCAGCACGGCGCGGGCGATGGCGAGGCGCTGGCGCTGGCCGCCTGAGAGCGTCACGCCGCGCTCGCCGATCAAGGTGTCGTAACCTTCCGGCAGGGCGCGGATGAACTCGTCGGCGGCGGCCCGTTCGGCGGCGGCGCGCATCTGGGCGTCGGTCGCGTCGGGGCGGCCGTAGCGGATATTGTCGGCCACGCTGGCGCCGAAGATCACCGGATCTTGCGGCACAAGCGCCACGCGCCCCCGCACATGCGCGGGATCGGCGGCGCGCAGATCGACGCCGTCGAGCCGAATGGAGCCGCTCTGGGGATCATAAAAGCGCATCAGCAATTGAAAGACCGTCGACTTGCCCGCGCCCGACGGCCCGACGATGGCCACCGTCTCCCCGGGCTCCACGGTGAAGCTCAGCCCCTTGAGGGCCTGATCGGCGGGGCGGGTGGGATAGGCGAAGCCGACCTCCTCGAAGCTGACGCGCCCGCTTGCCGGCTGCGGCAGGGGGATGGGATTGGCCGGCGCCACGATCAGGGGCTGGACCGCCAGAATTTCGGCGATGCGCCCCGCCGCGCCCGCGCTCGCCGAAAGCTCGCTCCAGACCTCGGACAATTGGCCCAGCGCGCTGGCGCCAAGCACCGCCGAGAGCACGAATTGCGACAGGAGCCCGCCGGTGATCCGCCCCGCGATCACATCCTGCGAGCCCAGCCATAGCACCGCCACCACGCTGGCGAAGGCGAGGAAGATCGCCACGGTGGTGAGCAGGGCGCGGGCCAGGGTGGCGGCTCGGGCGGCGTCATAGGAGGCCTCGACCGCGCGGCGGAAGCGCCCGGTGGTCGCCTTCTCCGCCACAAAGGCCTGCATGGTGCGCATGGCGCCCAGGCTCTCCGCCGCATAGGCCGAGGCCTCCGCCAAAGTGTCCTGCGCGGCGCGGGAGCGCTGGCGCACGGAACGGCCCGACATGAACAACGGCAGCACGATGACGGGAATGGCCACCATCACGAGACCCGACAATTTCGGACTCGTATAGATCATCATCCCGATGGCGCCGATGAACATGAAGAAATTGCGCAGCGCCGTGGAGGCCGAAGAGCCGAAGGCGGATTTCATTTGCGTGGTGTCGGCGGTGAGGCGCGAGACCAGCTCGCCCGACTGCGCGGTGTCGTAGAAGACCGGATCGAGCCTCGCGAGATGGGCGAAGACATCGGCGCGCAGATCGGCGACGACGCGCTCGCCCAAGGTGATCACCAGAAAATACCGCGTTCCCGAGGCCAGCGCCAGAACGCCCACCACGAGAAGCATCCCCAGAAAATATTGCGTGATGACGCCCGAACTCTCGGTGGCGAAGCCGTGGTCGATCATGCGACGCACCGCCACCGGCACGGAGAGCGTGGCGCCGGCGGCCACGATCAGGGCGCATAATGCGCCCGCGATCCACAGCCTGTAGCGCCCGGCATAGGGCAGCAATGGCACCAACGCCTTCAGGGAGGCGCGAGGCCGTTTGGCCTGGGTGATGGGTCTCCCCGTATCGCTCATCGATCAATCCCTGGGCTCGGCCCGTATTTCCCCGCCAGCAGCCGCTTCATAGCAGCTTGTTTGCCCGGCGCTCCTGCGGTATAGGGGCGCGACCCCAACCTTGGGAACCCCCTTCCGGCCGTGTCGTCCCCTTCGGCGCGTCCTGACCATAACTTTGTCGAAGGAACAGACGATGAAGGCCGATATCCATCCGCACTACCATTTCATCAAGGTCGTGATGACCAACGGAACGGAATACATGACCCGTTCCACCTACGGCAAGGAGGGCGATTCGCTCAACCTTGACATCGATCCCAACACGCACCCGGCCTGGACCGGCGGCTCGCAGCAGCTGCTCGACCGTGGTGGCCGCCTGTCTCGCTTCACCTCGCGCTTCGGCAGCATCGGCGCCCGCAAGTAAGAATTTGAAATACAACGAAAAACCCCGGCATTGCCGGGGTTTTTTGCGTTCTGCGGCAGCGTGATCCGTCTGGGTCACCCCTCGCGCATATGAAACGCCTCGCGCAGCATGGCGAGTTGGGATTCGATGGCGATGGGGCGGGCGCGGGACGATTCGCGGGCCGGGCCCTGATAGAGCAGGCTGTCGAGATGAATGATGCGGGCCTGAAGGCGCATGGACTGATCGCAGAGATCTTGCAGGACTTCGGGCAGGCTGGCGAAGGTCTCAGGGTCGCAGGAGAGTTCCTGCCGGGTGAGTTTCACCTTGTTTTTCTCAAGCGCCGCCTGCGCCAGGGCCATCTCGCCCTCATTGACGGCCCGCTGCATCAAGAGCCAGGACGCCATCTGCATGAGGCGGGTGGTGAGGCGCATGCTTTCAGAGGCATAGGCCAGCGCTGTGGCACGCGGCAGCGCCTTGGCTTCCAGCCGCCCCGGCCCATCGAGATAGGCCGCGGACATCTCAACGAGATACATGCCTTCCTTGAAGAGGCTCTTGAAAGCGTCCGAACCCGCGAGCCTGTGCCCGAAGGAAACGGCGCCGCCATTTTCGATAAAGCCCGATACGCTGGACATGGGGACGCTCGCTGGCCACAAACCGCCCGGTAAACCGGGACTCAGCCATAGTAGAGCCAAATCTTGCGCGCGTATCAGCAAGTTGGCGGCAGGGTTAACCGCAGGCCGGGTCTGACGTCGGTCAGCCAGATTTGAAAAAGGCCCCGGCCGCCAATCTGGACGCCTCCTTGGAGGCGCTCATGGCTTTGAGCCGCGCGATTTCAGCTTGCAGGATCTCGATCCGCTCCGCGATTTCGGCCACGGAGAGCCGGTCCAGCGGTTGCCCGATCTCATGGGTCGTGGCTGGCTTGCGTACGGTTCCGAAGGGATCCGCATCATCGAACAGGCCCATGGGTCGCCTCCTGCGTCAGAACCCTGATTATGGCGCCCGGTTCGCCGCATGCAAGAGCCCCAGCGAGGCGGCCGACGCCCGCGCTCCGACTGTCGCGACGCCTCTGAGCAAAGCTTTTTTCTTTATGGTTAACCGATGCTTAAATCTATTTCTCCAAGGTCTGTCCGATGAGACGCCGTGCGGCGTCGTGGAGTGGATGGAGCCTGGGTGTCAAAAGCTCTGATGTGTGCGGCTCTTGTCGCTTTGACGACCAGCGGGGTCAGGGCGGCGGATATATTGCCGCCGGCCCCTTCGCTCGATTCCTTCGACTTGCGTGGCGGGTTCGATGCGGACGCGGGCGTCTATCTGAGGGTTGACGGCGGTCTTGGCCTCACCCGGGCGCACGGCCCCCTCTCGACCTTCGACGTCGCCGTCCCTGGCTTTGCCTATGACGCGGCGCATGTGGGCCACACATCGCTGCTGGGTCTTGGAGCGGGCTATCAGTTCAGCGAATATATGCGCGCGGACGTAACCGCCGAATATCGGGCGTCCGCCAGCTATGCAGCTCGCGCCTCCTATCCGGACGCCATGAATTGCGGCGCCTCGCCCTGTTCGGACACCTATGCGGGCGCCTTCCGCAGCGCGGTCCTCATGGCCAATGGCTATGGAGAAATAGGCTCCTGGTTCGATGTCACGCCCTTTGTGGGTCTTGGCCTTGGCCTCGCGCGCACGTCATCGGCGCCAGTCTCGATTTCGGCGGGCAATGGGCATGGGGAAGGGCAGTCGCCCGGCGCCTCGCGGGTGCGGTTGGCCTTTGCGCTGATGACCGGCGCTTCGTTTGACCTGACGCCGCAGATCAAGATCGAAGCGAGCTATCGCTACATGAGCCTTGGTTCTGGCCAGAGCGGGGCCATCGCCTGCCCGGTCGCGGCGGGGGCCTGCACGGGGCAGGTCCAGCAAATCGGCCTCGCCTCCCATGATCTGCGGATCGGCTTGCGCTACGCGCTCGGCGACGCTTTGGCACGCGATTGACCTTCCACATCAGGCTTTGGAGCGGAGGCTTCGCTTGCGAGGCGCCCCTGCGGACGCTCGCGCTTTTTTCAATTATGGTTACCGTTGGTTAAACTTTCACTGCCAAGCTTGCGTTTAAGAGAGTCACTTTGCGCCCCTTCAAGGATTTCGATGATGGTTTACCTGCCCGCTCTGCTCAGGATTGTGGCTTTCGCCGCACCGCTCGCGCTGGGCGTGCATCAGGCCGCAGCGGCGGATTTCCTCAAGTTTCCGGTCGAATCCGCGCCTGACATCGTCAGCAAGCCTGTGGAGCTGGGCACGGGATGGTATTTGCGCGGGGACGTGGGCGCGAGCGCGGACAACGGGCCGCAGCTGTCGTCGCTGACGACGGATACGAAGAAAAACCTTTGGAACATCGATCTGGGCGTCGGCTATAAATTCAACAACTGGCTGCGCACCGACGCGACGATGACCTGGAGCAAACAGCGGGATGTTTCGGCGAATGGATTTACGGTAATATGTCCTGCATATATCAGCGCAGATACTACAGTGGTCAATTCCGCCATCTGGGGCCCCTCTGTCGGCACGTGTAATCCGCAGAACAGCGCCTCGCTCAGGAAAACCGACTTGATGCTCAACGCCTATGTGGATCTTGGCTCCTGGGCCGGGC
This sequence comes from uncultured Hyphomicrobiales bacterium, assembly GCA_903902915.1. Classification (GTDB taxonomy): domain Bacteria; phylum Pseudomonadota; class Alphaproteobacteria; order Rhizobiales; family Beijerinckiaceae; genus Terripilifer. The sequence goes on along the minus strand of CAIUWR010000001.1, from coordinate 69,106 downwards.
TGACCCCGTTTGTTGGCGTTGGCGCAGGCGTTTCCATGTTGAAGTCGTCGAGCTCGCTTACATACAACCAAACGTCGGATGGCAGCGTTTATGCTGCGAACCTGACCCCGACCCAAACTTATACTCCCGTCTGGGTCGATGTATACGGTAACCCGATCACCTCGTGGACCGACGGCGCCGGGGTCGTCCATCCGGGTCAACCGCCTGTCTCATTGGCTCAACAAAACTGGAACCGCAACGCCAGCAAAACCACCTTCAACCTCGCCTGGTCGCTCATGGGCGGCGTCGCCTACGATCTGACTCCCGAGCTGAAGCTTGAACTGAACTATCGCTATCTGAACTCCGGTTCCTACACGAGCCTCTCCAACGGGTTCATGAGCCCGGTAAAAAGCCCCATCGTCTCCCAGCAGGTGAAGGTCGGCTTCCGCTACATGCTCGATTGAGCGCTTCCATTTTCGCGCGGGCGAACGGCGGGCCTTCCCCGCCGTTTTGCGTGCGGCGCACACTTGACGGGCGAGGCTGCGCGGGCGTATCGCGGTTTCGGGACACCTCCCCCCGCCGGGGGGCGCTCATCTGCAAGGATGGTCTATAAATGACGATAACGCATCCATCTGTTCGCCCGGCCAATCCCAATTTCTCCTCCGGGCCCTGCGCCAAGCGTCCCGGCTATAGCCTGCAAAATCTCGCCGACGCGCCGCTGGGCCGTTCCCACCGCGCCAAGGTCGGCAAGGTGAAGCTGAAACTGGCCATCGACCTCACCCGCGAAGTGCTGCAAGTTCCCGCCGATTATCTCATCGGCATCGTGCCCGCCTCGGACACCGGCGCGGTCGAGATGGCCATGTGGTCGCTCCTGGGCGCGCGCGGCGTGGACATGCTGGCGTGGGAAAGCTTCGGCGAAGGCTGGATCACCGACGTCGTCAAGCAGCTCAAGCTGAAGGACGCGCGCGTCATCACCTCCGGCTACGGCCAGCTCCCCGACCTCTCCACCGTGAATTTCGACCATGACGTGGTCTTCACCTGGAACGGCACCACGGCGGGCGTGAAAGTCCCCAATGGCGACTGGATTCCCGCCGACCGCGCGGGCCTCACCATCTGCGACGCCACCTCGGCGGCCTTCGCCCAGCGGCTCGATTGGGCCAAGCTCGATGTGGTCACCTTCTCCTGGCAGAAGGTGCTCGGCGGCGAGGGCGCCCATGGCATGCTGATCCTCTCCCCTCGCGCCGTGGCGCGGCTGGAGAGCTACCAGCCGTCCTGGCCCATGCCGAAGATCTTCCGCATGACCAATGGCGGCAAGCTGATCAAGGGCATCTTCGAAGGCGATACGATCAACACGCCCTCCATGCTCTGCGTCGAGGATTATATCGACGCGCTGCAATGGTCGAAGTCGATTGGCGGCCTCGAAGGGCTGATCGGCCGCGCCGACGCCAATCTGAAAGCCATCGCCGATTGGGCCGCCAGGACCGATTGGGTGGATTTTCTGGCTGAAGACGTCGCCATCCGCTCCAACACCAGCGTCTGCCTCAAGATCGTCGATCCGGCGATCACCGCGCTGTCCACTGAAGAGCAGGCGGCATTCGTGAAGCAGATTCCCGCCCTGCTCGACAAGGAGAAGGTCGCCTTCGACATCGACGGCTATCGCGACGCGCCTCCGGGTCTGCGCATCTGGTGCGGCGCGACCGTCGAGACCAGCGATGTGGCGGCCCTGACCCATTGGCTCGACTGGGCTTTCGCCACGGCGAAGGCGGCTCGGCCGAAGCCCTGATCTGCGCGCCCTCTCCCATCGCGGGAGAGGGCGATTTATTCAGATAATCATTTTAGCGACCAAGCGACACCTTCTCCCATTGAGAGAGAGGGGTCGCAAAGAGGAGGTTTCAATGGCGCCGCGCGTTCTGATTTCCGACGCACTCTCGCCCGCAGCCGCGCAGATCTTTCGGGATCGCGGGCTCGAGGTCGATTTTCAACCCAATCTCGGCAAGGACAAGGACAAGCTCGCCGAGATCATCGGCGATTACGATGGCCTCGCCATCCGCTCCGCCACCAAGGTCACGGGCAAGCTGCTGGAGAAGGCGCCTCGCCTGAAGGTCATCGGCCGGGCTGGCATCGGCGTCGACAATGTGGACATTCCCGCTGCCACCGCGCGCGGCGTCATCGTGATGAACACGCCCTTCGGCAATTCGATCACCACAGCCGAACACGCCATCGCCATGATGTTTTCGGTGGCGCGCGAGATCCCCGCCGCCGACGCCTCCACCCAGGCTGGCAAGTGGGAGAAGAACCGCTTCATGGGCGTCGAGATCACCGCCAAGGTGCTAGGAATCATCGGCTGCGGCAATATCGGCTCCATCGTCGCCGACCGCGCCTTGGGCCTCAAAATGCGCGTCATCGCTTTTGATCCGTATCTCTCGCCAGAGCGCGCGCGCGATCTTGGCGTCGAGAAGGTGGAGCTGGACGATCTGCTGCGCCGCGCCGATTTCATCACCCTGCACACGCCCCTGACGCCGCAGACGCGCGGGATCATGAATGCGGAAAATCTCGCCAAGACGAAGAAAGGCGTGCGCATCATCAATTGCGCGCGCGGCGAACTCGTCGATGAGCCCGCAATGCGCGACGCGCTGGTCTGCGGCCATGTGGCTGGCGGCGCCTTCGACGTGTTCTCCGACGAGCCCGCCACCAGCAATGTGCTCTTCGGCCTGCCCAATGTGGTCTGCACGCCCCATCTTGGCGCCTCCACGTCCGAGGCGCAGGAGAATGTCGCCTTGCAGGTCGCCGAGCAGATGTCGGACTATCTGACGCGCGGCGCCATTTCCAACGCGGTGAACTTCCCCTCGATCAGCGCCGAGGAGGCGCCGAAGCTCAAGCCCTTCATCGCGCTGGCGGAAAGGTTGGGCTCCTTCGCGGGCCAGTTGACGGAGACCGACATCCAGAAGGTGACGATCATCTATGAAGGCTCCGTCGCGGACCTCAAGGTGAAGGCGCTGACCGCTTCCGCCATCGCGGGCCTGCTGCGGCCCTTGCTGAGCGACGTGAACGTCGTCTCCGCGCCCGCCGTGGCCAAGGAGCGCGGCGTCGTCATCGACGAAGTGTGCCGCGCCGCGGAGGGCGATTATGAATCGCTGATCACGCTGACGGTGACGACGAAGACGCAGGAGCGGGCGATCGCGGGGACCGTGTTCCACGATGGCAAGCCGCGCATTCTCGCCATCCAGGGCATCAAGGTGGACGCGGAATTCGCGCCCTCCATGATTTATGTGACCAATCAGGACAAGCCGGGCTTCATCGGCCGTTTCGCAGGCGCGCTGGGCGATGCGGGCCTCAATATCGCGACCTTCGCGCTGGGCCGCGACCGCGAGGGCGGCTCCGCCGTCGCCCTGGTCGAGGTGGACGGCGCCGTGCCCGATGAGGTGCTCGCGAAGGTGCGGCGGATCCCCGGCGTGCAACAGGCCAAGGCCCTGAAATTCTGATCGGTTCGCCTGTTGGCGGCCAGGAGGCGTCGGAGTGGTCCGGCGCCTTTTTTGCCTCTGGCGCCGTGAATGATTTCATTCGACCTGCCGTGATCAGTGCGCTACCGAAGCGGCGAACAGGAATGGACGCGACCCGACCGCCCAGGGGCGTCTTCAAAGAGGAAACGCCGCGATGGCTGGAACCATGATCGATATCCATCCCCACGTCATATCGCCGGATGAGGCGCGCTATCCGCGCTCGCCGCTGGGCGGCATTCTCTCCGACTGGGCGCGAGATCGTCCCATCACGCCAGACCAGATGATCAAGGCCATGGACGAGGCGGGCGTCACGCGCTCCGCTTTGGTGCATGCCTCGACTTGCTATGGCTACGACAATTCGCTGGTCGTCGACGCCGTGCGCGCCCATCCGGATCGCTTCGCGGGCGTCTTCTCGGTGGACATGCTGCGCGACGACGCGCCCGCGCAGATCCGCAAATGGGTCGATCTGGGCCTGTCGTGCCTGCGCCTGTTCACCACCGGCAGCACCATGCCCAACCAGGCGGGCTGGCTCGATGATCCGCGCACCTTCCCGGCATGGGAATGCGTGCAGGAGCTGAACATTCCCGTCTGCGTCCAGATGCACATGGCGGGGATGAGCCAGCTGCACACTCTGCTGGCGCGTTTTCCCCGCGCGGTGATCATTCTCGATCATCTGGCCTCGCCCGACGCGCGCGGCGGCGCCCCCTATGCGGCGGCGCAGCCACTGTTTGATCTGGCGGCCAATCCCAACGTCTTCCTCAAGGTGACGATCAGGAACGTGCGCATGATCGCGGAAGGCGGCGGCGACTTTCAGCCTTATTTCCGAAAGATCGTCGATGTTTTCGGCGCGTCCCGCATCGCTTGGGGATCGAATTTCCCGACCTCGGACGCTTCGTTGTCGCGCATCGTCGCGGAGAGCAAAGAGGCCATGGCCTTCCTGTCCGAGGAAGAGCGCGCGTGGATTTTCCACCGCACGGCGGAGACGCTTTATCCATCGCTGGCGCGCTGAGAAATCGACGACCCGGGCAAAAGTCCGGGCGCAATCAAAGGGCAGGAAACCATGAGAAGTTCAATTAAAGGCCTGATCTGCGCCCTCGCCGCTCTTGTGGCGGGGGCTCAGTTCGCGCAGGCGCAATCGGCCATCTCGAAAATCGTCGTGCCCTTCGCCCCGGGCGGCGGGCAGGACGTTCTGGCGCGGGTGATCGCGCCAGAACTGGGGACGCTTTTGGGGGAAACCTTCATCATCGACAATCGTGCAGGCGCGGGCGGCGCGCTTGGCGCGTCCGTGGTGGCGCGTTCAAAGCCCGATGGGACCACGCTTCTGATGGCGGCCTCAAGCCACACCATCAGCGCGGCGCTGGACCGCAAGACGCCGTTCGATCCGGTGAAGGATTTCACGGCTGTGGCTCATATCGGCACGGGCGCCTATATCCTTCTGGTCAATGCGGAACTGCCGGTGAAATCGGTGGCGGACCTCATTGCCTACGCCAAGGCGAACCCACGCCGCTTGAACTATGCGTCCGCGGGCGTCGGCAGCGCCACCCATCTGGCCATGGCCTATTTCGCCAGCAGCGCAGGGATCGACATCGTCCATGTTCCCTTCAAGAGCACGGCCGAGGCGGCCAACAGCCTCATCGGCGGCGACACCAAGCTGCTGATCGTGCCGACGCTGGGCTCGCAGGCCTTCGTCGCCAACCCGGCGCTGCGTCTGCTCGCCGTCGTGTCGAAGAATCGCATTCCCACGTTTCCCGACACGCCGACTGTGAGCGAAAGCGGATTGCCGGGCTTCGAATTCACCTCGTGGTTCGGCCTTCTGGGGCCCGCCAACCTGCCAGCCGACGTGACGCTGAAAATCAACAGCGCCGTCGCCAAGGTCGTCGCGATGCCGCATGTCGCGGCCAATATCGCGCAGCAGGGCATCGAGCCGCAGACCCAGAGCCCGGCGCAATTCAACGAGCTTCTCACCAACAACTATGCCGCGATGAAGACGATCATGAACACGGTTGGTCTGGGCGGCGAATAGTCCGTAATCGACAAGCGCGGCCGGGGCGCCCCGGCCTATCGCTTGCCCAGTTCGGAAATGAACAGGCCGGACAGCACCAGAACCAGCGAAGCGGCGTGGTGCCAGTGGAAGGCCTCGCGCAGCAGCAGAACCGAGAGCAGCGCCCCCACCACCGGCACCAGATTCTGGAACACGCCCGCCCGCGCCGGTCCGATGATCTCGACCGCGCGGATCCAGCAGACCTGTCCGATGATCGAGGTGAAGATCGCCACATAGAGCAGCACCAGCAGGCCGCGCCAACCCGGCCAGATGGCGGCGCCCAGCATCGCTTCCCCCACCATCGCCGGGACGGAGGAGGCGAGGGCGGCCACCGCCACGCCGATGAAGAAGGCCATGGCCGTCATCGGCGGGCGTTTGCGCAAGGCCAGCGTGAAGGCCGCATAGATCGCCGCGCCCAGAAACACCAATCCGTCGCCCTTGTTGATCTGCAACTCCAAAATGCGCGCAGGCTCGCCCTCGGTGGCGATCAGGACGATCCCCGCCATGGTGATCGTCACGCCAATCCAGCGCACCAGACCTGCGCGAACGCCATAGATGACCCGCGCGCCCGCCAGCACCAGCACCGGCAAAACGCCCTGAATGATCGAGACATTCAGCCCGCTCGTGAAACGCGCGCCCTCATAGAGCATGGCGTTGGACAGGGTGAAGCCGAGCACGCCCATGGGCAGCAGATAGGCCCAATGAGGCTTGAGCTGCGCCAGCGTGGCCCGCAACCGGCCGCGCGCGAAGAAAGCGATGATCGCGGAAACCACGATCCAGCGCAGGCCCACCAGCGCCATGGGCGAAATTTCGCCCACCGCGAAGCGCGCCGCCACCACATTGCCGCCCCAGACCAGCGAGCTGAAGGTCAGCAGCAGCCAGGGATTGCGCATGATGCGCGAGGGCAGGGGCTTGCGCTCGTTCGGGTTCATGGGCGTCGCCCCTGCCGCTCCGCGATCGTGACGCCACCGATCACGAGCGCCAGCGCCAGCGCGTGGTAGGGCTCGAACGGTTCATGGAGCAGCACGGCCGCAAACACCGCGCCCAGCACCGGCGTCATGTTGTAGAAGATCGTCGCGCGGCCCGGGCCGATGATTTCGACCGCACGGATGAAGAAGAGCTGCGCCAGCAGCGAGGGAAAGATCGCCGTATAGAAAAGAACCATCCAGCCGATGTGGGTCGGCCAGACGATGCGCCCCGCCAGCCCCTCCAGCGCCACCAGCGGCAGGGAGGACAAAAGCCCCGCGAAAGCCATGGCGACGAAAAAGCCGAGCGAGGAGGCCTTCGGCCTGTTGCGCAGGGAGAGCGTGTAGCCGGAATAGATCATGGAGGCGACGAGGACGCCCAGATCGCCGATGCGGAAACTCAGGTCATGCAGGGCAAAGACATCGCCGTGGATCGCGACGATGATGACGCCCGCGATGGTGAGCGCGCAACCGGCGACCTGCACCGCCCTGACCTTGGTGCGCCACAAGACCCAGGCCCCGATGAGCACGAAGACCGGGCTCACCCCCTGAATGATCGACAGATTGACGCCTGTCGTGAAATAGGCCGAGACGTAATAGACGGCGTGAAACAGGGTGAAGCCGCAGCAGCCCATGAGAAATATGCGCAGCCAGTGCGGCGCGAGCGCAGGCCAGGCTTCCACGAAGGGACGTCGCGCGACGGCGAGCAGGATGAGGCTGGCGATGGCCCAACGTCCGCACACCAGCAGCATGGGCGAAATTTCGCCAATGGCCAATCGCGCGGCCACGATATTGCCCGCCCAGAAAACGCAGGTCAGCGTGATCAACAGCCACGGATTGTCATAGCTGCGGCGGAGAATGGTCTGGAAAAAGGACAAGGGACATCCAGCAAAGGCGGCGGTTGGGCCTCCCTTGTAACGAAAAAAGAGTCGATGTGCATGTTCTGGATGCGCGTGCGAGCGAACGGTCGGGCGTATTTAGCCGTCATTTTGCGGGCGAGTCGTAAGGAACGTCATAATAGACATGCGCCCGCCAGATGCAGGCCAAGGCGCGTCCGGCGGCCCTGGACCAGCCCGGGCCCTGCAGGAAGACCGGCGCCGAGACGTCGGCCAGATAGGCGCTCAGGCGCCTGTCATAGCGCAAGGCGGCCCACGGGATCGGCCGCAGGGACCGCTTGGAGCGCCCGCGTCCCACCAGCAGGCAGAGCGGCCGCCCGCTTCCCTGATCCAAAGCCACCGCGCGTCCAAACCCGAGCCTTTCGCCGTCATAACCCCAGACCGGCGCTGGCGTGGCTATGTCGGCCAAAAGAATGGGCGCAGATTCAGCTATGGCGCCGGACAGGTCGATCGTGGTGGCGCGATTGGGCATGGGCATCCTCCATGCAATGGCAATGCCTGATCTCGCCGGGCGTTCCGGGCGGAGGGACATCCGGAATGGCCCCATTCGGGCGATCATCGTCGTCGTGCAGGTCATCCGTGAAGGGCGTCAAAAGTCGCCCCTCTATTGCGACTGCTGCTCCCAGCCCTGCATCGCCTGCGCAAGGGCGCTGTCGCCGGAGGCGCCTTTTTCGAAGGTCAACTTGGCGATTCGTCCCGTGCTCAACACCATGGGCACGTCAAACCAGCCCCGATCCTTGAGCAGCTCCATATTGCGGCCCATCAACACGTCGCTGTTGGACAGGCCCACCAGGAAATAATTGGGCGTGATGGCGGCCGGGACGCCCGCCAGAGGCGTTCCATTGGCGCTGTCCTCGATCCGCATCTGGGGCGTGTCGATGGCCGTCACGCCAGGCGCCTCGGACCCCGGTCCAGGCGTGAAGCGGAACTCCATCGTGTGGCTCGCGGGCAGTTTGGGGTCCGTGTTGCGCGCCATGCGCATCACCACGTTCAGCTTCGCATCGGGCAGATCAATCTCGGCCACAAGGATCGGCTGGGGGCCGGAATTGTCGATCCGCCAGACGCTCGTGCCGACGAAGGTCTTCACCTTCTGCGGGTCATCCGGCGCCTCCACCAGAATGGCGGCCCGCTGCGCGACAGGCATCGTTGGCTCGGGAGCAGGGGCCGGGGCGGGCGCAGGCGTGGGCGCGCCAGCGCGACCCGTCTGGTCAGAGCCAACGCGGTCGATCATCTTGCCGGCCCTCGCCTCGGCGTCCGCCTCTTGCGTGCCGGTTGGCGTCCGGGACCGCGCGTAATCCTGCGGGTTGTCCTTCAGGCGAATGGCCAGCGCCGCCACAGCCAGAGTGGCGAGGAGCAGGATGAAGCCAAGAATCGCGATTCGCTTAAGCGGATGCGGAGCCGATTGCGGCGGCGCGATCGCCACAGGGCGGCGGCCCTCGCGGCGGTCCTCGTCCGGATCCGGCACGACCGCCTGGTCCGCGCGGGCGCGCCCGAACCGCTGCAACGCGCCGTCAGCGGCCGTCCCGTCGTCATCCTGGGGAGGCGGCACGAGCGGCGCGGGTTGAGAATCAGGCGCCATGGCGGGCTCGCGCCGCAGCTCCGGCTTCACCTCGGGCCTTCGCCACGATGTGGGCTCAGGGATCGGCTCCGGGTCGCGGATGGTCGGCGCGGGAGCGCGCGGCGGCTGGAACGAGGGCGGCGGATAAGCGTCGACCGGGGGCAGCTGACGCGCCTGGCCGGGCACCATGGGGCGCTGGGGCGGACGGCCTGGCGCTGATCCGGCGGGCGTTCCAGCGGCGCGCTGCAACGCGGCCTCAAGTTGCGCTATGGACAGGTTGAGCGCCTGGTTTTCCCGGTTGATGTAACTCTCGGGAACCGACGGCTGCACATTGCGCAACTGATTCAGCAAAGCCTTGCGCGCACGCTCGTAGATCGCGCGCCGGGTCTCGGGCGTTGATTCCGGAAGGCTCGAAACAGCTCGCTCGAGGAGCGGATAATAGTCAGCCATCGCCGCTTTTCAGATCATCAGTGAATCGACCCGAAACCCGTGCAGGGAGATTGAGCCCGAAGGAAGGCGTCAGTCCTGAAACGGGTTATGAACCAGTATCGTATCGTCTCGCTCGGGGCTCGTCGACAGCAAAGCGACAGGCGCGCCGATCAGCTCCTCGATCCTGCGCACATATTTGATGGCCTGGGCCGGAAGATCCGCCCACGAGCGGGCGCCGGCCGTCACGCCGGACCAGCCCTCGATGGTTTCGTAGACGGGCTGGACACGCGCCTGCGCCGCCTGGCTGGCGGGAAGGCGGTCGATTTCCTGGCCATCCAGCATGTAGCGCACGCAGACCTTGATCTCGTCGAAGCCGTCGAGGATGTCGAGCTTGGTGAGGGCGATGCCGTCGATGCCCGAGGTCTTCACGGTCTGGCGCACCAGCACCGCGTCGAACCAGCCGCAGCGCCGGGCGCGGCCCGTCACCGTGCCGAACTCATGGCCGCGCTCGCCGATGGTGCGGCCGATCTCGTCTTCCAGCTCGGTGGGGAAGGGGCCGCCGCCGACGCGGGTCGTGTAGGCCTTCGCGATGCCCAGCACATAGCCAATGGCCTTCGGGCCAAGTCCCGAGCCCGTCGCCGCATTGGCGGCCACGGTGTTGGACGACGTCACGAAAGGATAGGTGCCGTGGTCGACGTCAAGCAGAGCGCCCTGGGCGCCTTCGAAGAGGATGCGCTTGCCCTGGCGGCGCAGGCCGTCGAGCAGATCCCAGGTCGCGTCCATGAAGGGCAGAACCTTGGGCGCGACGGCCATCAGCTCGTTGCGAATCGTCTCGACGGTGATTTCCGCGAGGCCGAGGCCACGGCGCAGGGGGTTGTGGTGGGCCAGCAGGCGCTCGATCTTGGCGTCGAGCGTGTCGGGCTCCGCCAGATCCATCACGCGGATGGAGCGGCGGCCAGCCTTGTCTTCATAGGCGGGGCCAATGCCGCGCATGGTCGTGCCGATCTTGGTGCCGCCGGAGGCCGACTGTTCGCGATGGGCGTCCAGCTCCCGGTGCAGGGAGAGAATCAGCGGCGCGTTTTCGGCCAGCTTGAGATTGTCAGGGGTCACAGACACGCCCTGCGCCTCGATCGAGGCGATCTCCTTCACGAAATGATGGGGGTCGACCACAACGCCGTTGCCGATGATCGACAGCTTGCCGCTGCGCACGATGCCCGACGGTAGCAGCGACAGTTTGTAGACTTTGCCGTCGATGACCAGCGTATGGCCGGCGTTATGACCGCCCTGGAAGCGCACGACGACGTCCGCCTCGATCGACAGCCAGTCGACGATCTTGCCTTTACCTTCATCGCCCCATTGGGCGCCGACGACGACGACGTTTGCCATGGCGGAAAATCGCTTCAATTCGAGAGCCGCGCGGGCGGCCGTACAGCGGGATGGCCCGCCACAAGAAAAAACCCCGGCGCAAGGCCGGGGCTCATTGCGGAGTTGAAATACCGGATCTGGTCACGGGAGTAAAGCTTCGGACTGCGGCGACGCTTTCCGTTTCAGCCGGATCAGGGTGAAAAGCCCAACCCTGTCCAGCGGCCGACGTTCGATGAACTCGATATCCGGCCGCCGCGCGAGCCAGTTGGTGACGGTGGACCACGGGAACTGCGGGCGCCAGCCCAGCGCCGCGCTTCTTTTGCCCAGCCAGCTTTCAAAAACCGCGACGGGACCGCTTTCCGCGCCGATATGGTTGGACAGGATGATCTCGCCGCCCGGTTTCACCACGCGCGCCATTTCGTCGAGGGTGCGCTCCGGCTCCGGCACGACGGTCAGGAGATAGGGGCCGATGACCGCGTCAAAGCTGGCGTCGGGGAACTTGAGGTCCATGGCGTCCATGACCAGAAGCTCTTCCACATTGCTCAGTCGGTGACTTTCGATGCGCCGCCGGGCGATGTCCAGCATGGGTTCGCACAGATCAATGCCTGTCACTTTCACATGTGGTTCGAACATGGGCAGTTCGAGGCCGGTGCCGACGCCAACATCCAGCACGCGCCCGCCGGTCTGGTTGACCAGGGCGGCGGTGGCGACGCGACCCGGGCGCATCACCCAGGCGAACACGGCGTCATAGATTGGAGCCCAGCGGGAATAGGCGTCGTTGACGTCCGCATGGCTCAAAACAGGAGCAGTCATCGTCAGGCGCTCGCGGCTGCTTGTGAAAGCACGGATGAGCCCGCTTGCGCGACCATTTTGGTCGCGACAATGAAGCCGCCGCCCAGCACGCGGGCAAGAGCTTCGGCGGATTCGTAAAAGACACAGGCCTGTCCTGGCGAGACGCCGGCTTCCTGAGCCGCCAGCTCCACCACAACGCTTCCGTCGGCGTCGCGCCGCAGCAGAGCGGGGGCGGGCGGCCTTGTGGAGCGCAGACGCACGGCGATTTCGACGCCCTCGTCGGGTATGGCGGACAGATCCCCCTCGCCGATCCAGTTCACGTCGCGCAGATGCACCGCGCTGGTGGCCAAAGCCTCGCGCGGACCGACGATCACCTCGTTGCGTCTCGGGTCCAGGCGCACGACATAAAGGGGCTCGCCGCCGGTCACATGGGTCTGGCTGAGGCCAAGGCCTCGCCGCTGGCCCACCGTGTAGCGCATCAAGCCAGTATGGCGACCCATGATCCGTCCGTCCGTATGCACGATGTCGCCCGGCAGCACGGAATCGGGGGCCATGCGGGCGATGACATCGGTGTAACGCCCGGAGGGCACGAAGCAGATGTCCTGGCTGTCAGGCTTGTCCGCCACGGCGAGGCCGAATTCGCGCGCCAGCTCGCGCACCGCGCTCTTGGGGCTGTCGCCCAGCGGAAAGCGCAGAAGCTCCAGCTGCTCGCGGGTGGTCGCGAACAGGAAATAGCTCTGGTCCCGGTCGGGATCTGCGGCCCGATAGAGGGCGCGCCCGCCATGGCCGTCATCGCGCGAGCTAATGTAATGGCCCGTCGCCAGCACATGGGCGCCAAGATCGCGGGCGGTGTCGAAGAGATCCGCGAATTTGATGTGCTGGTTGCAAGCGACGCAGGGAATGGGCGTTTCGCCCGCCACATAGCTGCGCGCGAAGGGCTCCATCACCTTTTCACGGAAGCGGGATTCGTAATCGAGCACATAATGGGGAATGCCCAGCCGCTCGGCGACGCGCCGGGCGTCGGCGATGTCCTGGCCTGCGCAGCAGGCGCCTTTGCGCTTGGTGGCCGCGCCATGATCGTAGAGCTGAAGCGTGACGCCAACGACGTCGTAGCCTTCGCGCTTCAGCAGGGCCGCGACGACCGAGGAGTCGACCCCGCCCGACATGGCCACCACCACGCGCGTTTGCGCTGGCTCGAGGGCGAGGCCGAGCGAGTTAAGGACAACGGGCGCCAGCGGCGCATTTTCGGGCTCAGGACTGATCATGATTTTCTCTCAGTGAGGAGAAAGACCCAACTGGCCGTCAAATGCAACCACCGGGCGCTCCCAAAGGGCGGTCCCGAATTGCGCAGGTTGGCTCCGTGCCGATTTCGTGGCCGGTCGGAGGCGCCGATGGCGGGATGGTTAAGGCATGCTTTGCAGCTGTGCCGAAGAGATACGGAAATGGCCCTTCACTAACGAATTAGAAAGAAACAGGACGTTTTTCCCTGTGTCTGGAAGCAGATGCGCAGGCGCCTGCTTCAGCAAATCTTAAAAGAAGCGAGCCTATGCTGAGCGTGTTGTAACTGGTTTAGTCGAGTAGCGAGTGCGTACCATGACTGATGCCCACCGGCCGAGGGTCAAATATGTGATTGGGCCCGACGGGAGTCCTTTGACAGTCGCCGATCTGCCTCCCGCCAGCACCAGGCGTTGGGTGATCCGCCGTAAGGCGGAGGTCGTCGCCGCCGTGCGCGGGGGGCTGCTGTCGCTCGAGGAGGCTTGCAGCCGCTATACGCTGACAGTCGACGAGTTCCTGAGCTGGCAGATGTCCATTGATCAATATGGCCTAGCGGGCCTGCGCACCACGCGGATCCAGCAGTACCGCCAGTAATCGTCCTGATCGGACGCGAAAAACCCGGCTGCGTGAACTGCCCCCCGAAAGTTGGACATCCAACCTCGGGGGTTTTGCATGGGTGAAGCGTCCCGTCAGCCGCGCCCGCAGGCGCCGCCCTTCATTTCTTCACATAAGGCCCCAGCGCCTTGGCGGCCTCAGCGGCGAAACGCGCGTCCAGCACCTGCTCGACAGCCACGCTTGCGCTTGTCACGTCGCCGGTCTGTTTGAAGAAGGCGAGATCCTTGCGCATGCTGTCGAAGTTCAGCGCGCCGTCGGGGTTGACGCCATGCATGGTCATGTTGCGCAGAACGTCGGGGCTTTTGATCACCGTGCGCTTGGCGAGGATGGCGATGAGTTCGTCAGCGCCCGGCCCCTGCAATTTGCCATTCACCAGCGCATCGTTGAAATCGCGCGCGGCGCGCAGATAGGCTTTCATGAAGCGCGTCGCGACATCCTTGCGCTTCTGCGCGAAGTCGCCGGAGAACATGATCGTCGCAGTCTGCGCATTGGGATAAAAGGCGTCGTTGCCGGTCAGCACCACGGCGGCGCCGAGGCGCTGGATGTTGGTCGTCGTCGGCTCGGTGGTGATGGAGCCGTCGATGGCGCCGTTCTGGAACGCGGGCGCGTGCTGGGGAAAGCCCAGATAGATCTTCTCCACATCGTCATAGGTCAAGCCGACGCTTTTCATCGCCTCGTTGAGCACCGAAGCGTCGCTGCCGCCAGCCCCGGTGATGGCGACCTTGCGGCCCTTCATGTCGGCGAGCGTCTTCACCTTGCCGCTGTCGAAGAGATCCTTGCGGACCATGAAGACCTGAAAGGGCGCGCCTTTCACATTGGTCGCCTTGTCGGCGACAAGCTTGATATTGATGCCGCGATCCACCGCGTTATAGAGGCCGGCCGAAGCTGCGCCCCCGCCCACATCGAGCTGGCCTGCGCCCATGGGCGCCACCATCTTGGCGCCGGTGTCGAATTCGATGAAATCCGCGTCGATGCCTTCGGCCTGAAAGTAGCCCTTGTCCTGCGCGATGAAGAGCGTGCCGTCGCTCACCGCATTGACCATGCCGATGGTGACTTTATCGGCGGCGCTGGCCGCCACGCTCATCAAGGCAAGCATCGAGGCGCCAAGCGCGCCGCGCAGAACAGTCAACATGGATTCATCCTTTTCATGGAAACGGCGCGAGACGTCGAAACGCCTCGCGCCGCAAAACTTATTTGTCGGTCTTGGAGAAGCCCGGACCCATGTTCCACTCTTCGGCGTAATAGGGACGGTCCGTCAGGCGGCACCAGTTTTCCCAGCCACGTTCGAAGGTGAAGCCTGCGCGCCCGCCTGCGTTGGCGGCCACTTCGCCATCGGTCATGGGCAGAACGTCGTCACCGCCAAGTTGGTAGGCCTTGATCAGCATGTCGGCGTTGATCTCCATGTAAACGGAGGTGAACACCGCTTCGCGCAGGCTCTTGCCGACGACCACGCTGCCGTGGCCGCGCATGAGCGCAACCGTGCGATGCGCCAGAGATACGGCGAGATCACGGCCCATCTCCATATTGGTGACGAGCAGATTCGTCGTGCCGAACTTGTGCGCGATGTCCCACGTCGGGATGTCGTTGCCGATGGGCGCGCACATATGCATGATCGGCCGCATCTTCTTCTTCGACTGCACCGTGAAGGGCACGACATTGGGGCTGTGGTTATGCACCACCGCCATCACATCGGGGCGCGCTTCATAGATCGCGCCGTGGATGAAGCGCTCGGAATAGGGCTTGCCGGGATTGTGGCCGACGATCTGGCCGTCGAAGGTGAACTCGGTGATGTCGTTCACTTCGACGCAATTGGGGGCGCGCGCCCGCGACAGGAAGAAGTGGTTCGGATTCTCCGGATTGCGCATCGACACATGGCCGAACGAATCGACCACGTGATGATAGGCGAGCACGCGGTTCGCCGTTACAAGGTCTTCCTTGAGCTTCGCAAGATCAGTCATAAGCATCGCCCTCCCAATAGCAGGGCCACAGGCCCGGTCGCGCGCGTTCTAGCACACCTGTGGCGGACGGGAACGTGATTCTCGCATGGCGCGAATGTCAGGCGCCCGAAGATCCGGGCGTCGTCAATGGCCTGTGGCGATTCGCGCCACCTCCGCCGCATCGGGCGCTGCGTCGCCGCGCCAGACCACATGCATGTCCGGCCGCAGCAGCAAGAGGTCGCAGCCATAGATGTCGCGCGCGATCTGGTCGGGAATGTCGAGCGTGGTCACCGGCGCCCCATAGGCGGCGAGGGCTTGTTGCAGCGGGGCGACGTCCACTTTCGAACCGCCAAGGCGCAGAACCGTGAAGCCGAAGTCCGGGAGCCGATCCTGCATGGCGGCGCCGTCGTCGAGCCAGACATGGGGCAGGCGCGCGCCCGGCCATGTGGTGGGCTCGTAAGTGCGGAAAAGATGCTCCGGCCCGCCGGGTATGTCGCAGATAATGGGCGAATCGACATAGCGATAGCCCAGTTCCGCGCCGATCATTTCATTGGTCTTGCGCTGCTCCACATCGGCGACATGGGCCAGCACGTCGCGCGCTTTCTTGCCCTCGCGCGTATCGTCGCGAATCTCCGGGCGCCACATGGAGCGCCATTTGCGCCGCCCGATGGTGGCGTAGCGCGAGGCGCCGACGTTGCGGTCGCCGATCTGGCGGCGTTCCCATTCATAGGAGGCCAGCATCTGCGGCCCGCCCCAGCCCTTCAACACGGCGTCGAGCTTCCAGGCGAGATCCACCGCGTCGCCGACGCCCGAATTCATGCCCAGCCCCCCGGTGGGAATCACCAGATGCACGGCGTCGCCCGCCAGCAGCACGCGGCCCTTGCCGTAGCGCTCCGCCAGCATGAGATTCTGCCGCCATGGGTTGCAGGACAGCATCTCGAAGGTCACCGGAAAGCCGACTGCTTTCTGGAACAGCTCCTTCATCTCCTCGTCAGACCCGGCCTGCGCATGCAGCGTCCAGTATTTAGTGGAATCCTGCATGATCAGGAAGGACGATTTGTCGTCGGCCACATGATAGTGGCGCCCATGGCCGGGGCCGTTGCCCTTGGGCAGGCGGTCGTAAAGCTCCTCGCACCGATAGAGGCCCTGACGCAGCGCCAGCGAATTGGCCTCGCCGCGCAGCTTGATGTCCAGCGCATGGCGCACCGGGCTCGCCCCGCCATCGCAGCCCACCATATAGGGCGAGCGGATCGTGCGGGTGGCGCCACCGGGACCGCGCAGGGTGGTCGTCACCCCCTCGCCATCCTGCGCGCAATCCACAAAAGCGGTGCTCCAGTTCAGCGTGATCAGTGGATGCTTTTCGCATTCGGCGGCGAGCAGCGGCTCCAGCGTATATTGGGAAATGAGCTGATAGGCCTCCAGCGGCGCCGTGCCGTCCTTGGTGGCGGCGATGTCGGCTTGCGCTTCGGCGACGCTGGGATAGGCGAGGCGCAGGAGCGGCGGCTGGGCGAGGTCCAGCACCACGAAGACATCCATCGGCACGTCGGGGCGCAGGCCAGCGGCGCGGATCTTCGAGGCGAGGCCCATGCGGCGGTAGATTTCCATGGTGCGCGCGTTGACACGCTCCATCTTGGGCAGGAAGGCAGGCTTGTCCTTTTGCTCCACGATCATGCAGCGCACGCCGCGCCGCCCCAGATCGAGCGCCAGAGTGAGCCCCACCGGACCCGCGCCAATGATCAGAACCTGCGTGTCCACGGATGCTTCTCCCTGTCAGTGAAAATTGGGGACGCGACGACAGCGCCCAGTCCCTTCAATCACGAAGCAGGATAGCATCCATTGATTTCGATCAAAATCCCATTTTGTGGGATTTAGCAAATTTTCTCCCATTTGCTTCCCGCCCCTCGTGGGGCCATCACCGCCCGGCCAATCGCTCGTTCAATCGTAGCGCCCGAACGTGACGCCACGCGGGATCACCCTGTGTTCATAGGCCTCCCGTTCAAGCCCCTCGCGAAAGTCGGGGTGGGCGATGGAGATCAGCGCCTTGGCCCGCTCGGGAACCGACAGGCCCTTGAGATTGGCCATGCCATATTCGGTCACGACATACATGACGTCGGTGCGCGGCGTCGTGACGATGTTGCCGGGGGTGAGCGAGAACTGGATGCGGCTCTTGCGCTGGCCGCGCTTTTCATAAGTCGACGACAGGCAGATGAAGGATTTGCCGCCTCTCGACGCATAGGCGCCGCGCACGAACTGCAACTGGCCGCCTGTGCCGCTGATATGGCGCAGGCCATCGGATTCGGAGGCGGCCTGTCCTTGCAGGTCGATTTGCGTGGTGTTGTTGATCGAGACGACGCGGTCGTTGCGCATGATCTCATGGGGCAGGTTGGTCAGATCGACGGGCAGGCAGCACAGGTCGGGATTGCGATGCAATCCCTCATAATAGGCGCGCGAGCCGAAGCCGAAAGAAAATGTCACCTTGCCCGGATGAACCGCCTTGCGGGCGTTGGTGACAAGGCCCGCCCGATAAAGCGCCATCAGGCCTTCGGTCAGCATTTCCGTATGCACGCCAAGATCGCGGGCGCCGCTTTTCAGCAATTGCTCGCAAACGGCGTTGGGCATGCCGCCGATGCCGATTTGCAGACAGGCGCCGTCCTCGATCTCGTCGGCGATGAGTTTGCCCACCGCGACGTCCACATCCGTGGGTGGCGGATTGGGCAATTCCGGCGCAGGCTGGTTATCGCCCTCGATGATATAATCGACCTCGCTGACATGCAGGCCATTGTCCTCGCCGAAAACATAAGGCGGCCCGTCGGTCACCTCGACGATGACAATCTTCGCGCGTTCGGCGATGGCTCGGTGCCAGAGATTGGCGGCGCTGAAATTGAAATAGCCGTCCTCATCCAAGCGGCAAGTCTTGAAGACGACGACGTCGATGGGCGGGATGAAACGGCGGTAATAATCAGACAATTCGCCCAGATTGCCGGGAATGTAGTTGGCCCTCCCCGCATCATGCTGCTTGCGGTCATACCCGGAGAAATGAGTGTTGAACCAATGGAAATGCTCAGCCAGCGGATCGCATTCGAGCACGGCGCGCGGGCGCATGGTGAGGCAGGCGCGGATCTTGACGTCGCGCAGTTCATCGCGTCGCAGCGACAGCGCTTTGTCGAAAACGTCCGGCTGGCAAAGCGTTATGCCATAGTCGAGCCACATGCCGGAGGCGACGAGGCGGGCGGCCTCGTCAGCGCTGATCACCCGCGCCTTGTGCGCGGCGGCCCTCATTTGCATTGCGACCACTCATGTGGCGGCGTCCGCATATGTTCAACCCTGAGGCTTCTCCAGCGCGGCGGCCTTGTTCGCGAGCGCCATCGCCGCGGCCATATCGACTTCCTGAAGCACAACGCCTCCCGAAACCATTCCCGACGCGCGAGCCACCGTCAGCGCGGCATGCGCGGCGTTCATATCGGGCATCTCGACACGGACGACGAGGTCAAAAAGACCATGAGTGAAGGCGATACTGATCAATTTGCCGCCGACGGCTTCGAAGCGCTTGCGCAAAGCGGGCTCTCGATCCCAGTCCTGCATCAGGCCGCTACAGCCCTGCTGCGCATAATTCACGAGATAAATCATCTTCAACATGATGGTTCTCCCTTTTATGGCCTGCGCGGCGGTGGAGGCGTTTTGCACGGCGTCGCCAATCATGCTTTTCATACGATCTGATTTAAATTACTGTCAAGTTGATGTTGAATCGTGCTTGGCCTCATCGGCCTGCGCGGTCCACCGCGAAAGCCCGCCTGAGCCATAAAACCCGCCCTCTCGCCGCGTCAGAAAGCGCCATGGCGATTGCGCCGCGTCTGTGGTCATATGGTGGCGGGGCCTGGTCAGGCTCACCCAACATAAGCTTCAGAAAAGATAGAGGATGGAATGAGCGGGGACGCCAAACTGCGTGCAGCGATCATCGGCGGGGGCATGGGCGGACTGGCGGCTGCGAACGCCTTGCGGCGGCGTGGGCTTGAGGTCACGGTCTTCGAGCAGTCCGCAGCGCTCGGAGAGGTCGGCGCCGGCGTCTTCGTCTATCCCAACAGCCTGCGCCAGCTAGAGCGCATGGGCTTTGGCGAGACGCTCGCCAGGCTCGGCGGCAAGATCGGGCCGGGCTCGCGCTACAATCTCAAGGACGGCTCCTACGTCGGCGACATCCTCACCACGGATTCGGCGGGCTGGAACGGCATGTATGGCATGCACCGGGCCGACATTCTCGACACGCTCGCCGCCGCCCTTCCCCCGCAGTCGGTGCGGACCGGGCATCGGGCCGTGGGCTTTTCGCAAGACGCCGACAAGGCGACCGTGCGCTTCGCCAATGGCGAGAGCTTCGAGGCGGAGGTCGTCATCGCGGCGGACGGAATCAATTCCGCCATGCAGCTCTTCGTGGTCGAGCCGAGCCTGCCGGAATATTCGGGCTTTCGCGCGTATCGGGGCCTTCTCGCCCGCGACAAACTCGGCTCATGGCCGGATGACACCCATCAGGTCTGGATGGGCGACGGCAAACATTTCATGACGTTCCCGGTGCGAAGCGGAACCATGCTCAACTATGTCGGCTTTGTGCCGACGCCCCATGAGACGCTGGAATCCTGGTCGGCCATCGGCGACCGCGATGAGCTCGCCGCCTCCTTCGCCGATTGGGATCCGCGCGTGACCAATCTGCTCTCCAAGGTCGAGACCTGCTTCTGGTGGGGGCTCTTCGACCGCCAGCCGCTGCGGACCTGGACCAATGGTCGGCTCGCCCTGCTGGGCGACGCCGCCCATCCCATGCTGCCGCATCTCGGCCAGGGCGTGAATCAGGCGATCGAGGACGCCGTCGCCCTTGGCGTCTTGCTGGAAGGGCGGGGAAGCGACGAGGTTCCCGCAGTGCTGGGCGCCTATGAGAACCTGCGTCGCCCACGCACCTCCATGATCCAGGCCGAGGCGCGGCAGAACGGCAAGCGATACGATTCGGACTATGAAAGCATCGAGCAGCGCGACGAGGAGATCCGCAAAACGGCGATCGCCTTCCGCAAGGGCCTCTATGACTATGATGTCGAGGCGGCGGCGCGCGCGTTACGCGTGCAGTGAGGCGAGGGGGCGCCGCCTGGCGCTCCGTCGTCCTACTCCTCAGTTTGCCTCTACGGCTCGCGCGCGATCGTCTTCGAAACGATCCTGGCGCCGAAGGAGACGCGGTCGGCCACGAAGGCGAGCCGTTCCGGCGCCAGATCCGGCACGCCCACGGTGACGCTCAAGGAGCCGAGAATGCCGCCCTTTGAATCAAAGATCGGCGCGGCGACGCCGGTCACTCCGGTGGAAAGTTCCCCGCGCGTCACCGCGACGCCGCGCTGGCGGATTGCGCGCATATGGCCCCGGACCTCGCCCAGATTCTCGCCAAGCCCCGCCGCAGCGAACTCCTCCGGCGCGGCTTCATGAAGTTTGCGCAGGGTGGCGGTGGGCATATGCGCCAGAATGACTCGCGAGGCGGCGCCCCGCAGCAGCGGCCGCGCGCTGCCGCGCTCATAGGTGGAGCGAAAGCCAACGCCGGGGCTCGCCGCCTGATGCACGCAAAGCACCCGCCCACGATAGCGCCGACACAGAAGCGCGATGCCCGGAATTTCAGCCAGTAGTTCGGCCATCACCGGGCGGCTTGCCGTGATCAGCGGATCGCTGTGGCGCATCTGGAAATCAAGTTCGGCGATGCGAGGGCCAAGCGTGTAGCCGACCCCAGGCAGGGAGGTCAGCAGCCCGGCGTCCGCCAGAACCTTGAGGTAGCGATAGAGGGTCGAACGCGTCAGCTCAAGCCGTTCGGCCATGGCCTCCGGCGCCCACTCCATCTCGTCGCCCTCGAACAGGTCGAGGATGCCGATCATCTTTTCGAGACTTTTCATAGCTTAACAATAACCACAATTCTGCGAATGAAAAGGGATCGAAGCATTTGAATTAGTCGCAAGCGGTGGGATTTTGGAATATGTGCCGCAGGGTCATGCCGCACCGCCCGCAGCGAACGCCGCCGCCGCCGCGCCCGCCGCGCGCCCCGAGGCGAAGCACGCCTGCAAAAGGTAGCCGCCGGTCGGCGCTTCCCAATCAAGCATCTCGCCCGCCACGAAGAGGCCGGGCTTGCTGCTCACCATAAGCTCCGGAGTCACATCGGCAAAGCGCAGGCCGCCCGCTGTCGAGATGGCGCGGGCGATGGGGCGCACGCCGGTGAGGCGCAGGGGAAGGGCCTTGATGCGGGCGGCCAGCTCGGCCGGGTCCGCAGGCAGGGGGCCGGGCTCGCGCACCAGCGCCGCCGACACGGGGGGCAGCCCGCCCGATTTGCGCAACACGCTGGCCATGGACTGTCCGCCGCGTGGACGCCCCAGACGGCCCGCCAGCGTCTCAAGCGACACGTCGGGGCGCAGGTCCACGACGAGTTCCGCTGATCCGTCGCGCTCGATGGCGTCGCGCAGGCCCGCCGACAGCGCATAGATGGCGCCGCCCTCGATCCCATGTTCGGTGATGACGCATTCCCCGCGCAGGCTCTGGCCGCCGCCGCTCAGCGTCACCGGCCCGAGCGGGAACCCGCCGAAGCTTTTCAGCACCGGCGACCAGGCGATTTCGAAGCCGCAATTGGAGGGGCGCAGCGGCGCGACCGAAAGGCCCTCGCCCCGCAACATATCCGCCCAACCGCCATCGGACCCAAGCTTGGGCCAGGAGGCGCCGCCCAGCGCCAGCACGCAGGCGTCCGCCTCAATCAGGGTCTCGCCCTCAGGGGTCGCGAAACGCAGGCGCCGTTGCGCGTCCCAACCGCGAAACTCATGACGCAGGCGCAGCTCCACGCCCAGCGCGGCCAATTTGCGCAGCCAGGCGCGCAGGAGGGGCGAGGCCTTGAAGCTTTTGGGGAAGACTCGCCCACTGGTGCCGACGAATGTCTCCTGCCCGAGATCCCTCGCCCAGGCGCGCAGGGCGTCCGGCGGAAAGGCCTCGATGAGCGGCGCCAGCCGCGCCTGCGCCTCGCCATAGCGGGTCAGGAAGGCGGATGGCGGCTCGTTATGGGTCAGATTCAGCCCGCCGCGTCCCGCCAGCAGGAATTTGCGGGCGGGCGAAGGCATCCTGTCGAAGACGACGACCCGCGCCCCCGCGCAGGCCGCCGCCTCCGCCGCCATGAGGCCTGCGGGGCCGGAACCGATGATGGCGATGTGCACAGTTTCAATCATGGGAGTGGGTTTAGCAGACAAGCCTGCGCCGCGTCTTGCCCCTCCAGCGCGACGTTGCGCGCAAGCCCTCGCCGCAAGCCCCGCTTTCGTGTTAGGGAACGCCCATGAACCAACATGCCAAACGCCGCTATCAGGCCTCCCTCGCCGCCTTGCCGGTCGAGCCCGACGAAGATGCACCCCAGGCGCCCCCGCGCTCTGGCCCTGGCCTGCCGCCGGGCCTGCACACCTTTGCGGTGGAGGAAGGCGCGCGGCTGGACAAGTTTCTCGCCAGCATTTCCGACGGCATGTCGCGCACCCGCATCAAGGCGCTGACGGAATCAGGCTATGTGCGCGTGGACGGCAAACTGGCGAGCGATGCGGGCGCCAAGGTGCGGGCGGGTCAGAGCGTCGAGATCGTCGTGCCCGAGCCCATTGCGGCCGAGCCAGCTGGCGAAGACATCCCGCTGAATGTCGTCTTCGAGGACGATAGCCTCATCATCATCGACAAGCCCGCCGGGCTTGTGGTGCATCCCGCCGCCGGCCACGAGACCGGCACGCTGGTGAATGCGCTGATCGCCCATTGCGGCGAGAGCCTGTCGGGCATCGGCGGGGTCAAGCGGCCGGGCATCGTGCATCGCCTCGACAAGGACACCTCGGGTCTTCTGGTGGTCGCCAAGACCGATGAGGCCCACCAAGGCCTGTCCGCCCTCTTCGCCGACCATGGGCGCACCCTGTCCCTCACCCGCGAATATCTCGCCTTCGTCTGGGGCCAGCCCGAGCGTTCCGCTGGCATGGTCGATGCGCCGCTGGGCCGTCATCCCTGGCATCGCGAGAAGCAGGCGGTGGTTTCCGGCGTCAAGGGCCGTGAGGCCATCACCCATTACAAGGTGGAGCGCAGCTTCGGACGCGACACCAACGGCCGCGCCCTGGTCACGCTCGTGCGATGCAGCCTCGAGACCGGGCGCACCCATCAGATCCGCGTCCATATGGCTCATATCGGCCATCCCGTGCTGGGCGATCCGCTCTATGCGCAGGGCTTCCGCACCAAGTCCGCCCATTTGGGCGAGCCCGCGCGCGCCCTTGTGGAGGGGCTGCGGCGGCAGGCGCTGCATGCGACGTCGCTGGGTTTCGAACATCCCGTGACGGGCGAGGAAGTGATGTTCGAGAACCCGCTGAGCGGCATACTCGCCACCCTCGCCGAGGCGCTGTCCTGAAGGCGCTGGAACAAGCGCGGCGGCGCCGCATTGAGCTGGAAAGCGCGGGTTGCCGAACTTTAATCATAAGGCCGAGTTTCCGCCGAACGGCCGCCCTCTTTCAGCCACGGTCCGGCGCACCTATATGAATTGTTCGACCAGCCTGCGCATCTGCGCAGGCTGGTCGAGACGCCCCGCAGCCGCGTGGTCCAACGATGTGAACCCTTCGTAGGAACAGGCGACTCAACAGGGACCGGAGCGCAAGCGCCCCGGGGGGCTCCCAGGAGGTTGGAATGGCCGCTGCGTTTTCTCTCGTATCCGCCGAAGGTGGTCTGTCTCGCTACCTTGCCGAAATTCGCCGGTTCCCCATGCTGGAGCCGCAGGAAGAATATATGCTCGCCAAGAGCTGGCGCGAACATGGCGACCGCGACGCCGCCCAGCGTCTGGTCACGTCCCATCTGCGCCTCGTGGCCAAGATCGCCATGGGCTATCGCGGCTATGGCCTGCCCATCGGCGAAGTCGTCTCCGAGGGCAATGTGGGCCTCATGCAGGCGGTGAAGCGGTTCGAACCGGACAAGGGCTTCCGCCTCGCCACTTACGCCATGTGGTGGATCCGCGCCGCCATTCAAGAATATATCCTGCGGTCCTGGTCGCTCGTGAAAATGGGCACGACCGCGAACCAGAAGAAGCTCTTCTTCAACCTGCGCAAGGCCAAGAGCCAGATCTCCGCGCTGGAGGAGGGCGACCTGCGGCCCGAACAGGTCAAGACCATCGCCACCAAGCTGGGCGTGACCGAACAGGACGTGGTGGACATGAATCGCCGCATGAGCGGCGACGCCTCGCTCAACGCGCCCATCCGTCAGGAGGGGGAAGGCGGCGAGTGGCAGGACTGGCTGGTGGATGACAGCGCAAGCCAGGAGTCGCGGCTTGTGGCGAGCGAGGAGAGCGACAACCGCCTTGGCGCCCTGCGTCAGGCCCTGAGCGTGCTCAACGAGCGCGAGCGCCGCATCTTCGAGGCGCGGCGCCTGCTCGACGATCCGGTGACGCTGGAGGAATTGTCGTCGGAATTCTCCATCTCCCGCGAACGCGTGCGCCAGATCGAAGTGCGCGCCTTCGAAAAGGTGCAGAAGGCGGTGGTGGCGGGGCTGGCCAAGGTCGAGGCCTTGCCCGCGCCGGACGGCGGCCATGCCCATGTGTAGGCGATCGGTTTGAGACGCGCGGCGGTTTGCGGCGCCCCTCCATAAGCGCCCCGGTCGATAGGGATCTATCGACCGGGACGTTCAAACGGGCCGCCAGAAGGCCTATTGCGAAGGCGCCGTTACGGACACGCCGGTCAGTTGCAGCTTTGTATAGCCCGGCCATACGGGGGCTGTTCCACTGATGATGTTTTCGACAGTCGCTGTCGTCGACGCCGCCGCCAGAGTCGTGAAGCATTTATTCTGATAATCGTCGAAATCGCCCGGGTCCGCAGGCGTGCCGGTGAATTTGTTTTTGACGCCCGCAGACAATAGGCTGACTTGCAGGTTGTCGAGATAAGCGCCAGCGCTTCCGAGCTGCAAATCCGTGCCGGGATAGGGGGAGCTGGTCACGTCCGTTAAATAGGGTGCTTCAAGGCGAAGCTGAAACCCATAATATTGAGTCCTTGGCACAAGAACGCAATATACATCGGTCGTTCCCGTATTATAGGCATGGCAATCAGACATGGCGGAACCGGGGGGATCAATATTGTTTCTGTAAAAATAGGGCGACGTATTGTTTATATTTGAGTCTTGCTGGGCGAAAACCTTCTCGTCCTCCCGATCATCGGCAGCAACATGAGGGCTGTCATCATGGCCAGATTGCCCTCGCGAGCGCGCCGAAACCGCTTGATCAGCCGCGCCAGCAGGCGCGCGCCGTCATATCTCCATGATCGCAAAGGCATCGAAACCTTCCAGCAGCCGGAGGGAAACTGCGGTGCTCGGTGGCTTTTCTTTCAAAACCTGCCGACAGTGCGTCAGCGAGATTTAAAGCCGCCAATTCATGTCCCTCATATGATTGACGAATATCCCGGACGCGAGACATCCGTCCACTGGCCCGATCAGAAATGGCAAGCATTCATGATGGAAAATCGACGGTTTTTGATGTTTTCTGGTGAAAATTCGCGGAATGGGAAAGCCTACCGCTGAAGATTAACGCCTCTCTATTTTATAGTTTATGTTGATCGAATGTATTGCGTGGAAGCTCATGTGCTTCATCAAAGCGTGGAGCTATCGGAAACGGCGAATCCCGTTCAAACCCCGCTTGGAGGGACAGACGCGGGACCGGCTGCGGTCGAGCGCAGTTCCGGCCATCCCAGCTGCATGGCAAGGAGGGCTTTCGTCCGGCGAACCCTATTGCGAAGGCGCAGTGACCGTAACGCCCGTCAGCGGTAACGTTGAATATCCAGGCCACATCGGCACGCCTCCGCTGATGACATTTCGCATGTTCGCGCTCGATTGGAAGTCGTCCGGCAAATTAAGAGGACAATTAGCCTGGTAATTGTCGAAGTCGCCCGGATCTGAAGCAGAGGTGCCGATGAACTTGTTTTTCACGCCCGGCGTCAAGAGACTGACTTGCAGGTTGTCGAAATAGGCGCCGCCGGTCCCAAGTTGCAAATCCGTATTCGCATTGGCGTAGCGAGTGCCTGCGACAGTCGTCATATAGGGTCCTGCGACGCGAAGCTCAAATCCATAATATTGCGTCCTCGGAACAAGCACGCAGTAAACATTGCTACCCTTCGGACTAAATGCATGACAATCTGACACCGCCGAGCCGGGCCTATCAGTTGTATTGGTGTAAAAAGCTGGAGCTGCATTGTTTAAATTCATATTCGATTGTCCCTGTACCCCTTCATCAGAAGTTACCAGTGTGGTTATGGAGCCAGCGGGGCAGATGCAAACGGTGTTGGGCAAGGACGTATCCGTCAATGTATAAATTGGAGTGGCCTGCAGCGACTGATCGACTGCATTCTGAAATGAACCTACAGGCGGGCACCACTGCATAGTTTGCATCGGTTGGGTCAATCCCGCCATGAAACTGAATCGATAGACCCCCGGCATGAGGAGCATCGGTCTGTAAAGGAAAAGCCCAAGCCGTTGGGTCAAAACGCTAGTAGGACCATCGTAAGGCGGTGACTTGGCAGTGCTCACGGAATAAACGAAACTGGACGCCAAATTCCAGGCGCCTGCGGCAAGTCCGCCATACCTGCCGGCCTGCCAGTTGGGCGTCAGCTCATAATTGGCCGTTGGAACGAAGCTGGATTGGCGTAGATTGAAGGCGGCGCCATTCTGATTCAGAGGCGTTTCGAAAGAATCTGCGTAAAGCTGCGTTCCTGCGGACCAAGGCCAGTTATTATTCAAAGGCCCGGCGCAGGCGCTTGGACAGAGCTGCACCTCGCCCAAATAAAAGCCATTTCTATTTGACTGGGCAGGAACCTCCGAGACAAAACTCAACCAGAAATAGGCGGTTTTTGTAATCGTCAAAGTAACGCTGCGCTGGATCCATTTTGATGAATAGGCGCAAATGTCGATCCGATTATTGGTGGCGTTGGGCGAAGCCGGAGGGATGGCGAAGGTTCTGGCGTCCGGCGCCGCGGTCGCCAATTGAGGATCTGTCGTGATGAGGTCGAGGTAGACGCCAGCTCTGGTGGTTTGGATCTGTCTCGGGTCCGATGACGGCAAGGCGGTTCCTTGCGTCCATGGAGGCGATCCGAGGGGCCGCACCAAGCCGGAATTGACCCAATTCATTTCCGCTTCAACGGTGCCGCAGATGTAAACGGGTTCATATTCCGGATAGACCACCGTCGATTTATACCAATAGCGGAGTTCGTATTGCCCAGCCGGCAAATAGACCTTTTTGGAGACGATCGGGGCGATGGAGCCGTCGGGGTTGCCGACCTGAACCGCCGAGCCGAGGGTCCCGTTAGAATAGGTGGGACCGCCAGCAGGCAGGAGCGGCGACTTCGTCGCGGGCGTGCCGCTGTACCAATCGTTGAATACGGGGCTCGTCGTCGTGGGCGCCGGAAGCGGCGCGGTGGCGGAAATTGTCCATTGTTCGTCGACGACGGCTCCTGCATTCAAAGTGTTTGTAGGATTATCCATAAGTCCAATGATCATCCAGCCAGTCACCCGCATGTTAAATTTATTATAGCCGAAAATCTTGGCGAAATAGGTTTGCTGCGCGATGTTCACGCCAACATTGGCGCTGAGCGTATTGCCCACCCGCTGTACGTTCCATGTCGGCGCGCCCACAACTGAAATGTTGGAAATGCGAGCTAACTGGGTCGCGAGGGAGTATTGGCCCGCGCGGGCGCCTTCCGCCACGGCTGGGCCGTCCAGTCCATTGTTGCCGAGGCCAGCCACTTGCAAGGCGTTACGGGCGGTGTTGACGGCGGTCGTCGCGGCGATCTGTGTGATCCGCTCAAGCTGCCCCTTTGTCCTGGCTGCGGCGGCGAAGTCGATAGCCAGCCCGGCGACGCCAATCATCGGCAACAGCATGAAAGTGGTGATGAGAGCGACATTGCCCTGACAGGCCGAGAAAAAAAGTCTGAGCCGCCGCGCAAGTCGCAGGCCCCACTCGAATCCCGAATGGCGCGAAATCATCGCTGACTCCAAACGAAGCTGCGGTGGCGAGACTGCAAGATTGCTCCGCCGAAGGGCGCCCATGTGAAGGGGCGCCGGGGCTTTCCAGGCCGCTGCTATCATCTGTATGGCGGACTTCATGAATATCCCGGACATGTGACGCCAGTCCACCGCGTGTTGGCGGGTGATGGACCCAAGGGTGGATTTGATGTGCCGCCGCGCCAATTCCTGACGGGCTGAAAAGTTGTTGTCGAGAGGGTGGGCTGCGAGGCGATCAGGCTCTGGCCGCCGGGAAACATCCCCATGAGCGCATTGCTACCGCTGTATATGAAGTTGTAGGTGGTGATGACGTCCACTACGACGACGGCGCCAGGCTGATCGTTGACATAGACCAATGCGCCTTGCGCGTTTGAGCCATATGGAACGGCGACTGCGCCACAAGCGCGTTTGTTGGACCCGAAGGTCCAAGCCAATTGGCCGGAATAGGTGCAATTGAATTGGCAGGCCGCCGTGGTGGGCGCCATCGCCACCATGGAGATGGTGACCCCAAGATAATTTGTGCGGTTGGGGTTCCAAGCGGCGACGCCCGGCGTGACGAGCTCCGGGGCCACAAGTCCGATCCGCTCAATCAACTCATTCAGATTGTAAGCTGAAACCGACTGGCTCGCTCCAAGAATGGGAACAGGGAGGCCCGCGACGTCATAGGCCACCATCGTTGCGTAATCTTCCATATGCTGGCGAGCGCGCACCCAGCGGGTGAGCTCGTTAGCCCCGGTCAGTATGGTGAGCAGAATCGGAAAAAGAATGGCGAACTCCGTGACCACGGAACCGCTAGCGCAACTGCGGAGCGCTCTGAGGGAGATCGCTTTACGCGAATAGGTCATGCCGCCCCGCCAATTCAATAAACACCGACAGAGGGATCATTGATCCACATGGCGGTCGAGAGGAGGCCGTGGATCGGCGGGGTCACACATATTGTTCTATACCCGCCATCATCGGAGCACGGATAAGTCTGGGTCACCGATTGTTTGTCCCAGATCGGCGCCATCGCAGGCAGAGGATAGAAAACCATCAGATACTGACTGTCGCCCGCAGCGCCCACTTGAAACACCGGCGACGATGGGAAAACGGGAGCAAGCCTTATGGCTTGCGCATAGTTGCTATACTGCGATTGCCAGCAATCAGCCGCAGCTGTGCAATTAGAGTTGTCGATCAGCTGAATGATGACGCTATTGCAATCCAGCCCCGCAGGCAGATTGGGGCAGAACTTGTTGGCGATGATCGACTGCGCCGTCTGACCCTTAATGACGTCAACGCCGCTCCTCAATTCCGCAGCGAATTTCTGCGTCGCGCGGTCAATCGAGGAGATATAATATTGCGAAATGAAACTTTGGGCGATCGCGAGGATCACTCCGAGAAATGGATAGATGACAAAAGCGAATTCGATGCTTGCGACCGCACTCTGGTCGCGAGCGAACATACGGAAAGCCGCGCGGGGTGACCGCCACATGACAGGGCCTCAATGCAGGATAAAAGCAATATCTGTAGCCTATTGCGTTACTTTTCAAACGTCAAGTTCAGGTTTGTATCCCCTGGCGTGTTTATCCGGCCACGAAAGCATTGCGCCTCGTCTTGACGTGACAAACCCCGACCACCCTTGCGGATGATCGGGGCCGGAGCGCCACCGGGGCTGGGGGGCTGACGAAAGGCGGCGCTCAGTCCCCTAACGCGCTGACGCCGCGTTCCGCCCAGAGCGAATGGAAAAAAATACGGCGCCACTCGGGAAAGCGACGCCGCAGGGCTGCGTCAGCGCAAGCCAAAGCTTATTGAATTTGTTCCAGAATTCCCTGTTCGACACGCGCGCGTCGATGGAGAGGCGGGTCCGGGGTGAAGCCTGCTCGAACCCGTTGCGGCGGGGCCGACAATCCCCGACCACCCTTGCGGGTGATCGCGGCCGGAGCGCCACCAGGGCTGGGCGGCTGAGAAGGGTGACGCTGCAGCCAGAATCGAACGGTAATTGTGGTCGGGTCAGGGCAGAATTGAGACCATATATAAATATCCTCCTGGGACGATCCTTGAGATGATCGCCCCTCAACCCGGCGCCGCCACTCACGGCGAGCAAAAGGTGGCAAAAATGCTTCTGTTGAGCGCTTAATAACTTTAGCTTTACAATAAGCGCTGGTCCGCGAAGTCTGATTGTTACGAAACTGATGTTCCCGTGGCTCGTTCCACGCGACCCGGAACGCCTTCATCGTCATGGACGGGCATTGCACGACGGCATCAGTCTCCAGAGTTTAAATTGTGCAAAAAAGTAGCCCTGCGTCCTAAAGGTTGCATCGTTACGTCCGTCCTATCGTAAACGGCGTTGCCTGAATTGGGTATAAGTAATAAAGCATTAACGATGTTTTATCTTATACTTGGGCCGGATGTATAGTTAATGCTAGTCGATAGGGCGGGGGCTCGGTCGGGAGCGTGATATGGGTATGCGTATTCAAGGCGGTAGCTATAGCGCCGCAGAGCAAATGCAATGGCAGCAGCGTCGCCAGAACTTTGAAGCCCTGTCGCAGGCGATCTCCGGGGGCAACCTTTCCAGCGCCAACGACGCCTTTGCGAAAATCAAAAGCCAGATGCCGGGCGGCGGCGCCAATCTCAGCCCTGACAGCTTTCTGGGCAAGATCGGGGCGGCCTTGCAATCGGGCGACCTGAGCACGGCGCAGCAGCTGCTGGCCTCGCGACAAAATCAGCAGGGTGGCCAGACCGCCAGCTCCACGTCATCGTCGGACGCCGTAACCGCCGCCAATGCCGCTGTGGCGGCTGATGCAGCTTCGGCCGCCGGATCGATGACCGCCGGACATGGGCGTCATCACCATGGCGGAGGCGGGAAGTCTCCCGCGCTCGAGTTGAGCCAGGCGATTCAGTCAGGCGACACGAGCACGGCGCAGTCCGCCATGCAGACGATCGTCACAGATCTCCAGCAGCTTTCAAGTCTCGCCAACCCGACGGGCTCAGCCAGCAGCGGCTCGGGCTACAATTCCGTGGCGTCTTCGGCTGCTTCCGCAGCCCAGAAGCTCCTTCAGAACCCCGACTTCCAGGCCTTGCAAGACGCTGTCGCCAACGGCGACGCCTCGGGCATGCAGACCGCATGGACCAATCTGATCTCCGGATCGGCAGCCCAGAGCAGCGCCGCGACTGCGGCCGCGACATCATCGACAGCACAACAGCAAGTGGCGGCCTGAAGGCCATCTCCGTGGTGAGACCAAGGAAAAGCCGCCTCCGGGCGGCTTTTTTGCGGTCGGCTCATCGACGTTCGGCCAGGCTCAATCCTGCGCGATCACCAACCGGAGATCGGCGACCCAGCGCTCGGCAAGCGTTTCCGCCTCCTTTCTGGTGGCGGCAGAAGTCATCACATATCCGATGCGATCAACATTTTCGAACGGCGGCCCGACCGGAGCCCCCATTGGTTTGAGAATTTCGAAGCTGCGGATGCCTGCATCCGTCCATTCAGGCAGAATGACCGAGGTGAGCCGCCCAACTCGATCGGCCAGAATCCAACGGGTGACGGCGAACAGGCTTTCATGCGCTTGCGTCAGGAACGAGGCGTCGCCCAGATGCAGCGACACGAGGTCCGCGTAAACGGAGCGGCCGAGCCCATAGCCCATAAGCCGTGGAATCTTCGCACTGACCAGACGCGGATTGATTTCGATCAGCTGCGGCCCCTCAGCTGTGATCATCATCTCGATATGGGCGGCGCCAAAATCAAAGCCGACGGCGTCGAGCAAGGAAAAGGCGTAGGCCGAGAGCTTCTCCATCTCCGGCGCGGCGGGCATGAAACATCCCCCTCTGATCGTGAAGGACGGCGGCGGGCACATCACCTTTTCATTGACGCCAAGGAAATGATGACGTCCCCCGACGCTCATCGTGTCGCAGCCGATAAAAGTCCCCGTCAGATATCGTTCGACCATGAAACGTCGATTTGAGTGCACGCCAAGCCCGTAATCGGTCGATTGCGCGGCTAGGGAAGGCACCGGGGAAATCCACGGCTCCAGATCCTCCGGCCCACCGATCACCACCACATTTTGCGAGGCGTAACCATCGCAAGGCTTGATCAGAACCGGGAAGCCAAGCTTCTCGATCGCCGCCATCATTTCCTGCTCATCGGTTGCGAGCATATGGCCTGCTTGCGCGATCCCACTCGCCTCCAGCTTCTGGCGGACACTGAACTTGTCACGCAACAGGCTTGCAGTTTGCGGATTGAGAAAACGCAAGCCGAGGCTCCGCGCCAGACGGGCCGCATCGACGATGCGGATGTCCACCATACAGATCAGCGCATCAAAGGGCCGCGTCACATGTCGCTCAACCAGCGTCGCTTCCAAATGTGCATAGGTGAAGCCCGGAAATTCCAGGCATTCGACCGCGTGCGCCAGGACGGCCGCAACCGCTGGCTGCTGCTGATAAAGGGCGAGATCCGAGGTCAGGAAGGTGAAGCTGTGGCCTGCTGAGATGATCGCGTCAAGAATGTCGATGTCATTGCCGCCAGCAAGCTCAAGAACGAGCGCATGCGCCATGGGATGTTCCAGTTCTTTTGATGCTCAGGGGCGGGGAATCGCCGCTACGGAGATCAGCCGTGCAACCGACGCCGCGATATAGCCCTCAAGGGCGTCGTCAAACATGTAGCCCAATTCCGACCATTTATCAGCGGCGTAGGGCACACAGACGGCGCCGCCCAGGACAAGCGCGCCGACATATCCAAATAGCGCGCGCGCAGGCGCGACCCCCGCCATGCCGCCGCTCGAACCCGTTGAGGCGCTACAAAGCAACAAAGGCTTGTCAGCGAAGGGATTGGCGAAGCGGGAATCGATGTAGGCGAGGCGCGAGACCCAATCGATCAGGTTCTTGAGGTAAGCCGTCACCTGGCCATTATATTCAGGCGAAGCGACCAATAGCGCGCGGCAAGAGGAAAAACGCCGATGGAGGAGCGCGACCTTCTCCCGTAGTCGAGCGTCGCCTTCAAGGTCTTCATTGAATAGCGGCAGGTCAACATCTCGTGGGTTCAGAAAGTCAGCCCGGCATGTCTGGGGCAAATATCCAGCCATATGATCGAGCAAACAGCTGTTGTAGGAACCACTCCGCAAACTACCGGAGATGCAGAGTATATTCATGGTCATGAGCAATCTTCCAGGCAGGCCCCCGTGGCGGCGCATAGCAAGGCCCGGGCCAGCCGGAGATCGGGGCTTTATGGAATAAGCGGCGGAAAAGCTTTTCGGGCAAGTTAAATCGACGGCCGGCGCGCTTGAGGCGTGATCTAACATAATGATTTAAAACAAAATATTCATTGGCACAACAAATGCTGACGCCGCCGCGGGGCTGAAAGCAAGGAGATTATGATGGGAATGAGAATTCACGGCGGTGGCGGCGGTTACGCTTCCGGCGCCCAGGACGCCCAATGGCAACAGCGTCGCCAGAACTTCGACGCGCTGGCGCAGGCGATCTCTGGCGGCAATCTGTCCAGCGCTCAGGCTGCTTATGCGCAAATCCAGAGTTCGCTTCCGGCTGGCGCTAACGCCAACCCAAACGGCTTCATGTCCAAGGTTGGCGCCGCTCTTCAATCGGGCGACATCAGCAGCGCTCAGCAACTTCTCTCCGTGCGGCTTCAGGGAATGGGCGATCAGCTCGCCAACGCAAGCACTGGCGCCACGCAAGCAGCTTCGTCGCTTGAGGGCGCTGACGCCACCGCCGCCGCGACCGCCACAAGCGCGACGAGCTCTACGTCCTCGACCGCCGCAGCTTCCAGCAGCCACGGGCATCGTCATCATCATCATGGCGGCGGCGGCTCCTCTCCGGCGCTGGACCTCAGCCAGGCCATCCAGTCTGGAGACACGACCAAAGCTCAGTCCGCCATGCAGACCATCCTCGCTGACTTGCAGCAGGTCGCGGATATGGGCAGTCTCGCCTCCACCGGATCGACCGGCGCGACCGCCAGCTCAACCGTGTCGTCGGCTGTAACCGCCGCGAACAATCTCCTCCAGAACCCGGACTTCCAGTCCCTGGAAGCGGCCGTGACGGCGGGTGACGCCACAGCCATGCAGAGCGCATGGTCCAAGCTGATCTCGGGAGCGACGGACGCCAGCAGCACGGCCTCGACAACGACAACGACGACGGCTCCGGTCGCGACGCCGGTCGCCTGAACGCTTCGAGAAAGCCGCCTCCCGGCGGCTTTTTCATCGAGATGCGGGCTGCGGATGCGCGCGGCCCGTTTGGCGCCGATTACGCTTCGCGCAGCGTCGCAAAATGACCAGCGGTCGAAAATTCACACTTAAGGCTTTGTTTATAAACAGTTAATTTTTGGCATGAAAAATGCTGAACGTTATTTGAATGTCGTTGTAGGAGCCCTGTATGGACATGAGAATACAAGGCGGCGGGTACGCGCCCGGCACAAACGATGCGCAATGGCAAAAGCGCCGCGGCGAATTCGACGCTCTTTCGAAAGCGATCTCGGAAGGCGATCTTGCGGCCGCCAATGACGCTTATGCGGTCATCATCGGCCAGTTGCCGGTTGGCGGCAAGGTGAACGCCGAAAGCTTCCTGGGCAAGATGGGCGTCGCTTTGCGCTCTGCGGATCTCGCCTTGGCCAGACAACTTATGGCCACCGCAGGCAATCGTAACGGCGTTCAGGCCGCGAATGCAGTCTCGAATGCAGCTGGCGCCAATGCACGCTATGAAGGCGACGAGGCCTCACCGGCCCTCGCCCTGAACCAGGCGATCCAGGCAGGCGATCAGGCGAGGGCGCGCTCGGCCATTCAGATGATGATCGCGGATTTGCAGCAGCTTGCGAGCGCAGGCGGCTTTTCAGGCGCAGCGCTGGGCGGCGCCAAGGCCTATGCGACGACCTCGCCTTCCGTCGCCGCAGCGACAAATCTGCTCCAGAACCCGAATTTCCAGGCCCTTGAAGACGCGATCGCCAAGGGGGACGCCACGGGTATGAAGGCGGCGTGGGCCATGCTGGTCTCCGGCAAGACAAACACCAGCGACGCCCCGAAAAAGCCGACGAAATTCAACGCGAACGCGAATGAGAACAGTGGCGCCTCGGCTGTGTGGGACATGCAGATCGCAGCCGTTTCCTGATCTGGCGCGGCTTGTCTGGGCGCAGCGCGCCGTCAGGGCGGAGCGCTCAGGCGCCGATTCTCAATTCATCTCATCAAGCGCCTCACGAAGGGCTGATCCAACCTTATTGAAAACGGAATACCAATCACTCGGTGAATCTTGCCTGAACAATCGTAACGACGGATACCAAGGACTGTCTTCACGATCCAGCATCCAGCGCCAATCGGGGACATGGGGCAACATGACGAACGTTTTCTTGTGCAACGCCCCGGCAAGATGAACAGTTGTATTGTCAATCGACACGACGACATCGCACGCATCGACCAGAGCGGCAAATCCGTCGATGTCATGATAGTTGTCAACGTCTGAAAAACTTATGACGTCGATGCCCTTCGAAGCTTTCAATTCAGCAATCTCCTCAGACACGTCACCATATTGCAGGTTTACAAAGATATAATCCGCAGGGTCGATGACGCTGAAAAACTGCATGAGATTGACGCTTCTCCTGGCTCCTGTTTCTTCGGCCTTGCTATGCCAGCTCAGGCCGCAAATCTTCCTGGTTCCGTCAGGCGACAAAATTTTACGAAATTCGTCCGCGCGAATCCGGTCCGCCGAAAGATAGGGCGTTTTGGCCGGAATGGTTGCGGTCCCTGTATTGAACGCCAGCGGCAGGCTCATCAATGGGCAATGGAAATTAAAATCGGACGGGATGTTTGTGATCGAACAAACCTCAAGCGACTCGCTGATGGTCCCCATCAACGTCATCAGTTTGTCTGAGACGGCAAAGACAACTTCAGCTCCTTTCGCCTCCAATAATTTCACATAGCGGCAAAACTGAATGACGTCGCCAACGCCTTGTTCTTCATGGATCAGTATCCTCGATCCATTGAGGTCTTCAAGTCCAAGCCATAATGGCTTCATGAAGGAGCGATTTCCATAGATATCCTTTCTCCATTCATGCAACCGCCAGCCATCTGAAAATCGTCCCATGAGCAGAAGGAGAAAACCCTTGTTCCAATATGCTTCTGCATAATCCGTCCTCATGACGCTGGCCAGGTCATAGCTCTCAAGCGCTTCGTCAAGCCTCCATAAATCCTGAAGCGTGACGCCACGGTTGTAGAAGGCCTCTGCATAATCAGGCTTGATCGAGAGGGCTTTTTCATAGCTCTCCAAGGCCTCGTCAAATCGGTTCATTTCACGTAGCGTGGCGCCAATGTTGTTATAAACGTCCGCATAATCGGGTTTGATGGACATCGCCTTTTCGTAGCTCTCCAAGGCTTCATCAAATCGTTTCAAATGGCGGAGCGTGACGCCGCGATTGTTGTAGACTTCTGCAAAATCGGGATTGATGGAGATCGCGGCGTCATAGCTTGTCAGCGCATCATCATAGCGCTTGAGTTCTTTCAGGGCGTTGCCGCGGTTGTTGTAAGCTTCCGAAAAGTCGGGATTGATGGAAATCGCGGCGTCATAACTGGCCAGCGCCTCCTCGTGACGCTTCATGTTTTTCAAAATCTCGCCACGGTTGTTATAAGCGTCGGCAAAATCTGGTTTGATGAGAATGGCGGTGTGATAGCTTCTCAAGGCTTCATCATAATTCTTCAAGTCTTTCAGAACGTCAGCGCGGTTCTTATACGCTCCGGCATATTCCGCTTTGCAAGAAATGGCTGTTTCATAATCGGCTAGCGCCTCGTCGTGACGCCCCAGTCGCCTCAGGGCGTTTGCGCGATTATTATAAGCTTCAGCAAAATCGGGCTTGATCGCGATGGCCTTGTCGTAGCTGGTCAAAGCCTCTTCAAAGCGGTCCAGATTCTGAAGCGCGACGCCACGATTATTGTGCGCTTCCTCGTAATCAGATTTGAAGAAGATGGCTTTGTCGTAGCTCGTCAATGCGTCTTCGAACCGCCTGAGCTTGCTCAGTAGCTGTCCAAAATTGCTATGTGCTTCCACATAATCAGGCTTGACGCGTATCGCCGCCTCGAAGCTCGCCAAAGCCTCGTCAAGCCTGTTCAGCTCGAAAAGAAGATTTGCGCGGTTGTAATGCGCTTCAGCATAGGATGGATTGAGATGTATCGCCTGATCATAGCTCGCCAAGGCTTCATCGAACCGCTTTGATTCGTAAAAGATATAGCCGCGATTGTTATATGCATCCGGGGCGTTTTTTTTCAAAGAAATGACTTTGTCGAAACCGGCGATCGCCTCCTCGAATTTCTTTAAGCTTTTCAGCGAATCTGCCCGACCCTGGTGCGCTTCGGCATAATTTGGATTGATGGAGATCGCCTTGTCGTAACTTGTGATCGCTTCAGAAAATCGCTTGAGATTGTTCAGAACCAACCCATAACTGAAATGAAGGGGCGAAAAATTCGATTTAACGCCGAGCGCTTTGACGAAGAAGATTTCCGCATCGCCAAACTTTTCAGTTTGAAAGGCAAGAAGGCCAGAGAGATGCAATGCATCAAAATTGTTGGGACTGGATTTCAATATCTCTTCATAAACATGTTTCGCGTCAGCTAAATTGCCTTGCCGGTGAAAAACAAGTCCGGCTTCTATCTTTTTCTGAAGAAGGCCTGAATCTTGCGCTTTTGCCGGTGCCCGAAAACCTTTGCGATGCTGCATAGTCCCTCACCTCGTCGCCAGCGCCGCGTGACGCGCCAGTCGCCTCGCCAACTGTCGGGATCTTTCGAACCCACCGCGTGATCTTCAGCATGTGATCACTATGACTTGAGGTATGCTGAAGCCAAGCGGCAAAGATAATCCCATTTCGCCTTAAGCTAAAGATATAGCAGCATAATTTCTGTTGTCGGCAATGCTGGAAACAAGCGGCCGAAACGATGACGCGCGCTGTGCTTGGGGCAGAAAGGGAACCAGATGGCCGCGCCTATCTTCCAGGACAGAAAGATGAGTGAAATCAGATGTTTTGGCGCTCCGTGCGGGAATCGAACCCGCCTTTGCCGCGTGAGAGGCGGCTGTCCTGAACCGATAGACGAACGGAGCGGCTGCGCGTGAGGCGCGGACGAGTTCGTATAGCGGTGGGGCATCTCAGGCGCAAGGGCGTGAGCGCGACGAGAGGCAAAAATCAATCAAGCTCAAGCGTTTTCAACCGATGCGGACGTCGTTCGGCTTTGGAAGGCCCGGAAAACCGGGAAATCTGGACTGGGGCGCTGCAAATGAAAATGAACCTCCGCGCGCATCTTGGCGCGGCGCGCGACGCGCCCCATTTTTCACCGGAGGGTCTCATGGTTCACCTGACCGCATATCCAGACCTTGCGCCACCCCGCAAGCAGGCCCCACGCCCGGCCGCCCCGCAACCGCGCGAGACGGCGCCTGGCCAGCTTGGCTTTCTCCTCGGCCTCTGGCGCAATCCGCTCACCACCTGGACGCGTCGCAGCTTTGAGCAAAGCATCGTGCAGAGCGACAGTCTGCTGGGCCCCGTCACCGTGGTCAGCGACCCGGCGGCTATTCGCCATGTGCTCGTGGACAATGTGGCCAACTATCGGAAGGACGCGCTGCAACTGCGCATCCTGCGTCCGGTGCTCGGCAATGGCCTATTCACGGCCGAGGGGGACGAGTGGCGCATGCAGCGCCGGGCTCTGGCCCCCCTCTTCACCCCCCGCGCGGTGGCGGAGTTTCTGCCTGCGATGGCGCAATCGGCGTCCTGGCTCGAAGCCCGCTGGCGCGGGTTGCGCGAGGGTCGCCGCATCGATGTGGCGAGCGAAATGTCCCGCGTGACCCTCGACGTGCTGGAGCGCACGATTTTTCCTCAAGGCCTGGCGCGCGATCCGGCAAGCTTCGTGAAGGCGATGGGGAGCTATTTCGAGACGATCGGCAGGCTGCATCCGCTCGATATCGCGGGGGCGCCGAGCTGGATGCCGCGCGTCGGCAAACGCAAGCCCGAGGCGTCATTGCGCTTCTTCGCGTCGGCTGTGGACGACATCGTCGCCGCCCGGCGGCGCTGGCTGGAAACGGAACAGGAGGGCGAGCCGCCCCGCGATCTTCTGACCCGCCTGCTCAGCGCGCGCGATCCCCAGACGGGCGCGGGGCTCGACGAGGCCTCAGTGCGGGCCAATGTGCTCACCTTCATCGGCGCAGGCCATGAGACCACGGCCAATGGCCTCGCCTGGTCGCTCTATTTGTTGGCGCTGCACCCCGAATGGCGCGCGCAAGTCGAGCGGGAGGTGGACGAGGCGTTGGTGGAGGGCGTGACGGAGGCGGCCTTGCAAAAACTTGTTCGCACGCGCGCGACCTTCGATGAAGCTTTGCGGCTCTATCCGCCCGCCGCCTCGCTCAGCCGCGAGGCCATCGGGCCGGATGAACTTTGCGGGCGCCCGATCCGCGCAGGCGCAACGGTCGTCATTTCACCATGGGTGCTGCATCGTCATCGCAAGCTCTGGGAGCGGCCCGATTATTTTGACCCCACCCGCTTCATGCCCGGACGACGCGAGGCCATTGATCGTTTCGCCTACCTCCCCTTCGGGGCGGGGCCGCGCCTTTGCATCGGCATGGGATTCGCTCTGCAAGAGGCGGTGGTCTTGCTGGCGAGCATCATGAAAAATGTCCGGCTCGATCTCGCGCCGGGCCACGAGGTCGAGCCCATCATGCGCATCACGCTGCGGCCGCGCGGCGGACTGCCCATGATCTTGCACAGGCGGCGTTGAGGGGACTCAATTCGTTGCGGCGCGCAGTCCCGCCCGCATGCGCAAAATGTTGATCTGGTCTTCAACGGCGTCCGATTCAGGCGGCGCCTCGCCCTCGCTCACGGGGGCGCTGACCAGGGCTTTATGCAGCATGACGGGCGGCGCAGCTTGTGCCACGCTGGGGTCGGCGGCTCGCATGGACACAGCGGCGACAGGTTGATGTTCCCCGACGTCGCGCGTGGCTGGCGCCACGAAAGCCTGGGCTGCGAGGGCCCGCGAATCGGCGAGGAGTTTTTTTGTCACCACCTCCAGATCCTTCTGCGCGCTCAACCGACCGCGCCTTTCCGTTCGCTCGCTTTCCTCCAGCTCCACAACGCGCGAGCGCAGCTCTTCCACCGCCGCAGTCAATTGCTCGCCCCGCATGG
Organism: uncultured Hyphomicrobiales bacterium; assembly: GCA_903902915.1. Taxonomy (GTDB): domain Bacteria; phylum Pseudomonadota; class Alphaproteobacteria; order Rhizobiales; family Beijerinckiaceae; genus Terripilifer. The sequence goes on along the minus strand of CAIUWR010000001.1, from coordinate 28,613 downwards.
CGGCGCTTTCGGCCTCGTCGCGGAAGAAATCGCGCTCATTTGCGAGTTGGGCCCCGGTTGCGTCGCTTGCGTCCAGCTCCAGCTGGATGACCTGCATCGCCTGGCGCAACTCATGATCCTGCCGTTGCAGAGCCTCGACGCTCAGCTCAAGAGCGGACTTTTCAATGCGCAGCAGATCGAATTGTTCGCGCAAGCGGGCTTCGTCGATGCGCAGGGCGACGAAATCGTCGGCTGTCTTGCGCATGCGGCTCGTCATGTCGAGCGAGTCGATCTGCAGGATCCCCATCTCGGCCCAGGCGGCGCTCAGCTCCGCCTCCCGTGCACGCAATGCCTCGCGAACGTCCTCGATCTGGCCCTCCAGCTGCGCGATGACGCTGGCGCGGCGGCCGATCTCGCTCATATGGCGGGCGCGATCCTCACGCGCCGCTTCCAGCTTTTGCTCGATCCGTCTGACGTCGACAGCCGCCTGGGCGCGCAGCTGATCTCGCTCTGCGAGCACTTCGTCCATGGAAAGCGGCGTCAACATTTCAAGGCGACGCATGGACAGGCGCATCGCCCGCCGCCAGAAGGCCGGCAGGAACAGAAGCGACAGGAGCCCCGCGATCAGGAACCCCAACGAAAAGATCATGGCTTGTTCGATCAAGGCGCCAACCGCACGTTCGACCTCTCAAGGATGACACGCCTGCTGATGAAAATCAAAACAGGCTCGCGCCGCGGTCCGGTGTCGGCGGGGGCCGCAACCTTGTCAATGGCCCACCCTCAGAAGGGGTTCCATGTCGACGTGGGCGTAAACTTCAAATAGCCGAGATTCACGCCCAGCCGCGCGCCAAGGCCCGAGCGAATGGGCACCACGATGATCTCGTCAGCGGTGAGGGCTGTGAAGCCGAAGCCGCCAACGAAATAAGCGGAACCATCAAGGCCGCCGAAGCGGCGATAAAGCGCCTCCGTCGAGGGCAGATTATAGACCAGCATCATGGTGCGGTCGCCGTCAGCCCCGGCGTCGAAACCCAGAGAGGGGCCTTGCCAGTAGACGGGTCTGTCCCCGGCGTTGCGCGTATACATCTTGCCTTCGCCAAACCGCGCGCCCGCGAAAAAGGCGCCGGAGGCCTCCTGGCCCAGGATATAGGCGTTGGGCTGTCCCCAGCGGCGGCCAGCGGTCTCCACCACCTGGGCCAGACCGCGCGAAATGGTTCCGAAGAATTGATGGCCGCTATCGATCAGTTCCTTGGTCTGGAACTTTTGCGGACGGTCGTACTGCGCTTCGGCCACGCTGGACACGCCTCCAAGGCAAGCCGCGCCGAGACCAGAAACGACTTGCCTGCGCGAGAGAGCGTTCATCTGCATTTCCCATCCGAAAGCGCCAGTGGCGGCGCGCTTAATTGCTGAGCCTGAAACGTGACCTTACCAAGGCGCGGCCCGACCAGCAGGCGCGCGAAGCGTCTTTCGCCAGCGCGACTTGCCTAAGACACTGGCGACTTTTGGTTAACAGAAGATTTCGAGGACGCCTCACGCCGGCTCGAATTCCGAGAGATCCCGCAAGGCGGACGTGTCTCCCCAGGCGATATAGTTGGGGTTGCGAAATCCCTGGGCGGCCTTGCCATATAAAAGCGGCGTGCCGTCGATGGCGGCCGTCATGCCGCCAGCGGCGCGCAAGATGGCGTCGCCCGCCGCTGTGTCCCATTCCATGGTCGGCCCAAACCGCAAGCAAACGTCCGCCTCGCCGCTCGCAATGAGGCAGAATTTGATGGATGAGCCCATCGGGCGGCCAACGGCCGGGGCGAGGCGCGCCATCGCGGCTTTTGTTTGCCAGGTCTGGTGCGAGCGGCTTTCGAGCGCAACCAGCGGGGAGGCGGCGCTCCGCGTTCGTAACAGGACGCCGGGGTTTGCGTCAGGAAAGGGATGACCGGGCGCCAGATGCGCGCCGAAAGCCATTGAGCCGCCCCACCACATCCGCCCGAAAGCTGGCGCATAGACAGCCCCCGCCACCGGCGACCCATTGAGCACAAGGCCAATATTGATGGTGAACTCGCCGTTATGGGCCAGAAACTCCCGTGTCCCGTCCAGCGGATCCACAAAGATCGCCTCCGCTGGCGCTTCGCGCGGAACGCCGTCGCGGGAACAGGCCTCTTCGGCCACAACGGGAACACCCGGGAAGCTGCGGGCCAGCGCTTCCATAATCATCGCTTCAGCATCGACGTCCGCCGCCGTGACCGGGCTCATGTCGGCCTTCAGGCGGGCGGTCGGGCCATCCGCATAGAGGCGCATGACCGGCTCGCTGGCAAGCAGGGCTATGCGCGCGAATTCCCGCGCGGCTCCATCCACCTCATGGCCCAAGCTCATGGCTCCTTGCTCCGCCAAAGCCGACACCCCATGTCCATGCAAATGAGCATGATGCGCCCGTCATCCGCAATCCCGGTCCTCCACGGTGTCCGCTCGCCAGCATGCGTAAAATGCGAAGGGGCGCCAGCAGTTTCAAATGGGGGCTTCCCAAGCCCGAATCAGTCGATTACCAATATTTAATCGGGAGTCCCTTGAGTCGAATCTTTCCTGACGTTCTCCCGTATTTTGTTTCAGTAGCGTTCGCGTATCCTTTGCGCCAGCCTTTCGCTGGACGGGATTGTCTTGTCTTCAGGCCAGGGCGCGCCCCGCCCTCCATACGGATGACGCACATGTCGATTTTCGCTCTGGATCCCCTCGACCTCGCGGCGCTCTTGTGTTCACGGGTTTGCCATGACGTCATCAGCCCGGTCGGCGCCATCGTGAACGGCCTTGAGGTGCTGGAGGACGAGACCGACCCCGAGATGCGGAATTTCGCGCTCGAGCTGATCAAGAAGAGCGCCAATACAGCCTCGGCCCGGCTACAGTTCTGCCGTCTGGCCTTTGGCGCCGCAGGGTCGGCTGGCGCCTCCATCGACACTGGCGACGCGGAAAAGGTGGCGCGCAACCTGTTTGTCGACGACCGCACAACGCTCGACTGGAACGCGGCGCGCGTGCTCATGCCGAAGAACAAGGTGAAGTTGATTCTCAACATGTGCCTGATCGCCGCGGCGACGATTCCGCGCGGCGGCGTCATCACCGTGAGCATCATGGACGTTGAGGGCCAAACGCAGATGTCGGTCAACACGAAGGGTTCGCATCTGCGCCTCGCCGATCACGTCCCCGCGTTGATGGCGGGCGAGCCGAAGACCGAGCATGTGGACGCACACGGCGTGCAGGCTTTCTATACGGGCTTGATCGCGCGTGAGTGCAGCATGGACATCAACGCGCAGATCACCCCGGATTTCATCGAGATTTCAGCGCGCTCCGGCGCCGCCTGCGCCGCGCAGGCCGCCGAATAAAAAAATCAGTTCGGAATGTGGAATAAGCCGTCGGTTCTCCGGCGGCTTTTTTCGTGAGCGCCCAAACCGAAAACCGCGCAACGAAAAGACCCCCGAAGTTGGATGTCCAACGTTCGGGGGTCATTTCAGCAAACAGGGTTTTGTGATCGGCGCCCGGCGTGCGTTCAGGCCAGAATGCGCTCTTCAGCGTCATTAGGCTCGCGCAGAACATAGCCGCGGCCCCATACCGTCTCGATGTAGTTGCGGCCCTGGCTGGCGTTGGCGAGCTTCTTGCGGAGCTTGCAGATGAACACGTCGATGATCTTCAGTTCGGGCTCATCCATGCCGCCATAGAGATGGTTGAGGAACATTTCTTTGGTCAGGGTCGTGCCCTTGCGCAGCGAGAGCAGCTCGAGCATCTGGTATTCCTTGCCGGTCAGATGCACACGCATGCTGCTGACCTCGACCGTCTTCTGGTCAAGATTCACGACAAGGTCGCCGGTCGCGATCACCGACTGGGCATGGCCCTTCGAGCGTCGGACGATGGCGTGAATGCGGGCGACAAGCTCATCCTTGTGGAACGGCTTGGTCAGGTAGTCGTCGGCGCCGAAGCCCAGACCCTTAACCTTGTCCTCGATGCCGGCGAGGCCGGAGAGAATCAGAATGGGCGTCTTCACCTTGGCGACGCGCAGCGTCCTCAACACCTCATAGCCGGACATGTCGGGCAGATTGAGGTCAAGAAGGATGATGTCGTAATCATAGAGCTTGCCGAGGTCGATGCCCTCTTCGCCCAGGTCGGTTGTATAAACGTTGAAATTCTCCGACTTCAGCATCAGCTCGATGCTTTGGGCCGTAGCGCTGTCGTCTTCGATCAATAATACGCGCATGTCAGTCCCCACCATTGCCCCATGGAACGCGTCTACAAGCCCGGCCGACGCAAACAGCCCGGCGAAGCGGTTCCAAAAGACGGGCGACTGGCCCGCCGAATTCCGCCGTTAAAAAATTAACAGGCAATGGTTAACAAAATCTGATTCCCGCATGCAAGCATGATCGTAAAAACTCTGAAAATGGCTGAAAGTGAGGCAAATTCAGAACGAAGGCGCTCATTATTTTCTTGATAAGGAAGTTTAACGTCAGGGGCTAAGCGACTCTTTCGACTCACACTCCTCGTGTCTTCGCCGAGTCGCCGCCTGACCAGAGCCCAAATCGGGGCAAGCAGCCATTTTACCAGGATTGGGCAGGTTGGTTAGCATCTAGTTAACGTTCACAGAGAATCACTTTGCCCGGCGCCGAATCTTCTTGCGGAGATTTTGGGAAAAAATGTTGAGGGTCGGCTCTCTCTGGGTAAGGAACGGTCAACTTCCATAGGCCATGGTGACCCTGTCTCGCGGAGTGTTTCGTCCCCGGTGTCTTCGGACTTCCGGCAGCCATTAATCTGCGTCTCGGAGTATGCGTATGAAGTCGCGGGATACATTGATCCGCCTGAAGCGGTTCCAGGCAGAAGAAAAGCGCCGTCGAGTGGCGCAGATCGAAGCGATGATCGCCGAGTTCGGGCGCATGGCGGCCGATCTTGATCGGGAGATCGCGCTGGAGGAGCAACGCAGCGGCATCTCGGACATGAGCCATTTCGCCTATTCCACCTATGCGCGGGCGGCGCGCGGGCGGCGCGACAATCTCAAGCAATCGAGCGAAGACCTGCGCCCGCAGCTTGAGGAGGCGAAGGCTCGTCATGCCGAAGCGCTGGAGGAACTCGGCAAGGCCCAGTCTCTGGACGGACGCGAGAAAGGCGACCGCCTGGAGCCTTTGCGCGAACGCGTCGATATGGACATGATTGGCCTTGGAGCCTCGCGCCCGTAAGCCAGGCGGGCGCGAAAACATGAGCTGTGCATCTGAGCGCTTGCAAGGAGGCGCCCGCTCGTGCAGGGATGGCGGCGTCGGCGGCGGGCCGACGTAGTCCAACCGGCAGGCGAACGTGCAGGCATGAAGCGCTATCTGGATTATGTCTGGCCGCTCCTGGGGCTCGTGGCCGTCGTTCTGTCCGTCAAGCTTTTATATGAGAAGCTGAAAGCGGAGGCCGCCAGCGATCTGGCGGTCAAGGCGCTGCTGGAGACGGGCGACCTGTGGTCGCAGATCAAGGTGATCGCGAGCGTCATCGGCGCCAAGCTGGCGGTGATCCCGCCCCATTCCTATCTGCTGGCCTTCGCATCGACGCTCGTCGCCTATGCCGCGCTGGCCTGGTACGACCGCATTTCGCTCATCCATCTGGGCAAGCAGCGGGGCATCTCCTACCTTTATATAGCGGTCTGCTCGTTCGTGACCTATGCGATCTCGCACAACATCGGGGCGTCGGTCTTTTCGGGCGGCATGGTGCGTCTGCGCGCCTATACCGCCAAGGGCCTGAGCGCGGCGGAAATCGCAGTGCTCGTGGCCCTCTGCTCCTTCACCTTCGCCTTTGGCACCTTGCTCCTGCTGGGCGCCGTCCTTGTGGCGGAGCCGGAGATCATTCGGCCGCTGACCTCCCTGTCGCGGCATTTCGCCATTGGCGACAGCGCGGCGCGGCTGGTGGGCGGGGGGCTCCTCGCTTTTTGCCTCGTCTATGTGCTGGGCGCCTGGCTGCGGCTGCGGCCCCTGAAGATCGGCAATTTCAAACTGGTCTATCCGGGCCTGCCCGTCGTGGCGCGGCAATGTCTGGCGGCGCCGCTCGAACTCATGGGCGCGGCCGGGATCATCTATTTCGCCCTGCCAGCGGACGGAAGCCCCGGGTTCCAGATTGTGCTGGGCGCTTTCCTTCTGTCCTTTTCCGCCGGTCTGCTTTCGCAGGTGCCGGGCGGGGTCGGGGTGATGGAGGCCGTGTTTCTGGCCGTCATGCCGAACGTGCCCGCCACGGCGGTCTTTGCGGCCCTGCTGGTCTGGCGCCTTTTCTATCTGCTGTTGCCGCTGGCTATGGCGATCCCGGTGATCATTTTGTTCGAACGTTCCCAGATCGGTAAGGCGACGCGGGCCCTCGCGTCGCCAGCCAACGGCGAATAGGTCAGCCATCGTCGCCATGCAAAACGCGCCGGGGGAACCGGCGCGTCCAGGTTTTTGGCGGGTCGGAAAGAACCGCTTACTTGATGCCGAGCAGGCTCTGGGCGTTCTTGTAGCAGATCTTTTCCATGTCTTCCTGCGAGAGCTTCAGATCCTCGAGGATCTGGATGGTCTCGCGGATGTAGCCCGGGCCCTTTTCAGGGTCGAAGGGGCAATCTGAGGCGAAGAGCACCTTGTCGGCGCCGTAGAAGGACAAGCCGCATTCGGTCGCAGCCTTGGAGCCGAACACCGCGCTGTCGGCGTAGAAGTCCTTGAAGTAGTCGAGGGGACGACGCTTCATGTTCTTCAGCAGCGTCTTGTAGTCCTCGTCCGTGGTGCGGTTGCCAAGCTGATCCCAGCCGGGGCCGACGCGGCCTTCGAAGAAGGGCACCATGGCGCCAAGGTGATGGGCGAGAACCTTGAGGTCCGGGAACTGATCCATCACGCCGCCGAACACCAGGCGGGCCATCGCGACCGAGGTCTCGTAGGGCCAGCCGAAGGTCCACCAGATCTCATACTTGGACTTGGACTCGGTCTTGTAGTCGGGCAGATCGAAGGCGCCGCGCGAGGGGTGCAGGAACACCGGCTTGTTGTGTTTCTCGGCGATTTCGAAGATCGGGCGGAATTCCTCGTCATCCAGCGGCTTGCCGTTGATGTTGGAATGCAGCTGCAACCCGTTGGCGCCGATGGAGATGGCGCGTTCCCATTCCTTGGCGGCGTTGGGGGAGTTCATGGGCAGGGAGGCGAGCCAGCCGCAGAAATAGTCGGGATGCTTCGCGCAGAGTTCGGCCTGGCCGTCGTTGGCGAGGCGGGCGAATTCTTCGACCAGCTCGGGCGTGCCCAGAGCTTCCAGCGGGGGCATGCCCAGCGAGATCACCTGGGAGTAGTTCTTGTTCGTGCGGAACAGATCGACCACACGCATGCGCTCGGTGAGGTCATAGATCGCAGGAATGCCGCGCATGCGCGCACCGATGTCGGCGGACGCGCCGGGGGTGGACATCATTTTCTGCCAGAGGGCGTCGGGGAAGAAGTGATTGAAGCAGTCGATATAGCGCATCTGGGCGAACCTCCTGGTGGGCGCGTCGGGGGCCCGGGTCGCCGGGTCCTCAGCTCGGGTTGGTTTTACCGGCATCGACGAGGAAAAAGCAATCATCGCTTACGCCTGCATTAAAGAGGCTCGGCTCGGCCACGCCGGTTGCACCCTCCCTTGACAGAGCCCGTCGGTGGGCCGAAAAGCAAATGAACTGCAAAGGGAGCCGCGCATCCGGCGGCGAGCGAGGAACGAAGCGATGGATTCAGAGCCCAGGGTCCAGAAAGGCGCCGCCAACGCGCCGATCGGGCATAATTCGGAAAATCAGAGCCGGGAAGAAAAGATCGCCAATCTTTATCATTCCAAGAAGGACCGGATCTTCGTCCGTTCCATTCAGGGCGCCTATAACGTCAAGGAAGAGCTGGACCGCCTGCGCGCCGTGCCACGCGTCCGCAAGGCCAAGGAAATCGGCTTCATTGACGGACCGCAGTGCTTCAGCCGCCATTATGTGGAGCCCAAGGATGGGATCACCCAGACCTTCCATCTCCATCTTGAAGAATATGCGCCCGGCGCCTCCTCACAGAAGCATGGCCATGTGAACGAGGCCGCCTTCTACATTCTCGACGGCACCGGCTACGAGATCCATGACGGCGTGCGCTATGACTGGCAGGCTGGCGACGTGGCCATCGTCCACAACAATTGCGTGCATCAGCATTTCAATGCGGATGCGACCAAGCCGGCGCGCGCCATCGTCATCAAGACGAAGCCCATGTACCTCTTCCTCAACATGCTCTTCCAGAAGACCGTGAAGGATCGCCCGGTTGATGTGACCCCCGAATCCGAGGGCTTCATCGCGCGCGAAATCGAGGACGACTTGAATCATCCGGAAGGAGGCTACTGATGGCCTGGGGCGAAACGTCAAGCTGGTTGCAGGGCAAAGGCAACGAGCGTCTTTATCAGCGTCTTCTTGATGACGCGCAGGATGCGCCTTCGCGCAACTCGCGCCGCAAGAAGGTTGTTCGGCCGAGCGAAATGCCTTGGGAAATGTCGCGTCAGGGGCTTTTGAAGCATCTGATCAACGAAGGCATGAACACCCGCATGGAGACGGTCGACGCCTATATGCAGATCTTGCCGCCGGGCTCGCGCTCGGGCAAACATCGGCATCTGGCCGAAGAATGCGTCTATGTGCTCGAAGGCCGCGGCTACGACATCCATCAGGATTGCGACGTCGAGATCACCGACGTCTTCGAGTGGAAGCCGCTGGACGAGACCAAGCGCTTCGACTGGGAAGCTGGCGATGTGATCTACATCCCGCCGAACACGATCCATCAGCATTTCAATGCTGACCCGGAGAAGCCGGCCCGCTTCATCTCTTCGCAAAACCGCATCTTCAAGCAGATCGGCCTCAACACGCTCGACCAGTTCGAAGACGCGCCGGAGTTCGATCCGCGCATCGTGCTGACCGAAGAGATCGTGCGCGAGTTCCTGCGCGGCGAGCGCAAGGGCTCCAAGTAAGCGTCTTTCGCCAAAGCGAAGGCGACGTTCATGGCCGGGCCTCGCGCCCGGCCATTTTGTTGCGCGCCAGTTATCCAGCGCCTTATATCCATTCAATCCGCGCCTTCGGGCGGCCCTTGAAACGCCAGAGCCATGACATGCCCGGTTCACCGCAGGACGAGGGAAAAAGCCCGCATTCCCAGGCGGACCACCGCTACGGAGCGCTGTCGGCCCATGAGCATGGCGAAGGCGACTTCGATCACGATCACGACGAGCATTTTCTCCCCCTCGACTCGAAATCGCTGGAAAGCGTGCCTTTGATCAGCATGGGCCTCGATGTTGGCTCCTCGGGCACGCAGGTCATCTTCACGCGGCTCGAAATGCGCGGGCCGGGCGAGCACCGGGCCTTGCGCCGCCAGGCCAAGGCGCGCGAGACGCTCTATATGTCTCCCGTCGCCCTGACGCCCCTGCGCGACGGCGATCTCATTGACGAGGACAAGCTTTGGGCCATCGTCAGCCGCGCTTTCGATGCGGCGGGGCTCACCCCGGACGACATCGAGACCGGCGTGGTGATCCTGACAGGGGCGGCGGCTGCGCGGGCGAATGCGCAGGCCATCGCGCAGCGCGTGGCGGCCGAGGTGGGCGAACTGGTCTGCGCCGCTGCGGGCGATCATATGGAGGCCATGCTGGCCGCCTATGGGTCCGGCGCAGTGGCGGCCTCCGCCCAGGGGGCAGGGCGGCGCATCCTCAACATCGACATCGGGGGCGCGACCACCAAATTCGCCGTGGCCGACAATGGTCGCGTGGTCGCCACCGCAGCCTTGCAGGTCGGCGGCCGGCTCATGGCGGTCGATCTCGACAACAAGATCACGAGGCTGGATCCTGCGGGCGCGCGCCATGCGGCGCAGGGCGGGCTGAACTGGCGCCTTGGCGAGGCCGTGAGCCCGCAGGATATGACCCGCGTCGCGCAGGCCATGGCGCAGGCGCTGGTGGCGGCGCTCGTCGGGCGGCCAATCCCCGCCGAAGTCGCGAGCCTGTTCGTGACGGATCCGATCAGCGATCTGGGCGCCATCGACGCGGTCATGGTGTCGGGCGGCGTCGCCGAATATGTCTATGGCCGCGAAAAGCGTGACTTCGGCGACCTTGGTTGGCGACTTGGGCGCGCCTTTCGCAAACTGCTGGACGAGGGCGCCTTGCCCTGGCCGCTGGCCCCGCCGGGAGAGTGCATCCGAGCCACCGCATTGGGCGCCTCGGAACACAGCGTCCAGATCAGCGGGCAGACGATCCATATCTCCGACCACGCCGCCCTGCTGCCGCGCCGCAACCTGCGTGTCATCCAGCCGGACTTCACCTTTGGCGAGACGGTGGAGGCGGGCGCGCTCGCCGCAGCCATCGGGGAGCACCGCGCCTTCCTTGGCGTCGACGAACCCGCGAACGATTTCGCTCTCGCCTTTCGCTGGCGCGGCGCGCCCGATTATGCGCGCTTGCGCGCCTTCGCAGAAGGGATCGTGGCGGGCATGGCTGACAGGATCGCCGTCGGAGCGCCGCTTTATCTCATGCTTGAAGGCGATGCGGCGCAGTCGCTGGGCGCAATTTTGCGAGAAGATCTTGGCCTGCGCAACGACGTTCTGGTCATCGACGCCATCGCATTGAGGGACTTTGACTTCGTCGACATCGGGCGCGTGCGTCTGCCGTCCAACACGGTGCCGGTCACGATCAAATCATTGTTATTCGGTTTCACCGACAAATAACGATGCGTTAGTTGTTGAAATTGTGCAGCGCAAAATACAGAAGGCCCTTTTTTTGGCTCCAAAAAAGTTGCACGCCATCCGCAAAACAATCCGATGCTGCAATGCAAAATCCATTTCTAGCTTAGGAAGCGAAGGATTGTTCTTCTTTTAAGGCTTCCGACTTTGTGTTTATATCCGCCCCAATAAAAACGAATTGTCTGCTCGCGGCATTCGTGGGCGGCCAGTTCGGCCGGAAACAAGGGATTGCCGCTCGTTCAGGTTCACGCGCCAGCCGTCGGCGGCGCTTTGAAACGGACGTCGTCGGAACCTGAGCGGTCGGGAATTGGAATTGGATCGGGATCGGGACAGGGCAGCGGGTCGGGATGAGAGTGGACAGCCTATGTATGCGCCCATTGAGCTTGTCAGGCATTTACCGCCGTGAGCCGCTGCGTCGCGCCGTCATCGACTTCCTGCGTTCGTGGCTCGCCGCAGCGTCCCGCCAGCTTACCCTCGCGTTCTGCCGTTCCCGATTTGACGATTTGCGCGCCGCAAGGCAGGAAACGTTGGGTAAGCGGAGCCCTGTCCGCAGTCTTGACGCCAGGGGGCCGCCTGTCTGATGACGAGCGCTCCGTTCGCCTCGTGGGGCGGACGACCGGCGACCGGCCTTGCGCCGGTTTGAGCGCGGAACGGCAACGAAGGCGCCGTTTCGCCGAGACGTCGATAAGCCACCCGGGCCACCTGTTGGAGGACAGTGGGTTCGGGGTCTGAACAGCAGGCGCGCTGGTGGGGCGCGTCTGGTCACACAAGGACCGGGGATCCGCGCAGGCGGATCAACAACCCGAAAGGTACCTAGATGCTGGATTGGTTTAACGCCCTTGGGCAGGGCCTGGACATCATTACCGAGCCGCATAGATTGCTGCTTCTTTGGGGCGGCGTTCTGAGCGGGCTCGCCTTGGGCATTCTTCCGGGCATCGGAGGGGTGGCGGGAACGGCGCTGCTTCTTCCCTTCACCTACAGCATGGACCCGGCCGCGGCGATGGCGCTGCTTCTGGGTCTCGCCGCGACGACGACGCATGGCGATCCTATCTCGGCGATCGTCCTTGGCGCCCCAGGCCATTCAGCTTCCGCCGCCACGGCGCTCGATGGCTATCCGATGACGAAGCGGGGCGAGGGGGCGCGCGCGCTTGGCGCAGCCTATATGTCCGCGCTCATTGGCGGCCTGTTTGGCGCCATGCTCATGGCCGTCGCCCTGCCGATCGTGCGCCCCTTGATCCTCTTCATCGGCTCGCCGGAGCTGCTTGGGCTCGCGGTGTTCGGTATTTCGATGGTCGCGGTGCTTTCGGGCAATTCGCCGCTACGCGGCCTCACCGCAGCCTGCTTCGGCATGATGCTGGCGATGATCGGCTCCGATCCGCAGACGGGCACCCTGCGCTGGACCATGGATAGTCTCTACCTGTGGGAAGGCCTGCCCCTCGTCCCGCTGACGCTCGGCGTCTTCGCGCTTCCAGAGCTCTGCGACCTCCTCGTCGCCCGCACGGCCGTGGTGCAGAGCGGCAAGATGGAGAACAACTGGCGCGGCCTGTGGCGCGGATCCATGGATTGTTTCGATCATTGGTGGCTGAACATTCGCTGCGCCTGGATCGGTTCCGTCATCGGCGCGATCCCCGGCATCTCGGCGTCCGTCATCGACTGGATCTCCTATGGCCACGCGCTGAAGACCGAGAAGGACGCCCAGAAGACCTTCGGCAAGGGCGACGTGCGCGGCGTCATCGCGGCGGAAAGCGCGACCTGTTCGCGTGAAGGCGGCGCGCTCATCCCCACCATCGTGTTTGGCGTGCCCGGCTCCGCCGGCATGGCGATCTTGTTGGGCGCCTTCTTGATGCACGGTCTGGTCCCGGGACCGGACATGCTGACGAAGAACCTCGCCATCACCTATTCGATGGTTTGGTCGATCGCGATCGCCAATGTGCTCGGCTCGGGTCTCTGCTTTATCTTCTCCAGCCAGTTCGCGAAGCTCGCGTCGCTGCGCTACTCCCTGATTTTGCCGGTCGTGCTCTGCATGGTCTATATCGGCGCGTTCGAGGGCAAGCGTCAGTGGGGCGATCTCTACTCGCTGTTGTTCTTCGGCGTCTTCGCCTGGGGCATGAAGCACTTCAAATGGCCCCGTCCTCCGCTGGTGCTGGGCTTCATTCTGGGCAGCATTCTCGAGCGTTACATGTTCATCTCCATCCAGCGCTACGGCGTCTCGTGGATGTGGCGTCCGCTCGTGGTGGTGATGTTCGTCATGGCCCTGCTGTCCTTGCTGCGTCCCTTCTTGCAGGACGTGAAGGCGCACGGCGGATTGAAGGGCATGCTTTCCGACTTCCATGCGCCCAAGTTCGCCTGGACCCAGGTGTTCCCCGCGTTCCTGATCGTGATCTTCGTCACGATGCTGGCCGAGGCGATGACCTGGAACTTCTACGCCAGGATCATTCCCATGATCGTCGGCGGCGGCGCGGTGTTCTTCTGTTCGCTCTCTCTGGCCAACGATCTCTTCAAGGGCGAGGTGCACAAGGCGCGCTCTGCGGAGGCGGCCCGCAAGGGTGAGGTCGAAGAAAAGATGCACATGGACATCGGCAGCAACATTACCCATCTGCCGCCTTCCACGATCATCCTGCGCGGCGTCTTCTTCTTCGGGTGGATGGTGTTCTTCCTGACCTCGATGGCGTTGATCGGCCTCATCCCGACGGTTCCGATCTTCATCGTTCTGTTCATGCGCATCGAAGGAAAGGAGCCTTGGAGCATCACGCTTCCCATGGCGATCTTCATGACGCTCTTCATCTACTTCCTGTTCGACTGGTTGCTCGCCATTCCGTGGCCGGGCACCGTGCTGGGCGACTTCTGGCAGTTCTGGAAAGATTACATGCCGAGCGCCTGATCCACGCAAAACAGGGCCGTCGCAGAGATGCGGCGGCCATTTTTCTTGGGCTGCAGACACTGAATAAGGCCGGAGCGCGCAGAGCGTCCGGCCTTATTCAGTTGAAATTCGCCAAGGTTGGCGCCGTTACAGCGCTCCGCCCGCCAGCCACTCCGCGCCGCGCTGGTAGAGCGCCTCCACGGCCTCACCCTTCAGGCCGGGCATGTTCATCTTGATCTTGTAGCCGATCTGCGATTGCAGATAGGCGAGGTGGCGATAGCCTTCGGGGAAGCTCATGAGCAGGCTCTGATCCAGCTCGACCTTGCCAGCCGGATCCACAGTATCCATGCGATCTTTCTCATAGATGGGCTGGCGCAGCACGAAGCCCCATTTTCCATCGCGGCGCTCGATGAAATCATAAAAGCGCCCGGTGCAGACCACATCCACGAGCACGCCATGCACAAGCGCGCGCTGGCTGATGGTCATCTTCGTTTGGGAAATGGCGCGGTCGCCCGCCAGATCAATGGAATTGCCGCCGAGGAAATGCAGGATCGAGACGCCCTTGGCCCAGCCTTCCTTGCTCATGGCGATGAATTCGTCCGCCGTGCCCTGCGTCCAGGTGGCTTGCATCACGCCGTCATCGTGCCAGACGGTGCGGAAGCGATCCCAGTGACCGGCGTCACGCCACACCACCCAATTGTCCACAAGTTGTTTGATCGTGAGGCGGTCGAGAAGATCCTGGTCCATGTTTGTCTCCCTGTCTGTGGGAGGGCTTTAACCGAGACCGGGCCGCTTGCCAATTCGGGCGGCTATTGCGCGAGGGCGACCCGATCCTCCAGCCCCGGCGCGCGGGCGCGCAGTTCGGGGATGATCAGGTCTTCGAATATGCCCTGGCAGGCGTTGCCCACGAGGCGCGCAGGGCCGCTGCCGCGCTCCGACATCCAGACCAGATTGACGCAGCGCATGGGCGTCGAGGAGGGGAAGGGCACGAGCGAGACGTCCTTGCCCGTCACCCCCGCTGCGAAGATGCAGAGCGGCGTGGAGACAGCCCAGCCAAGCCCCTGGCGCACCCGGTCGATGATGGCGAAAGACGAATCGAATTCCAGCGTGCCGTGGGTCTCTATGCCAAAGCGGGAGAACTGGTGATCAATGAGCTTCGACAGGCGCCGTTTGCGGCCGAAGCGAACGAATTCCAGCCGCGCCGCCAACTCCGCGACGCCCTGCCAGTCCTGCGGCGGCTCCTGCGAATTGGGCAGCACCATGAGCAGCGGTTCGGTGAGTAGCGGCATCATTTCGGCGCCATCGATCCCGTCCGGCCGTTCGGTGGTCACGATCATGTCGAAGGCGCCGTCGCGTAGTTCCGGCATGAGGGGATGGGTGGTGCCGCTGGTGATCGACAGCGAGCCGACGCGCGACTTGATGCGCGCCACCAGATGGGGCAACAGCGCCACCGCGATGGATTCGACGAGGCCGATATGCAGCTCTGGAATGTCACGCTCGCGATAGCGCGCGACGCCCGCGCGGATGTCGTCGAATTCGCCGAAGAGTTTGCGGGCGCGCTGTCGCAGATAATGGCCGGCCGGCGTGACCTGCTGGGGCCGCACGGAGCGGTCGACCAGTTGCACGCCGAGCTCCCGCTCGATCTTCGCCAGATGCTGCGAGACGGCGGCTTGGGTCAGATCGAGTGTGCGGGCGGCGGATGTCAGCCCGCCAGCGTCGCAAACCGCGAGAAAGATTTCGAGGCCGCGCAGGTCAATGGGGTTCATATGTTCGAAGCCTGGCCGCGAGCCGAACGCCCGCGCCTTTAATGAATGCAGATCCCATGCCGAGCGTATGTCAGGCCGCCGCGCCCTTGGGCAGATTGGGGAACAGGTCATCCGCTAGCGTGGCGAGATAGGTCAGGATTTCGGATGAGTGGGCCACATCTGCATATTTTGCATGCATGTCGCACAGATTGATCGCATGGCTTGCCTGCGAACGATCAAAGCAGCCGTCCTCCGCCACCGCTACGCGATAGTTCATGCTGAAGGCGTCGATCACCGTGGCGCGCACGCAACCCGATGTGGTCGTTCCTGTCACGATCACGCTGTCGGCGCCTAGCAGGGTCAGATAGGCTGCGAGGTTGGAGCCGAAAAAGCCCGAGGGCTTCTGTTTGTAGACCACGATGTCTTTCGGCTGGGGCGCAATTTCCGCCACGATCTCATTGGCGTCGAGGTTGTGCGTCGGGCGCGGCAGTGATTCACCTGTGCGGGTGTTCTTCCAGGCCCAGCTGCCAACATCCCATCCATCGGACCTGTTCTGGCCGGTGGTGTAGATGACCGGCATGTTCTTCGCGCGAAAGGCCTGCGCCAGAGTGTCGATGGCTGCGATGGCGTCCCAGCTCTCGGCGCCACAGGAATTGCTCCAGCGTTTAATGGAGTCGAGGATTGGCTCGCGCTTGTCGCCAGCAAAACCATAGCTGACGTCGATCACGAGCAGGGCAGGGCGCTTGCCAAAGCCAGCTTTGGCGCCAAAGCCGGAGGTGGCGAAGACCCGCTTGTCGCGTTCCGTCAGAAAGGCGTCCCAGATGCGGACGCCTGCTTTTCCGTCATTCATGGGATCCCCCTATGCCTTCGCCATTTTCGGCGCGGAGCCCTTGGGCAGATCGAACAGATCCTCCGGCAGGGTGTCGATGAAGTCGAGCACTTCGGCGGACTTCATCACGTCGGCATATTTGGCGTTCATGTCGCACAGGTTGATCGCGTGGCTGGCCTGCGAGCGGTCGAAGCAGCCGTCTTCGGCGATGGCCACATGATAATTCATGCTGAAGGCGTCGAGCACGGTGGCGCGCACGCAGCCTGACGTGGTCGTGCCGGTGACGATGATGCTGTCGGCGCCCAGCAAAGTCAGGTAGGATGCCAGATTGGTGCCGAAGAAACCGGAGGGCTTCTGCTTCAGGACCACGATGTCTTGCGGCGCGGGCGCGATCTCGGCGACAATTTCATTACCGTCGATATTGCTGACGGGCACGGTCGGGCGCTCGCCGCCGCGCGCGTTCTTCCAGCTCCAGGATCCTGAATCCCAATTGTCATCGCGGCGCACGCCGGTGGTGTAGATCACCGGCAGGCCCTTCTCATGGCACTTGTCGATGAGCGTGCGGATGGCCGCCACCGCTGGCCAACTCTCCTCGCCGCAGGAGTTTCGCCAGCGTTTGATGGACTCGAGAATGGGCTCGGGCTTGTCGCCGCAGAAGGCGTAATTCACGTCGATGACGAGCAGGGCGGGACGCTTGCCAAAGCCGCCCCGCGCGCCGTAGCCGGAGGCCGCGAAGACCGCCTTGTCGCGTTCGGTGAGAAACTGATTCCAGATGGGTTGGGACATGGGTTGTTCCTTTAAGTCCTGGCGGCTCAGTTTGCTTTCGCGCCCTTCACGAATTGCATGTCGATGATGTCGCCATAGGGCACGGGCTGCTTGAGAATGCCCGCAGCCAGAACAACCGACTCCGCAGTCTCCCATGATTTCTCGGAAATGAGCCCATCTTTGCTCCAGATCTCATCGGCGAAGGAACGGTCCAGCGTCGCCTTCAGATCTTCCGGCGCCATGGTCGGGAATTCCTTCTTGGCGATTTTTATGGCTTCTTCCTGCTCTGAATAAGTGAACTTGAGGCCCTTCATCACGCCTTCCACGAACTTGCGCACGGTCTCGGGATCTTTCTGGATCGAGTCGAGACGGATGTTGAGCGTCGAATAGGCATAGGGGCCAAGCTCCTTGGGAATATTGATGATGGGCTCGCCCCAGAGGTTCTGCTTGATGCCCTGGGTCAGGAAGGGTTCCGTCGTCACGCCGATCTGCGCCGCGCTTGTCTTCACCGCCGAAAGCACCGCCGAGTTGGGCATCTCTTGCAGAGTGACGTCCTTCTTGTCGTCGAGATTATATTTCTTCAGCAGATAGCGCGTTATCGAATTCGGCGTTCCGCCAAATGGACCCGTGGCGATGCTTTTGCCCTTGAAGAAGTCCGCCATGTTTTCGCCCGCCGCAGGCTCCTTGCCTTTGGCCGCATTGATATAGACATTGCCACGATCCACCACGTTCACCACGCCCCGCAGTTCGGCGCCTTTAAGCTTGGCGAAAGCGTCGTGCTCTGGCCCGCCAATAAAGGCGAAAGCCTGTCCGCTCAGCACCGCATTGGTATGGCCCGACCCGCTCTCGACCGTCATGATTTTCACATCGAGACCGGCGTCGGAAAAGTACCCTTTTGCAATCGCCACATAGAGCGGCAGATAACCGGTGCCATGCACGGGTTCGGCCACGATCAGGGTCTTCTTTTCCTCCCCCAAGGCGCCGCCGCCAAGAGAGACAGCAACGATGGTCGAGAGGAGCAGGCTCTTGAAGGCTTTGGTCATGTCGTTCTCCCTGGAAGGCTATGACGAAGACAAGCTTGAGAAAAATTCAGCGAATGATGCCCTTTTGCAGATAGCGCTCGAGCCATGACACGCCGACATACATGATCATCGAGAGGCCCGAGAGAACCAGCACAGCCACCCACACGAGCGCGATTTCATAGGTCTGACCTGCGTATAGAATCGTGCGGCCAAGGCCATATTGCGAGGCGACGAATTCGCCGACGATGGAACCGGTGAGCGCAAGGCCGATGTTCACGCGGAGGATCGAGATGATCCACGGAATGCAGGAGGGCGCGACGAGTTTGGTGAAAACCTGCCACCGGCTGGCGCCCAGCGAATAGAACAGCTTCTCCTGATCGCGGTCCACCGCCTGGACGCCCGAATAGGCGGTGAGCGTGGAAACGACCAGCGTCAGCGCCGTCGCGATGGCGACCTTCGACGCGAGCCCCATGCCGAAGACAAGTATGATCAGAGGCGCCAGCGCGAGCTTGGGGATTGATTCAAGGCAGATGACATAGGGCTGCATGATCAGCGCATAGTTGCGCGACCACCAGAAGGACATGCCCAGAACAGCGCCCAGCGAAGTACCCAGAATGAAGCCCAGGATCGTTGAGCGGAAAGTGTAAACGATGTCGGTGAGGGCGCTGCCCTCGGTGAAGAAAATTACCATCGTGGAAGCGATGGCGGAGGGTTTCGACCAGAAGAAAGTGTCGATCAGTCCCGTCATCGCGGCGACTTCCCACAGCGCCACGAAGCCGACAAAGATGCCGGATTGCACAGTGAACAAGACCCATGTCGGCCAGATCCGCCGCACGGGAAGGCGCCGCGCCATGCGCTTTGGCGGAACCCCGCCAGCCGTGGCCCTGGGACCAGGAAAAGTGGCTGCGGATGGCAGGGTGGATGTCTTGGCGTTCATGAAAGCGTCTCCCGATAGGCGTGATGCGTCAGGCGGCGGCTTCCTGCTCGCCCAGATGCAGCAGGTCGAGGCAGTATTTCTTCATGGCGACGAAGCGCGGCGTCGAAACCAAGGCGCGATCACGCGGGCGCGGCAGGTCAATCGGCAAGGTCTCGATCACGCGGCCCGGCCTGCTCGCCATGACGTGGATTTCATCGGACAGGAATACGGCTTCCTCGACGTCATGGGTGACGAAAACAACCGTGCGGCCGAAGTCCGCGAAGATTTGTAACAGCCATTCCTGCATCTGCGATTTGGTCTGTGCATCGAGCGCGCCGAAGGGCTCGTCCAGCAGCACCACGTCGCGCTCCACCAGCAGCGTGCGCAGCAGGGCCGCGCGTTGGCGCATGCCGCCGGAGAGCGAGGAAGGATATTGATGCTCGAAGCCTGCGAGACCATATTTTATGATGAGCGGCAGAGCGCGGGCGCGCGCCTCCCTGATCGGCACGCCGCTGATCTCCATGCCCAGCGCCACATTATCCAGCACCGTGCGCCAAGGCAGCAGAAGATCTTTCTGCAACATATAGCCGACCTGACCGATGTAACCTGTGTAGTCCTGCCCATCGATCAACACGCGCCCGGTGGTTGGCGCCTGAAGTCCTGCGATGATATTAAAGAGGGTGCTCTTGCCGCAGCCAGATGGCCCGATGAGCGAGATGAATTTTCCCGCTGGCACCACCAGATCGGCAGGCTCCAGCGCAACGAATTGCTTTCCTCCGGTCTGGAACACCATGGACAGGTTTTCGAGCACAAGCTTTGACGCGGGAGCAGACAAGGTCGCCTCCATCAGGCCGAGCCGGTGAAGCCGGCGGCGCAGGAAGAAGAAAGCAGACTCCGTGCCAGTCCGTTCAATGGGCGTGCATGGGGCATTGCACGCGCAAAACTTGCGGGCCGGCCCCTTTTCGATCAGCCGCCCTTATGTCCGCCTGCACAGAAAAGCAGCGTTGGATGCGCTAAGATGCAGCCCAGCGCGGTCACGACACAGATTCAGCGCTGTAGCGGGCGATGAGGCCGGTGCGGACGCAGACGCGATAGACATGCGCGAAAAAGGCCGCCGCCGCCACCAGGTAGCCCAGCGACAGCGTCAAGGCAAAGGTCAAGTCTGTGTAATTCGCGTGTCCGCCATTGGTGATCGCCCTTAAAGATTCGAAGACATAGGAGGGTGGGAGCGCAAGCGATATTGGCTGCATCCAGACAGGCAGAGTGGAGATGGGATAGAAAACGCTCGCGAAGGGCGAGAGCACAGCAGGTAGCGGCCAGATCAGCCATTCCGCCGCAGGGCCAAGCCGAAGCACCATGGCGCTGCCCGCAACGCCAAGCGCGATGCCGAACAAGAAGAGAACCAGCAGCGCGGGTATGATCGCGGGGCCATAAGATAAAAAGGACAGACCGAAAGCTGAGCTCGCCAGCGCGATCATCACCGCCAGCCCCACAAGGCTGGTGCCTATGCCGGTCAGCACCAAGCCTGAAACATATTCCGCACGGGACAGTGGCGAGGCGAAGATCCCGAGGAAATTTCGAGACCATACATCCTCAAAAAAGGCCATGGTCACGCCCTGCATGACGCGGGACAAAAAATCCCACAGAAGCACGGCGCCCAACATGGCGGGAACAAAATCGAATCCAGGAGACGCGATGGCGTTCAGATAGCGTGTGATGAAACCCCAAAGCATGACGTCGATCGCGATCCAGGCGAATAGCGGCAACACGCGCGTGGGGCTGCCGCGCAAGAGATAGATCTGGCGAAGCACAATCGCGCCAATGCGTCGCATCTTCATGAGGAGGCCCTTTCATCCGGCTCGCGTGACAGCCCTATGAACAGATCTTCCAGCGAGGCGGCGCCATGTTCGGTGGGCAGTGTCCGCGGATCGCCTTCGATGAGGATGCGACCGCGCGACAGCAACATCATGCGTGTGCAGACCGCGGCGACCTCATACATGTTATGGCTCGTCCATAAAACCGCGCCCTTTTCACGAGCGGCATAGTCGCGAATATGCCCACGGATCGTATCGGCGGTTGAAGGATCAATCGATGCGGTGGGCTCGTCGAGGAGAAGAAGCCGCGGTTTGTTCAGCAGGGCCTTCGCCAGCGAAACGCGCGTTTGTTCCCCGGACGATAACAGGCCGCAGCGGGTGTCGCGGTAACGCGCCAGATCGAACATATCGATCATCTCGCCGATGCGGTCGGTGAGGTTTGGCACATCATAAATCATGCCGAAAATGCGCAGGTTCTGGGCCACCGTGAGATTGCCGGGCAAGGGGGCGTAAACGGCGGAGAAATTCACGACGCCAAGAGCCGCCTCCCGATGGTCCGCAAGGTCGAGGCCCGCGATGGTGACGCTGCCGGAGCTCGGGGCGAGCACGCCCAGGATCATATTGATGGTCGTCGTCTTGCCGGCGCCGTTGAGGCCAACGAGGCCGACGATCTCGCCCGGCTCCAGGGAAAACGATACGTCGTTCACGACGATGCGACCATCAAAAGCCTTGCTCAGATGTTCGACCGCGAGCGCAGGTTGGGGAGTGGCTGCTTCCGTCAAGGGCGGTGGTCCTTCGCGGCCGTGCCGCCTTTGGGCGCGCCACATGACGGGCGCATCCTATTTAACGGGCTTGCCCCTGCCTGACCAGCGAACCCCGGCCGCCCCTGTGCGTTCTATGGCGACCCGGACGCCGGGGAGCCCGTCGAACGAATGAGGAGGTCAGCATGGGCCGCAAACTTATTGATTGCCGTTCCGCGCCCGGCGGGGGCGTTTGCACCGTCGCCATCAGCGCTGACACGGAAGAGGAACTGATGGAGGCGGCGGTCCAGCATGCTGCTGCGGTCCATCAGCTCCCTGATACGCCCGAACTTCGCGACTATATCCGCAACGCAATGACGGAAGCGACGCAGGGCGGCCCGACCAATCGTCAGGGCTCCCAAGCGGCGTAGGCTTGGCCCGGACACAGAGCAGAGGGGCGCCCGAAGCTTGGAGTTAGGCGTTCGACGCCCCATTAACTCTTTTAAACCAAAGCGTTCCGGTTAACTGTTAAAACCGGACGATTGGTTTAGACGAGCGCGACGGAACCGCCGCGGCCGCGGCCCTTTGCAATCTTCTCAGCCTCGAAAAGGCTTGCATGAACTTTCCAATATCGGGTTTCGCTCCAGCCAAGCGCATCCCTGAGCGCGCCATTGCCCGCTGAGGAGCCAAGCTTGCGCAAGGCGGCGATGAAAAGTTTAGAATCCTGGGCGATGGTTGGACGAGCCATTTAACATGTTCCGGTTACATTGATCAGTACGCCTAACACGCACGCGTAAATAAGTTGCTAACCGCTTCTGTGCAACCTCGCAAGAGGATATCGCCTCAAGATTTAAAACTAACGCTAAAAAGGCACGCACATACGCCTTCGGTGAGCGCAGCCTCACTAAACGGTTTCGAGATCCAGCGTAATGCCGAGGCCACCGGACCAGAGGCGATTTCTCTTGGAAAGGCGCTGGCCACGATAAAGGGCACGCCCAGTTCCTGAAGTCGTTCTGCGATAGGGCCGCTGTTTCCATCAGCTATATTGAAGTCGAGGACTGCCGCGTCAGGTCTATCCTGATCGAGAAAGCGCAGGGATTCGAGATTTGACCGAAACGGGCCGGCGACCCTCAATCCGCTATCGGTCAATATATCAGCGATGAGGCCCGAGACAAGAATCTCGTCTTCCACAACAAGGATGCTCGCCCTTACCCCGGTTTCGCTCATGGATTCAAACCATCTGTGTGTTGCGATCCCTCGAGGATCCGAGGCGAATGCTGCTGGCGGAAAAGACTTTGGCGCCGCAATTCCTCGATGGGTTCGTTCGCACGAACCCGTCGGGTAACTATCTAAACCATCCAATCGCGAGACGTTCTCATCATATGATTGTGGCTTGCCTGTTCCTTGTCGTGCAAGTCAAATGCTAAGTTATCACCAAAATAAAAATGCGTTCGTCATCAAAGGCGGCCGGAAACACGTTTGCCAAGTTGACGCTATTCCTCCCAAATCAATATTTGTAAGTAAGTATCCGCGCATTCATCACAGACCTTGGTCGTGACTATTGAGAATTTTCCGATGCGCAGGCCGTGGCGACCTGTTCGCGCCGCCTCTGCGCTCTACCTCAAAGCGGTCGCGCCGCAGAATGCGACTGGAGCGCAAATTCATGACGAAAAGAGCGGAACAAAAGCAGGTCAAACGCATCCTGGTGGTGGAAGATGAGCCATTCATCGCTTTGGGGCTTGAGCAGCTGCTGCCACGGCTGGGATATGAAGTCGCGGGGGTCGCCACGCATCTGAACGACGCTTTGGCGAAAGCGCAGGCGGGAGATTTCGATCTCGCCGTGCTCGATGTGAACCTCAGCGGCGAGCTGTCTTATCGTGTGGCTGATGTCCTGCTAGCCAAGGCTTTGCCTTTCATTTTTTGCACCGCATATTCTGATGTGGCGTTCGGAGGTTACAACAATATCCCCGTCCTGCAGAAGCCGGTCGACAAGAAAGCTTTGGCCCGGGCCATCGAAGATGCTTTGGCGCGGGCGCAGCCGACACATGTGGAGTGACCTCGTCCGCAGCTATGACGGATGATCCTCCACCTGTGCGGCGTCCTCCAGCATCGCGCGATCTATTCGTTTGAAAACATCCGTCCAATCGCCATCCATTTGCTGGCGGAACAACCGTATCGACGGGTACCATGGGCTATCGTCACGGTCCTGCATCCACCGCCAATCCGCAACATATGGAAGCATCACGAACGTCTTTTTATTCAAAGCTCCGGCAATATGAACGGTCGTGTTGTCGATGGAGACAATGACGTCGCATGCATCCACAAGAGCAGCAAATCCATCGATATCCTTGTAGTTATCGATTTCCGGAACGCTCATGATCTCAACGTCCTTTTGACGCTTGAGGTTGGCGATCTCCTCCGACATGTCTCCATATTGCAAATTCACGAATTGGAATTCGCGTGGATCAACCGCGTTGAAAAAGTCGAGCAAATTGACGCTTCTCGAAACTCCTGTCGTTTCATTTTTGCTAAACCAGCTAAGCCCACATATTTTCTTTTTTCCATTTTCAGAAAGTCGTTTGCGCAAAGACGCAGAGGTTGATTCATCCGCATGGATGTAGGGTGTTTGCGCAGGAATGCTTGCCGAACTGGTCTTGAATGCGAGCGGAAGGCTAAGTAACGGGCAGTGATAATCAAAGACATGCGGCAGGTCGTCAATCCGCCGAATTTCCAGGCCTTGCCCCATGGATTCCATGAGTTTTTCAAGCTTCGCCGTCACCGCGAATATGACTTTCGCTCCCTTGGCCGCAAGCAGATTGACGTAACGACAAAATTGAATCGTGTCGCCGATCCCCTGTTCCTCATGAATCAAAATCGTTTTGCCCAGAAGATTTTCCTCGCCAAGCCAAAGTGGCCTGTTGAAGCGCCGATCGCCAAGTGGATTCGGTTGCACTTTTCGCCATTCATATAACGCGAAGCCCAGTTCAAAATTTCCATTGGCCAACAAAACGAGACTTTTATTCCAATGCGCCTTGACCTCCTGGCGGTTGAGCGACATCGCCTTGTCATAAGCCATGATGGCTTCATCGGATCTTTTGAGATTTTGCAGACTGACCCCCAGATTGAAATAGGCTTCGGCATAATCTGGCATGATCGAAATCGCCCTTTCGAAACAGGGAATCGCTTCTTCAAATCGCCTCAGAGATTGAAGTGAAACGCCCAGATTGCAATGGGCTTCTCCATGATCCGCGCGAATGGAAATCGCCTTCTCGCAGCTCATGATCGCATCGTCGAACCGATTCAGGTCGTGAAGCGAAAGTCCGCGATTGGAATAGGCGTCAGCATTTCGCGGGTCGAGCGCTATCGCCATTTCATAGCTTGCAACAGCCTCGTCGATTCGCTTCATTTTGCGGAAGATATTGCCGCGAATTGAATATGATTCCGCATTTCCAGGTTGCAGCGATATCGCCTTGTCACAACAAGCCAGAGCCTCGTCGAGCCGATCAGCGTCCTGCAAAGCCACGCCACGATTTGCATGGGCGGGAGCGCATGCCGGATCAATGGAGATCGCCAGATCGTAGCTGTTGATCGCTTCGAAAAGCTTTCCCATTTCGCGCAAGACCATTCCGCGATTTGAATAGGCTAATGCATGGTCAGGCTTTATCAGGATCGCCTTGTAGCAACTTTCCAACGCCTCCTCAAGACGCTTCATGTCGCGAAGCACGAGCCCACGGTTGCAATATGCGTCCACATCGTCGGGCGTCAGCGAGATGGCCTTATCATAAGCCGAAAGCGCCTCGTCGAAACGTTTCAGGTCGTGCAGCACAAGCCCGTAATTGGAATATGCTGCGCCGAAATCCGATTTGACTTTGATGGCTTTGGCGAAAAGCTGATCGGCTTCATCAAGTCGCGCAGTCTGGTAAGCGAGAAGCGCTGACAAATGGAGGGCGTCAAAGTTGGCGGGGTTATGCTTCAGAAGCTCGCGATATAAAATTCTTGCATCGTCAAACCTTCCTTGCTGATGGAGCGCCAAAGCGTCCTGTATATGCGCACGCGGCGTCTCGCGACCGGGTGATTTGGGCGCATGGCCGAATTTTTTTCCCGGCTTCATAACCGCTCCTTCAAGGAATGACGACTCATTCGCGCTGCTAAATCACTCTGGAGAGGGCTTCATCGACCTGTCTGAAAACATCAGTCCAGTCCCCGTCCACTTTCTGCCGGAACAATTGTAGAGAGGGATACCAGGGGCTGGCGTCACCGTGCTCCATCCAGCGCCAATCGGGGATATAGGGCAACATGACGAAGGTTCTCTTGTTTAATGCGCCTGCGATATGAACCGTCGTATTGTCGATTGATATGATGCAATCACAGGCGTCAACGAGCGCTGCAAATCCGTCCAGGTCCTGATGATTGTCAATTTCGGCGATTGATATGAGGTCGATGCCCTTCGCTTCGGCCAATTTTCTGACGTCGGCTGACGTGTCGCCATATTGCAGGTTGATGAAGGCGTATTCTTCAGGGTGAAGGACGTCGAACAATTCGACGAGGTCGATGCTGCGGGAATGTCCTGTAGATTCGTTTTTGCTATACCAGCTCAGGCCACATATTTTTCTTGCACCGTTTTCCGATAATCTGTTCCGAAGCTCGGCGGAGCGGATTGGGTTCGCTGAAATATAAGACGTCTGGTTCGGAATGGTCGTGAGGCTCGTCTTGAACGCCAATGGCAGGCTTAGCAATGGGCAGTGAAAGTCGATATCTGTCGGAAAATCATCGAGAGAACGGATCTCCACCTGATCGGAAATCGTTCGCATGATGTTTTTAAGGCGATCATTCACAGCGAAAAAAACTTTCGCCCCCCTTTCTTCGAGGAGTTTCACATATCGGCAAAATTGGATCATGTCGCCGATTCCCTGCTCTTCATGAACAAGGATTGTCCGGCCCTTGAGATCTTCGGTTCCCAGCCATAGCGGTTGCGGAAGCACGCGGTTCCCCATGGGTATCGCTTGCGCTTTGCGCCATTCGTAAAGCGCAAATCCCTCTTCAAAAACACCTAGCGACAGCAACAAGAGGGATTTGTTCCAATGCGCCTTGGCGTATTTCGCATCAAAGGATAGCGCTGCGTCATAACTCTCAAGCGCTTCGGCGAAGCGTTTCATATCTTTCATCGTGACGCCGAAATAGAAGTGAGCGTCAACATAATCAGGCTTGATGGAAATCGCCATTTCATAGGCGCGCAAAGCATCATCATATCGCTTGGAGCGATGATAAGCTACGCCTAGATTGAGGTAGCCCTCTGCATATTCCGGATCCGCCTTGACCGCAGCCTCAAAGCTTTCAATCGCTTCTTTCGTGCGCTGTATGGCGTTGAGCGCTACGCCGCGCTTTGTGTAAACTTCGGCATAGTTCGGCTTGATTCTGATGGCGTCGTCGTAGCTCGCAATGGCTTCGTCGAATCGCTCGAGACGTTGATAGCTGACGCCGCGGTGCATATATGCTGCGGCATAATCATGTCGTATCATGATCGCCTTGTCGTAACTCGCGATTGCTTCAACAAATCGCTCAAGCTCTCGCAGGACAAGGCCGTGGTTGTAATATGCTTCCGCGTAGTCTGGTTTCACGGAAAACGCTTTTTCATAATCAGCGATCGCTTCCAACAATCGACGGGCGCCCTTCAGCGCATTCCCGCGATTGAGATATGCTTCGGCATAGTCCGGCTTGATCGAAAGCGCCTTGTCATAGCTCGCAAGCGCGTCGTCCACCCGATCAAGGGCTTCCAGCGCAAGGCCCCGGTTCAGGTAGGCTTCCGGAAAATTCGGGTTGATGGCGATCGCTTTTTGATAACTTGCGACCGCTTCATCCGGTCGATCAAGCGCCTGCAACGCCAGCCCATAATTCGAATGGAGCGGCGCAAAATCTGTTTTGATCTTGATCGCGCGGGAGAAAAAGCCGACGGCCGCTTCCATCTGTCGTGTCTGGAATGCGATCAGACCAGACAAATGAAGGGCGTCGAAATGAAGTGGATCGCTCTCAAGAATGTCAGCATACACAAGTCTGGCGTCAGCAATGCGGCCTTGCTGATGCAGCGCGAGGCCGGTCACCAGTCTTTCCATATTTTGTTTAAGCAACGCCGGCTTGCGAGGGGCGCGAAATCGTTGACCCTGCTTCATTGCGACCCCTGGGGTGGTTTTCTGGCTCCAATTCGCGCCGACAAGCAAGTCCCGTGTGTCGGCCAATGTCCCGAAGCTGCGGTTTCCGGTGACCGATATTGGTGAGGTATGGTTATTATTTCGTTAAGTAATTTGAATGGCTTATCGCCAGTTCCGGCAATCTTGGCCTGCAGGGAGAATGGTCGGCTGGCCCTTTTGTCCCTGTCATGGGCTCATCGCTTCAAGTCTGACTGATCTTTTGGATGCTGGCGCGAATGGCTTCGATGACGGTGATCGTTTGCGTTGCGTCGCGCGCATCGCATATCGGTTTGGCGACGCGGCGGATCACCGAGAGAAAATGCTCGCGTTGGGCTGCCAGCGGGTCCGCGCGCGCTATGGCGATGGGCGACCGTTGGAGCGGCTCGTTCCAGCCCCTGCGGCGCTCATAAGTCCAAGGTTCCAGGCCCGGCAGCGATCCTTGATCGCCGCTGATGAAGCGCAGGTTGTCTATGTCTTGAACAGGTTACCACCTTGGTGACCACATCCGCAATCATGGCGCCCTGCGACAGGCTGGCGGGGTCGAAGGGCAGGCGATCGTCCAGCTTCATGCCAAGGATGGAGCCGTTCACAGCGAGGTCCACGGTCGACAAAAGTGTGGTAGCGAAGGAGGGACTCGAACCCCCGACACAAGGATTATGATGCGATGCTGCGGGAAGCTGTCGAAGAATTTCAACGACTTAAAGCCAAGGTCCTGTAGGTGTCCATTTGAGTGTCCAGCAAAGGACAAGGTCAAGATGGGGGATGCTATGGGGAAGGTGCTGACAAGCTGCCTATATAATGAGGAGCATGTGACCACGCTGCTGCTGACCATTAAGCGGGGCAGGGGTGTGCCACGATAAAGACGAGTTTAAGTGTTCCGCCATTGACAAGATATGTCGTTTCTCACGACAAAGAGAGAAATATCGGTACTGTAACCTGATGTCTGGAAATTCGTTTGCGAGTGACGGTCAAGAACCCCTGCCGGGACTAGCCCGAGCAGGGGTTGCCCATTCTGGTATTTCATGGAGTTGCAACACAACCATGGAGACGAATGAATGGACAAG